>NZ_JAMOKL010000001.1:0-667060 GCF_023656675.1 Barnesiella sp. B2-R-119
TTGGCTGGTTCAGTCTGCCGACCATTGACCAATATTCCTCACTGCTGCCTCCCGTAGGAGTTTGGACCGTGTCTCAGTTCCAATGTGGGGGACCTTCCTCTCAGAACCCCTATCCATCGTCGCTTTGGTGGGCCGTTACCCCGCCAACTGGCTAATGGAGCGCATGCTCGTCTGTAACCAAAATTGCTCTCTTTAATGGACCCTCCATGCGGAGAGCCCATATTATGGGGTATTAGTCCGGATTTCTCCGGGTTATCCCCCTGTTACAGGTGGATTGCATACGTGTTACTCACCCGTGCGCCGGTCGCCGGCAAAGGTATTGCTACCTCTCCGCTGCCCCTCGACTTGCATGTGTTAGGCCTGTCGCTAGCGTTCATCCTGAGCCAGGATCAAACTCTTCGTTGTATCTTTTCTTTTTCTTTATTATACCTTCGAAGCGTCACCTGACCGAATTGACTTCTTTCTCTCTTATTTCCTGTACTACACTTGCTTCTTCAATTTCCTCAATGAACTTCTCTCTCCAACGGCGGCCTCGTGGCCTCCCCGTTTTGCGAAAGTGCTGCAAAGATACTGCCTTTCTCTATTACATTCCAAATTTTTTTCAATGTTTTTTATGCTGTATAACATAACTTTCTTACAATAGACTGTACTTCAACCATTTATACTTAAACATTTTTTCCAAAAAAAATCCCAATACTATTTAAGTGAGCTACACCTAAAAGCTAGTTCGGTCGATAATTTGTGGGGATTGTCCTTGTATATTACAACTCTTCTCCTCAGAAACTATCGTTTCTTGGGTTTCTTCCCCATACTATTCCCCGGCACAGGGGAGAAGATATGATGCCCTCGGTAACGAAGACAAAGTCGAACGTAATCTATTCCTCCTATCATTTTTATCGAGTTTTTTTTCTTTCCTCCTAATAAGAAGCTGTTTTAAATTTATTGAGAAATAATATTATCATTGCAAGCAGGTATGTTCCGGCCATATTGAGCCCCTGTCTCGCATCTTGAATCCCTTGATTTTTGTCAATAGCCCGCTATTGACTGCATATCTCGAACTCCAATCTGCTTCAACATAGGGCTCAATCTGTCTCGGATAAATTTAAAACAGCTTCTAAAAAAAAGAGTCCCATTCTCTAAACGGGACTCTTTCCATACATTACATTTATTTTACCAAAGAGACATTTGAGAGGAATCAACTTGCTGCGCTTTCTTTTGCTCCACAGCAGCCTGTTCTTCGGCTTCACGCTTCTTTTTCTCCTCTTCTTTCCGTTTTGCAATCATCTCGGGTGTATCGGGTCTGGTAGGAATTAACCAGTTATCATCGAATGAATCGAGACCCGGAAAATCGTCTTCCCCTGTGTTTGTATCAACACTCTTAGGGGGATTCTCCGTAACTTCCTTCGATTCCTCTACCGAAGTTTTTACATTGCTTTTTGTTTCACTTTCGTCCTGACGAACTTCAAAACTAATTACGGACGATGTGTCTTGTTTCTCTTCGACTGGCGTAACGGTTTCCGGCTCTTGTTTTTCATTCGTGTTTTTCACAAATTTCAAATTCTCTATCTGTGCTAATAGTTCTTGTCGTTGATTTCGCAATGCGGCTACCATTGCATTGGCATTTTCTAAATCGCTTTTCAGCGACTCAATTTCGTTTTTATTACCGACATTTCCCTGTGTCACAGCCTGTTCTAATTTTTCTTTTTGTTCTATCAGATCATTCAGTCGAGCTTGTAGTTGTTTGTTTTCTTCCTCCACGGATTGCAAGTTGTCTAAGAGTTGTGCTATTTTTTCATCTTTCGATGCTTTTATCTGCTCAAACTGTTGCAATTTAATTTCGACTTCATCTACTACCTTCAACCCATTCTGTGCTTCGGATAGCTGAATTTCAAGCTCTTTTATCTGCTTTAAGAGTTGTGAATTTTTATCTTCTCGTTGCATTAAGTCTTGTCGAGCTGCTTCCAACTGACTTGCAATCTCGGTCTCTTTATCTTTTGCCTGTGATAGTTCTTTGCGAGCCTGCTGTAAATCCATGCGAAGTTGCTCTACATCGGATATATTTTCTTTCTGTGTTTTAAGTTCGGCTCTTAACCTCTCAATTTCGGCAGAAGCTGCCTCCAATTCTTCTTGATGGACATTAGAGACTTTCAATTTATTCACCAAACTTTTATTTTCCAGTTCAAACTGCTCTTTTTCGGCTTCTAACGCAGCGATACGAGCTTCCAGCTCATGCACTTTTTCCGCCACCGCCCGTTTCTGTCGTTCGGCGCTTAATTGAGCACTTTGCATAGTATTACGCTGCTCTTCCAATTCTTTCATTTTTACCCGTGCCTCTTCCATTTCTTTCGTTAAATTGAGGTGTTCTGTTTTCCATTTCCGTGAAACGGATTCACGGGCACGCTCATTTACCGCACAGATAAATTCTTTAAACGGTTTATCTAATCGATCGAAGAGATATTTTTTCTCCGCTTCCTTATCCAGTGCGGCCAATATATAATCGGGAAGCGATTTGTTCAATAATTCTAACAATGTATCGAGCAGCGTATCGGGGAGTTGCAGTTCCTCCTCTTTGTCTTCTCCAACTCTCGAAGCAGACGGAGTAACGTCACTCTCATTATCCTGTCGCTCTTTTTCCCGAATACATGCATTCGTAATATTTTCAGCAGTATAAGGTTGAGCCTCGAATTCATCATCTTCGCCAGAAAACCCCAACGCTTTCATCGTTTTTCTAAATATAGACATAATTTTCTACCTTATTTATTTTCAATTTGTTCCACTCCGGGCTTTGTCACCAGACCTTTCCCTTTGCGTCCGTTTATCTCTATCAATACAGGAGCATCAAATTTAACAATTCTCAAAGATTCCGATTCGTACACAGCAGGGAGCTCATTCAGATAACTTTCATCGTAATAGCCATCGCCTGCAAATGTATTTACCGTAAAATAGCCAACACCAAACGAAGTCAAATTCTGAAAGAAATGCGTTCCCTGACTTGGTTCTATCCTATAATTATCAAGTGCGGACTCTACAATGAGACGGGCTGATGATATATGCGGCCATTTAACCGGAATTCCCAGTGAAGAGTCACTCGACCCCCATCGCCCGGGCCCTACCAAAATATAGTTTTCTTCCCGCTCGGTAAAGGTACGATTTATTTTCTCTATTTCACGTGCTATATTTACATTATTTGAGGACTTAAAACTCGATGATTTTACATAGACAATATGAGATACATTATCCATCACGCCGTGTCCCAACGCCGTATTGCTTTTAAGAATGGTTCTTTCGTCGGGTAAATCCATTACTTCGTCGCTAAGCATTTCCTTCATATCGACAATAGGCCTTATCTGCAACCAATAGACCGTACCGGGAGTATTACCCGGCCCTACAAGATTTCCCGCAAACTCTATTTCTACCGGCCGTCCCATTTCACGACTGCCAATGGTAAGCATAGAATCGAGAATAGAGGCTAACGGAAAGGCTTCATGTTGCAAGATATTGGCAAACGTAACGACTTTGCGCCCCCCATCATAATAACCGTCCCGGATCATCTGATCGACAGGATCGTAAGTAGAAACCATCAAACGAAGGGAATTGTCTTTCTCGGCATCACGAACGGAGAGTTTCAACAAATTGAAGCCATCGTCAATAGAGAAAGGTTTTTCACCTCTATTCATATCCAACGCATAGAATCGTGTTTGTGTATCTCTCAACGCCAAATCGAGTGTACTGGTTTGCAATACTTTATTGGGATGCCGTGGAGAGAATCGTAAACTGCGTCCTCCATCGACAATATATTTTCCTAACCCAATGGCCAAATCGACAACTCCATCTTCGGCCTTTTCGTCATTAATAGGATAATAGTTTATCGAACGCCCTACTCCTGCAAATGACGGATAATAACGATCGTTGTATTGCGTACCTACCACTTCCTGCAATATAATCGCCATCTTTTCTTGATCGATAACATTCGACGTAGCTGTCATATAGGCTTTACTATCGGCGTAAAAAACCGAGGCATAAACAGCTTTTATAGCATCTAACAGTAAGCGGAGCATCTCGTTCTTATCGTCCAACGAGGGTATCATATAGGTAGAATAGATACCGGCGAAAGGTTGATAGTGGGAATCTTCCAACAGACTCGACGAACGAACGGCAATGGGCTTACCCACCACATCGAAAAATGCCAAAAAATCGGGCTTTAATTCTTCGGGGAGCTTCGCTTTAAGAAAATGCTCCAAAATTTCTTCATCGGAAATATCGGAAAGAGCTATTTGATAGAGATTATTACTCTCCATAAAGGTATCGAATATATCGGTACACAAAACTACCGTTTTGGGAACGGTCACATTCACGCCTTCGATATTATCGAAAGTCGGATTTCTTTTTATCATGGCGTCGATAAACGCCAAGCCTCGTCCTTTCCCCCCCAAAGAACCATTACCGATACGAGCAAAATTGGAGTATTTGTCAAAACGGTCACGCTTGAAAATGGCAACTACTCCCCTATTCTTCATTTTTCTATACTGCACAATAGCGTCGAAAATGAGTTTACGAATCTCAGATATCTCACTCAAATCGGTAATTTGTCGAGGCTGCAAGGCTTCGGCCATAGGAAAAATAGCACGCGAATAGAGCCATCGGGATATGTGATTACGAGAGGCATGATAATAAAGAGAGTCGTCGGGAATAATATCTATATTGTCTTGTAAATCTTTTAGATTTTTTATTGTCACGATAGGCTCTCCCGTATTAGGATTGATGAATGTAAAATCACCGAAGCCGAAATTTTTCAATATCGTTTTTCTCAAATCGACCGGCAATTTCTTAGAATTTTTATCCAAGAATGAAGCGTTGAGCTTAATGGCTTCTTTTTGATTTTCGCGTTCGGAAGACTCGATAATAAGAGGCAAGTAAGGATCGCAAGAACGCACATAGGTGCAAAATTTTATTCCTGCTTTTTTATCTTTTTCGCCTGCCCTAACGAACGAAACATCGGATACGATACCTAGCATGTTTCCCGAATATTTTTCATATATCTGCATAGCTTCCTCATAAGTTCGTGCCAACATTACTTTGGGACGCCCCCGCATACGCAGCATTCGCTCGTGATCATTCAAGGCTTCGGTCGAAAATATTTGGGATTGCTTCAACACAAAATTATACAAATTAGGCAAAATGGAAGAATAGAACCGGATAGAGTCTTCTACCAATAGAATGAGTTGCACACCTACCGAAGTAATATCGACTTCGGCATTCATTTTATCTTCGATCAGCTTAATAATAGCCACTAACAAATCGACATTACCCAACCAACTGAACACGTAGTCCACCCCACTCAAATCTTCCTTTGCTATACGCCTTGAAACTTCGTGAGAAAAAGGGGTCAGAACGACAATAGGGATATAAGGGTAAAGACGTTTCATCGCCTTTGCCTGCGTAAAGGTCTCGGAACAATCGACTCCGGGCATAGTTATAATCAAGTCATAACGTTTCAAAGCCAATTCCTCGAAGGCTTCCTCATTGGTCGTTACCTGTTTCACCCGAGGAGGCGAACTCAGATTCAGAGAAACATATTCGAAGTAAATTTGTTCCTCCACCCGCCCGTCTTCTTCCATGATAAAAGCATCATATCGGCTCGCAACAAGTAAGACATTGAACACTCTTTTTTGCATTAAGTTAGCAAAAGAGGTATCTTTCAGATATAATTGGTTAATATTCGGTCGATTCATTATTTTTGTGTCGATTCCGGCTTTCAAATTGCCATTTTATTTTTTGCGATTTTATTGTTCAAAAGTAGTAAAAAAAATTTTTTTATCCATATAAATATGTACATTTGCGATAAGAGAAACGAGCATCTTCCAAAGAGATGCCCAACCAAGAATTTAACTTAATAATATCGCGACTATGAACATCGAGCACATCATGACATCATTGGCGGCAAAGCACCCCGGTGAGTCGGAGTATTTACAAGCGGTACACGAGGTGTTACTTTCCATAGAGGAAGTTTATAACCAACACCCCGAATTCGAAAAAGCCAAATTGATAGAAAGGCTTGTCGAACCCGACAGAATCATCACCTTCAAAGTGCCCTGGGTAGATGATAACGGCGAAATACAAGTAAACTTAGGATACCGGGTACAATTCAACAATGCCATAGGCCCGTACAAAGGAGGAATAAGATTCCATGCATCGGTAAATCTTTCCATATTGAAATTCCTCGGATTCGAACAAACATTCAAAAATGCACTGACCACTCTACCTATGGGTGGTGGAAAAGGTGGTTCGGATTTCAGCCCTCGTGGTAAATCAGATGCCGAAATCATGAGATTCTGCCAAGCATTCATGTTGGAATTGTGGCGTCATTTAGGCCCCGACACCGACGTGCCTGCGGGCGATATAGGCGTAGGAGGCCGTGAGGTCGGCTACATGTTCGGTATGTATAAAAAACTGACGCATGAGCACACCGGAACGTTTACCGGAAAAGGTCTCGAATTCGGAGGTTCCCTTGTTCGTCCCGAAGCAACCGGCTACGGTGGACTTTACTTCGTAAAACAAATGCTGGCAACCAAAGGAATAGACATCGCCGGAAAGAGAATCGCCATCAGCGGATTCGGCAACGTAGCATGGGGTGCGGCATCAAAAGCTACACAATTAGGAGCGAAAGTAGTCACCATTTCGGGACCTGACGGTTATGTATATGATCCAGACGGTATTTCAGGTGAAAAGATAGATTATATGCTCGAACTACGCGCATCGGGCGAAGATATAGTCGCACCTTATGCCGAAAAATACGGAGTACAATTCTTCCCCGGAAAACGCCCCTGGGAACAAAAAGTCGACATCGCTCTTCCTTGTGCTACACAAAACGAACTCGACGAAGAGGATGCCAAGAGGCTTATTGAAAACGGCGTTATCTGTGTGGGTGAAATCTCCAATATGGGTTGTCGCCCCGAAGCTATCGATTTATTTATCAAACATCGTATCATGTACGGACCGGGCAAGGCTGTCAATGCGGGCGGCGTAGCCACTTCGGGATTGGAAATGACACAGAACGCCATGCACATTTCATGGAGCGCCGAAGAAGTTGACCAACGTCTGCACCAAATCATGAGCGACATTCACACTCAATGTGTAAAATACGGAACCGAAGCGGACGGATACATCAACTATATGAAAGGAGCCAACATCGCAGGTTTCATGAAAGTAGCCAAAGCCATGATGGCACAAGGAGTCATTTAAGATTTCGAATAATGCGAACATAATAGAGAAAGGGAGGAGATAAAGATTATCTCCTCCCTTTCTCTATTATAATGAAGTTGCCTACGAACCAAGTCTTGCATATAATTGTTTCTCCAACAGAAAAACCCATAAATGCCATACGTATGAAAAAGATATTCCTATCATTCCTGCTATTCTGCACCCTAAGCACAAGTTATGCAAAGATAGATATAGAACGAATCGACCCTCCATTCTGGTGGACCGGAATGCAAGACCGAGAGCTACAAATCATGTTATACGGGAAAAATATCGCCGACTGTAAAATTAAGATAGATTACCCGGGCGTAACCTTAACAAAAGCTGTCAGTCTGGACAGTAAAAATTATTTATTCCTTTATCTGAGTATCGCCCCTGAGACCCAACCCGGCAATTTCGATATTCAACTGAGCCGAAAACGAGAGAAACAAAATATCCCATACGCACTCAATGCAAGAACCATACAGGGAAAAAACCGGAAAGGATTCGACGCAACGGACGTACTTTATCTGATTATGCCAGACCGTTTCGCCGATGGCGACCCGTCTACAAACGTCATTCCGTCCATGCGATTTCCTTCACCCGTAAATCGGAACAATCCCGATGCCCGGCATGGAGGGGACTTAAAAGGTATCGCCGAGCACTTGGACTATATCGAAGACTTGGGCGTAACGGCCATTTGGCTGAATCCGGTTCTCGAAAACGATATGCCCGGAGGGTCGTATCATGGATATGCAACAACCGATTATTATCGGGTCGATCCTCGGTTCGGGACAAACATGTATTACCGGGATTTGATAACCGAATGCCATAACCGGGGTATGAAAGTCGTCATGGATATGATATTCAACCATTGCGGAGACCAACATATCTGGTTCTTGGACCGACCATCGCACGATTGGTTCAACTTCCCCGACGGTTATCGACAAACGTCCTACCGTCTTACTCCCCACTTCGATCCTTACGTATCGGAATATGACAAAAGCATGACCGTAGAAGGTTGGTTCGTAGAGAGCATGCCAGACTTGAACCAGCACAATCCGCATTTAATGAAATATCTGACTCAGAATAGTATCTGGTGGATAGAATTTTCGGGAATCGACGGCATACGTATGGATACTCACCCGTATGTGTTTTTCGATTCCATGTCCGAATGGTGTGCCGCCATCAACCGGGAATACCCTAATTTCAACATCGTGGGAGAATGCTGGTACGGAACCGAAGCCGGTTCGGCCTATTGGCAACGGAACAGCATTTTGGATACGTCACGTAACTCCCACTTGAAAAGCGTTATGGATTTTCCGCTACAAGGTATAACCCGTGATGCGTTTACTTCGCAAACCGACAGTTGGGGCGGGCTGAATCTGATCTACGACCACCTTGCACTCGACTTCATGTTTGCCGACCCAATGAATGTACTTAACTTCCTCGACAACCACGACACCGATCGTTTTCTGTTGTCCGAACCCTCCCACTTGGGCTTTTACAAACAAGCCATCGCATTCCTATTGACAACCCGTGGAATTCCCCAAATCTATTACGGGACAGAAATTCTAATGCACGGGAGCAAGCAAAAGACCGACGGATTGGTCCGCCTCGATTTTCCGGGAGGATTTCCGGGCGATACGATTAACGATTTCTTATCCCAAGACCGCACTCCCCTGCAAAACGAAGCCTTCGACTTTTGCAGGACTCTCTTGAAATGGAGACAAAACAATCCCTGTCTGTCACACGGGGAGATGATGCACTTCATGCCGAACAACGGATTGTATGTATATCGCCGCAGCTACGAAGGGAAAAATGTGTTGGTTATCATGAACGGGAACGACTCTCCACTGACGGTCGACATGAGCCGTTATAACGAGATTTTATCGGAAGTACAATCCGCCCATGATATTATTACACACCGACAGATCGAGTTCTCCCCCATTATGGAGTTTCCCCCAAGAGCTTTATATATCTTAGAGTATTAACCGGGCGAAACCGAGAACGACATCAAGCGATATTTTCCCTATCTTCGATAATCATTGGAATCGGGAAAAGGTTGAATACTTTTTCTCACCAGCTAAAACATAATCATGCTGATAAAACAAGAGTCTGTTCAGAGTACTTTCACCAACGTGAGTTCGTCGTCTCTTAACCGAGCTGTCGCCCAATTTATCGATGTGACAGTATACAGACTGCAAGGGGCGATGTCGTCGGCCATATTACGAAGATAGATGGGATTATGAATAATAGCCTCTCCTACCGTGAGCAAAGGATTGCCGGAGAGCTGTTCCCGCAATATGCGACAGAACTCCTCTTTTTCCTGTTCGAAACCGGGCGACACGACAAACAACACACCTTCACAAAAGGTAGTCAAGGATACTTCTCGCTGAAACGGCAATATATTATCAACTTTATTGTCGAAAGTGAGATAGAGAATGTGTTTATTGAGCAACGACCGCCTATAACACAACTGATGCGAAAAGAATCCTTTCTTCATAATCCAATGATCTTCTCTTATGAACCTAACTTTTTTAATTTGGTAACCCGTTTTGCAACGGCTTTCTTAGATTCGCCACTTACGACCGACTGCTCTGGCATATACACCTGATTATTCACATCGAGAATACGATCGTTATAGTGCTTACGAATCAACATCAAACTATCGATATATACCTTCTCCCGAACCGATTGCTCCGGAAGAACGATATATCCGTAAAGACGGGACAACGCCGTAGCAGAATCGGATTGTAACGGCAAAGAGAACCACCCTCCCTTATCTATATCGATTCTGTTGTATGCCACCCCATTATCGGTATGACGTACGGCCATATATACTTGCGGGTTCACGCTTAATTTAGGAAGCATGACGACTTTAAATTTCAACTCGAAATAATCGCGAGTACGGAAGTTTTCATCGGGAGCGATATCGAACGCTAACAAATTGGTAGATAACCGGGAGTCGAAGATATGGCTCCGCCTTTGTTTCCATACATCTACACTATCGCCCGGCTGCGACATCGTTTGGGAATTTTCTTCCGCTAACAGTTTTTTGGCCTCCTCATTTTCGGCTTTCAATCGTTCCACCACACGATCGTATATTTTCATATAGGTTTCAATATGATGCCCATACCATACAAGAGTCGTGTCGAACTGTTCCCGAGTGACTCCATGACGCAAAAATACGGCTTCTCTTATCTTTTTCTTATCGGCATTGTTGTTATAGATATTATAGTTCGATTCTATGACAGCTTCGGATTTGTGTATATCGACTAACAAATCCTCCATATCTTTCTCATTAATGACATAATCCGGAGTACGGCTGCCACATGCCGACAAACATAAAACCAACCATATGATCCATATCGGATTTCTCATAAAGCTATTCGGATTTCTCAACTTGTTTATTTTCGGAAGAGAGATAACGATGATAAAAGAGAATCATACAAACCACTCCGACCGAAATCGCCGAATCGGCAATATTGAATACCGGACGGAAAAACTTGAACCGCTCACCTCCTATCCACGGTATCCAATCGGGCCAATAAAAACTGAACAGAGGGAAATAGAGCATATCCACAACTCGCCCATAGAATAGCCCGGCATACCCGTCTCCCGGCACAAAAGAAGCGACCAAAGGGGGGACAGGATCGTTAAACATCAATCCATAGAACAGGCAGTCTACAATATTTCCCGCAGCTCCCGCTATAATCAAAGCCAAGCAAACGATGAATCCCGTAGCGACTTGGGGACGATTCTTAATTTTCAGCATCCACCACGACAGAAAAACAACGGCAACAATACGGAACAGAGACAAGAACAACTTACTTCCCAATTCCATACCGAAAGCCATACCGTTATTTTCGATAAACGCTATATAAAACCAATCGGTCACTCGTATAGATTCACCGATATACATGTGAGTTTTCACCCATATCTTCACGGCTTGGTCGACAATGAGTACAAGAACAATCGTAATAAGAGCGACCTGCCCTTTGGTTAATTTCTTCATATCCAAAATAAAAAGATTCTCACTTTTATCCTATCTCAAAAAGATTCGACCTTCGTGCTTTCTACCCAAAGAACAGCCCCCGAAGGTCGAATTTTAATATCACTTTTCAACAAGTTTCATAAAAACTGCCAATCCTCTTTACCTGTTTCCACAAAGAACAGATTGATATGGATATCGGCAAACTATTTTCTTTTTCCATCTTCCTTCGCGTCAATTCCCAAAGTTGCATGAGGAACAGCACGAAGTCTCTCTTTCGGAATCAGCTTACCGGTCTCCCGACAAATCCCGTATGTTTTATTTTCTATGCGTACAAGCGCAGCCTGCAAGTGCTGAATAAACTTCATCTGCCGTTGCGCCAACTGTCCTGCCTCTTCTTTGGAGAGAGTGCTAGCACCTTCTTCCAACACCTTAAATGTAGGCGACGTATCGGTAACATCGTTGCCATCGGTATTCATAATCGAGGCTTTCAACAAATCATAATCACGATATGCTTTTTCGAGCTTTTCATTAATAATCTGCC
The DNA here is from genome assembly GCF_023656675.1 of Barnesiella sp. B2-R-119. Classification (NCBI taxonomy): domain Bacteria; kingdom Pseudomonadati; phylum Bacteroidota; class Bacteroidia; order Bacteroidales; family Barnesiellaceae; genus Barnesiella; species Barnesiella sp. B2-R-119. The sequence continues at coordinate 11,775 of NZ_JAMOKL010000001.1, forward strand.
GAAATTCTTCAAGTTCAGCATCGGAATAACGTGTTTTTTCACTCATAATTATTGCTACTTAAAATTCCACATTCAATTATTCAAAGAACCGACCACAAACGGAAATTGTTCTATATCCGGTCAAATATAACAGAAATATCCCTATGGACCTCCATTATTTCAAGGATTTAACAATTCTGATATTCACCTTAAACGTATCGAAGTCCAGCTCGGTGACTGCCTCTCCAGAAAGAGTTCCCAATATCTCAAACGTATTGGCCAAGACCTGTCGAGACATATAGTCGCGATATTCCTCCACAACCAAATCGGTCTCCCCGTTCGAAGCGATATATACATCGATTTTATCCGTAATATCGAAGCCCGAAGTTTTACGAATATTCTGTATACGGTTCACCAGCTCGCGGGCAATACCTTCGCGACGCAATTCGTCGGTCACCGTAATGTCGAGAGCTACCGTAAGATTACCTTCGTTAGCAACCAACCACCCTGGAATATCCTCGGAGATAATTTCTACATCGCTCGCTTCGATAGTAGCCTGTTGCCCATCTATCTCGAAAGTAAAAGTTCCGTTCTTCTCAAATTCGATAATATCCGGTTGCGACATAGAAGCTATCGTAGCTGCCAACTGTTTCATAATCTTTCCATAACGCGGACCAAGCTTTTTGAAATCGGGTTTGACCCGTTTTACCAATATACCTGCCGCATTATCGACAAAGTTCATTTCTTTCACATTCACCTCACTCAGAATCAAATCTTTCACGGCTTCGATATGATCCTGTTGCTCTTTATTCAATACCGGAATCATCAAGGTCGTGAGCGGCTGACGTACTTTGATATTCACTTTACGACGTAAAGCCAATACCATCGAAGTCATAGTCTGAGCAATCTGCATACGCTCTTCGAGAGCCAAATCGATATAATCGTTGCAACTTACCGGGAAATCGACCAAATGTACCGATCGAGTATCTCGTCCGGTTGCCGCAGTAAGGTCTGTATAGAGCCGATCGGCATAGAAAGGCGCAATAGGAGCCATGAGCTTGGCAACTGTTTCGAGGCAAGTATAAAGCGTTTGATATGCCGACAATTTATCTTCCGTCATCGTTCCGCCCCAGAAACGTTTACGATTCAACCGAACATACCAGTTACTGAGATTGTCATTTACAAAATCCGATATAGCCCGCCCTGCACGAGTAGGTTCGTAAGCGGCAAACTGTTCGTCGACTTCTTTAATCAAAGAGTTCAAAAGAGAGATAATCCAACGGTCTATTTCAGGCCGTTTTTCCATCGGAACCTCGGGTTCACTGAATGTGAAACCGTCTACATTGGCATACAAAGCGAAGAAAGAATAGGTGTTATACAACGTTCCAAAGAACTTGCGACGAACTTCCTCCACACCTTCCAAATCGAATTTGAGATTATCCCACGGCGAAGAATTGGTAATCATATACCAACGTAACGGATCGGAACCATACTTTTCGATTGTACTGAACGGATCGACAGCGTTACCCAATCGTTTGGACATCTTGTTTCCGTTCTTATCCAAAACAAGTCCGTTCGAAACAACTGCTTTATAGGCCACGCTATAGAAAACCATCGAGGCGATGGCATGCAACGTGAAGAACCACCCTCTCGTTTGGTCTACACCTTCGGCGATAAAATCGGCAGGATATACTTCCCGCTTGTCAAATACTTCTTTATTCTCGAAAGGATAGTGTATCTGCGCATAAGGCATAGCACCCGAATCGAACCAAACATCGATGAGGTCGCTCTCTCTTTTCATGGGTTTTCCCGAAGGGGAAACCAACACGATACCATCTACATACGGGCGATGTAAATCTATCTTATCGTAATTTTCAGCCGTATATTCGCCGGGAACAAAACCCTGTTTCTTATAAGGATTCTCATTCATCAATCCGGCAGTAATAGATTTCTCTATCTCATTATACAATTCTTCGACCGAACCAATACAAATCTCTTCACTCCCGTCTTCGGTACGCCAAATAGGTAACGGAGTTCCCCAATAACGACTACGGGAAAGATTCCAATCTTGCAAATTTTCGAGCCACTTCCCGAAACGTCCCGACCCAGTAGACTGCGGTTTCCAATTTATCGTGTTGTTGAGTTCTATCATGCGATCACGGCAAGCCGTCGTACGAATGAACCAACTATCGAGCGGATAATAAAGCACAGGCTTATCGGTACGCCAACAGTGCGGATAACTATGCACGTGTTTCTCGATTTTAAATACTTTGTTTGTTTGCTTCAACAAAACGCAAATATCGATATCGAGCGTGGCATCATCGGCAGTAAGTGCGGCATCATAAGCATTTTTCACATAACGGCCGGCATATTCGCTATAAGCCTCCACATCTATGTTCTGCTTAACGAAATCAGGATCGAGGTCTTCTATCAGATAGAATTTACCGGTCATATCGACCATAGGACGGCGATTGCCGTCTTTATCGAGCATCATCAAAGGAGGAATACCGTTGGCCTTAGCTACACGATCGTCGTCTGCACCGAATGTGGGCGCAATATGCACGATACCGGTTGTACCTTCTTCGGTTGTCACGAAATCACCGGTAATAACCCGGAAAGCTCCTTCTCCCGGATTTACCCACGGCAACAGTTGTTCATACTCCATTCCGGCCAAATCGTTACCTTTATATTCTGCAACGACTTTCCACGGAATGAGTTTGTCACCGGGCTTGTAATCTTCCAACGAAAGCCCCTCGGCTTTCGGATTGAATAGAGTCCGCACGAGAACTTTCGCCACTATTACACTAATGGGTACACCGGTATAAGGATTATAGCTCTGTACAAGATTGTAATCGATATTCGGGCCTACGCAAAGAGCCGTATTGGAAGGCAACGTCCACGGAGTAGTGGTCCATGCCAAGAAATAGGGTTCTCCGAAAGCGGTCATTTCCGTACGCGGATTCTTAACCTTGAATTGCGCTATACAAGTCGTGTCCTTAACATCGCGATAACAACCGGGTTGGTTCAACTCATGTGAACTCAATCCCGTACCTGCTGCCGGAGAATAAGGTTGAATAGTATATCCTTTATAAAGATAATTTTTATTATACAACTGTTTGAGCAGCCACCACAAAGTCTCGATATAACGATTGTCATACGTGATATAGGGGTTCTTCATATCTACCCAATACCCCATACGGTGTGTCAAGTCTTCCCATTCGCGGGTAAATTTCATTACGTCTTTACGACAAGTCGCATTATAATCGGCCACAGAAATGGTTTTACCGATGTCTTCTTTGGTGATACCCAAAGCCTTTTCAACCCCAAGTTCAACGGGCAATCCATGGGTATCCCACCCGGCTTTACGCTTCACATGAAATCCCTTCATGGTTTTGTACCGGCAGAATATATCTTTAATGGAACGAGCCATCACATGGTGAATGCCCGGCATACCATTGGCCGAAGGCGGACCTTCGTAAAATACGAATGAAGGACACCCTTCGCGCGTTTCCAAACTTTGGTGAAAAAGATCTTGCTTATCCCATTGATTCAAAACCTCCTTATTGATTTCCGAGAGGTCGAAACGAGAATATTCGGTGAATTTCTTGCCCATATATTTCTTAAATAATCTTTGCGTAAAAATCGGCACGAAGATACAAAAAAAGCTGTAACTAAGAAAGAAACAATTACATTATTACAGAAAGGGAGCGAACGGGATTTAATCCTCAATAGGAACGTCGACCCAATTACCTTTACAAAATTGCCAGACATTGGTGTACCCGGCTTGTGCCAAAGCGCACAAAGCCTCTATCCGGCCGGCATTTATTTTCTCGGGATAATGGGCATCCGAATTAACGACTACCCGAATTCCCAAATCATTCATCAACTCGAAATAATCATAATTCGGATAAAAACGTCCACGAGTCTCCCAAGCCTTCGTATTGACTTCGACCAATAAATTTCGAGAAGCGACTTCTTCAAGATAGTCTGTCACCCATTTTTTATACCACGATTCACGATCCAATCCCGGACAATAGAGAGAGGCATTCAACCCTATCTTATCCAAATGTCCCAAAAAGTCGAAGCCCCCCAGCTCGATCATACGAAAGGAACTACGATAAAATTGGTGAACTACCTCTTTAACATCTCCATCGAAATACGTATCCACATAGTTCCGAAATCGTTCCGGTGATCCATCTGTATCGACAGGCGTACCGTCGGGCGCAACGATATAGTGTACAGACCCGATACGATAATCGAGAGGAAGGGATTGAAAATAGTCGATAGAAGGATTGAACGAATCGTCTAAGAAATCTATTTCAAGACCTATATATAAATCTATCTCGGAGGAATACAGTTGCTTCAAACGACGAAATTCTTCCAAATAGGCCGTCATTTTCTCTTTTTGCATATTACAACCATTCTGTACAGGAAATGGAGCATGAGAGGAAACACCGTATGAAGAAAACCCTTCTTTCACAGCCTCCCGTACAAAAAGTTCCATAGGGGCATGCCCATCACAAAAATCGCAATGAGAATGATAGTTAGTCAAATTATTCATAACGACACTAATCGATTATTTCTTTATAGCCCCCCTCTTCGATAGAGTACGGAGAAACCGGATAAACAAAAATGACAATAACAACGTAACGAAGACGGCTATGCCCAGCGAAACCGAATAGGACAATCGAAACCCTTCCTGAGCAAAAAATATGTAAGTAACCGTCACCATCGTCATAAACAGCGCCGGAATCAAAGTGAGCCAATAACATTTATGTTCCTTAGCCAACCAAACAGTCAATGCCCACAATGTAAACACAGCCAAAGTTTGATTACACCATGCAAAATAGCGCCAAAGCACTTCGAAATCGATCATCATCACGAGCCATGCAAGAATAAAAATCGGAATAGAAACCAATAGTCTATTTCGGATTTTCTTTTGAGGAATATGCAAAAAATCGGCAGCAATCAAACGCGCCGACCGGAGCGCAGTATCGCCCGAGGTTATCGGCGCCGCAATGACACCGAGCATAGCCAAAATTCCACCGAAAGTTCCTAACCAGCCCACCGATATATCATTGACTAAAATAGCCGGAGTTTTCCCTTTCAAGAACTCAGAAAGTGCATCGAATGACCCATTGAAAAAGGCAATCGCCGCAGCCGCCCAAATTAAAGCGACGATACCCTCGACAACCATTGCCCCATAGAATACCCGACGTCCCATTTTTTCATTTTTCAGACAACGAGCCATCATCGGAGATTGTGTAGCATGAAAACCAGAAATAGCACCACAAGCTATCGAAATAAACATCATAGGAAATATGGGATTTACATCAGAGTCCGGTCGTGTATAACCTATCGCTTCGTGAAATTCCGGTAAACTGTCTGGACGCAAAAACAAAGATATCATAATCCCGATCGCCATAAACAGCAAAGCAAATCCAAATAAAGGATAAAGCCGCCCTATCAGTTTATCGATAGGAAGCAACGTAGCCAATATATAATACCCGAATATAATAGCAATCCACATGGCCGTGGTCGTATTTTCCCCCGTAAGTAAATCGAGTAGATTAGCCGGATTTACGACAAACACAGCCCCTACAAATATCATTAAAAGCAGAGAGAAAATCCGCATGACTTGCTTAACTACCGACCCCAGTTCATCGCCGACCAACTCGGGCAGGCTAGCCCCATTCCGACGAACCGAAAGCATACCCGACAGATAATCATGCACAGCACCACCGAATATAGTCCCGAACACAATCCACAAATAGGCCGAAGGCCCGTAAAGGATACCCATAATGGCTCCGAAAATAGGCCCCAACCCAGCTATATTCAAAAATTGTATGAGAAAAACTTTCCATGTCGGCATAGGAATATAATCGATACCGTCTGTCGAGGTATAGGCAGGTGTCTGCCTCCCCGGATTAACCCCAAAAACTTTTTCAACCAAAGCACCGTAAACGAAGTATCCGGCAACTAACAGCAACAAAGCAATGCAAAATGTGATCATACCAAACTCTTATGTAAATTCATGGTCTTGACAAACTAACTTCAATGAAAATCAATTACCCGATTCATCTAAGCTATTTATCCAATCGAACAAATTTCCATACCATCTTATGTAATGGAATGTTACAAAGGTAAAATCTTTTTGCCATTCTATCAACTCAATTAAAAAAAAGCTGCATCCTTACGTCAAGAAATGCAGCTTTTCACTATTTATAAAGCAATACCCTCTTTGGCTGGAAGTATCTCAATCCAATAGTCGTCCGGATCGTGAATAAAATAGAGTCCCATAACTTCATTCTCAAAGCATACGCATCCCATTTCTTTATGATAGGCTCTCACTTTATTATAATCGCCCGATACCCGCACACACAAGTGACTTTCGTTTTCGCCTAACTCGTATGCATCTTTATGGTCTCTCAGCCAAGTGAGTTCCAACAAAAACGGAGAAACTCCATCGGTAAGATACACCAATACAAAAGAACCATCGGCAGCCTCTTTTCTACGAGCTTCGGTAAAACCTAATGCCTTCGAATAAAATTCTATACTGCGATTTAAATCTGTCACATTCACATTAAAATGGTCGAATTTTGCTTTTACCTCCATGATTTATAAGCATTTATTATATAATTACTGAATCTCCCGTACTACTTAATAAAACAAATTCTGTACCGTATCGCTTCGCTATCGGAGCAAAGGATTCGGCTTTACACACTGCCGGATAAAAGTGCATAGGGACAAACATACCTACATTAAATTCCCCGACAAACTGCTCTGCACCTCTCATATAATCCTTTCCCAATCGGGCATCGACCGGAAACATCGCCACATCGATAGACTTAATAGTCCGCTTCATATAATACAATTCCGATAAATAAGCAGTTTCAGCTTCCCGCACCTCTTCTTCGGTAGACTCGTCACGCCAATGCCAATTGTTTAAATCCCCAGCATGAAAAATTGTTTTACCCTCGGCCGTTACCAAATAGGACACCCCCATATCGGTGGAGCCGAATGCATTCACCCGTAATCGGTCATCTTCATAACTTTCTCCTCGATCGAGATACACGATATTCGGCAACCCCGAAAGCTCGTCCAACGAGGACATTTCGCAAGGGAAAATATAATGTATATTGTTTTTCAAATTTTTCCAAGTCAGTATTTCGGGATTATAATGGTCGCGATGTTCGTGGGATACCAAAACATACATAGGCTGCCGCCTACGCAAAGCCTTCTCTATGATATTTTCACCTCCTCGATAATAATCGAATATGATTGAAAAATCCTCGGCTTCGATCAAAAACCCGCTATGAAAAAGATAAATCAGCCTCATATATTCGTTTTAAACAGAACGATCGAAAGACGACGATTGTTTAATTTGCATAGCCAGAGCTTCGGCACAACGTTCCCCATCGATAGCAGCCGAAACAATTCCTCCCGCATAACCAGCTCCCTCGCCGCATGGGTAAAATCCCCGCAAACGAATATGAGTCATCGACTCTCTATCACGTGGTATTCGTACAGGAGAAGAGGTGCGAGTTTCCACCCCTATCATCACGGCTTCCCGGGTGAGGAATCCATGAGATACTTTCCCAAAATATTTGAATCCTTCCTGCAACCGGGCGGCGATAAAATCGGGTAACCAGAAATGCAACGGCGAAGCGATGAGTCCCGGTGAATAAGAGGAGCGAGGCAAATCGAACGAATTGCGACGATTGACAAAATCGGTCATGCGTTGGGCAGGAGCCGTCTGTTTGCAGTTCCCGTTCAAATAGCACTGCCGTTCGAGATCCTCCTGAAATTTTATCCCCGCCAAAACTCCAAACATAGAAAACCGGGCTCCGAAATCCTCCGGCTGCAACTCCACAACCATACCCGAATTGGCCCATACCGAACCCCTATTCGACGGGGACATACCGTTTACAACAATTTGTTCGGGACCACTGGCTGCCGGGACTACAAATCCGCCGGGGCACATGCAGAACGAATAGACACCTCGCCCTTTCACCTGCGTGACAAAGCTATATTCGGCAGCCGGAAGATATTTCCCCCGACCTTCGGGATTGTGGTATTGAATGGAATCTATCAACTGTTGCGGGTGTTCCAATCTCACACCTACGGCAATACCTTTGGATTCCAACTCCACCCCGTTCTCGTGCAACATATAATAAACATCGCGAGCCGAATGCCCCGTTGCCAAAATAACAGGGCCGGTAAATTCACGACCATCGGCTGTAACGATTCCACACACCTCATCGCCATCGATAATCAAACGCTCCATTCGGGTCTCGAAATGTACCGCACCACCCGATTCGATAATACGATTCCGCATGCGCTCGATTACCCTCGGCAACTTGTCGGTCCCGATGTGAGGGTGAGCATCAGAAAGGATTGAAACCGATGCCCCGTGCTGACAAAAAATTTGAAGAATACGCTCGACACTTCCCCGCTTCTTGCTGCGAGTATAGAGTTTACCGTCGGAAAACGCTCCGGCTCCCCCCTCTCCAAAACTATAATTCGACTCCGGGTCGACTCTCTGTTCCCGACTGATAAGAGCTATATCCTTGCGACGGTCATGCACGTTTTTTCCTCGTTCGACAACGACCGGACAAATACCTAACTCAATCAGACGCAATGCCGCAAAAAGCCCCGCTGGCCCTGCCCCCACGACAATCGCCCGAGGCTTACTCGAAACATCGCCATACTCGATACGGGGGAACTCGTCATCTTGCGGGAATTCGTCGATGTATACCCGCACTTTCAAATTCACCATGACCGTACGCTGACGGGCATCTATCGAGCGTTTCAATACCCTCACAGACTTTATCGACCGTATATCCATACTCTGCTCCCGAGCCACATATGCTGCTATGCTTTGTTCCGAAGCTGCTTGTTCGGGCAGAATTCTTAACTGCAATTCTCGAATCATAACCTCTATATCCTTATTTATCCGAACAGTTGCCGGAAGGCCTCCTCGACTTTACGGACGGCAACTAATTCTATCGCCAATCGGGAAGTATCGAAGCCTTTCAGATTATTTTGCGGTATGAGCATACGTTTAAAACCTAATTTTTCGGCTTCTAGAATGCGTTGTTCTATCCGATTGACCGGGCGTATCTCTCCCGAAAGCCCAACCTCGCCGGTCATACAGGTTCCTGCCTCAATCGCCATATCCATATTGGAAGAAAGTATCGCACTGATTACGGCCAAATCCATCGCGGGGTCATTGACTTTTATGCCTCCGGCTATATTGAGGAAAACATCTTTTTGTGCTAATTTGAACCCGACCCTCTTTTCCAAAACGGCAAGTAACATATTCATGCGCCGCAGGTCGAATCCTGTCGCCGATCGTTGCGGCGTACCGTAAGCAGCCGTACTGACCAACGCCTGTGTCTCAATGAGGAAAGGGCGTATGCCCTCTATCGTGACAGCAATGGCAACACCGCTCAAACCTTCGTGATTTTGAGTCAACAACATTTCCGACGGGTTGCTCACCTCACGTAACCCGTTTTGCCTCATCTCGTAAATACCCAATTCAGAAGTGCTTCCGAACCGATTTTTTATCGAGCGGAGAATACGGTATAGATAGTGTCTATCCCCCTCGAACTGCAATACTGTATCGACAATATGCTCCAACACCTTCGGCCCGGCAATGCTGCCTTCTTTGTTAATGTGGCCTACGAGAAGAACCGGCGTATTGGTCTGTTTCGCAAATTTGAGTAACGAGGCGGCGCATTCCCTCACCTGTCCCACACTACCCGGTGAAGACTCCATCGCACTGGTAGCAATCGTCTGTATGGAGTCGATAACTACAATATCGGGAGCAACATTACGAATATGCACGAATATATCTTCGAGCGATGTCTCGCACACGATATAACAGTCGGGTGCGTTCCCTCCTATTCGCTCGGCTCTCAATTTCAATTGCCTTGCGCTTTCCTCCCCCGATACATATAATATCTTCTGTCCTTTTAGAGCAAGTACGGTTTGTAAAATCAACGTCGATTTACCGATACCGGGCTCACCGCCTATCAGCACCAATGATCCCCGCACAAGACCACCACCCAATACTCGGTTCAATTCGCCGTTTCCCAAATCGATTCGCGACTCTTCCGTAATCTGAATATCGTCTATCCGTTGCGGACGTACTTTACTCTGTTCCATCGTGCCGAACTCGCCCCGACCACCGGCCGCGGATTTCGTGCTCACGACCTCTTCCACATAGGTATTCCACTCGCCGCAAACGGGACAACGTCCTATCCACTTGGGCGACTCTGCCCCACAGTTATTGCAAAAGTAAACCGATTTTGTCTTTGCCATACTATTTATACTATTTGCCTCCTACGAAACTCAGCACATGTAATCGCTGCTGCAACCGCCACATTGAGCGACTCGGAAGTAGGCTGCCCGACCGGATAATTAGGAATATACAGCCGTTTCCCAATATAAGGTTCCAATTTGGCCGATATACCATTTCCCTCGTTCCCCATCACAATTACCCCCGATTTCGTCAAAGAGGTATGATAAATATCCTCCCCATCGAGAAATGTACCATACACGACCGACGAATCCACCTGAGAGAGAAAATCGGGTAACGACCTATAATAAACTTTTACCCGAGCTAATGCCCCCATAGTGGCTTGCACAACCTTAGGGTTATAAAGATCGGCGGTATCGGGAGAACAAACGATATGGCGAATACCGAACCAATCGGCCAAGCGAACGATAGTACCCAAATTGCCGGGATCTTGCACCGTATCCAAAGCCAACACCAACTCCTTTTTCAGAGTCTCGATATTTAAATGATATTCGGGTATGCGATATACAGCCAAAACATCGGGCGGCGTAACAAGCTGAGAGACTTTCGACATCTCTTGTTCATCGACTTCCTGTATCTTAGGCAACGATTTGTGAGCGTGCGAAACAATCCAAGACGGAGTAGCCAATATCAAATCACACTCGAAAACCGACAGTGTGTCTTCCACGAGTTTATTACCTTCGGCAATAAAACAGCCCTCCTCTCTCCGTCCTTTCTTTCGAGCTAACGATTGTATGCGTTTAATTTGATTTTTACTAAGCATTCTTATCCGGTAATTCGAAACTAAAACAAGATTTTTCTCCCGAGGTAACCCAAAGGCTCTCTTAGTTTCCCGCCCTCATAATCCATGCATTCGCAAAAAGAGGCTGCTCCTGTACCAAATGAGAATGGTATCGACGAGCTTCATCAAAATCATCGAACGATGCTACATAGAGTCGTGATTTACGTGCCGTCTCATAAATCTGCAAATCGGCAGAAACGCCCTGTCGGTGAAAACACTCGATTTGCTTCTCGGCCATCTGTTTTGACGGAAGCGAAGCCACTATAATATAGTAGGTATTTCTCGCTGTTTCGATATCGTGTACAGCGGTTTCCAAAACATTTTCTTCCCCGGCGGCAATCGTATCGGGCATTTCATCGATTCCCAAAACGGATTCAAAATCATTAACGACAGCTTCGTCGGTCGTAGTATCCGCCTGACCGAATAACTCGGCAGACAATAATCCGGCATAATTGGCAGTGGTATCGGGTGTATTGATTGGCTTAGAAAGCATTAATAAAAACACAATTATTGCCGCTGCTACTGCTGCCGCACGCACCGTACGACGATGAAACGATATATATACACGGTCACGAACTTTTTCGGCTTCAACCGTCGGTATCTCCCTATCTTCCACATCTTCCTCACGAGGAGTTATTTCCAATGGGGTGAAACCGAAGCGGGGATTCTCGATAGAATTATTTTCCTGTGGCTGAAAACACACGTTACCATCGACTAAGACCAATCGTCCCAACCGCCCGAAACCATAATCGCCACCTTGCTCCAAGTGTTTATAAACAGATTCGACCTCTTCGGCAATAGCCTCAACAGCCTCGTCCCAAGAAATAAAACCGGCACGCATAACCGAACGAACCAATAACCCGGAATCTCCCGTCGCAACGGATTCAAATGCGACTTTTCTCACAGGTGGGAGAAACGATGTACCGCCCGATTGTATCTTCGCTTCGTCACAGAGAACTGTAAAACGGCCCAAACCGGGTATAAAAACATCATCGTTATGCAACAATAAATACTCAATATGGCGTACCAATCCAATCATACAACAAAGGTATATATTTTCTTTTGCCGGTACAACAAAACGAACAAAAATCTCTCTTTATTCTTGTCCCTGAAAAATATAAAAAGGATTCTATTCCTCTTCCAATAAACGCTCGGCCTCTTTGGAATCATAACCAAGTTCCACGGCTCGTTTCAAATCGGCCTTCGCCGATTCTCTTTCATACCTTGCCAATTTGCCCAACGCCCTCAATACATATACTACCGGGTCATCGGGAGCCAACTCGATAGCCTTTTCTATATCTTTATCGGCTTTGGCATATTGTCCGGCGAACAAATAGGCTTCCGCCCGCCCTACATAGAGAATCTCCTTCTCGGGATTTACCCGAATTACCTGCGAATAGACCTCTATGGCTTCGGGATAATAACCCATCACTTTCAACAACGAAGCAAAACCTATGCGACCGTTGGCACTCGCCGGATTCAATTTCAAGATTCGTTCAAAATCGGCACGGCTCGAAATCGTATCTCCCCGCTCCAATGCAATCAAACCTCTGTGATACAGCGCATCTTCGTCGGTATCGTCAATTAACAGTATCTGGCTATAATCCTGATAGGCACGGTCTATGCTGTCTATCTCTGAAAAAAGAGCCGCCCGATTCCGCAACAAAGTGACCGAATGAGGTGTCATCAACAATCCGTTCGTATAACTCCGAAGTGCAGCTTCATAATTACCTGCATAACGTTGTACCGTACCCAAATTGGACATAAGCAACGAATTTTGCCCATTCGCGGGCTCGGTTCGCAACGCACTTACCAATGCCGACTCTGCTCCCGCCCAATCTTTCGCCTTGATGCAACTATCGGCCCTCTCTACCCATTGATAATAGGACTGTGACAATACATAAAAGGGTAACCCTACCACACAAACGAGAACCAAAAGATTTTTCATATCCCATATTTTATATAACAAAGGTACGGGTTTAGACGTTACATTCACATATTAGATATGCAAAAACGAATCAAAAGCAACAGACATTCTAAATTTTTCTGTTAATTTTGCAAATGATGAGTAATCATAAATTTATATATAGTATTTTTTTCAGCCATCAGATTATTCTCCTCTTAGGAATTGTCATTCTGTTTTCGGGATGCGCCAACGAAGATGAACCGGAGCAAGAACCTGTAAACCGTACGGTACTGATTTATATGTTGTCGAACAACAACTTAGGATCGACATACCGTTTCGATACGCAAAATATCAACGACATGTTACAAGTCGCCGCATCGGGAGGTCTAAATGGAGGAAATCTCATTATTTACCGCGACGGATACGATACAAATCCCCAGCTTATACAGATTAGGAAAAACGAATCTGGTTCGGCTGAAAAAGCGATTATAAAGGAATACCCGGACCGCAACTCGGCTACCACGGAAGTCATGCGTTCGGTAATCGATGAAACGAAAGAACTATTTCCAGCGAAAGAATACGGATTGATACTTTGGTCTCACAGCACCGGCTGGGCTCCGGGAAACTCCTCGTTAGCTCTTTCACCGGCTCGACGGTACGAATTGCCCACACGCTCTTTCGGGCAAGACGGCAAAAATTATATGGAAATAGACGAGCTGGCAGAAGCTATACCCGATAAACAATTCCACTTCATTCTCACGGACGTTTGTTTCATGGGTGGAATAGAATGTGCCTACCAATTACGAAACAAGGCCGATTATTATATAGGATCGGCAGCCGAAGTTCTGGGAGCCGGAATGCCCTACTCGTTGACCATTCCAAAACTATTCGATTATCATCTCGATCTCAAAGATGTTTGCAATACAATCTATACTTATTACAATGCTCAAAGCGGAGCATATCGCACATCTACCGTGGGATTGGCGGACTGCCATAGATTGGAAGCATTAGCCGATAGTATCCATGAAATTTTCGAGGCTCATCGAAACGATGCCATGCCCGATATTTCCAATATCCAACATTTCGATCGTCAACCGCCATATATTTGTTTCGATTTACAAGATTTTCTATCGCGAATCGCTACTCCCGATGAAAATACAGGGTTGGAGCAAGCCCTCTCCCAAGCTATACTCTACCATGCGGCAACCCCTTCGGTCATGGGAGATGTCTCCATTTACAAACATTGCGGCCTGAGCTGCTACATTTTAGGAACAGGAAACACGACCCTCGACCGATACTATACGACCCTTGATTGGTACAAACGAGTCTATCCCGACAATAATTAAACTCTTAATTCTATTCATAATGTCAATTTTCAATTCTTTACAATCCTTACTGGCTCAAACGCCAGAAGTTCCGGCTCCGGAAGAGATCGCCCAAACGTGGCAACAAAAATTATCGGCACTTTCGTCTCTATCGTTCCAGCAATTCATGGAACAAGCCATCAGTGCCATATTACACGGAGCGGTAAAAATAGCTATCGCACTGGCTGTATTTTTTATCGGGAAGTGGATCATCAACCGTATCTATCATTTTATCTCCAAAGCATTCATACGCCGTAACGTCGAACTATCCCTGCGGACCTTTCTACTCAGCTTGATACGCATCATCTTGATGCTTATCCTCATCGTTATCGTGATAGGAATACTCGGTATCAACACCAGTTCGTTTTTAGCCATATTCGCCTCCGCCGGACTTGCCATAGGTATGGCTTTGAGCGGTACGCTTCAAAATTTCGCAGGAGGGGTCATGATACTTCTGTTCAAACCCTATAAAGTCGGAGATTTTATCGAAGCGCAAGGTTATTCGGGAACCGTAAAGGAGATACAGATATTCAATACCATACTCAATACACCGGATAACAAAACGATTATCATACCTAACGGAGGATTATCGACAGGCAGCCTAAACAACTATTCCAAAGAGGGACGCCGACGTGTCGACTGGAAAATAGGCATCGCATACGGCGACGATTTCGATACGGCTCGCAAAGCCATTCTCGAACTGCTTGCAGCAGACAAACGAGTATTCGATGACCCGGCTCCGTTTGTAGTCCTAAGCAGTCTAGCCGATAGTGCGATCGAAATAACCGTACGAGTATGGACAGCTTCCGAGAATTACTGGGGAGTATTCTTCGACTTTAACGAACAAGTCTATAAACAGTTTGACAAATACGGGCTGCACTTCCCTTATCCACAAGTAGATGTACACATGATACAAGACAATCAATAACCATCGTATCGAACGAGAAAGGGGCGAATAAATTTTTGCCCCTTTCTCGTTTTCTTATAAAACACGAACCCACGTATATAACAGTTTACCGATTCTTTATATATCCGTATCGTAAAACAGAGAAACAATGATAAGAGACGTAAAGCCACAAGATGCCACAGCAATCACGAAAATTTATAACGAATATATCACAAACAGCATAATTTCATTCGAAACCGAACCTTTAACCGAAGAAGATATGCTGTCACGTATCGTGCAAATATCGTCGAAATATCCCTATCTTGTCTATGAAACAGACGGCATAGTGGTCGGATACTGTTATGCCCATGCATGGAAAGAAAGAGCTGCTTACCGATATACAGCAGAAACAACCATTTATTTATCTCCCGCATACACAGGCAGAGGCATAGGGACTCTGCTCATGCAAAAATTAATCGAAGAGTGCCGTAACAAAAATTACCGCGCATTGATAGCATGCATAACAGACGACAATATAGCCAGCAAGTCACTCCACATCAGACTCGGATTCAAACAAGTATCCCATTTCAAAAAAGTGGGACTAAAATTCGACCGATGGTTAGATGTCGTGGACTATGAATTATTACTAACGCCATAACACTATTTACACTCATTGTTTGAAGGAGGTTAAAAATTTGAAGATTTATAATTTTAATTCCTAAAAACGGCTCAACATTGAATGTCTTTTTATAACTTTACGGCAATAATAAGGTGTAAAAGGATTGTCTGTAAAAAATACATCTCCTTCTCACCGCAATAGCCTCATGAGGGTAAGGAATTTAAGGTAATCCTACCTCGTACACTTTCCCGGTTATATCGTCGAAAATATCTTTCTCGATTATATAATGGGGCATTAAGACAGATAAAAAATAAAAAACATATAAATGATAAGTAAATGGAATTACTTACCCCTTACATCAAACGAACAACAAATAGCCCAGACATTAGGGGACCGATATCCAAAGGTCCCTGCACTCTGTAAGCTACTCGCTCAACGAGGGGTTACTTCTGCCGCCGAAGCGGAGAAGTTTTTCAAGCCCCAGCTGTCCGATCTCCATGACCCGTTCTTAATGAGAGATATGGAAAAAGCTGTAGTTAGGCTTAATCGTGCATTAGGGAGTAAAGAAAAAATTATGATTTACGGAGACTACGACGTAGACGGGACGACTGCTGTATCTCTGGTATATAAGTTTTTACAAAACTATTATTCGGGACTCGACTACTATATCCCCGACCGTTATGAAGAGGGATACGGTATTTCCGACAAAAGTATCGACTATGCCGCCGAAAACGGTATCACGCTGTTCATCGCTCTCGACTGTGGCATCAAAGCCGTAGAAAAAATAGCTTACGCCAAAAGCAAAGGAATCGATTTTATCATCTGCGACCATCACATGCCCGATGACCAATTGCCTGATGCCGTAGCTATACTCAATCCCAAATTAGAAGGAGAAACCTATCCCTATAAACACTTATCGGGGTGTGGCGTCGGATACAAATTCATGCAAGGGTTTGCCATCAATAACGGTATCGACATAACTTCCGACCTGGAACCGCTGCTTGATCTCGTCGCCGTGAGCATAGCGTCAGACATCGTACCCATAACCGGGGAAAACCGAATCCTTGCCTATCACGGTCTTAAACGACTCAACTCCAATCCTAGCATGGGTTTAAGAGGTATATTGAAAGTATGCGGATTGAATAACAAAAATATTACAATCAGCGACATCGTATTCAAAATAGGGCCTCGCATCAATGCTTCGGGACGTATGCAATCGGGAAAAGAAGCGGTAGACCTGCTGGTCGCCAAAGACATGGCAGGAGCTTTGGAAAAAAGTCAAAATATCGACCAGTACAATGAGGATCGTAAAGAGCTCGATAAACGTATCACCGAAGAGGCGAGCAGAATATTGGAAGAACATATCGACATAAATCGAAGGAAATCGATTGTTATTTACAATAAAGACTGGCACAAAGGAATTATAGGTATCGTGGCCTCACGCCTGACGGAACTATATTATCGCCCGGCCGTCGTTCTTACCCTATCCGACGGACTGGCCACAGGGTCGGCTCGGTCGGTACAAGGATTCGATATTTATAAAGCCGTAGAATCTTGTCGAGACTTACTCGAAAATTTTGGAGGACATACCTATGCCGTGGGATTATCGATGAAAGAAGAACACATCAAGGAATTTACGGCTCGATTCGAGGAACACGTCGCCCGGCACATCTTACCAGACCAGATGGAACCGCAAATCGACATAGATACAGAAATCAATTTCAATGAAATCACACCCGATTTCTTTACTATGCTGAAACAATTTAATCCGTTCGGCCCGGGAAACCAAAAACCTATTTTCTGCACCCGGCGTGTAACCGATTACGGAACAAGCCGCCTTGTTGGAAAAAAGAACGAACACGTGAAATTGGAACTGGTAGATAGCAAATCGAAAAATATCATGAATGGAATCGCATTTAATATGAGCCAGCATTTCGAACATATCAAAGCCGGCAAACCATTCGATATTTGTTACACCATAGAAGAGAATACTCACAACAATGGTTCGATACAGTTATTTATCAAAGATATGCGCCCCTCGGAATAATCCTATTTGACACAATATAAACAGTAGGGAAAGATTTACAAGAAATCTCTCCCTACTGTTTACCATTTACATTTTCAAAAATAAAATTACAAGACAGGATTGAATATAATCATATCTTTACCTTAACCGTTCTACCTGCATATTTAACAAGATAAATACCTCTTTCTTGTAACCGAATCTCCATACGCTCGCCAGTTGCCGGCAAAGTTTTTACCAATACTCCGTTTATATCATAAATCCAAACATACCCTTCGGTTATACCATCTATTATTATTCGGTCTTCTTTCCCCGATATTCTCACAGAATTTTGGATTTCTACAATCCCTGAAAAATCAGATTCTACAATCATAGGAAAATCTTTCCAAACATGTGCATTTCTATAAGCAGCCAATCGTCCTTTCGGAACATATAGTACACAATCCTTCTTATTTACATTATCAAAGCTACTAGAATCACAAACAGGTGGAACCTGTCCCAAACAATAGATTTGCACCAAAAACAAACAATTTTGGAAAGCACATTTATTAACTGAAACGATACTTTCAGGTAAAGTCACAGTTTCCACCCCCAAACAGCCTCCGAAAGCATTTTCTTCAATCGATGTCACTCTATACGTCTTTGAATAATCAACCACAGGTGGCCCAACAATCTCTCCACCCGGCCCAACAATAAAAATTCCATCTCCACCTTGAACCTCTTCGGGGATAACAATTTTCCCAATATACTCAGTCGCTCCCCTATCTACACCAACAGTCGCCTTAGACTCAGATGTAATTTTATAATAAATCTTCTCATGCTCAAAGTCATAAGCCTTTATGTTAAAAATAGTAGAGAAAAAGCAGCCGAATAATAAAATTCTCCGTATTTGATTCATCTTTCTAACTAAAAACACATATCATAATAACGGTCAAACTTTATTTTTATTATATATTGCTTTTTTTTAGATATTGCAACCCTCTTTACTTTATACTAATCAAGAACTAAAAAAATTCAAAAAACGCCCCTCTGACCTTGAACGAATCGATAACAATCAGATTTATTTCGCTATTTCTACATCATAAAAGATAAAATTGTAATTTTGCGCCGAATCTGCAAAAGGAATGAACGAAATTATCCACGAAGTATTGCATAAATATTGGGGCTATTCCCAATTCCGTCCTATGCAGGAAGAGATTATCACCTCACTGCTCGACGGGCATGACACGTTGGGATTAATGCCGACAGGGGGAGGAAAATCCCTTACATTCCAAGTTCCCACCCTTAGCCGGGAAGGCATCTGTTTAGTAATTACCCCATTGGTCGCTTTGATGAAAGACCAAGTAGATAACCTACGCAGCCGAGGGATACGGGCAGCTTATCTGCACGCCGGTATGACGCGCCGTGAGATGATCGTCACTCTCGACAATTGCCTGTACGGACGCTATAAATTTCTGTACATTTCACCGGAACGTCTGGATACGGAATTATTCATCGCTCGTATTAAAGGATTGCCGGTTTCCTTTACCGTCGTGGACGAAGCTCACTGCATTTCTCAATGGGGATACGATTTCCGTCCGGCCTATTTGAAAATAGCAGACATACGTTATATTCTGCCCGAAGTCCCTATACTGGCACTCACAGCTACTGCTACCCCCAAAGTAGCCGAAGATATACAACGTAAACTATCCTTCCGCAACGGGCAAGTTTTCCGCACCGGTTTCTCACGTCCCAATCTTTCATACGTGGTAAGACAAGGAGAAGACAAGCTCCAACAACTGCTACGCATACTCAACCGTGTGCCGGGCAGCGCTATCGTGTATGTGAGGAATCGAAAACGGACGAAAGAAGTCGCCGAAGAATTGCGCAAAGCTGGTATATCGGCAGATTTTTTTCACGCTGGATTGAACTCGGAAGAAAAAGCCGATAAACAACAAAAATGGAAAGCAGACGAAATCCGGGTTATGGTTTCGACAAATGCCTTCGGCATGGGTATAGACAAACCAAACGTAAGGGTTGTCGTCCATATCGAAATGCCGAACGCCCCCGAAGAGTACTTTCAAGAAGCGGGACGAGCGGGGCGTGATGGAACCCGTTCCTATGCGGTATTGCTTTATGCCCGAAGAGATAAAGCCACGTTGCACAAAAGGTTGACCGAGGAATTTCCCGATAAGGAATTTATATTGAAAGTTTACGAACGCGTAGGCAATTTTCTCGAAATAGCATTAGGCTGTGGCATGGATTCGATTTACGAGTTTAACTTGAAACGCTTTTGCACCACATTCAAGTATGCTGCCACACCTGTACTCAACGCGCTGAAAATACTTACCATTTCGGGATATATCGAATTTATCGAGGAAACCGACTCTCTATCCCGGATCATGATTCTGGTACACAAGGACGAACTATACGAATTACGAGAAAGTGATCCCCAAACCGACCGTGTGCTGCAATGCCTATTGCGATCTTATACCGGACTGTTCGCCGACTACACATATATTCATGAAGATTTGTTGTGCCAACGGCTCGGCATGAACCAGCAGGAAGTGTATGAATCGCTGCTAAAACTGAACCGCATGCATGTACTGCATTATATTCCCCGGCGTCGCACCCCATACATCGTCTATACCCAGGAACGCATGGAACCCCGCTATGTACAAATTACCCGCGAAGCTTATGAAGAGCGTCGAGAGCGTATGGCAGATCGCATAAAAAGTATGATTACATACGCTACCTCCTCATGCTGTCGCCAACAAATGCTTCTAGAATATTTCGGAGAAAAAGCAGATTATGAATGTGGCTATTGCGACAACTGTATCGAACGAAAAAAACGAGAGGCCGCCTCAAAAAATTCTCCGATACAAATTGCGAAAGAGATACAGCGACTGCTCGGAAATGGGGCAATCAGCCGAAACGAAATCGTGGAAAGCCTCCCCTATCCAGAGAACGAGGTTATCGAGAGCTTGCGCTTTTTACAGGACGAAGGATTCATTACCGCCTGCGAAGACGGTATTCACTATAAAAATAAATAACAGAAGGTATTCAGGTATTATCAAGATTAAGTAAAAATGATTAAAGGTTTTTGTTACATCATGCTTTTCTATGTATTAGGAGAGATGATGAGTCTGCTAATCGGGAAACTCATTCCCGGCAGCGTATGCGGCATGATATTGCTATTCATCGCGCTCACTTTAAAATGGATCCGTCCGCACGATGTAGATAAAGCAGCCTCGGCACTCACCCGCAATATGGCACTATTTTTCGTTCCCGCCAGCATAGGGCTAATGCACGAATATAAAATACTCATGAGCAATTGGGTAGTATTACTCACCGTATCGGTTGTGACAACATTGCTGGTGATCGTTGTTGTCGGAGTAACCGAAGAACAGCTCGACCGCAAATTATCCCATAAGAAAGGAGGTGAAAAAATATGAGTGAAATATTTTCTTCTACTCCCTTTATACTCCTATTGGTATTGGGAAGCTATTTAGCCGGCTGCAAATTGTACCGAAAAAAACACATAGCTCTGTTTCACCCTCTTCTAGTCGCTATGGTGCTTATCATAGCTCTCCTTTCATTACTGGACATCGACTATGACACGTTTTGCGCAGGTAGCAGTTTCATCAGCTTTCTTTTAGGACCCTCGGTCGTTGCACTGGGATATGCCCTTTACGAACAAATCGAGCAAATCAGAGGGAAAGAGATACCCGTACTTACTGCCGTCTTTGCGGGCGGTATCGTAGGTATAGTAAGTGTCATAGCTATTTGTAGAATCATGGGAGTAGACGAGACTATCACCTCGTCACTGCAACCCAAATCGGTAACCATACCCATCGCTATCTCCTTGTCGGAACACTCGAATGGCATACCGTCGCTCACCGCAGTTATCGTATTTGGCTGCGGGCTTTTAGGCGGGATCGTCGGTCCTGCCATTCTCGACCGCTGCCACGTCAACAGCCGAGTAGCCAGAGGGCTTGCCTTAGGTTCGGCGGCACATGGGCTAGGAACGGCACGAGCCATCGAATTGGGAGCCGTCGAAGGAGCTATCAGTGGCTTGGCCATCGGGCTGATGGGAGTTATCACCTCTTTACTTATACCTCTTTTTGAAAGTATTATGCGCTAATAATCAAAGCATAAAATAAAAATATGACTTTATACCGATAAAATTAAGTATAATAATTTACAGATACCGCTTGCATATTCCAATAAAAGACGTATCTTTGCAACGCTTTTACAAAAAGCAACAAGGTTAGATTCGCTAGCTCAGCTGGTAGAGCACAACACTTTTAATGTTGGGGTCTTGGGTTCGAGCCCCAAGCGGATCACAGAAACGCTGGACAGCAATGGACAGTAAATGTACAACTACTCCTACAATATCAAATATTGTAGGAGTTTTTTTGTATAATGTCTGTGACCTGTCTCCTCCCTAAAATTAGATTAATGTCCAAAATCGGCGATTTGTTGTCTTAATTTATCCATTCTATAAATCATCGTTATTACTTTTATTCCAAAATTTAAAGGCTCTTCTAAATAAAAAGCCTATTATAAATTTATAAAATATTCATATAATATAGAAAACAGTACTCCCAACACCACTTTTTACTACGGAATGTACATTATTTCTCGCTTTCTAACCCTGCTTTTAAACGTATCTCCAACTTCCATTTAATGGTTGCTCAAGCATTATCTAAACACAGACCTAGCGCCATAATTTTACATTTATCTTTCCATACAAGTCTTTTTTGACTTTTTGTGAAGTATTCTTACAAAAAAGAGAATACAATAGAGCCTATCGACCTCTCAAAACATAACCGATATTAAGAGGATCTAATCCCAATTAAATACGAATTAAACAGATGTTATCTCAAAATTAAATTGAATTTAGACCTTGTGCTTCATTTTCTTGCCCCTACAAAGAAAAATGAAAACAAAACCGCCCAACTTGAAATACATCGAGTTCGGGCGGCTTCTATAAAACAAGCTCCCCTCCGGGGAAATCGATTAATGCAACATCATTTTTTGTACTTTCTTGCTTACACCGTCAGTCAACACGAAGATTACGCAATGAGCGTCGATGTCTTGTTTATTGACCGTCATCATGCCAGCGCCATTTCCGGCGTAAACCGCACGACCCAACATATCTACCACGGTCAACGTGAAATTGCGGTCGGCCGTATTCATGACAGAGATTTGGTCGCCATTGGCCACAATCACGAAGTCCGATTCATCGGCTGCAACCGACGAGATAGCCGACGGGGCGGTAGCGCCGTATTCATAGGCACCGATGTCTCTCGTGCCCACAACGGCCAAGCCACGAATGTCGGTAGTGGGGACAAGGTCGACATATTCGCCTGTGGCATAACCGGCGTTCACAGCACTGCTGTTCTCGGCGGTCAACGCCAAGTAGGGTACGAAGTTGTCGGTAGACAATACGGTAGACAAAGCCACATTCGACAGCGGGTAGGTAGCCAAAGTCTCTACCGTGTTGTTGTACTGGGCTTTTCCACTGTTGAAGCACTCGTCGTCGATAGCGTCATTAACACCCTGCTCAGCGCCTACGATAATGTTGTTGTAACCTTCGATAGGAGTGCGCAAATTGGCTACCGTGTAGCTGGGATCGCCAAAAATACCGGCTCCGTTGGCAAAGATCAGGTTGTTGAGCATCACAAGCTCACCTTTATAAATATCGCCGATACGCAATGCGCCATCGTTGTCGTAGAAGGTGTTGTTGATCACATATATCGTCGCATCGGCAGATTCTGTCACATCGATAGCTCCTTGATTGGAAACAGAACTCTCTATATCGGGAGTATAGACGGCTTCGGAGGTATTGCCTACAAAGGTACAATTGACAACCTTTACACTTTCCACATTGGAGTATCCCACAGCTGCATCGGAAGTCGAAATCGCTGTTCCCGCTCCCGGCACATCATTGCGATAGAAAGTACAGTTTTCTACCAGCAGCGACCCAGCATCGCCATTGTTTACACCGGCTTGTATAAGGGCGGCACCCGTACCATAATTACTGTACACATAGTTGCCGTCGAAATAGGAGTTGCGCACGGTCACATCTTTGGCGCGAGCGCATATACCCGAACCTCCTGAGCCCGACTCGTTGTCGATAAACTGGCAGCTGTCTACCACCAACGTATTACCGGCAAAGTAAAGGCCTCCGGCCGGTTGATAAGTAACTTGGCGACCATTGAGGAAAGTAAGGCCTTTTACCGTAAGGTTGCAACCGGTCGCGGCACGCATAATACGAGCGCCCTCACCGCCGTCCTTACCAGCTTGTAAAGCGGCGCGAAGCGTCGTATTTTCCCCAATAATAGTTACGTTTTTGTTCTCACCGAAATCCAATTGGCCGCCCGTATCGAAAGTAGTATTGGCTTCCAAATAGATAATGGTCTCTTCGTTCTCTTTTACACTGGCTACCGCATATTGCAAGGTTTTATAAGCGGTTTCCCACGAAGCGCCGTTGTAACTGTCGTTACCCGTCGAGGCGCTCACATAGATTTCTGTGGCCGCAAAGGCGTTCATACCGAAACAGCAGGCCAACAATCCTACAAATAATACTTTTTTGTTCATACGTTTTAATTGTTATCTTTGATTTATAAAATTACTTTTTTGGTGATTTGCGAAGTTCCGTTATTAGCTACGACCAACAACACGCCGTGCGGAAGGGCGCTCCCGTCGATGACAGCCATTTGTTGCACCTTCATGGCGGCTACCTGGCGGCCGTCGATTTGTACCAAACGTACCTCGAAGGCGGCATCGGTATGATTCTCGACAACCACGTTGCCGGCCTGTACATAGACCGTGAGTTCATCGCTCAATTCGTTACCTGCTATACCGGTGGGATCGTCATCATCGACATACTCATACGCACCTATATCGACATAACCGTCTTCACGGGCAGTGCCCACGACGTCGAACTCGGGCACGATGTTCTCCTCGGCAACCAAATATTCGTTGGCACCGGCATTCACAAGCGGGCTCGTTTTTTCCACGGCCAGATAGGACACGAAATTATCATCGCTCAGTTCTGCGACCAATCCGGCCGAAGACAGCATAGCGGTCAAGTTGTCGATATCCTCGACAACGGGGTCACCAATATTGGCCGCACGGGCGGTCGACAACACGTTGCAGTTCTCACCATCGGCCAATTCGGATACAAAGCCATGAGGTTCCAGCACCACGCAGTAATTGTTTTGGCAAACGATGGTACGGCCAGTAGCGGCGGGGGTGATCACAGCACTGCGCAAGCCCACGACCACGTTGTTGACAAAGTGCAAAGCGTTGTCACCAGTCTCGGCGATATTGACCGCCGAGGTTCTGCGATACACATCTTTCATCATATCGGCTCCGCTCTCGGTTTCGTCTGTTTCCTCTCTCAAATCAAAATAGAAAGTATTGTTGGCCACCGCAACCGTATTGGAGGAGCCTTTTATCAAAATATTGGGCACCGATCCCGAAGGAACTCCCGTTGTCGTATTGTTATAGAAGGTGTTGTTGACCAAGCGGGCCTTCACATTCGAACCGTTGTCAAAGCCAATGGCCGTAGCGCCATTATTCGAATTGACGGCATTATTGTGAAAAGTGGAGTTTTCTACGACAAAGTTCCCGTCCTTCCCTTGGAAACGGATAACGGCACCGCTCATCGTAGAGGAATACTTGCCGGCCTGATTGTTCTTGAACACACTATTGGTAATGATCACATTCATGGCGTTGGTTCCGGTAGCGATAGCGGCTCCGCCCTCGGCACCCTCGGTCAAAGTGTTGCTGTCAAAGACACAGCTATCGATTACCAACTCGGAAGCGGCACCGGAATTTCCTGCAAAGTAGAGCACACCGCCCATGCTCGAATAGTTCTTCACCCCGGTGAAAGTGATGCCTTTCAACACCAACCGGGCTGCCTCGGTGCGCAATATACGTTGCGCCGCATTGGCATTGATCGTGGTGTTCTCGCCGATGATGGTCAGGTCGATCCGGTTTGTATTGGTATTCATGTTGTTCTCCGAGAAGACATGCCCCGGTTTCAAATAAATGGTCACAGGCTCATCAGCCGTCACATTGTTTATAGCTGTCCCAATCTTGGTATATACAGCATCTACGGTCATACCCTCGGGATTATTCCCGTCGGGCTCCACATAATACACTTTATCCGCATGGACGGACAAACCGCATACGGCAGCCACGAGGGCCGCACTTACAAGCGTAATCGGTTTTTTCATGATTTCAAATTTTAGTTCGTATTATTCAGGTTTATTGATATATCCTCACATAGTCGATCACATACTCCAAGGGAAGAGCCGTCACGTCGATTCCTTCACGACCGCCCCAACCTCCGCCAAAGGCGAAATTGAGCAACAAATAGAAATCTTTGGTATAAGGCCAGTTGGTATTGGAATAGGTTCTTCCACGCAAAACGGTGGCTTGCAGCTCCCCGTCGATGAACCAAAGCAACCGATCGGGGTGCCACTCAAAGGAATAGACATGCCAATCCTCGGGGTTCTCGATGGGAGCGCTGTTAGCGTAGCGATTGGGCTGGTTGTTGCTATTGAAGTCGGTGCAGTGAGCCGTGAAGTAGATGTTGTTGGGGTCGTATCCCACATGCTCAATGATGTCGATTTCGCCACAAGCGGGCCAGTCGCTACGGTCTTGCGGGAACATCCAGATAGCGGGCCACGAGCCCAAGCACACCGGAAGTTTGGCACGCACCTCCACCCGGCCATAGGTAAAGGCGAATTTCCCTTTGGTCACGACGCTGGCCGAGGTAATGGGAATAATCGTATCGGCGCGATAACCATGCGACCCACTCCACTGCTGCTCATACAACGCGTCTTCTATCAAGGCGCTGTCGTTGCGGCACACGATGTGCAGACAGCCGTCGGCCATATAGGCATTTTCTTCACGAGCCACCGTATAATATTGTTCCTCGCCGTTACGCACATAGCCTTCTTCATAACCCCATTTGCTGTCGTCGAGCAAACCGGTGCCGTCGAACTCGTCGGAGAAAACCAGTTTGGTAAAGCGCTCGGGAATCGCCACGGCTTTCAACGTGCCGTCGCTATCGCACTCCAAGCTCCATTGTGTGCCGTCGTCCGATTTCAGCAACAAAGCATTCTCGGCCGACAAAGCGTAGGGCACTGTGCCCAACTCTTGCGTGGAGGTAAATACCGCCTCGCCGCTACCGGCCAGTTCGATCTCGGTCTCGATAGAGACTTTGCCCCACCAGTCGACCGCACCGAAAGAACCTTCGATAGGTGTACCCTCGCCCACTTGCAGGCGCACCAAACCGTTGGCGTCGCTCGTGGCCGTGTGGGTTTCGCTGTACAGGGTGACCGGTTGGGCACCGGAGCGTGTCGACAGCGTGCGCTGAATGTAGAACCGCACGGTCAATTCTTGGTCGGCCACGGGATTGCCCTGCTCATCGCGCACAACCGTTTGATAGGGAATGCCCTTTATAGTTTGGGCACACAACTCGACCACAGGAAACAGAGCCATGGTCAATATGATTAATAGGATCCTTTTCATCTGTCACTTATTTTTTAATAATCAAAACCGAACGGCTGCCGACCTCGTTCGTAATCTTCAACACATACTCCCCAGTAGTCTTATCGGAGAAATCAATCACGGCTTGCGTATCGGCCAACTCGCCCGAACCGAGCAAACGCCCCTGCATGTCGTATAACCACCACGAAGTGGCACGGCTCCCCGAAATCGAGAGATACAACTCGTCGACTACGGGATTGGGTCCGGCAGTAAAGGTGAGGTTATCGCCCTTGATATTCAGGATACCCGAGGTCGATATGGCTATAGGTTGATTGAATCCTTGCGAGAAACGCACGACATTGGAACGCATCACCGACTCGGTGAATATCTCGCCCAGCGTCCATGTCAACATGTCGGTACTACTGCCGGCACTCGACACGACCGATTGAGCCACCGACTTTCCGCACAAAGCCGACGCTATACATAATAATAGGATTGCCTTTTTCATAAAACCGCTGTTTTATTCTGTTACGGCTTCGGCCGAAACCGTTCCGTCGTTACTTACTTTGATTTTCCACAATTTCCCATCGGGCGATTTCACATGCACGTTGTCGGCGGTTACCGCACATTTGGCATACGGCACACTCAGCAACTGCTGGGATCCCAGCGATTCGTAACCGGTACCCCGGTTGACCAGCGTCTCGAAGAAATAAACGCCTTCGCTCCAATCGACATCGACAAACAAAGTTTCGCGCGAGGTGTTCACACCCTCGCCCACTTTCAAGGTGATAATTCCCGAAGCGTTGCTCGATGTCGTGTGGTCTTCTTCATAGACTACCGTGCCATCGGCCGCGCCTTGGTGGATTCGCACTCTCACTTCGAGCGGTTTATTGGAAACTATACTACCGTCGTCATTGCGGAGCACAGCCTGATACTGAAACGAACCCGGCACCTGTGCCGACATTCCTATAATACAAAGGAAGGTGGATAAAACCGAAATAATTTTCTTTTTCATGAATAATAATTTAAATTTATAATTCTACTAACATAATGTATTTGTCGCACACTTTTTAACATGACAAATATAAATTCAATTGCAACAACCGTTTTACAACGAATACGACATTGTTTGAAGTTTTGCATTCGCAGTTGAAAAATTGTAGCGAAAATTTAGATTTATGTTGCAGCGAGGCTTTCGACCGCCTCAAACAGAGGTTTTCGCCCCGTTTTTCCGTTTCGACCACAAGGCTCGCCGGGTCATCGTTTTTCGCCACAGCACCCCATGGAGTTAAGGGCAAACGGCGTTTCGGCAGCGAGCCCCCGGCAGGGCCTGTTCACGTCAGCGATACACCCTCACATAATCGATAATGTACTCTTGCGGGAGCGCGTCGAGGTCGACACCCTGACTTCCGCCCCAGCCTCCGCCGAAAGCGAAATTGAGTATCAGATAAAACGGACGGTCGAACGGCCATGCCTCCCAGCCGTTTTCGTCTTTTGTCACCGAATAGGTTTCAACCCCGTCGAGATACCATGTGAGTTTATCCTCCCGCCATTCAAAACCATATACATGAAAATCGGTGGCCACCGTGGCGCAATCGACGGTATAGCGTTTTTGATTGTTTTTGGTATGGTTGTATTTTTCGGTATGTATGGCATAATGGACTTTGGGCAATTCATATCCTACATTCTCCATAATATCCATCTCGCCGCTCTTGGGCCATTCGCCATAGGTATCGTCGGCGGGCATCATCCAAATAGCGGGCCAAGTGCCTATTCCATCGGGCAATTTGGCGCGCACCTCTACCCGGCAATATTTCCATTCGGCAAGACCCTTGGTGGTAATGCTGGCCGAGCTAATCGGGGCAACCGCCGTGCTGCGGATCGTATCGACCGACGTCTCCCACTGTTTGGCGAACAGTCCGTTCTCTATCACTGCACTGTCGCGACAAGCCACGATGTGCAGATAGCCGTCCCGCCGATAGCAGTTCTCGGGACGGGCTACCGTGTAATATTGTAATTCGCCGTTACGCACATAGCCTTCTTCGTAATTCCAGCGCAAGGAATCGGGGAGCCCGGTTCCCTCGAAATCATCTTCAAACACCAACTCATTTGTCGTACCACATGCCACCGAGAGCGCCAGCGGCAGGCTAACTAAAAACAATTGCACTTTTTTCATGATAAATATCGATTCGTTATAAAGGTTTGTGTCGCAAAGATAGAGACTATACGACGGCGGGATTTTCAAATATGTAGCGCAGATTTCAATTTATGTATAAAGCACACCCCAACGCCGCCGGCTCGTCCCGACGGGGATTTCACCACTGTCTCCAAAGACAGGTCTATGGCTCCTCCTTGTCGTCCACAGTCTTCGACGAAGGTTGCCCCAAGTCGCGGTTCAGCTCCACATAACGGCTGGGCGACATGCCGTAGAAATCGCGGAAACTGTTGGAGAAATGCGACAGCGACGAAAAACCGGCTTCATAGGTCACCTCGGAAATCGAAAGGTTTTTCGTGACAAGCAACGAAGCGGCATAGCGCAACCGGGCTGTTTTGAGGTAATCGCTCGGATTCTGGTTGGTGAGCTGCTTGAATTTGCGTTGCAATTGCGAGCGGCTTACCCCGATTTGCCGGCTGAGGGTCTCGACCGAAAGATTGGGGTCGGAGATTTGCTCTTTAATAATCTGGTCGATTTTCTCGAGCATCTTTTCATCGACCGATTTTATCTTGATGTCCTCTTCCCGCAACTCGTGTTTTCCCTCGTATTTTTCCTTAATCGCGCGCCGCAGCTCGATGAGCTTGCGCACCCGAGTTCTCAGGTGCGTCACATTGAACGGCTTGGGAATATAAGAGTCGGCGCCCACTTCCAGTCCCTCGATGCGCTGCTCGATAGCGGTTTTCGCCGTGAGCAGAATCACCGGGATATGGCAGGTTTTCTCGTTGGTCTTTATCTTCTTGCACAATTCGATACCGTCCATCTCGGGCATCATCACATCGGTAATCACACAGTCGGGCAATTCCTTGATGACGAGTTCGAGCCCTTGCAACCCGTCTTCGGCCTCGATCACTTGATATTCACGTCCCAGAATCTCTCTCAAATATTTGCGTATCTCTTTGTCGTCTTCCACCACCAAGAGTTTGTAGCGGAACATCGAGGCGGCTCCTTGCAACGGTTCTTCCTGCACCTCCTCCACAAAATCCTGCAAAGCGGGCTGCACGAGCGTGGCCAAGCTGTCTTCCGAGGCCTCGGTCTGCATCTCCTCTTTCTTCAAGTAATCGTTGCCCAACGGCAATGTGACGACAAACACCGCCCCTCCCGCCGAAGAGTCTTCCACATAAATGCGCCCGTGGTGTATCTCCATAAGGCTGCGGGAGAGGTGCAACCCTATGCCCGTGCCCATTTTATTGCGGTTATTCTTTGTAGGTATTTGATAGAACCGATTGAATATCAATTCCCGCTGCTCGGCCGGGACACCCTCGCCAGAGTCGGCGATACGGATTTTCAAGTCACCGCCGTCCTTCCCTATCTCAATTGTTACCTTCCCGCCCTCGGAGGTGTATTTAAACGCATTGGAAAGGACATTGAACACCACCTTGTCCAATTTTTCTTGGTCGATCCAAACCGTGGGCAAGCCCGGCTCCACATGTATCTCGAACTGTATATGCTTCTCCTCGGCGATGTTGTCGAACGACGAAGCTATCGCCCGGAAGAACGAATCGACATCGGTGGGCACGGTCAACAGCCGCACCTGCCCGCGATCGAGTTTCCGCATTTCCATCACTTGGTTGATCAGCCGCAAAATGCGTTGTCCGTTCTGGTTAATCATTTTATACACATTTTGCAAAGGGCCCTCGGGAGTCTCTTTAATGAGCGCCTCTATGGGCGAGAGAATCAAGGTCAAAGGAGTTCGGATTTCGTGCGATATATCGGTGAAGAATTGAAGTTTGGACTGCATGATGAGGTTGTCGTTCTCCTTTTGTATATCTATTTTCTTGCGGCGGATACGGCGCTCCATCATATAGACAAACAGGCACAATGCGGCCAAGACACACAAGAGATAGAATGTCTTTGCCCACCATGTGAGCCAAAACGGGGGCGTCACGACAATCGACAGGCTCCGCTCTACCGGTTTGGTTCCCGGCAAGAAAGCCCTTACCATAAAGGTATATGAACCGTGATTCAAATTGGTATAGGTCGCCAGACGGCTACCGGTCGGCAAGGTGCGCCACTCGGTGTCGAAGTTGTCCATCTTTACTTGATAGACGACCTTCTCGGGCGAATTATATTCCAAGGCAGCAAACTCGATCGAGAAGCTCCGTATGTCGTAGCCTATCTTTATCCGCTCCGTCGCATTGATATTGCGTTTCAACACAGCGGCCTCATCATCGCCCACCTTTATTTTCTCGTTGTAGAAATAGAGGTTGGTAAACATGAGGTGCATCAATTCATGCTCGGCATGAAGGGCAAACGGATAAAACGCCGTAAGACCGACTATCCCGCCGAAAAACATCTCGCCCGTCTTTGAGCGGAAGTGCGCCCCCCGCCTAAACTCGTTGTTCTGCAAGCCGTCGAAAGTGTAAAAATTGGAAAACGTGTGGCTTTTCACATCGTAAAACGATAGTCCCAGCGACGTGCTTATCCACAGATTTCCACGATCGTCGATTTCTATCCCGGCGATAGAGGCGTTGGACAGGCCGTCGGCCTCGGTATATAGCAAGGTGGTGTCCCTCGCCAAGTCGATATAGTGCAAACCGCCTTTCGTGCCCACCCAAACGTTGCCAGCCGAATCTTGCGCCACGGCATAAATGTTGTTGTTTTTCAGCTTCCCGTTCTCGACATTGTAGTCACGAAACTGGCCGGTTTTCTGGTCGAAACAAGCGATGCCGGCGCTGCTGGTACCAATCCACACCAAACTGTCACTCCCGAAGAGAATCGTATGCACCGAGTTGCTGGGTATCTGATTGCCTTTGGACAACATGTCGTAGGTGTAGCTTTCAAGTTTTTTCGTGTCGTGGTTATACAGGCACAAGCCGTTTTCGTTGGTTCCTATCCAAAGGGTTCCATCGGTATTTTCCTCGATAATGTAAATATCTTTTATCTCTCTCCCTCCGGTCTGCAACCGTATGCTTTGGAAACTGTCGGAGCGCTCGTCATACAGAAACAGCCCGTGCAAATAGGTTCCCAGCCAAATGCGCCCGCGGCTATCCTCAAAAATCGTCAGCACCACTCCGGCAGACAGTTTGTCCGCGGTATAGTGGCGATCCACTTCACGGTCGGCGTTCAACCGGTATATCCCGTCGCCGTCGGTTCCTATCCACACCCTGCGCGACGAGTCCTCGAGAATGCTCAGCACACACTCCGACCCGATATTCAACTCGGGGTGGAAGAAGTTCAATCCCCAGTTATGGAAAGTGCGCTCCTGCTGGGGTACCATCAGAATACCTTTCTGGTACAGCACGAGCCACAAATTGTCTTGCCGGTCTTCGAGTATTCCATGCACCTTGGCGTGGTGCATGTCAATGCTGGTCAAATCGGAATCATATGTACTCACTTCCCGAGTGCGATAATCGAACTTTTTAAGCCCGTTGCCGTCGGTTCCTATCCACACATCATTGTCCTTCCCTTCTTTTAAAGTAAAAGCGCCCTTGACCGAAGGGATATAATTGCGTATAAACTTCTTGGAAGAATAGTCAAACAGGTCTATTCCGCCATCGATCATGCCTATCAACATGTTGCCATCGGGCAACTCGACAAACGAAAACACTTTGTTGCTCGACAATGAGTTCACATCGGCAGGGTCGTGCGCATAATTCACAATCGTGTGTGTCTCCATATTCAGCACACTTATTCCGTTGTCCTGCGACCCGATCCATATATTCCCAAACCGGTCTTCGTATATCGTGTTGATTTTATCGGAACATATATTGCTGTTGGTAGGCAAATAGTAGACCGGGCTATGCTCGTCGCCCTTCAAACAAATGGCGCCGGCCCGGCTGGTCGACAGCCAAATGTTCCCACGGCTGTCTTCGATAATGCAACTCACATAACTGAAATCGGTTATATACGGATACGAGAAATGCACCGTCGAGAACCTGTCGGTTTCCCGGTCGAGCCGTTGCAAACCGCCCGTCGTGCCCACCCACAGATTGCCCTTGGTATCGTCGTAAATCGACAAGACCGAATTGTTCCCGAGCGAGGTCGTGTCGTCCAAGACATGATAATAGGTCTTAAATTCCACCCCGTCGAAACTGTTCAATCCATTATCGGTACAAATCCATATAAGCCCCGTGCGATCCTGATAAATGCTATTGACATGACTATTGGACAATCCCTCCTGCAAACCATAGAATCTATCGGTATTGGCGGCAACCGGAAAGACCGTGAAGTATAATAATATTAAGAAAATTGTTTTATATATCCTCATCTAAATAAAAATCCTCTTAAAAAAAACCACATCGGCGTGTTTCAAATACAAATATAATATTTTTTATTCAAATATAATAAATGTAGCAACCGGGCTACAAATCTTTAACTCTTCGCTACATTTTTACAAACGCCCGTCCCGATACGAAAATAGTAATAGGTATATGTGCAAGCCATAAAGAGAATAAGCGACTATTTTTGACATACGAAATTTCCCGGAATTTCAATCGCAAGAAAAATAAAATAACAGTGCAAAAACAAAAATAATTATTACACACAATCTAATCATGGAAAAAGAGATTCTAACCAAAAGACACACAAGGAACAAAACGAAACGTTTTCTTGTCTTCTTGTTGCTTTTCGTGGCTTGCAGCAGTTCTGTATTTGCCCAGTCGAAAACCATTTCGGGTGTTGTCACTTCGGCAGGAGAACCGCTAATCGGAGCCAGCATCGCAGAAAAAGGAACGACCAATGGGACCATTACCGACATCGAAGGCCGCTTCTCCATCAAAGTAGCGCCCAATGCGACCCTGCAAGTATCCTACTTGGGATATGAGACCCGGTCGATAGATGTAAAAGATCAAACGTTTTTAGACATCGAACTGCAAGAAGCCGTCAACATGCTCGATGAGTTTGTGGCTATCGGTTACGGTGTACAACAGAAGAAATTGATCACAGGCGCTACCGTGCAGGTCAAAGGCGACGACATCGCCAAGCTGAACACGGTGAATGCCCTCGGAGCCTTGCAAAGCCAAACTCCCGGTGTGAACATTACCAAACAAAGCGGTAAACCGGGCGAAGGATTCAAGGTGACGATTCGTGGTCTCGGAACAATCGGCAACTCGGCACCTCTTTATATTATAGACGGTGTACCCAACGGCGACATCGGCATGCTGAATCCCTCGGACATCGAGTCGGTCGATGTATTGAAAGACGCCGCTTCGGCCGCCATCTACGGTGCCCGCGCCGCCAACGGTGTAATCTTGATTACGACCAAACAAGGGAAAAAGGGAAAAGCCTCTATCCAATACGACGGCTACATCGGGTTCCAGAATTTGGCCAAAACAGCCACCCCGCTCAACGCCGAGCAATATCTGGAAATCCTGAACGAAGCCGGCTATGACCGCCAATATTTCGCCGACCGTATCCCGGGAAGCATTCTGGAAGGTGTCGACAACGGTACTTTCAAAGGGACCAACTGGCTGAAAGAAATGACTCTCGAGAACGCCCCTCAAATGGGACACGCCGTAAATGTGACCAGCGGCGGTGATATTTCTACTTTCTCGTTTGGTTTCTCCTACACCTCACAAGAACCGGTCATCGGTTTGGAAGAGCCTGAGATAAAACAGATGTATGAACGCTACACCCTGCGGTTGAACTCGGAACACAACATTATCCGCAACGGCGACCGCAACATACTTACCTTCGGTGAAACCTTGACCGCCGGTCACACAAGCAGCACGGGTCTGGGTATGGGAACCGGAAACCTCTATTGGAACGACGTGCGTAGCGCCTTGGCCGGAAACCCGTTGCTCCCCGTCTATGACGACGAAACCGGAGATTATCACAAACCCCTCGAAGGCCTCGATTATCAGTCGGTCAACCCGATTGCACAAATGGATTACCTGCGTTCGCGCGTGAACAGCAAAAACTACTCGATTCGCGGTAGCCTCTACCTGATATTCGAGCCGATTAAAAACTTGAAATGGCGCTCGACCTTCGGCTATGCTTACAACGGCGGCACCAGCCGGGAATATGTTCCGGTGCATTACCTCAACTCAGTGACTTTCGAGGATCTCGACAAAGTGACTCAAAGCTCGTGGAACGGATTGCAATGGAGTTGGGACAACACGGTATCGTATGATTTCAAACTGGGCGACCACAAGTTCACCGCTTTGGTAGGTAACTCGCTCGAGCGCTGGGGCTTCGGCGAGAACTTGGGAGGATCGAACAAAGGCTCGGAATTTAACTCCTTTGAATTTGCCTATCTGAACAATGTGAAAACCGTAGCCAGCGGGACAACCACAGTGACCGGCTCGCCGTGGGACGACGGTGGTCTCGTCTCGTTCTTCGGCCGTGTCAATTACGACTATGCCGGCAAGTACATGGCCAGCGTGACCATGCGCGCCGACGGTTCGTCCAACTTTGCCCGTGGACACCGCTGGGGCTACTTCCCCTCGGTATCGGCCGGTTGGAATATTCACGAAGAGAACTTCTTCAAAGAGAATGTCAATTTCATGGACCAATTGAAAATCCGTGCCAGCTGGGGTGAAAACGGTAACTGCAACATAAGCCGTCTCGCCTATCTCGAAACAATCGCCATCGGCGGCGCATATAATGCCGCTATCTATTACTTCGGCGAAGACAAATCGCAATATGCCATCGGCGCATATGCCGACAGAATCGCCAATCCCGACCTGACGTGGGAAACTTCCCGCCAAACCGACATCGGATTGGATACCCGCTTCTTCCAAAGCCGATTGGGATTCTCGTTCGACTGGTATGAAAAACTGACGCTCGGCTGGCTCGTTCAACCCACAGGATTGGGCATTTGGGGAACAGCGGCTCCCTATATCAACGGTGGTGATATCAGAAATACCGGTGTCGAAATCAGTTTGGACTGGACCGACAACGTAGGCGATTTCAGTTACAGCATCAAAGGCAACATGTCGTACAACCGCAACGAAGTACTCAGCATCGACAATGACCAAGGATTCATCAACGGTACTTCAAACATATTGACCCACAACACCACTTATCTGGCACGCGCCGAAGTGGGGCAACCGTTGGGTTTCTTCCACGGTTACAAGACCGACGGTATCTTCCAGAATCAAGAGCAGATAGACGCATACATCTGGACCGATCCCGAGACTGGCGCCACTCAAAAAATCATGCCCGACGCTCAACCCGGCGACGTGATTTTCAAGGATTTGAACAACAACGGCGTTATCGATGACGGTGATAAGACCTTTATCGGCGACCCGCACCCCGATGTAACCTACGGCCTCTCCATCACGTTGGGATACAAAGGATTTGACTTCGCAGTTACAGGTTACGGAGTAGCCGGCAACCAAATTGCCAAATCGTACCGCAACAATACCAATACCACCTTCGACAACTATACAACCGAAATCTTAGGCCGCTGGCATGGCGAGGGAACTTCCAACCGGTTGCCCGCAATCGACGGAAGCGCCATCAACTATGGCTATGTATCGGATTTGTATATCGAAGACGGTGACTACTTCCGCATCAGCAATGTCACGCTGGGATATGATTTCACCCGCTTGTTCAAGTCGAAATATATCTCGCAACTGCGCCTGTATGCAAGTGTGCAAAATCTCTTCACCTTCACCAACTACTCGGGCATGGACCCCGAAATCGGATATGGAGGCGGCGACGATTGGACCTCGGGTATCGACCTCGGTTACTATCCCGGAGCCCGCACCTATATGTTTGGCGTCAACCTCAAATTCTAATTCAAATTTCAAAACACGTTTAATCTGCAAAAAGAATCAACGATATGAAAAAGATATTGTATTTTATAATCGGTGCCATGTTGCTCACCAGTTGTGAAGATTTTCTCGACTCGAGCAACAAAACCAAAAAAGACTCAAGCAACTTCCCGCAAACCGAAGCCGATGTCTCGCAACTGCTGACGGGTGTATATTCCATTCTGGGTCGTCCCGAGCCGCTCGGAAGCCTCTTCTTCGTTTCCGAACTGATGTCGGACGACCGCTTGGGCGGCGGTGGCACCGACGACAAAAGCTGCAAAGCCATAGACCAGTTCAAGAAAGACGGCGACGACACATTCAACAACCCGTGGCGCGCCATGTACTTCGGGGTGTATCGCAGCAACTACCTGTTGTCCAGTTTGGACGATGTGGAATGGAACAGCGAGGAGTCGAAAAACAAAATCCTCGGCGAGGCTCATTTCTTGCGGGCTTATTTCTACTTCGACCTTGTCCGCATGTTTGGCGAAGTGCCTTTGATGATCGATCCCGAGCCGGTCAACATACCCAAATCGCCGGCTTCCGAGATCTATGCCCAAATCGCCACGGACTTGAAAACCTCCATCGAGTTGTTGCCCAGTGTAAAATTCCAAGACATAGACCGCGCCAAAGACCTCGGCCGGGTAACCAAGTGGGCGGCCGAAGCCTTGATGGCTCGTGTATTCCTGTTCTACACAGGATATTACAGAACCGACGCTCTGCCCTTGAACGACGGCGGCCAAGTGACCAAAGACCAAGTAGTCACTTGGATTGTCGACTGTATCGAAAACAGTGGCCACGACTTAGTGGAGGACTTCCGCAACCTGTGGGCCTACTCCTATGTGAAAGATTACAAATACACGGCCGACAACAACCTCGAATGGGTGGGCGACGGCAGCAAAGAGACGGTGTTCTCCATTAAATACTCGTCTCTGGCCAATGACTGGAACTCGCCTCAACAAAAGAGCAACCAAATATGCCTCTACTCGGGTTTCCGCAACCAAAACTACACCAAAACGTTCCCCTTCGGACAAGGCTGGGGTATGGGTACAGTCAATCCCAAAATCTATGAAGACTGGGATCCCAACGACCTGCGACGCGACGCCTCGGTTCTCGATGCAAGAAATACCGACGAGGTCGCAGATTTCGATTTCGGTGGTGGCAACCAACAAGACCTCACTTGCTATTGGCAAAAGAAATACATTCCCATAAACGTATGGACCGACGAGACAAAAACCGCCGTATATAATTTCAGCCACGAATTGTACAGCATGACCGGTACCGATTACCAACGCGACAACATTCAAGACTTGATTCTTATACGTTTCTCCGATGTATTGCTGATGGCTGCCGAGCTTGGAGCGCCCAACGCCCAACAATATCTCGACCGGGTAAGAAACCGTGTAGGACTGGCATCGGTGCCTGTCACCCTCGAAAACATCAAAGCCGAACGCCGTTTCGAGCTGGCCTTTGAAGGCGTGCGTTACTACGACTTGTTGCGCTGGCACGACGAGGACCTGATTACCATCAACCAAACCGGTATCGTAACCTACAACCGCCGTGGCCAAGCCAATGCCGAGACAAAATCGATTACATTCCGTAAAGAGACCGGCGGATTCCTGCCTATCCCGCAAACTCAAATCGACTTGTCGGGTGGCGTGCTGACCCAAAACGCCGGCTGGGAAGGCGGAGACATCTATCTGAATTGATAACTCCTGTCAACCGCATATTGTCGTCATACCGAACCTAAAAGGAAATGGGAAATTACGCAACCAAGTTTCTATTTGTCCTCACCGTG
Source organism: Barnesiella sp. B2-R-119 (assembly GCF_023656675.1). Lineage (NCBI taxonomy): Bacteria > Pseudomonadati > Bacteroidota > Bacteroidia > Bacteroidales > Barnesiellaceae > Barnesiella > Barnesiella sp. B2-R-119. The sequence goes on from NZ_JAMOKL010000001.1 coordinate 50,856, forward strand.
ACACTCTCTATTTCGTGCGCTTCGAGCCACAAAATAGACGAGAACGCCCTTGCCTTATCCGACAAGAAAGCCTCGGCCGAAACCGTGGAGCTATACCTCAAACTACAAGAGAACTTAGAGCGAGGCATCATGCTCGGGCATCAAGACGCTTTGGCCTATGGCAGCAATTGGTTCTTGGACGAGGGGCGCTCCGATGTAAAATCGGTGTGCGGCGATTATCCGGCCGTATTCGGCTGGGACATCGGCGACATAGAAAAAGGGAATTTGGCCAACTGCGAATCGATTCCATTTACGACCCTCGCAAACTATGTGCGCAAGGTGGAACAATGGGGCGGTATATCGGTATTCACTTGGCATGCGAGCAACCCCGTCACAGGGAAAACCGCCAGTGATTGCAGTACACAAAACGCGGTCAAACAGGTTATCGAAAATGATTCGGTTCAAAAGAAATTTCTTGCTTCGTTGGACAAGGTTGCCCAGTTTCTGGGCAACCTGAAAGACGAGGCGGGAGAACCGATTCCGGTAATATTCCAGCCATTCCACGGCCACGACTCCGACACCGCTCTGTGGTGGAGCACCACTCAATGCTCGGCCAGTAACTTCAAGAATCTTTGGAAACTGACCGTCAACTATTTACAAAACGAAAAAGGCGTGCACAACCTATTATACGCCTACTCGGTTTACAGCAATGACCCGGCCGACATATTGCCGGCATATTACCCCGGCAACGATTTTGTGGATATTATCGGCATCAACTCGCACCTATTACAAGGCGACGGTTGCAGCGGGCGCGAATTTATACAAGAGCTCAACGAGGGCATCGCTTTCGTTACTCAATTTGCTGCGAAAAATAAAAAAATAGCCGCCGTCACTTCGACCGGACTGGAAGGGATAAAGATATCCGATTTCTTTTCGAAGTATCTCTATCCTGTCATTTCACAATACAAACTGTCGTTCGTGCTGTTTGAAAAAAACGCATGGAACCAAGAGAAGCACTATTTCATACCGGTTCCGGGACATCCGGCCAGCGAAGATTTCATTCGCTTTGTCTCTTATCCCGACATTCTTACTTGCGACGACATCAAAAAATAACATTCACAACAACACACAAAATAGCTATGAAACCCACGAATATAAACCGACGAGATTTCATTAAAAAAAGCGGCATGCTCTTAGCGGCCACTTCTGTACCCTCGTTTTTACAGGCTGGGGAGAAACAGCCTACCCTCTCGATCAAAAACCAAAAAATCGCAATCGACAGTCAATGGGACGTGATTGTGGTAGGTGGCGGCCCCGCCGGCTGTACCGCAGCTACCGCCGCCGCCCGTGAAGGAGCCAAAACCTTGCTCATCGAAGCGACAGGCCAACTGGGCGGCATGGGTACTACCGGAATGATTCCCGCTTGGTGCCCCTTCTCCGACGGAGAAAAAATCATCTACCGGGGATTGGCCGAGAAGGTATTCCGCGCCGCTAAAAAAGGGGTACCCCACGAACCGGCCGATAAACTGGACTGGGTATCTATCAACCCCGAGCAACTCATGACCGTCTATGACGATATGGTCTGCTCATCGGGTGCAAAGGTATTGTTTTTCTCCCGCTTGGCCGATGTGGAAATGGCATCGGACGACACCATCGAGGCCATTATCGTCGCCAATAAAAACGGGCTGACGGCGTTCAAAGCCAAAGTATTCGTTGACTGTACCGGCGACGGAGACCTCTCGGTATGGGCCGGAGCCAACTATTTCATGGGCAACAACAGCGACCAAGTGCAGCTCTCCACCCTCTGTTTCTCGGTGGCCAATGTCGATTCATACGGCTACACGACAAATCCCAACCTTTATTGGGAAAACAAGGATAGCCCCATTCACGACGCTTTGAAATCGGGCAAATACCCGTTGATAGACCAACATAGCTGCAACAACCTCATCGGGCCGAGTGTGGTGCAATTCAATGCGGGGCATATCGCCATGACCAACTCGACCGACCCGTGGCAAATATCGGACGCCATGGTGAAAGGGCGAAAGGTGGCCGCCGAATACCTGCGCATGCTCAAAGATTACCAGCCGCAAGTGTATGGGAACGCATTTATCGTCAAGACCGCTTCGTTACTGGGAATACGCGAAAGCCGGCGCATCGAGGGCGACTATGTGTTCACGATTCAAGATTGGTTGGACCGCAAGAGCTTCGACGACGAGATTGGCCGGAATTGCTACTTCGTGGATATACACATCAAAGGCTACGAAGCCAAGCATTACGGACGAGGCGAGTCGCACGGTATCCCCTACCGGATACTTACTCCCAAAGGCATAAAGAACTTGCTGACAGCGGGACGCTGCATCTCGACCGACGAGGAGGCTTTGGGTAGTTTGCGTGTCATGCCCCCTTCGCTGGTCACCGGCGAGGCTGCCGGTCTGGCCGCAGCATTGGCTATCAAACAGTCCAAAAACGATGTTCACAATATAGATGTCGATTTCCTGCGCAAACGGCTGCGGGAAGAAGGACAATATTTCAAATAATATCGTCTGTGTCGATAAACCTATTTTTCACTAAAAATCATTATGAAGCATTCATTTTTAAGAATCAACACTCTTTCGGCTGTTCTGCTGGCCATGACAGCGCAAGTGATGGCACAAGAACCTACGCCGCCCTATCTGGACGACAATCAACCCATCGAGGTTCGTGTCGAAGATGCCTTGTCGCGCATGACCTTAAAGGAAAAAATCGCCATCATACATGCCCAATCTAAATTCAGTTCACCCGGCTGCCCGAGGCTGGGTATCCCCGAATTGTGGATGAGCGACGGCCCCCACGGCGTGCGCATGGAATTTGTATGGGACAACTGGGATCATGCCGACTGGACCAACGATTCTTGTACGGCATATCCGGCATTGACCTGTCTGGCGGCCACGTTCAATCCCGAATTGGCATTCAAATATGGCAACGCCATAGGCCAAGAAGCCCGCTATCGGGAAAAAGACGTCATTCTCGGGCCGGGGGTCAATATCTACCGCACGCCGCTGAGCGGACGCAACTTTGAATATATGGGCGAAGACCCCTACCTGTCGTCCCGCATGGTTGTCCCCTATGTAAAAGGTATGCAACAAAACGGTGTCGCCGCCTGCTTGAAACACTTAGCCTTGAACAATCAAGAGAAAGACCGAGACAAAATCAATGTCGAGGTGAGCGACCGGGCTTTATATGAAATCTATCTACCGGCATTCAAGGCGGGTGTACAGGAAGGTGGAGTGTGGACAGTGATGGGTTCATACAACAAGTTCCGCGGCCAGTATTGCAGTCACAACGACCTGCTTATCAACCAAATCCTAAAAAAGGATTGGGGCTTCGATGGGGTTATGATGACCGACTGGGGCTCGGCTCACGATACCGATGAGGCGGCGCGCTACGGGCTCGATCTCGAAATGGGCTCTTGGACAAACGGATTGACTTGGGGATTGAGTTCGGCCTACGACGATTATTATTTGGCTCAACCGTTCCTAAAAAAGATAGAGAGCGGGGAGTTGCCCGAATCGCTGTTGGACGAGAAAGTGCGCCGGGTGTTGCGTCTAACCTTCCGCACCAGTATGAACCGGAACCGTCCCTACGGGTGTAAACTTACTCCCGAACACGCCGAGATTGCCCGCAAAATAGCCGAGGAGGGTATTGTGCTGCTGAAAAACGAAAATCATTTCTTTCCTATCGAGAAAGGTCGCTACCAGAAAATCGCCGTCATTGGCGAGAATGCGGTCAAACAGTTGAGCCTCGGTGGCGGCTCCTCCGAATTGAAGCCACAAAAAGAAATCTCGCCGTTGGAGGGTATGATCGAAAAATACGGCAAAGAGCATATTCTGTTCACTCTGGGCTATGCTTCGGGCGAGCCCAATTACAGTAACGAGTTACCCTCGGGACTCGACGCCGACTCGCTCGTGCAAGAGGCCTTGAAAGTGGCTCGCGAAGCCGATGTAGTCCTGTTCTTCGGAGGCCTCAACAAAAACTTTCAACAAGATTGCGAAGGCGATGACCGCCGGAGCATGGACCTGCCTTTCGGACAAAACGAGTTGATCGAGAAAATTATTCAAGTGAATACCAATACCGGTGTCATACTGATTAGCGGCAATGCCGTGAGCATGCCGTGGCTCTCGCAAATCGACGGGCTCATGCAATCGTGGTATTTGGGTTCCCAAGCCGGCACGGCTACCGCCAATATCATCTGCGGCGAAGCCAATCCTTCGGGGAAATTGCCGTTCTCCATTCCGGTAAAACTGGAAGACAACAGCGCCCACTATTTCGGGGCAGAGTCCTACCCGGGTGTAAACGGCACGCAATATTACAAAGATGATATTCTGGTGGGTTATCGCTGGCACGACACAAAAAAAATAGATCCGCTGTTCCCCTTCGGATACGGGCTCTCATACACGACATTCCAATATGGGAAGGCTCGAACCGATAAAAAAACATACCGTGCCGACGAGTCTGTAAAGATTTCGTTTACCCTGAAAAATACAGGCGACACCCCCGGAGCCGAAACCGTGCAGGTATATATGAGCCAGAAAAAGCCCAGTGTGCTACGCCCGGTCAAAGAGCTCAAAGGATTTAAAAAAGTCTTCCTGCAAGCCGGAGAAGAGCAAGTAGTGGAAATAGAAATACCGGTTCGGTCGTTCGCTTTCTATGACGAGCAAACCGCCGATTGGAAATTGGAGAACGACAGTTACTCGCTCCACGTCGCTTCATCGTCGAAAGCGATACAGGCCACCGCAAAGATCCAAGTGAAAAATTAGTCGCTATTACAAAAAACACAAATGAATATGAAACGTACTGTCTTAGCGGGGATTTTATCCCTTTTTGCCCTGTTTTCATACGCACAGGAATATAAATACCACTTCCTGCTTGCCGGGGCCTCGTTTGCAGTCCCCGAGAACGGGTGGTTCGAACTGGTGTGCGACGCCTTCAACGCCGAGGCTATGAACAAAGCCGTATCGGGCGACGCCATTAAACACACCGCCTCCGATATGTTCTACGACAGGTTTTACACCGACGAAGAACTCGAACGCACCGACGCATTCATCATCATGCATGTACACAACCAAGACGTAGCCAGCACAACCGGCATCAAAGAGAATTACGAAGACTACACACACGCCGACATTCAACAATACAACACGGCGTACGACTATGTAATCAAGCGATACAAAGCCGACTGCTACAACTTGAAAAACAACCCCAATTCGAAATATTACCAAACCGAGAACGGCAAACCCGCCACGATTATCCTGTGTACCCACTGGCACGATTCCCGTATCTCGTACAACCAAAGCATCAGGGAATTGGCCGAACGCTGGCAACTGCCGCTCATCAAATGGGACGATAATATAGGCTTCACCCGCAAAGTAGTAGACGAAGACGGACGACAACCGAGTATCAAGTATGCCGCCGACACCGAGAAGATATACGACATTACATTCGGGTGGCACCCGCTGCGCGGAAAAGAGCAATACATACAACAAAAAATGGCTGCCATTTGCATGGAAGAACTGGAAAAATTGTTCGACCCCATGCCCGCCTCGGTCGAAATTTCTGAAAAGAACAGCATTGTCGAAAGCGGCGAAAACGCCTCTTTCATTTGCCGCTTCACCGGGGTTTCGCCTTGGAATCTCATCTACTCGGTCAACGGGGTGGAACAAAAGTTGGACAGCATCATGGAAAACCCGTACATCGTAACAGTTCCTACCGTAACAGCCCAAACCTCTATCTTGCCCGTGGCCATAAGCAACCGCACCACCGAGAGCGGCGAGGTTTCGGGAAAAGCCGAAATCTTTATCGGCAAACAAGCGATCTCGCCTACTTTCGACACCTATGTGCACCAAGCCAACAAAACAACGGCTTATGTAGACGATGACCATTTGGAGGTAAAAGGAAACTCCGACACCCATACCCGCGAGGCATATCTATCGTTCCCAATCGATAAAATCGATCCCGAGGCCAACCGCATCGTATTGCGTGCCTACTATTACGACTGCATCTACCCGAGTTGGGTGCGGAAAGAGACTCACCCGGTAGGCATAGCGGGCAATACCCAGCAATATACCACCATGACTTGGGACACGAAACCCACCGATTTCACCACCATCGGCGAAACGAAAGTTTTGGGCAATGAGCTCGACAGTTATGTGGAATGGAACGTGACCGACTGGGTAAAAGAGCAAATCGAAGCCCAACAATCCCTCGTCACATTACAGTTGAAGATGAACGATACCGACGCCACCGGCCTGCTCTATTTCTATTCGTCGGAGGCCGACGACACACGGAAACTGCAACTGCTCGTATCATCGGACAACTCATCGGGCTATACCGAAATGACAAAATCAAATATCGAAGTATATACCCGACCGGTCGAAAAAGAACTCGTCATAAAGGGGATAGACGGGAGTTGCCTTGTTTCGTGCTACTCGTTATGCGGACAAACCCTGTTCTCCAAAACGATAGAAAACGACGAAACGATACAATTGCCCGCCAACGCTTCGGGCGTCTATCTGCTCCAACTGCGCAACGCGACACAACATCATACTTGCAAAATAGTTTTATAACCCACTTAATTCCTCTTATACAATGAAAAAAGGATTGTTTGTCATCTGCATGGCCGCTTTATTCGCTACAAGCTGTACACAAACAGGAAAAACCGAAGAAGATCGTTTTATAGAAGATCTGTTGAGCCAAATGACGCTCGAAGAGAAAATCGGACAAATGAACCAAATCCATTTCGATAAATCCTTGGACTCCATCAAAGCCCAAGTGCGCAATGGTGAGTTGGGCTCGATGCTCAACATAGACCCGAAACTAATCAACGAAATACAAAAAACTGCCGTCGAAGAGTCACGGCTGGGTATCCCCCTCATCATCGGGCGGGATATTGTCCACGGCTACAAAACGGTACTGCCCATTCCGCTGGGCATGGCAGCCTCGTTCGACCCGCAACTCGTGGAGAAAGGCACCCACATGGCCGCTACCGAAGCCCGCGAGCAAGGTATTACATGGACCTTCGCTCCCATGCTCGACATCTCTCGCGACGCCCGCTGGGGACGTATTGCCGAGAGTCTGGGCGAAGACCCCTATCTGGCCAGTGAACTGGGTGTCGCCATGGTGCGTGGATTCCAAGGGGACAACCTCTCTGACAACGACGCCATCGCCGCATGTGTGAAGCACTTTGTCGGCTACGGCGCCTCGGAAGGCGGACGGGATTACAACTCGACCAATATCCCCGAGCGCCTATTGCGCAACGTCTATCTGCCTCCGTTCCAAAAAACGGTCGAAGCCGGAGCCGCCACGCTAATGACCTCGTTCAACGACAACGACGGGGTTCCCGCCTCGGGCAACGATTTCCTCCTGCGCACGGTATTGCGCGATGAATGGGGATTCGACGGTTTTGTCGTTTCGGACTGGTGCTCCATGGTCGAAATGATTAACCACGGATTTGCCGCCGACCGAAAAGATGTGGCCCGCCTCTCGGCCAATGCCGGTCTCGACATGGAAATGGTGAGCCAGACCTACGTCGACTACTTGCCCGAACTAATCGCCGAGAACAAAGTTTCCATAGACGTCATCGACAATGCGGTTCGCAATATCCTGCGCATTAAATATCGGCTGGGATTATTTGAAAATCCCTATGTCGACGAAGTGGAAACTTCGACAATCTACTCCGACGAACATTTGCAAACGGCTCGGCAAGCCGCTACCGAATCGGCTATCTTATTGAAGAACAACGGTGTGCTTCCGTTGAAAGAGAATAAGACCGTAGCCATTATCGGCCCTATGGCTCACGCACCCTACGACCAACTGGGCACATGGTCGTTCGACGGCGACAAAAACCACACCGTAACTCCGTTGAAAGCCTTGCAAAGCGACGAATACAAACACATAAAATACTACTACGAGGCCGGGCTGGGTCATTCGAGAGACGAGAGCACCCGTAATTTCGAAAGGGCAAAAAGCATCGCCCGCCAAGCCGATGTGGCTGTTGTCTTTGTCGGCGAAGAGGCTATCCTGTCGGGAGAGGCTCACTCGTTGAGCGACATCAACTTGATAGGCAAACAATCGGAACTGCTCAAAGCCATAAAAAGCACCGGCAAACCGGTCGTTATGGTCGTTATGGCCGGCCGGCCGCTCACGATCGAGCGCGACCTGCCCTATGCCGACGCGGTTCTCTATAACTTCCACCCGGGTACGATGGGCGGATTGGCTATCATGGACTTGCTCTACGGAAAGGCCAACCCCAGTGGAAAACTGCCGGTGACCTTCGTGCGCGAAGTGGGACAAATCCCCATGTATTATAATCACAACAATACCGGCCGGCCGGCACAAAATTGGATTACCCCGATAAACGACATTCCGCTGGAAGCCCCGCAAACATCGCTCGGCAACACATCGTTCTACTTGGATTCGGGAAAAGACCCGTTGTTCGCATTCGGATACGGTCTTTCGTATAGCACATTCGAATACTCCGATCTTAACCTGTCGAGCAACGAAGTGAATGCCAACGATACGCTTACAGTCACCGCTACGATCAAAAACACGAGCGACATCGACGGTACCGAAGTCGTGCAACTTTATGTTCGCGATTTGGTAGGATCTATCACTCGCCCCGTCAAAGAGTTAAAAGGGTTCCAACGCCTTGCCTTGAAAGCCGGCGAAGCTCAAACCGTATCGTTCAAATTGCCCATCTCGGAACTGGCCTTCTACGGTAAAGATTTAATCAAGAAGGTAGAAGCCGGACAGTTTGACATCTGGGTTGCCCCGAACAGTACCGAAGGACTTAAAGGCTCTTTCACCGTGAAGGAATAACCTCATTATTTAAAATTAGAATATTCAAAACACAGAGTGCCTCTCCCCATGAGACACTCTATGTTTTTTTAAAGAGTAATAGTTTTTAACTTCTGTATTCCACAGCCCCTCCGGCTACGCCACCCTCCCTATATTTTCTTGCAGGAAACACAGGGGAGGAGGTTTAAAATATCTACGATAATGAAAACTGAAATACTCCGTAGCATTACAGAGTAATTTTCAGAAACGAACTTAAACGATGTTCCTTTCCTTAGAATAGCAGTTTTACCGTTGATAATTATTTTCATAGTACAAAAAAATTAGAGTACCACAAAGATACTCTAACTTTTCATGCTATTAAAAGACGAAAATTATTTCAAATCTCTATATATGCCTATAACAAGCTCACAATAATCTAATGCAGATTGCAGTGCTGATAAACAACGATCAAGAGTTTCACAGCCATTCATCAAAACGTCTATTTCATTTTGGGTAAAATTAGAAGAAAGAATCCTTAATCTTACTGCCCTTTGAACAAGTTCAACACTTTCCTTAAAAGAGTCATATAAGTCAACCTGTGAGTTGTAACCACTTCTATAAATAGAGTATAAATCAGAATCATATCTTCCAAGAAAACACTTGATAAGAATAGCATTTGACCTAATATTTACATCATGCTGTAAATCGTTAAGTTCAGACTGTAGCTGATTAATTTCATGACGACAATACAGGTAATCATAATCATGTTGCAATGTATTTAACTTTGTAGAAAGGCTATCTACATAAGCTTTTAAGTCGGAAGTTTGAGATAGATTATTGTCTTGAGCAACTACACAACTCATTCCGAATAAAGTAAGGATAAATAATAATATTAATTTTTTATAATCAATGGTATTAACTTTTCACAAAAAAACTAATAATAATCAACATACCAATCATTTTCATTTGGGTGTTTTGTTCTTTATAACCAAACATTTTAATATGTTTTTAGCACAAAAAGGGAAATAACGCTTACCCGATTGATAGCTAAACGATATTTTTCAGAATCAATAGTCTTTATGACCTTTTAAGTTTTCAAATTTAGATAAAGAGAAGAATTTCGCAGTGTTAATTCATAAAGTTAAAACAGATGTTAAAATAAAGATAACTATTTAACTAAAAATAGAATAATGCATACTACTTTTCAACTACAACAATCTTTTCTTCTCACCGGCTTTAAATACGGCTTTTTTCGAAACTCCATTGAAGCAAATCTCAGTTCGTCCTCCTTTAAGGGAAGAGACAATTAATGATACAACTTCTCTATTTTTCCATTCCATATCGACGACAAACCCGCCACGAGCACAAATACCTTGTACTTTACCATCGGCCCAAGACTCTGGCAATGCCGGAAGAAGAACGATCTTATTGGTTGAAGATTGCATGAGCATTTCTATAACACCCGAACACCCGCCAAAGTTACCATCTATTTGAAAAGGCGAATGAGCATCCAACAAATTCGGGTAAGTTCCACCCCCACGCCGCGCATCTTCTCCTTTATAGTTATCGGGACTGACATACCGAAGAAGCCTACGATACATATGATAGGCTTTTTCTCCGTCTCGTAACCGAGCCAAAAGGTTTACACGCCACCCGGTACTCCAACCGGTCGTTTCATCTCCTTTAATTTGGAGTGTACGGGCACAAGCTGCCGCCAATTCGGGAGTTTCCTCAACCGACAAATGATGTCCCGGATACAACCCGAAAAGATGAGATTGATGCCGATGATATGGGTCCTGATCTTGCCAGTCGTAATACCACTCTTGCAAATTACCGTCCTTCCCAATTTGATACGGATACAACCGAGAAAGAGTCTTTTTAATTCTTTTCCTGAAAGACTTATCCACCCCGAGCACCTTCGAGGCTTCGGCGGCATCAATAAGGCATTCGCGTATCATCGCCAAATCGGAAGTGTTTCCATAGGAAGTAGCTCCCACATACCCATCAGGCGTAATGTACTTATTTTCGGGAGAGGTTCCGGGAGAGGTCACAAGTTTTCCATCTTTCTCGACTAACCAATCCATGCAAAACTCTGCTGCCCCCTTTAACACAGGATAAAATTTACACAAAAATTCCTTGTCCAATGTAAAAAGATAATGCTCCCAAATGTGAGTAGACAACCATGTACCCCCCATCGTCCAACAAGCCCATGAAGGGTCCCCCTCATTAAGACCAACAGGACACGTCATCGCCCAAACATCTGAATTATGCCCCAAGCACCAACCTCGCTCTACTCCATAATAATCCTTTGCGGTTTTTCTTCCCGTCTTACTGAGATTAGCAATAAACTCTATCAGCGGATATTGCATCTCTATCAGATTAGTCGTACCGGAAGCCCAATAATTTTCTTCGAGATTAATATTGACTGTATAGTTACTGCTCCAAGGCGGAAGCACACTTTCGTTCCACAGGCCCTGCAAATTGGCCGGGACTCCCGGAGTACGAGAGCTAGATATGAGCAAATAGCGTCCAAATTGAAAATAAAGTTCCTCTAAATCTGGATTTTGTTGCTTACAATCGGTATAAAAAAGTAACTGTTTGTCTGTCGGCAATGCCGCAATATCATCATCTGTATTTCCTAAATCGAGTTTTACACGGTCGAAATAATATTTATAGTCTCTAATATGTGCCTCTCGCAAAGCATCATAAGTTTTACCGATGGCACACTTCATACGTTTTTCTACATGACTGCGATAATTACGCCCCTCTTTAACCGGATCCTTGTCAAAACCATTAAAACTCGTAACATTCGCTATCAAAATGAGCACTTCTGTGCTCCCGTCAATCTCGATACGACTATCCGAGTATCGATTCTTTACACTCCCATCGACACTCAAAACCCTCACAAGAGTCTTAAAGTGAATGCCTCTTTCCGGATCATAGCGATGCTTATCTTCCGCCTTATAATAAACCGGAAACGAATGATAAGCCGCATAACCTTCAACAGATATTTCATTATCGGCCACCTGCGAGCTATGAGGTAACGGAGAATCGAACGAAAGCAACGCATGAATTCCTTCCTTATTTTCAGATTTCAAACGAATGACAATCACCGAATCGGGAGCCGATGCAAAATAATCGCTCGTAAAAAGTTTTCCGTCCTTCAAGTATTGCGTTCGTGCCGTAGCATTACCAATATCGAGCCATCGGTGGTAATCAGAAATACCTGCTGTATCATCAAGATATTCTATCGTCAATGTTCCAAGTGGTTGATAATTTTCGCTGTAATGTCCTTGTACCTTGTATTGAGCCTTATCTGCCCCTTCATAATCCTCATTATCCAGTAAAGCTCTGATTTCGGGAATAACATTAAAAGCATCGGGAGAAGAATTTTCACTTTCGGGTTCTCCTGTCCAAAGTGTTATATCGTTAAATGAAATCTTATCTTTTTTTACACCGCCATATAAAGTCGCTCCCATCGTCCCATTCCCTATCACGAGAGCCTCTTCGAAATACTCTGCCGGACGATCATAATGCAATTTCATATTCCCGGCAAAAGTAACTAGGGGGATAAAAAACATACACAAAATAATCCAAAAAACTTTCTTCATCACCATAACTTTATATTGAATAACTTATTTCTAAATTTCTCTCCCTAATTTTTATCCTATAATTTTTTATCCCGTAATCGGTACTCTATCGAATCTCCGTATAAAGTTTGAAGTCCGACCAATTCCTGTTTCAATTTCTCGATTATACTTTCATATCCCGGCTTATCGAAAAGATTGTTCATTTCCGTGGGATCAGTTTGCAAATCGTATAGTTCCCATTGATCGATATCGTCATAGAAATGTATCAATTTATAACGTTCAGTACGAACGCCATAGTGGCGTTTTACCATGTGTTCTGCCGGATATTCATAAAAATGATAATAAAGAGAAGATCGCCAGTCTTGCGGATGCTCGCCCTCCAATAACGGCATCAATGAAATACCTTGTATATCATCGGGAATCTCCACACCGGCCAATTCGAGGAATGTCGGTGCATAATCTATATTCTGCACCAATTCGGTAATATCGCCTCGCTTTTGAAAACCTTTCGGCAAACGCATAACAAGCGGTGTTCGCATAGACTCTTCATACATAAACCGTTTATCAAACCAGCCATGTTCTCCCATATAAAATCCTTGATCGGAAGTATAGACAACCAACGTATTATCCAATAACCCGGCCTTTTCCAAATAGTCTAACACTCGTCCGACATTATCGTCCAACGACTTCACAACTTTTGCATAATCACGCATAAACCGTTGATATTTCCACTCAACCAGCTCCTTCCCCTGTGGATTCTCCCGAAAAAATACATCAGTTATAGAATCATATACCGCATCATAGGCTACCCGATCTTCGGGAGTAAGCCGTTTTATCTTACGTCCATAGGCTTTCTTCAAACGTGACTTCATTCCCTCACGATACATTTTCGTATCATAAATAATATCCATGTCTTTTGCAATACTCATCGTTTGCGCAGCAGCAGCCGGCCGCCCCTCGTAATCATCATAAAAATTATCGGGCATTGAAAACTCTTTATCTTCATATAACGTGAGATATTTCAATTCAGGCAGCCAGTCGCGGTGAATAGCTTTATGATGAATAAACAAACAAAAGGGCTGCTCCTTATCACGACCTTTCTCCAACCAATCTATACTTTTGTCGGTAATAATATTAGTTAAGTAACCCTTTTCTCGAACCGTATCATTATTCATCGTTATAAAATCGGGATTATAGTAATCGCCCTGACCGGGAAGAATTTCCCAATAGTCGAATCCCGTAGGCATACTCTCTAAATGCCATTTCCCCACGATAGCGGTTTGGTAACCCGCAGTCTGCAAAAGTTTAGGCAGCGTCTGCTGCGAACCATCGAATACACAAGTCGTATTATCGGTGAACCCATTCGCATGACTGTGTTTACCCGTAAGCATACACGCCCTACTCGGCCCACTTAATGAATTCGCTACAAAACTATTCGTGAACCGAACTCCGTCCCGAGCAATTCTATCCAAGTTAGGAGTTTCGATATAGCGAGTATCATAACAACTCATCATTTGTCCGGTATGGTCATCTGTCATAATATAAACAATATTATAACGAGGAGGAACTTTATTTTCTTTCTTACATGACGAAAAAGAAAAAACAACAGTAGTCGCTGCTACTCCCGTTAAATAGGGAGAAAAAGATTGGAATAATGTTTTCATAGAATCATTTAAATATTAGAAGGTCTTGTATTTATTATATTAAACAACTATTTCTTATTTCCGTGAAAATACTGAAACAACTCTCCATAATCCAACATTTTGTTTCTGCTTTCATTGGTACTTTCTTTGCGACAAATACAAAACGAACTCTATATAGAGTTTACTGTTATATTTGACTTATATATAATTTTGCCAAAGATAATATTTTTTCTCAAAAAGATATAAATCGAAAGTAAACGAAAGTTTTTTTGTCATTTCGATTTATTTATGACCTTGATTTCTATACTAATCACAAAAAACAACACCCTAAAAGTTCGAACTTTTAGGGTGAGTCATTTATTATAATAAAATTATTTCTTACCTAATATCCTCCGCCTAACGCATGATAAAGATTAATAACTCCCTGTATCTCTTCAAAACGATCGGATACGGCCGATAACTCGGCATCCAAAAGAGTCTGGCGTGCGGTAAGTACTTCTAAATAGTTCTGTGAACTATGACGCATCAGTAGTTCGGAACTCCTGACTGCCGATTGAAGCGAGATAATTTGCTGTCGATCCAAATCCAATCGTCGGCGTGCAACTTGCCATTGTAACAAAGCATCATTTACTTCTGTTCCAGCATTAAGGAGTGTCTGGCGGAAAGTGAGTAAAGCCTCCTCTTGTCGAGCTTTTGCAACTTTCAAATTAGCTATATTCTGTCCTCTGTTGAAAAGCGGTTGTACCAATGCCCCCACCGCAGAAAACAACCATTCCCCCGGATTAGAAATAATAGCTCCGGCTGCATTCGTCCACCCCGCCGAACCACTTAGCGTAATGGCAGGATAAAAAGCCGAATAAGCCCGATTTGTCGTATAAAAAGATTCGGCTAATACAGCTTCGCTTTGGCGTACGTCTGGACGTCTCTGCAACAACTGCAAAGGTACTCCTACCGATAAAGTATCGGGAAAGGACTGCATATCCAATGTCGAACGATCTATCCTCTGAGGAACTACTCCCAATAAAGACGATAAAGAATTTTCCACCTCAGTAATTTGCTGTTCTAATGACAATAAAGAAGCATCGACCGACAATTTACTTGCTTCGATTTGAGCAACAGCCATTTCAGTAGTTTGCCCCGCTTTTTTCAAAGCCTTCATAACGCGTAAATTCTCTGCCCATATCTCGGCCGTTCGTTTACTAATATCGAGTTGCTTATCCAACATCAACAGTGTATAATAACTATTTGCGATCGTAGCGATCAACTGAGTCTGGACGGCTTGCTTATAAGCTTGACTTTGCTCTAACACAGCCTTTGCCTCTCGTTTGGCATTAGTGAGACGTCCGAATATATCTAATTCCCAATCGGCCGATGCAGCCAAATTATACGTCTTAGTCGGACTATTTCCTTCTATACTCTTGATTGTTCCCTGCGGAGTAAGAGAAACGGAAGGCAAATACGCCAA
The DNA here is from genome assembly GCF_023656675.1 of Barnesiella sp. B2-R-119. Classification (NCBI taxonomy): domain Bacteria; kingdom Pseudomonadati; phylum Bacteroidota; class Bacteroidia; order Bacteroidales; family Barnesiellaceae; genus Barnesiella; species Barnesiella sp. B2-R-119. The sequence continues at coordinate 66,344 of NZ_JAMOKL010000001.1, forward strand.
CTTAGAAGAGGTCAACAAAGCTTCTGCTTCACGCACTTTCAATCGAGCTATATTCAAATCGGTATTATTTGCTATTCCTTTTTCGATAAGCTGCTGTAAAACCGTATCGGTAAAAAGTTCTTTCCACGAAAAATCAGCAAGCGACATCGTATCTTCTGTCATTGCCGGAACTCGATACAGACTATCGACTCCCGATAATTCAGGACGTTCATACGTCCTATATATGTGGCAACCGCTCAATCCGGTCAATAATAACAAACCTATAATTATCCTTTTCATATCAATGATTCACAAGTTTATTTATTTTCTTCAATTTTGGGTAACTTACGTTCCGGCATTAATCTTTCTTGTAAAGTCTGGAATACGATAAACAACACAGGAACAATAAACAATAAAGCTATCGTACCGATTAACATACCACCGACAGTTCCTACACCGATAGAAATATTCCCGTTAGCTCCTACACCCGACGAAAACATCATAGGTAACATACCGAATATCATGGTAAGCGAAGTCATAAGGATCGGACGTAACCGAACCTGAGCTGCCGAGATTGCCGCTTGGGTAATTGTCATACCATGCCGACGACGTTCCGAAGCATATTCTGTCAACAAAATCGCCGTTTTCGCCAACAATCCTATCAACATGATTAGTCCGGTTTGCAAGTAGATGTTATTTTCCAAGCCAAACATTTTAGCAAACAAGAAACTTCCGGCCAAACCAAAAGGAACGGAAAGAATTACCGCGATGGGAATGAAAAGACTTTCATATAAAGCACACAAAATCAAATAGATAAATACAACACATATCACAAATACCAACGTAGTGGTACTACCCGACGATGCCTCTTCCCTAGACATTCCTCCGAACTCGAATCCGTAGCCTTCGGGAAGTGTCTCTTCCGCGACCTCTCGAACTGCCTGAATAGCTTGTCCCGAGCTGTACCCTGCCGCAGGTGTGCCGTTAACACTAATAGCCAAAAAAAGATTAAAACGAGACAGCGTTTCAGCCCCATACACACGAGTCAGTGTCAAATATTGACTAACCGGGGACATTTCACCATCTGAATTACGGACAAACATATTATTTAATGCTTCCGTATCTAACCGAAATTCCGGTGAAGCCTGCACCATCACTCGATATAATTTCGAGAAACGGTTCATATTCGATGCATAGTTTCCTCCTATATATCCCGACAATACATTCAGCACTTCCGACGGCGATACTCCGTTACGTTTACAGCGGGCAGCATCTACCTCGACCAAATATTGAGGGAACTTAGTATCGAACGAAGTCGTGGCACGTGCGATTTCGGGTCTGGCATTCAAAGCGTCGATCATCTGACGCGTATATTTCAACAAATCCTCAATCGTACCACCCTTTTGATCCTGCACATAAATTTCAAATCCACTGCTTACGCCATAGCCGGGAATCATCGGTTGTGCAAAAGCCATAATCTGTGCCGAAGATATATCGTCTGTACGTTTATATATTTCATTGATAACGGCATTTATTTCATCTTCATCGCCCGTCCGTTCGTCCCAGGGTTTCAAACGAATGATAAACATACCGTTCGATGCCCCTTGACCGCTAATCATACCATTACCTGTCACCTTAGAGAATATACGAACCTGAGGAATATCCTTGATACGCCTGTCGATTTCGTCCATTACAATCTTAGTTTGCTCCAAATTCGTTCCGGGAGAAGTACGTACATCTACAAAAATAGTTCCCATATCCTCCTGCGGCACAAGTCCGGTTTTCGTCGTTTTCATCAAAATAAACAATCCGGCGCCAGCAATTACCAACAATACACCAGCCAACCATTTATGTTTAAACATAAAAAACACTCCTGTTTTATATTTCATCACGATACGATGAAATGCCGTATCAAATGCCATATGGAAACGAGAAGAAAAACTCATTTTGCCTCCTTTTCCAATCACGTGAGGGGTCATAATCAAAGCGCACAATGCCGGACTTAAAGTCAACGCATTGACCATTGAGATCGCTACCGCTACTGCCATAGTGAGACCGAACTGCGTATAAAACGTTCCGGTCGTACCGCCAATGAAACAAACAGGTATAAACACTGCCATGAAAACAAAAGTGGTCGTAATCAAAGCAGATGTTATACCTCCCATTGCATCGACGGTTGCCAAATAGGAAGATTTATATCCCTCATCGAATTTAGCCTGTACAGCCTCGACCACAACTATCGCATCGTCAACCACCGTCCCGATTACCAACACCAGTGCGAACAGAGTCAACATGTTCAGACTAAAACCGGCCGCATAAAGGAAAGCAAACGTACCTATCAGAGAGACAATGATAGAAATAGAAGGTATGAGCGTCGAACGCATACTTTGCAAAAATACATACACAACAAATATCACCAAAAGGATAGCTTCGACCAATGTTTTTATCACGTTCTTGATAGAAGCATCGAGAAAGTCTTTGGAACTCATCAAATCTACCAACTCCATACCCTTAGGCAAAGATTTTGAAATTTCGGCTACGACTTTGTCTACCTCCTCGATAATCGCATTCGCATTCGAACCGGAAGTTTGCGCAATCATGCAGTTAGAGCCAGGATGTCCATTCACCTCTCCAATATAAGTGTAAGTACGGGAACCCAGCTCTATCCGAGCAACATCTTTCAATCTTAACACTTCTCCACTGGCAAGAGACTTGATTACCAAATTTTCATAATCTTTCTCGTCTTCATAACGCCCCCGGTATTTCAATACATATTGAAACATATTTTCCGACTCCGCACCCAAAGTCCCGGTAGGAGCCTCCAAATTTTGTTCATCGAGAACCGTCGTTATATCTGTCGGGACCAACCCGTATTTTGCCATCTTACCCGGATCGAGCCAAATACGCAACGAATAATCGGCTCCCATCACATTCACCTCGCCGACGCCAGCTATACGAGAAAGACGGGGTTCAATATTTATTTTCAAATAGTTGTTCAAGAAACTTTCATCGAATGAATTATCTGGACTATAAAGAGCCAATGCTTTAATATTGCTCGTCTGTCGTTTACGAACCGTAATTCCACTCCGCGTAACCTCGGCAGGCAAAAGCCCCTGGGCACTAGCTATACGATTTTGTACATTGACCATCGCCATATCGGGATCTGTACCCTGACGAAAATAGATTGTAATTCTCGCAGAGCCAGTATTCGTAGATGATGAAACCATGTACATCATATTCTCCACTCCATTGAGAGCTTCTTCCAAAGGTACGACCACACTCTTTTGCACAGTTTCGGCATTAGCCCCTGTGTAACTGGCCGAAACACTAACCGTAGGAGGAGCTATCTCCGGGAATTGTTCTATGGGCAACTGGGAAAGACCTATCAATCCAATAATGAGTATCACGACGGATATAACGCCCGCCAATATGGGGCGATCTATAAATACTTTTATTTTCATGGCAACACGTTATTCTTGGGTCGTCTGACTTTCTATTATCGTTCCCTCTCGTACTAATCCGGCTCCTTCGGCAATAACGACATCTCCCGAATTAAGACCCGATTCTACGATATACTCTGTACCGTTATTCAATTTAAATACCTCGACCGGAGCAGATTTCGCCTTTCCTTCAACAACTTTGTAAACGAATACCCGATTTTGTAACTCATAAGTGGCCGTCTGAGGAATAACGATACAATTTTTTCTTACCGTAGGAATAAGAACCGTCCCGCTTCCACCGTTACGTAACAGTCCATCGGGATTAGAAAAAGAGGCTCGCAAACTGATTGCTCCGGTACTTTCATCGACGGTTCCACTAATGGCATCAATCTTACCCTGTTGTACATAAGCCTTACCATTGCTCAATGTAAGTTCTACGTCAGGCATTTGCGACATCGCCTTTTGCAGAGAACCATATTGTTGAAGCAAGTCGAGAATTTGATTCTCCGACATGGAAAAATAAGCATACACTTCTTGATCGTCAGACACCGATACCAAAGGTTCGGAAATAGTACTACTCACCAAAGCCCCCACCCGATAAGGAATCATACTAGCAACACCGTCTACCGGACTTTTAACCTCTGTATATGAAAGATCGTTACGAGCATTTGTTTCTTGTGCTTTCGCTTGGGCCAAAGCCGCTTCTGCTTCGGCTAATTCATTTTTTGCCGTTTGAAGATCAAATTCAGAAACGACCTGTTCTTTAAAAAGTTCGGCCTTGCTTTCAGCTGAAAGTCGAGCCGTAGCCAACTTGGCTTCGGCACTTTTCACATTAGCCACAGCAGTTTCAAGAGCTGCTTTATAAGGCACTTGATCTATGATAAAAAGTGTTTGTCCCTTATGAACAGCATCACCTTCGTTTATCTTTATTTCGGTAATAATTCCGCTTACTTGCGGACGTACTTCTACAAATTGGCGTCCACGCAGTGTCGCCGTATATCCCGACTTTAAAGTCCTATTTGTCGGTTCTACGGTAATTGTTTTGTACATTGCTGTGCCTTCTCTTCGTTGGGATTCTTTACATGCCGAGAGCATAGACAATACAGCCATAGCAATAATAAATTGTTTCATTTTTACTGTTTTATGTGATGATTATTTAATTTGCGATTAATCTTCGTTACCCCGAAAAGTAATTCTCAAATTTATAAATTATATTGCTACCATATAAACATGTATTGATAAACGACTAAAAAGTGATGCCGAACAGCAAATGATGACAATTGACAAATTCACAAGAAAGCTCTACCTTTGTCATAAAAGAAATTTTTCAACGACTACTCTCTCTTCAATATAAACCGACACATAAATGAAAATATGAGGCAGACTCGTATCAGTACATACATAGACTTACTTTTTTGTTTGGTTATACTACCACTGATTATCATGTTAGTTCCTGTGGAAAAATGGATCATACACCACACCTATTTCATGTTAACATTGATCGTTTACTTATATGCCCTTTATTTTACTTACCGCAAAGCCAACATACCCTCACTTTTTTTAAGACATAAATTCGGACAAGTTTTTTTTCTTATAGCGGCTCTATTGATAATCACATGGGGACTCAGCCAGATACCTATTCCAAAAGACAAGTTTTCCACTTCTTCTCTGGACTTGGGTATACGACAGCACATGCGAACACAAACCGTATGGTTTTTCTTTCTCATCGTCACCGGATTCAGTCTCGCCATAGAACTGACATTCGAACTATTTCGCCAAATTCTATCCAAACAAGAAATCGAAGCAGAAAAGAATAAAGCGGAATTGGCTCTTTACAAGGCACAAATCAATCCTCATTTTCTATTCAATACACTCAATGCATTATATGGTTTGGTATTGACCAAATCCGATAAAACAGAATCGGCATTTATTCAATTCTCCAACATTCTCAAATATATGTATGCACAAACTACATCAGAAACCATTCCCGTTTGTAACGAGATAGATTATATTCGCCAATATGTCGATTTACAAGCTCTCAGACTAAATAAACATACCCACATTTCTTTCGAAACACAAACCGACGATGACCAAGCTCCAATTCCCCCTATGATCCTTATTACATTCGTGGAAAACGCTTTTAAATACGGTACATCTTCCGATATAGATTGCACTGTACTCATCAGAATTATAGTGAAAAACGGACAACTCCTTTTCGAAACAGAAAATACGGTCATGAAAGAAAAAAAGGAAAAGACCCCTGCTATCGGCATCGAAAATTGCCGCAAGCGATTAGAATTGCTCTATCCGGGTCGTTTTAATTTAACGACTGTCCAAGAAAACCGACAATATAAAATCAGACTAACTATTCGACTACAATGAAAAAATTTTCTTGTATAGCTATTGACGACGAACCTCTAGCTTTACTTGTCATCACTCAATTTTGTGAACGGTTTGGAAATTTGGATCTTTCGACATTCAGCGAACCTCGTATTGGGTTGGAAGAGATCAAACGACACAAACCCGATTTGGTTTTCCTCGACATAGAAATGAATAGTATCAACGGACTGGATATCGCTCACGCTCTACCCAGAGAGTGTTGCTTTATATTCACCACTGCACACGCTCAATACGCACTCAACGGATTCGACCTCGATGCCGTAGATTTCCTACACAAACCGTTTGCTTACGAAAGATTTAAAAAAGCTGTCGAGAAAGCCATTCGCAGAATAGAAACAGAAAAAGTCCCCGAGAATATCGTTATCAAACAAGAATATGCCAACGTAACAATTCCCATTAATGACATTCTATATATCGAAGCGATGGAAAACTATACTAAAATTTTCCGGGAAAACGGGGGATACATACTGTCCCGAACAAACATGAAAACGATTCAAGAAATTTTGCCCGAAGAAAATTTTCTCCGCATTCACCGTTCATATATCGTACCTATCGAAAAAATCGAAATGTTTTCCAAGAAAAAAATAAAACTTATTGGGAAAGAAATATTTCTCCCCATAGGAAGACTTTACGCTAATCACATATATGACACACTTATCTCCCGAAATTCCGGGCATATTTTTCCAAACTCATAAGAATACAAGGTAAAATACGGAACGAGGAAATGGAAACTACTATGGAATAAGCGAATGAAATCCGATATTCGATATGCACCTACTAAACGCTCATTATCTTTTGACTTTAAAAAGCATACATTTTACAGGTATTTTATTTTTTGTATAGAATCATTATCTTTGTACGGAAACTAATTATTTATACCCAATGAAAAATACATGTGTTTTTCTCACTATTTGTGCCCTATTCGTAGGTTGTCAGTCAAACAAAAAACAATATTACGAAAAACATCTCGTTTTTCCCGAAGGCTCGACAATCGAACAAAAAGTCGAAATGGCAGCACACCTGACTCCTACACCCCAACAACTAGCATGGCAGCAATTGGAACTGACCGCATTTCTACACTTCGGTATAAACACCTTTACCAATCGGGAATGGGGAGACGGGAAGGAAGATCCCAAACTTTTTAACCCCACTCAGTTAGATGCCGAACAATGGGTAAAAACGCTGAAAGATGCCGGATTTAAAATGGTGATTCTCACAGCCAAACATCATGACGGTTTTTGTTTATGGCCCACTGCTACAACCAGTCACTCGGTCGCTTCATCACCCTGGAAAGAAGGAAAAGGCGATGTAGTCAAAGAGATGAAAGAGGCTTGCGACAAATATGGTATCAAATTCGGTGTTTACCTATCTCCGTGGGACAGAAATGCATCTTGCTACGGAAACTCGCCCGAATACAATAAATTTTTCATCGAACAACTTACCGAGTTACTCTCAAACTACGGCGAAATACACGAAGTTTGGTTCGACGGGGCTTGCGGTGAAGGTCCTAATGGTAAAAAACAAGAATATGACTGGGACTCGATCCTTAAAACCATACGAGAATTGCAACCCCAAGCTGTCACAGCCATTATGGGCGATGACGTGAGATGGGTAGGAAACGAAAAAGGATATGGGCGGGAAACCGAATGGAGCGCAACAGCCCTCATTCCGAGTAGTTACTCCCGTTCAGACAGCGTTTGTAATGCAATAGGTATATCCCATTTATCCAAAGACCTCGGCAGTCGAGCCCTTTTAGAACAAGCGACCGAATTATTTTGGTACCCGTCGGAAGTCGATGTATCGATTCGTCCGGGCTGGTTCTATCATCGGGAAGAAGACGATAAGGTAAAATCGCTTTCTACATTGGTGGACATCTATTTCAAATCGGTAGGATACAATTCTGTTTTACTGCTCAATATTCCTCCCGACACAAGGGGGTTGATTCATGAAAACGACACCAAACGGCTTCAAGAACTGGCTCAATATATAAGCCATACATTTGCAACCGATTATGGAAAAACTTCTCACGAAAAAATTACCGGGAAAGAGGGCGATTCCTTCGAGATAAATATAACGGCTACGACTCCCGTGAATACACTCTTACTGCAAGAGGATATACAGAACGGGCAACGAATTGAAGCATTTACCGTAGAGGCTTCGATAAACGGAGTATGGGAAAAAATCTCCGAAGGCACAACAATAGGATATAAACGACTGGTGAGATTCGACGATGTTATCGCCGACAAATTAAGAGTGACTATTAATCGGACAAGAGCCGATTTCTCCATATTACGAACCGGAATATTCTATGCAAACCCTATTATAGAAAAATCAGAAGAAGCACAAAATTCGGTTTTCACTCCCCAAGAGTGTCTTATCGGAGATAAAGAAGCAGTAGAAGCTATTGACAAAAAAATCGAGACTGCTATTTACAGCGACGGTCTTTCTCCTATCCTCATCGATCTCGGAAAAATACGAAGCATAAAAGGGTTCTGTTACACACCGGTACAAGAAGGGAATACCGATGGGACTATTTTCCACTATAATTTGTATCAAAGTAACGACGGAAAAGAATGGAAAGGCATTATACTTAACGGTGAATTCAGCAACATAAAGAACAATCCTATTCCTCAATTCGTCACATTCGGGAAAGTCTTGGAAACAAGATACTTGAAATTAGAACCCATCGAAGAGATAAACGGAAACCAAAAGACCTCTATCGCTGAGTTTAGTGTGGTAATACCGTAAAAACAACCGATCATATATAGAAAACCGCCCGATTTTATATTATCGGGCGGTTTTTATATTACATGAAAATACTCCAAAGCTCGTTTTATACCATCGTCATCGACAGTAGTTGTCACATAATCGGCTACCTTTTTTAGCGAATCTCCGGCATTACCCATAGCGACACCAATACCCGCGACTTTCAACATATTGGTATCGTTTCCTCCATCGCCAAACGCCATTACTTCGCTTATGGAAAAACCACAATATTTTGCAACCGATTTCACCCCCTCTCCTTTATCTACTCCCTTAGCGGTTACATCGGCAAAAGCAGGATACCACCGACTGGACTCACAAGAAGATAAACAAGGCATAATCTCTGCCTCTTCCTCGGCTGTAATAATCGGTGTCATCTGTATAATGCGTTGTTGCAAAAGAGCACTCAAAGAGATATTACCGGAGATATCGTTCAAATCGAGAAACCGATGGAAAAATTCTTCGATTTCCCGAGTCGTGTTATAGACCAGAGCTGCCGATTCTCCCACCAATATACACGGGAATTTCCGCTCATCGGAAAATTTCATCATTGCACAAACATCTTCTTTGGGAATTGTATGGCAAGCGATTACCTTATCTCCGACCAATATATAAGCACCATTCGTAGTAATATATCCATCAATAAGGCTTTTGATATCATCGAGATTATTGATATAAGTCAAAGGTCGTCCCGTAGAGATAAAGATTTTCAATCCTTTCTTTTTAGCTTTCTCCAACGATTCTACCGTAGAACGAGGAATACGATGAGTATGAAAACTCACAAGCGTACCGTCAATATCGAAAAACAGGGCTTTAATCATTCTTTCTTTTTTATAATGCAAAGATAGTCGAAACAAATTTACATCATACCAACTTCCTACCATTTATCACCATGAAAAAATCCGCCTAACCAATAGGCGGATTTTCCCAAAAACAACATCAAATAACTTATATAACGAAGTAATCACTCCTCACGGCTATAAATAGAATCTTTTATATCATTGATATCCACAAATTTATTCACTATGGCATAGATCGTCAATCCAGCCGGACTATGTATTTGCAATTTCCCTGCGATGTTTCTCCTATGGGTTATGACTGTATGGGCAGACAAACACAATTTTTCAGCGATCTGCTTATTGGTCATTCCTTTCACAACGCCTATAATAATCTCTTTTTCTCTCTCGGTGAGCGGTTCTTGTCGTTCTTCTTTTTCAGAAGAAGTCTGCACCATCGATTCAAACGTTTCCTTAATCTGCTCTGCCGAATCGTACACCGAGATGACTCCATCATACATTTTTAAAACCGAAGCATCTGCCAAAGAATGCTGTAAAGCAATGCATTTCAATGAGAGACCTTCAAGGCTCTTCTTAAATTGTATAATAGACGATATACCTGCCAATCCCGGATCTATAATCAATATATCTGGCCTACGCCACGACAATAATGCTGGGAGCTGCTGCATATCGGCAACTTCGGCCGCTTCGATATTGAGAGTCGACAGTTTTTTCAACACAGTCAATAATCCCTTACGGATAATCAATGAAGGTTCTGCTATGACGACTTTTAATACAGGCTTCATTTTTTTCTTTCTATATTATATTCCAGCGTTTGAATGACCGGAATAAAAAGATAATCCTCTATATAATTATGCGAAGCTAAATCTTGTTCGCATGTAAATATATCGAACAACACGCTATTCAGCTCATTACTACTCGATGCCGGATAATATTTTATCAATATATTTTTCAGTTCGGTCAATTTCGCTTCAACTTGATCGTGTCGTTTTCGAAATATCGCAATATTGTACATATCGGGCTTTACACCTGCCAATAAAGAGTTTACATAAGGAAAAACAGTACTCTCTTCATACCGCATATGTTTCTGAACCTCGGCTACATACTCGTCGAAAAACCGAAGAATTGCAATAGAAATATCTTTCTCTCCTCCATCTATCGCATTCAGTAGATTACAACGAATAGCCGGTAATCTGAAATTCAGAAAATAGTCGTGAGAATTATGTAAATACTCCAATAAAGCCCCGGCAGATATAACATTTTTATAGTCATCAACATCACCCTCGTCTAACAATAAATTAACTACGGCCAAAAATGTTTCGGTATGTACACCATTTTCCCGACAAACCTCCCCGATACTTTTATCGCCGAAACCCAACGCGATGCCGAAACGGCTCATGACTAACAACACAGGGTAATTGTCACAAACCAAATCGCTCATTCGGTTATTCTGATTATATGCTCCGAGTTTATACATATTTTTTTCTTTTACTTTTTTGTATCATTGAAATACAAATATAACCAAAGGTGAGCGCAAAGGCAAACGGAAACCTCATTTCCGATTTGACTCTGCCGAACCGCATCCTATATTCTACAAATATAGCGAAATATCATTGTTTCGACATGACAAAGGAACAGCATTCCCAAGAGTTATACAATCCCCTTTTTAGGTGAAATAAGTACTTTGCCATACCTAATTGTTGTTACTGTATATCATTATGCCATAAATATAAACATCTAGCCCCCTAAATTTGTCCACCCAAATAAAATCGAACTATGGTAAAAATTCTTTTAGACAACGGGCACGGATACGATACACCGGGAAAGAGGTCTCCTATATGGCCCGACGGTAGTCAACTATTCGAATGGGAGTTTAACCGCGACATCGTATCCCGAATAGAAATTCTATTGAAAAAGGCCGGTATCTCTTGTGTCCGACTAGTACCCGAAAAAGAAGATATTTCTTTATCGGAACGCTGCAAACGGGCCAATACGATCGCCAAACAAAGTGATTGTTTACTTATCTCTATCCATGCGAATGCTGGTGGAGGAAGCGGTGGAGAAATGTTTACCTATTCAGGTAGTCACAAAAGCAAATCATACGCCGAAATATTTCAAGACCTCTGGAAAAATCATTTTCCCGAACTTCGTTTTCGAGGTTGTAAAGAAGAGAATTTCTGTATATTAAGAGAATCTGTTTGCCCCGCGCTCCTCACCGAAAACCTTTTTATGGATAACTACGCAGATTGCAAAATACTTCTATCGGAATGCGGACGAGAAAAAATAGCCCGTTGGCACGCAGAATCTATTCAAACAATTTTGAGGCGATTTTATCAACTCGGGTAAACTTTTTATTGCTTCGACATGTTATAGGGAAAAACCAATATATAACGATATGAAAAAATTTGTTTTTACATTATTCGCCGTGGCAGCTCTTATCGCTTGCCAGTCAAACAATAAACAAAATCAGATGACCGGCGAAGGCGAAGCCGTAGAAATCGTAGGAACCGATTCGACCGGACTGGTAGATGTATTCGCTTATGAAGGTACAGTACCGACAGCTTCTGGGAAAAAAGACAGTATGGACTACTTGGTAATCATTACCCAAAAGATAGACAGTGTCAATGGCGTATACCAAATGACAACAACCTATATAACAGCCGATGGGAAAAGCGGGAAAAAAATAAACAGTAAAGGGAAAAAGCTATCACATAAAGGGACTAAAAAAGATAAAGCAGCCAAAGTTTACAAGCTAGTCCCCGACAGCGGATCGAATCAAACCGTCAATTTGTGGGTAGAAAGCGATACAACGGTCGTTATTCTTGACGACCAAATGAATACCCCTGCTAAACCAGAGCATTACAGATTAAAAACCGTTAAGAATAAAAAGTAAAATACGATGTTTTAGGCTTATAGAGAAGAAGGAATGAAGTTTATTATTTGTAAAACTTTATTCCTTCTTCTCTATAAATCAAAAAACTGAATCGCCGCTAAATCTTTGTCTAACCACTTCATACATCATGACGCCTGCTGCCACAGAAACATTGAGCGAACCGATGTTCCCAACCTGAGGGATAGCAACCATCTCGTCGCACAAACGTAAATTATCGGCATCGACCCCTGTATCCTCAGCGCCCATAACCACTGCTACGGGGACCGTATAATCCACCCGTGTGTAATTCATAACAGCCTTCTCAGAAGCGGCGACCACTTTAATCCCGCTATCTTTCAAATAACGAATAGCACTATGTATCGAGCGCTCCCGACAAACAGGGATATGCAACAAAGCTCCCGCCGAAGTTTTTACCGCATCGGCATTCACACTGACACTTCCCCGTTCGGGTAACACAATGGCATCTACGCCTGTACATTCACACGTTCGAGCAATCGCTCCAAAATTACGTACATCGGTAATTCCATCGAGAAGAACAATGAATGGAACCTTCCCCTCCTCGAACAAAGAAGGGATTATATCTCCCAACCGCTGATACGACACCGCCGAGATAAAAGCGATCACTCCTTGATGATTTTTGCGGGTAATCCGGTTCAATCGTTCGACCGGTACACGCTGAACGAAAAATCCACGACCTTTTATCAAATCGAAAAGTTCTTTCGCCAAATCGCCTTGAAGGTCTTTCTTTATCAGAATCTTATCTATTTCCTTTCCGGCTTCCACTGCTTCTATTACAGCTCGGATGCCAAAAATCATTTCATTTTTTTCCATCTTTCAAGTCATTACGTTTCAATAATTCACAAGCATTATCCAAAGCCGCAGCTGTCAAAGAGGAACCACTCAGCATACGAGCGATTTCCTCGATCCTCTCTTTTTCCGATAACTTAATCAAATGAGTGGCTGTCGATGTTTCCGTATCACTTTTATAAACCCGATAATGCGTTTGTCCCAGAGAAGCGACCTGCGGCAGATGAGTGATACTGATCACCTGCATGCACTCGGCCATCTCTCTCATAATTCCGGCCATCTTATCGGCAATCTCTCCCGACACACCCGTATCGACCTCATCAAAAACAATCGAGGGTAATGCCATAGCATGAGCAATGAGAGCTTTTAACGAAAGCATCAATCTCGATATTTCTCCACCAGAAGCGACCTCGGATACCGATTGTAACGGTTGATTTTTATTGGCAGAAAACAAAAAACGAATAATATCACCTCCATTTTCGTCATATTGCTGACGAGGAGAAATTTCTATTTCGAACCGCAGATTCGGCATCCCCAAAGGTTTCACCCTTTCAGTTAACGTTCGGGATATTTGATCGGCAGCTTTTCTCCGTTCTGCCGAAAGTTTGCCAACAAGCTCACTCACCCTTCGCTCCCGCACCTCGATTTTTCTCCTTAGCTCCGACAGTTCCTCATCGAAATTTTCAATACGGGTCAACTTATCGGCAAAAGAATCTCTCAGAGCCAACAATTCAACGGCCGTACTCACCCTATGCTTCTGCTGCAAAGAGTAGTAAATATCCAGACGATTTTCAACCCAAGACAATCGGTCGGGATCTACACTCAGGCTATCTTGGGAATGATCGACCGACGAAGCAATATCTTTCAAATCGATATAATCCGATTCAATCCGTCCCACCAACTCATCGATTTCGGGGTATAACCGGGAGAGAGATTTCATTTTGGACAATGCTGCATTCAGGAGAGGAACAACACCAGTCTCTTCTTCATGCAAATATCCCTGAATAACCGCCAACTCGCCCTTTATTTCCTCGGCATGTTGCAACGTTTGCTGCTCTACCTCCAATTCTTCTTGCTCTCCTTCTTTCAATTGTGCCGCCTCTAACTGGGACAACTGATACCGCAAGTAATCTTCTTCTTCCCTACCCAATCGATTTTCATCTTGTAATCGAGCATATTCTCTCAATAATTCATGCCACGAACGATACTCCCGTTGATAATCGGACAATAAACTAAAATTTCCGGCCATCGTATCGACGACACGTAACTGAAAATGAGAATCGGCCAACAAAAGATTCTGATGCTGAGAATGTATATCGATAAGCTGTTCTCCTAATGATTTCAACTGAGTCACAGAAACCGGCGTATCATTGATAAAAGCCCTCGACTTGCCCGACGGAAGAATCTCTCTTCTCAAAATACACTCCTTAGCATCATAGTCCAGTTCGTTCTCTTCAAAAAAAGATTGCAGATGATACGACGATATATCGAAAAGACCTTCTATTACCGACTTTTCATCGGTACGTTTCAATGATTTCAAATCAGCACGCTGCCCCAATATCAACGACAATGCACCTAATATGATAGATTTACCGGCCCCCGTTTCACCTGTTATCACCGAAAAACCCGAGTTAAATTCAATATTGAGTTCATCGATAAGCGTATAATTGCGAATACTCAATTTCTTGATCATAGTAACTACACTTTATCTTTCTGTCTGACGTATTTTCTCGAGTATCGTATTCTCAGTAGGATAGATACCACTCAACGTTTCATATACCGATTCTTTTTCCGAAACCGGAGCTTTTGAATACACATTTACCAATTCATCGAGTTTCGCATCTTTAAATAAAGGAATGAGTACCGACATCGGTGCAGCTTCGTATACTTTCTGTAATTGCTGTATAGCATCGGTTATTTTTGCCCGTCCTTTATCTACACTCAAAGCCATTTCGTCCAAACCGCCTCGATGATAGTCATACCATAACTGTCGAAATCCGGCAGTGCCCTGCTCGATAAACGCCGATAATAAAGCATGGCGATTACGGGTATCTTCAAAAGCCTTCCACCCGGCTTCCATAGAAGATTGTCCAAGATTCACCACTTGATGCGCCAATTCGTAGAATGGAGTTCCCCCCATAGGCGAGAAACTGTCGAAATCGACTCCGAGAATCATGTAAACATAAAAATTGATAACAGCCGTGAGATTACTCTCTATACTTGTCTCGGAAAATACAAGCGGTTCGTATTGCTGATAATTGAACTCTACTTTGGTATCTTTGAAATTGATGAGTGTCGTCGTATAGGAACTGTTATATACCGGACGCCGCGATTGCACTTGCAACTCGCAGACAAACCGATTATCGGTATATTCCTTAACGGTAAAAAGCATGGAGCAATCTATCCGTTCGACCGGCGAAATTTGAGCCGTAGACCATTTTCTATCGTTAATATACTCGGTTATAGCTTCCTTTAAAGTCGTAAACACCTCTTTATTCGTGCCCTGTATCTGGTCACTATTCACCTCTACACGACAATTCAACTCCTGTGCAGCTGACAGGAAAGGAAGGAGGAGAAGTAAAAAATACAAGACATTTCTTTTCATATCATCTCTCTTATTCAAGACACTCAAATGGAAAAGTTTCTACCGTTTAACGATTCAACGATCCTCCGACACATAACGGCCGATAATATCCACAATATCAGCAGCGACCTCGATCTTGGGCTTACACGGAATCTCCACCGGTTCTCCCTGCTTGCCGATAACAGTTACTTTATTCGTATCACATTGGAATCCCGCACCCGCATCCCGCAACGAATTCAAAACGATAAAATCGAGATTCTTTTTCTCCATCTTCAAACGGGCATTCATTTCCTCGTCATTGGTTTCGAGAGCAAAACCCACCAAACACTGTCCGGGTCTTTTTCTTCGTCCCAACTCTGCCGCTATATCGGGATTCGGTCGAAGCCGAAGAATCCGGTCTTCCCCTGTTCGTTTCAATTTCACATCGCTTACCGTTTCAGGAGCATAATCGGCGACGGCCGCACACATGATCGCTATATCCGACCGGTCGTACTCGGATAGCACAGCCCGATACATTTCTTCGGCAGACTCGACATCGATACGGTCGATCGATGAATGATTCGTTTTCAGACTCACCGGGCCAGCGACCAACATAACTTCGGCTCCTGCCTCGGCACAGGCTTCGGCAAGGGCAAATCCCATTTTCCCGGACGAGTAGTTACCGATAAAACGCACCGGATCGATTTTCTCGTAAGTAGGTCCCGCTGTAATCAAGACTTTTTTCCCGGAAAGCGGCTTAGAAGTTTCAAAAAAACGATCGAGTATTTCGACTATCTTCTCGGGTTCTTCCATACGTCCTTTGCCGGTAAGATGACTGGCTAACTCACCGGTAGCCGGTTCTATGATATGATTTCCATATGACCTCAACATATCCAAATTACGTTGTGTCGAAGCATGGGCATACATATCCAAATCCATAGCCGGAGCCACAAAAACGGGAGCTTTACAAGACAGATAAGTCGTAACAAGCATATTATCGGCTATCCCGTTGGCCATCTTACCGATTGTCGCAGCCGTGGCCGGTGCAATGAGCAAAGCATCTGCCCAAAGCCCCAAATCGACGTGGCTATGCCATTCGCCGGTATTGGCCGTAAAAAACTCACTAACCACAGGCTTGCCGCTCAGCGAAGACAAGGTAACCGGCGTAATGAATTCTTTCCCCGAGGGAGTCATTACCACTTGTACTTCGGCTCCCCGCTTTATCAGCAGACGCAGTAAATAGGCTGCTTTATACGCGGCTATACTACCCGTAATACCCAATATGATATGTTTTCCTTTCAACATCGTTGAAGCTCTATTTTTTACGCAATTTAGAAACGCCGGCGTGCGCGAGTATATATTTCAGTTATGACGTTTTTCGTATTCAACGGGAAATCGCCCTGCATCATCCAACTGTAATAACTCGGTTCTAATTGGAAAACTTCCTCGACGGAACGCCCTTTGTATTTCCCAAAATTAAATACAGCCACATCGTACTCATTAAGAATAATACGCCCTGCGAAATCTACATTTCTATTTTGAGTCGAAAACGATACCCACGAGTCTATATCGTTCGTGAGATACTTTCCTTCATACTCTTCTTTCATCTCCTCCGTATAACGGTCGAGCTGAGCCTTAAACACCTCATAAGTCGCCCGCGTATCGGCCAAAGCCGAATGGGCATCGACCAACGGCGCTCCACAATAGAATTTGTAAGCGGCTTTTAACGTGCGAGGCTCCATGATATGATAGATAGTTTGTACATCGACAAACTTCCTTTTCGATATATCGAGATTGACCCCGGCTCTCAACAACTCTTCTATAAGTAGAGGAACATCAAAACGATTGGAGTTAAATCCGGCAATATCGGCTCCCTCGAACACCTTCGCAATATTCCGCGCCACATCTTTGAACAACGGCTTATCGGCCACCATTTCGTCCGTAATATGGTGAACGGCCGTCGAAGCCGGAGGAATGGGCATTCCCGGATTGATATAAATATCTTTTTCTTCTGTTTTTCCGTTCGGAAACACCTTTACATAAGCCAACTCTATAATTCGGTCGGTCGTTATATTCGTTCCGGTCGTTTCCAAGTCGAAAAAGACAAGCGGATTCTTTAAGTTCAAATTCATTTTCTGTTATTCAATCGCTTAGAATTTATTAAAAATCGCTGAGCATCATCGGCATTAACAGCATCAACAAATCTTCATTTTCTTTATTTTCCAGCGGCAGGATCACCCCGGCGCGAGTCGGATCCGAAAGTTCTACGAGTACCTCGGTTGCCGATATATTATTCAAGATTTCTATCAAAAACGAAGCTTTAAATCCAATAGTCAAATCGTCGCCGGTATAATTGCATGCCACTTTTTCCTCTGCCGAAATCGAGTAGTCCTTATTCTCGGTAGATACGACCAACTCCCCGTTTTTCAGTTGTAATTTAGCCAATCCCAAAGCAGCATCGGCAAATACGGATACACGACGCAAGACGTTGACAAACAAAGCGCGGTCGATAATTAAACGATTGGGATTATTCGTCGGAATAACCGAGTTGTAATTGGGATAATTACCCTCGATAAGCCGGCAATTCAAAACAAAATCCGAAAGTTTGAAACATGCATTTTTCGAATCAAAAGCCAACTCTACCTTTCCACTCTCTTTCGGGAGTATAGCCTTCAACAAATTGGCCGGTTTTTTCGGTAGTATAAACGATGCCCGTACACCGGGGGCAATGCCCTGATTTTTGAACCGAACCAGTTTGTGTGTATCGGAAGCGACGAAAGAAACGCTATCTTCAAAAATATCCATGAATATACCATTCATAATCGGCCGAAGTTCGTCCTCGGCAGTAGCGAACAACGTGCAACCTATACCGTTAAGTAATTGTTGAGCTTCGACAGAAAACGATACCGCAGAAGAATCCATCGGCATTTTGGTAGGATACTCGTCACCATTCACCCCGATAAAGTTATAGCGTCCGTTCTGGAAGTAGAGGAATATTTCCAAATTATTGTCGTCGATCTCAAACGTCAATGGTTGATCGGGCAACTCTTTCAACGGTTCGAGCAATATTTTCGCATTGACAGCAAAAACACCCTCTCCCTCGGCTTCCATTACATCGATAGCCGTAGTCATAGTCGTCTCCTGATCCGATGCCGTCATAGACAATCGAGTTCCTTCGAGACGAAATAAAAAGTTGTCGAGAATAGCCATCGAGTTTTTCGAGTTAATTACTCGGCTAATAGTTTGCAAATGCGATAGCAACAACGTACTGGATACGATAAATTTCATAAATATATCTTTTTATTTATTTGTTTCACTACATTCTCTCGATAGCTCTTTCACTGACTATCAAGCCCGAACAAAGCAACCTACTCGGTACTTTGTTCTTATATCTTTAACGAACAAATGTAATGAAAATTTTTTTCTCTACCGACTAATTCGACAGAATAAATAAAGAAGTTATCAACAGACAATAACGACGAGATTGCCCCCTCCCGGTTTTTCCTCGAAACTTATTCATTTCTCGAATATTATTTTTATATTTGGCTTTACGCTCACTTATTCGTTATATTTGTAGAATATAAGATGAATCAAAAGAATATAAGTATTATTTGTATAGCCTTATGCCTAATTCTGATAGGAGGCTATATCCTCCGGCAAAATTACCTACTCGAAAAAGCATATAAAACGGCCGGTATATATGATTATATTCCCGCAGAAGAAAGTAAAATAATTCTTGAAATAGAGCAAGTATCGCAAATCGACTCCTTTACATCTCGTTTACCCATTTTACGACGAGTATCCCCTATCCTATCGTTATGGCAAGAAATACTTTCTTCGGCCCGATTACCCGAAACCAGCGCTATAACCATCTCTTTTTCGGAAACAGGGGAGGCTGCGATCTGGTACTGCATGCCCCGACAGAAACAAAAAAATCTAAAAAAGATACTACCCCGGCTAATATCGAATAATTACCGCCCCGTTTGCGAAACCAAAGGTTCGATTACTGTCAACCACTACGCTCTGCACAACGGTTCTTTTTTGCATGTGCTTTTTGCTCCGGGCGTCACTGCTATCTCTTTCGAATCTTCTTTATTCCGGGAAGCCCAACAAACCGTAGACAAATTAAGCCGACGAGAACAATTCACACACACGCCAAACTCTCGATTCCCAAGCTGCGGCAAGACTTTTGCGGCAAATACCAGAAAATTCGCACCGCAACTCAGGTAGATGGCAAGGGGAAAATATCTATTTGTTCGAAAAGAAAGCCGACGAGAAAGTAGCAACCTTCTCCAATGACTCAACCGCAACAGCAGCTACAACCACATCACTCTCTGAAACTACAAAATAACGGAATGAATCATCGGCTCGATAAAAAATAAAACAGTTATCCATCTAACAACGATTGAGAAGAAATAACCGTTTGCCCCATAACGGAAAACTAAAAACCGTGAAACAAGCCTATACTATCAGTCTGAATATCAACTCAAACATAATATTTTACTATTTGATACCCAATATAACAGATTATTTTTCAAGCCCCTATACAAAAACTTAGCTTATTCATATATACTACAAATAATAAACAATCCTCTCCTCACGACACTAAACCTCGAAAAGATTTTATTTATCACTCAAATTATCCTCAATCTTAGCATTTCTATGATAACCATGTCTCACATAAGAATCCACAAAGATCAACTCTTTATACCAATCCCCTAGCTCATTTTTCTTGTTTTGAAGGCGAAAAAACCCTCGCACAAAAATATCATTATCGTTGACAATTTTAACAAACCAGCGAGAATCCATGACAATGACTTCCTGCCCACTATTGTTTCGAATTTTTTCTCTGCCCTTATATCCTTGAATGGTATCTTCAACAACCCGTACAGCATTTACAGGAACAACTATTGTTTCTACCTTAGCATACTTTTTGACAGCAAGATATGTCACAAGTAAACTAGACACAGCAACATACACCCGGCTTCTTTCCTCCCAAGACCCACCTCGGAAAATAGGGTCACCCAATATCGTTTGACTACAACCGATATTTCTATAATCTGCTTCTTTAGGGCCAAAATAAAAATAATTACATAGATAACTAACATCATTTTTCACCCTAAAAAGCCAAACATACGCTTGATTTTCGCCAAAACCATAAACTATCGTAATCTCCCCATCTATTAAAATACCGCACACCTTCTCTCGGTAAAACTCTTGAAAAAGTTGGGGTTCTATCGTTGAAAAAGATTTCTCACTTTTCCCCATCACTTTTTTAAACGAAGGCATCAATAACTCAGGAAGTCCCCAATCAGGATTCATCTCACGAACTTGCGCAAGATGCCTCATACCATTTAAAAGATACTCCTGATGTATTATATTTTCAACCCTAAGAATTGAGATTTTAGTTGGATCAAAAAAATAATTCTTTTCCAAAAGCCAAGAAATTACAGGCTGCCTACGTATAACCATACCATAAAGAGTTTTCTTACATAAATGTAAATCTACAAATTTTTCGGAGAATAATCATGTCGCTAAGTCAAAATCCACCTTTCATTCAAAAATTTTCGACCAAACAAAACAAAAGAAGTGAAAGTAAATATGAATAAGTAGACAACAAAAAAGAAAAGGGGATAAATAATATTTATCCCCTTTTAAGTGTCCGAGATGAGATTCGAACTCACACGAGCCAACGCCCACTACCCCCTCAAAGTAGCGTGTCTACCAATTCCACCACCCGGACAGTATTACAGTATCTATTAGAAGGTGCCCAGAACAGGACTCGAACCTGCATGCCTCTCGACACACGCACCTGAAACGTGCGCGTCTACCAATTCCGCCACCTGGGCATATACCACCGAAAGATACCGATGGAGCGAAAAACGGGACTCGAACCCGCGACCCCAACCTTGGCAAGGTTGTGCTCTACCAACTGAGCTATTTTCGCCTTTCAAAATTTCAATTTATTCTTCTGGAACGCTATCCAAATCGAGAGCGAAAAACGGGACTCGAACCCGCGACCCCAACCTTGGCAAGGTTGTGCTCTACCAACTGAGCTATTTTCGCAATTGCGAGTGCAAAGATAGTTTTACTTTTCGGTTTATGCAAATGGTTTACTATTTTTTTTCATCGGACAAGCTCCTACAAAACAATTAGCTTTTGAATCATAGAAAGTTATTACCCGATAGAATTTTTCCCGATAAGCGAATAAAATTCTCGTCTCCACTCTTCTTGCTCGAACTTACCACTACTATCGTATGTAACCGTAACGGCTCCTTGCTTCTCGACTCCTCGCATTTGCATACAAAGGTGGCGAGCTTCCACGACGACCATCACACCCTCGGTAGAAAGCGTATCGGTAAGGCTTTGACAAATCTGTGCCGTAAGACGCTCCTGCACCTGAAAACGCCGGGCAAACACTTCGACCAAACGAGCCACTTTACTCAAACCGACAATACCGCCAGACGGGATATACCCGACATGGACTTTCCCGAAAAAGGGAAGTAAATGATGTTCACAAAAAGAATAAAACTCAATGTCGCGTACTACTACAATGCGAGATCCCGTATGCTCAAATACTGCCGATGATATAATTTCCTGCGCCGATTGACGGTATCCTCTCGTTAATTGCATCATCGCTTTCGCCGTACGTTCGGGAGTCTTGCGTAATCCCTCACGGTCAGGATCATCGCCCAACAAAGAAATAATAGCTCGATAGTGCTCGGCCAATTCTTTACAAATGCGGCGTTGCTCCTCCGAGGCCCAAACAGACTGTTCTTCCTCCATCGCTCAAAGTTATTCTGTAAATCCCTGATGTATCTGTATATGTATTTTGTCCCGAACGACACGCATCTCCCGTGCCATTTGGGGAAACTCTTTCTTTAATTGTATCAACGCATTTCCGGCTTCCTCATAAGAACGAAAATCGCCCACTCTCAATCGCCAAAACGGAGACGTAAAAGTCACGTATGTTTCCAATTCGGGAAAGGCCTGTTGAATAAGTCCCTCTTTATATAAGGCATTATTTTTAGCCGTACGATAGTCATTATCGGAAAATACTTGTATACGAAATCCCGAGGACTGGGCATAACCTTTATTTCCGTCGTACTTTATCACCCCTTCTGCCCGACTTACCCGCTTAGCCAACTGAGCCGGTTGTACGACCTTGACTTTACCACCCGTCTCGGGTCGTTCGAGATATTGAACGATCGAGGTATCCATAACGGCAATTTGAGCTTGCGCCCCATTCGTTAAACCAATCATGGACAACAGCAAAATAAAAAAAAGAGACTTGCGCATAACCAACGTTTTCATTCAAAATAGTAAGGCTGCAAAAATAAGTATTTATTCTTACTTTTGCAGCCTTTATAAAGTCTATTTTATCAGAATGCAGTAATAATGCCCATAAATGAATCGGCTTTCAAAGCAGCACCACCGATAAGACCACCATCTACATCGGGTTTAGCGAACAACTCGGCTGCATTGCTCGGCTTACAGCTTCCACCATAAAGGATCGAAGTATTCTCTGCCACTTCTTTTCCATACTTGTCGGCAATGGTCTTACGGATAAAAGCATGTATTTCTTGAGCTTGGTCGGCAGTTGCAGTCTTTCCTGTACCGATCGCCCAAACCGGCTCATAAGCCAAAATGATTTTTCCGAAATCCTCAGCAGAAAGGTTGAATAAAGATTCTTCCACCTGAGCTTTCACGACATCGAAATGTTTTCCGGCTTCACGTTCTTCCAAAACTTCCCCGATACAAAAAATAGGAGTCAGTCCATTAGCCAAAGCCAAAAGAACTTTTTCTTTTAAGATTTCGGGAGTTTCGTGATAATATGCACGACGTTCGGAGTGACCGAGAATAACATATTGAGCACCCGTCGATGCCACCATCTTGGCAGAAACCTCTCCTGTATAAGCGCCTTCCGTTTTATCGGCACAATTTTCAGCACCTACCCCGATACGTTTGGTATCTACGGCATTGACCACCGACACTAAATGAGTAAACGGAGTAGCGATGATAACATCGCACTTAGTAGATACCCCTGCCAAAGCGGCATCTATTTCCTTAGCCAATGCTACTCCTTCTTGAAGAGTAGTATTCATTTTCCAGTTTCCTGCAACAATGTTTTTTCTCATAACAAATAAATTTTTATTGGTTAAAACTATACATTATTTTTTTCTATCATATCATTTTCATTCTCTTTTTTCTTTCGACGATGGGCATCCCGCCACTGCCGTACGCGTCCGATTATCATCGCCACGGTTTTCTCGGTCAACAACAAAAAGAGCATCGGCATGGCATATAACAAAACGATAAACCATATCCGTCTTTCCGGTCGATAAATTTCCGGCTGACCGTATGTAAGCTTATCCAGCGGCTGAACCAACAATGTCTCATCGGGCAATTGTGAAGGAGAAGTTTTTCGTAATATCGTCCCCCCCTTCAATAACAGCACACACGGATTTCCTCTCGCAATAGTGCGGATAACCGTTTTATCCATAAAATAGAACGGATATTCCGCCCCTGTATTTTCTTGCCAAGCCTCTACACCCTGCGGGGTAGAAGCCGTAACGCAAGCAAACTCATATCCATGCTCGACACAATAATCATAAAGCTCGTTAATTCGGTCGACCTCACTATCATCGGCAGTTTCAAGATCTGGCGAAAGCAATAGAATACGATAGTTCTCGTCATAAATAATATCCTCGGTTATATCGGTCGCTCCACGATAGATAGTAAAATCCTCGATTATCGGTGTTACGGATTCCTGTCCCGAAACTGTCTTTTCATACCTATCTACAAATACCCACCCCTCTTCTTCCGAAGGCAGATTATCGAGTAAAAACTCCTTCCTCTCGCCGTTCTTTTCATAAATGAACACAAATTCACGCTCCGGCTCTTCGACAGCCAATGCTTCCGGTATATTTACGCCTATTTTATAAGGCCGAAAATCGAGATAGGGCTGATAATACGTACCAATATAAACAAAAAAGAAGACAAACAACAGCGAATACAATCCGGTGAGCCATTGCACCTGCTGATTATACAAAGCTCTCAAAGAGGTATTCCGGTAAACTAAAAACAATACGATAATCAATAGCAATACATTTTTGAAAAATGTAGCCCAGTTACTTAGATGAACCGCATCCCCGAAACAACCACAATCGGATATAGGATTGGCTATTGCCAAATAAAGAGTGACAGGAGTCATCACACAAAGAAAAATAAAGATCAGCCGAGGGGTAGACTTACGATAAGATCCAAACAGCAGATGTACTCCTAACACAAACTCGATGACAGAAAGAGCCACCGAAAAAAGCATGGCAAAAGAAGAAAGGAAATCGAGATGAAACGCCGAAAAATAATCCTGAAACTTATAAACCGTGCCATAGGGATCGATAACCTTCACAAACCCCGAAAACACAAACGTTCCGCCTACGATCAAGCGAGATAGAAAAACAAGCCATTGAATCAAAGAAGATTTCCTATTATCTTTAATCGTCTTGTTCGCCATATTCTATTTTTATAAGACCAAACAATGAATAGTTAATCATATCCATATAGTTGGCATCGACTCCTTCCGAGACAAGAGTTTTACCGTTGTTATTCTCTATTTGCTTAGTCCGACAAATCTTTGTCAATATCAAATCGGTATATGAACTGATGCGCATACTTCTCCAAGCCTCGTCGTAATCATGATTTTTGGCATACATCAACTCCTTTGTTTCCGTCATGTATTTGTCATACAGATCCAAAGCCCTCTCAACAGTTATATCCTCCGAATCGGAATATCCGAGATGCAATTGAATTAATCCTATAATACCATAGTTAACAATTCCGATTAGTTCCGAACGGATACCCTCATCTATTTTGCTTTCGCCTTTCGTCTCTATACTTCTTATACGTTTTGCCTTAATAAAGATTTGGTCGGTGACCGACTGCGGACGCATAATCCGCCATGAAGCGCCATAATCTTTCAGCTTCTTGACGAATAAATCCCTGCAAATAGAGATAACGTGTTCGAACTGTGCAATAGTATCTGCCATGATAAATGTATTTTCAAAGATAGCAACCGACTACATGCAAAGGTGAAAATATACCCGCTTTACACAAAGCCCAACTACTTCCGACTTTCGCATACAAAGATACAATTTTATTCTAAATACTTGCGTATCTAAACAATGATTGACATTTATTCCAGCAAGATTAATATTAAATTAATTAGCCCCTATTGATACTTTCTTTTTTAGATAAAAAACATAAGATATATCAAATCATATTCGGAAGAATAAGAGATAAACAAGATTATTTAATTACTTTATTTAAACCCATTGGCGGAATTAAATTAGCGCATATTTGACTCTGCCAATCGGTTTCCTATTTTTGTAGTTAATATATTGCAGGATTGTCAGTGCGCTAATCTTCCCAATGATTCGGGTGAACAACCCTTGTGTATCTTTTGCATAATCGCGTATGATCATGAACTGGTCACACAGTTGCGAGAATAAAGTCTCTATCCTTTTTCTTGCTTTGGCAAAGGGAAGGAATGTCGGTTTCCATTCTTTCTGATTTATCCTACAAGGCACTTCCAAACGTATGTTTTCCGTTTCAAAAAGATCCAGTTGCACTTCTGCGCTGATATATCCTCTGTCACCAATGACGGTGCAATTGCTAAATTCTACTTTGATATCTTTCAGATAATGAATATCATGTACACTTGCCTTAGTCAGGTCCAACGAATGTGTTACTCCACTTAATCCACAGACAGCGTGAAGTTTATACCCGTAATAGTAAATACCCTGTGAGGCACAATAACCGAATGAAGGAGCTTTTCCAACATCTTTCCTGCCATCTGTTTGCAGATGTCGAGAAATTTTGCGAATATTGCATATAAGTTGTGCATATGATAATGGTAAATCAGATGATTGGACGCCTCTAATTTACTAATTATTAGCAACATACACAACTTCCTAAACATAAATCTTTTAACTTTCCAATTCCGCCAACGTTTTTTTTAGTCGTTTTGTATGATTGATGTTAATGATTTTAAACAAGAAATAGAGTGCATCTATAAGGATGAAAAATATTCTGTCCGAGATAATGGAGCTGTTTTCCGTCATCCTCGTGATGGGAAACGACCTCGCAAATATGACAATTTTTGGACTTTCGGAAAGCCCAATGACACACACGGATATATGGAAATCGCCTCTGTCCGTGTTCATATCATTGTTGCAACAGCCTTTCATGGCCCGAAACCGACGAAAGAACATGTTGTCGATCATATAGATACGAATCGTCGCAACAATCGTCCGGACAATCTTCGATGGGTTACTCGATTAGAAAACGCACTCGATAACCCAATTACTCGTAAACGTATCATTATGCGTTGCGGTAGTATCGAAGCGTTTTTGGCCAATCCGTCTTTGTTGAGAGAAAGCGATGTTACCTCCGATTTCAGTTGGATGAGAGCCGTTACGAATGCCGAAGCTCAAGTCAGTAAAGAGCGATTATTGGCATGGGCTGAAAGCGACAAGCCGACATCTGGCGGTGCTTTGGGCGCATGGGTATATAGTCAGCAACCTATTTCGCAAAATGACGGTCAGCCATCGAATGTAGACGAAATTGACAAGTTGCAATCCGATTCCTTAAACGGTTGGGGTCAAATTCCGCCTCGTTCATATGAACGTCCCGATGAGCCGGAACAAAGAAAGCAGAATGTTATGCTCTCGTTAACACCCGGAGCAGCCCAAGAAATCTATTTCTATAATGATAAACCTAATGAATACCCATGTACCCCGCAGGAATACAATGATGATCCTTTGATAGCTTATGCAGCCAATCTGACCGAAAACGCTGTATTTTGGCGGAATAATAACAGAGATCGGGAGTATGTAGTAGACAAATTTGGATTTTCGGAAGATCGAAATTCTCTATATGTAATGACTAAATCCGCATACGTATGGCGAAGACAAGATGACGGAGACTGGATTGCTGTCCTCATAGCGAACCTCAATAAAGGCGAAGTCAGCGAAGATGAGTTAGATTATCAACTCGGAGAGATTGTGTACAAAGATAATTTATTCGTACATAAAAGGGTAGAAACCGACTTTATGCCCAAAGAGTATTTAGAGGAGATATTTGCTAAATACACAAAGACGAGTGGATAAGTATTATGCAATGTTGTTTGGGACAAAGTTTATCGACTTCGCCAAAGTTCAACTTTTTATTCATAATATCAAATTCTACACTAAAAAGCCCGACTCTATAAAAGTCGGGCTATATAAGGGGTCGTATCAAAGGATGCGATGAAACTCCGAAAGACAGGATTTGAGAGCCTTCGCCCCTTTGTAATCCACCGTGCTAAGCATACCTCGAAAGGCGTGGCCCGCCATTGGAACGAAAAGCTTGTCTCGGCATTTCATAATTTTTGATGAGTTTCCCAATCTACTTTGATACGACCGGGCTTTCTCTTGTCTTTGATACAAAGCTAACCAAATACTTTGAATAAACAAAATATTTTCAATAAAAAAAATAGGGGTTTGCCAAAAAGGCAACCCCTATTTTTTTTATAAAACTACAAATCCCTCTGTCTTATTTTACTTTCTCAACGATAGCTTTGAATGCTTCGGGATTGTTCATTGCCAAATCGGCAAGGACTTTACGATTAATTTCGATTCCTGCTTTATGCAGTGCACCCATTAACTTAGAATAAGACATACCTTCGAGACGTGCAGCCGCATTGATACGTTGAATCCACAACGCACGGAAATTACGCTTATTATTTTTACGGTCACGGTAAGCATACGTCAAACCTTTTTCCCAAGTATTTTTGGCAACGGTCCAAACGTTTTTACGAGAACCATAATAACCGCGGGTAAGTTTAAGAATCTTTTTTCTTTTTGCTCTTGAAGCAACGTGATTTACTGATCTTGGCATAGTTTTTTCTGTTTTGAATGTTAGCGCTACCGTTCAAGGTAAACTTCAAGCTAAAAACATTCGGTTAATAAAATTTGAAACTACTCTTTTTTGAGAAAAATTTTAGAAATCGCCGAAGCTTATTTCATACCCAACAATGCTTTTACATTGTTTACATCAACGGTATTTACCGTTCCCATGTGAGTAAGATTTCTTTTTTGCTTCTTCGTTTTCTTAGTCAAAATGTGACTTTTGAAAGCATGTTTTCTCTTGATTTTTCCTGTTCCGGTAAGGGCGAACCTCTTTTTGGCACCGGAATTAGTTTTAATCTTTGGCATTTTACTAAATTTTAATTTTATAATTGAATGAATAGTTTGTCAAATATCCTATTTATTTTTTCTTCGGGCTTATCATGATGATCATACGCTTACCTTCCAGAACCGGCATCATCTCCACTTTTCCATAGTCTTCCAAATCGTTCGCGAAACGCAACAAGAGCACTTCACCCTGTTCCTTGAACAGAATAGAACGACCCTTAAAAAAGACATAAGCCTTCACTTTTGCTCCTTCGTTCAGAAAACCGATGGCATGTTTCAATTTGAAATTATAATCGTGATCATCGGTTTGAGGCCCGAAACGGATCTCCTTAACAACAATCTTCGTCGACTTAGCTTTCTGCTCTTTCTGACGTTTTTTCTGCTGATAGAGGAACTTTTGATAATCTAAAATCCTACATACCGGCGGCACTGCATTAGGCGAAATTTCTATCAAGTCAAGGCCTTGTTCGTCAGCCATATGTATAGCTTCTTGTATGGTATATACCCCTTGCTCTACATTGTCACCGACCAAACGAACTTCTTTCGCCCGAATACGTTCATTGACACGATATTGGTCTTTTATATCATTCTTTTTTGCAAACATAGGCTTGTTTGGCCTACTGGACTGCGGTTGCGGTTGCGGTTTTTTATCCATTCAGACTACCATTCTTTGAGTAATTCTTCTACTTCTGCATTTAAATTTTCGGCAAAGGTAGCAATTTTCATCGAACCTTTATCACCTTCGCCCTGTTTTCTTACAGAAACTTCACCATTTTCAGACTCTTTTTCACCGACAACGAGCAAATAAGGAATTCTTTTCAGCTCGTTATCGCGAATCTTCCGCCCTATCTTTTCATTCCTGTCATCGACAAATGCCCGAATATCCTTCTCGGCCAATTCGCTAACAACCTGTTGCGCATAGTCGTTAAATTTAGCGCTTATAGGCAGAACAGCCACTTGATCGGGAGTAAGCCACAACGGGAATTTTCCGCCCGTATGCTCGATGAGAACTGCAACAAACCTTTCCATAGAACCGAAAGGAGCCCGGTGAATCATTACCGGACGATGTTTCTGGTTATCGCTACCGGTGTATTCGAGTTCGAAACGTTCCGGCAAGTTGTAATCCACTTGTATGGTTCCCAATTGCCAACGCCGGCCGATGGCATCTTTAACCATGAAATCGAGTTTAGGACCATAGAATGCAGCTTCACCATATTCGACTCTGGCTTTTAACCCCTTCTCTTCACAAGCCTCGACAATAGCCCGCTCCGCTTTTTCCCAATTTTCATCGCTACCGATGTACTTCTCGCGATTGTTAGGGTCGCGCAAAGAGATTTGGGCTTCGAAATTATCGAACTTCAAAGCTTTGAAGATAATGAATATAATATCCATTACTTTCAAAAACTCGTCTTTCAACTGATCCGGGCGACAGAATATATGCGCATCGTCTTGGGTGAAGCTACGTACACGAGTTAAACCATGCAACTCGCCACTTTGTTCATATCGATAAACTGTACCAAACTCTGCAAAACGAAGAGGAAGATCTTTATAAGACCGCGGTGTCACCTTGTAAATCTCACAGTGATGCGGACAGTTCATAGGCTTCAACAAATATTCTTCTCCTTCTTCCGGCGTATGAATGGGCTGGAAAGAATCTTTCCCATATTTGGCATAATGCCCCGATGTCACATACAACATCTTATTTCCTATATGAGGAGTAATCACCTGCAAATACCCAAAACGTTTTTGAACTTTACGCAACATAGCTTCAAGGCGATCCCGCAGTTGTGTCCCTTTCGGCAACCAAAGAGGTAATCCCGGCCCCACATTGGAAGAAAAAGCAAAGAGTTCCATTTCCTTGCCAATTTTACGATGGTCTCGTTTTTTCGCCTCTTCCATCAAAACAAGATACTCATCGAGTAACTTCTTCTTCGGGAACGTGATGCCATATACACGAACCAATTGTTTACGCTTCTCATCGCCTCTCCAATATGCCCCGGCCAAAGAAGTTATCTTCACGGCCTTGATAAGCCCCGTATTGGGCAAATGAGGTCCCCGGCACAAATCGGTAAACGCACCTTGCGTATAAGTAGTTATCGTACCGTCTTCGAGTTCGCTGATAAGTTCAACTTTATATTCTTCTCCACGTTTACCGAATCGGTCGAGAGCATCGGCCTTCGATATTTCTTTCCGAACAATCGGTTCTTTACGGCTCGCCAATTCGAGCATTTTAGCCTCTATCGTAGGAAAATCGGCCGCCGTAATAGTAGCCTCCCCCGGATCCACGTCGTAATAAAATCCATTTTCGATAGCCGGGCCTATACCGAATTTAATACCGGGATACAGTTCTTGTAATGCCTCGGCCAACAAGTGTGCCGAAGAATGCCAAAAAGCATGTTTTCCCTCTGGATCGTCCCACTTGAAAAGCTTAACCGCAGCATCTGCGTTTATGGAACGAGAAAGATCCCACTCTTGTCCATCGACTGTCGCCGCAAGAACTTCCTGAGCCAATCGGGGACTTATACTCTCTGCTATTTGTAAAGGTGTAATACCAGATTCAAATTCCTTTACCGAATTATCGGGAAACGTAATCTTAATCATCATTTTTCTGTCCTTATCTATTTTCAACGTTTTTCAAAAAAAACGTTTCTATTTTATACATTTAATAATAGAGACACATGACTGCGCCTCTTTTTCCAAGGCACAAAAATAATAATTATTTCATTACCCAAACGGATATTTATAAAAATCTTTTAATCGCTCATTCGTTTCAACAAGTTATACGCAGCCACAACTCCCAACTCTCCCGCTTTACTCAAATCGGCCGTACCTTTAACCGTATCGCCTTGTTTCAAATAGACTAACCCTCGGTTATAATAAGCGTCTCCAAAATCGGGACGTAACCGTATCGCCTCGGTATAATCGGCAATAGCACCCCTATAATCTTGCTGGGAACAACGCAGATTTCCACGATTGTAATATACATATATAAACCGCGGTGCAGACTCTATCACCTTCTCATAATCACGCAGCACCATCTCATATTCCATTTTCAAACTCTCATTTCCCACTGCCGGTAATCCAGACAAAGAGAAATCTTTGGAGTTTTTCGAGCGCACCTGTTGAAAATCTATACTCTGTACAGACTCCGCCGAAAGTTGATATTCTATTTGTTTCGCTCTTACAACAGCCCGAAGGAAATAGGCTAACGTAAAATTTTGACTCGTCATAATAGCTCTATTCAAATCGTCAAGAGCACTAGAAAAATCCTGAACAAGCATAAAATCGACAGCTCGACCGAAATAGGCCAATGGATTAGAAGGATTTATCTCTATAAGACGGGAATAATCATTTATGGAAGAGAAATGATAGTTTACCTGATCGGATAGCAGTGCCGCCTCGGCATTCGTAAGCAATAATTTCTTGCTAAACACATGGGTATCGTTCAACTCTTCGAGTTCCCTTACATAATAAATATTCTGACGAACGGCATCGGGCCTTTCATAATAAGTAAGCACATACATTGGCTGTACGGATACTTGCACATTCTGATCTTGTACCCGTCCCCGAATTTTATTCTCATATTCCGGCTTATATTCGGTATGGGCATCGGCTACCAATATTTGATTGAACTTATTAATATTTTTATCAGACTCAGACCGCTCATCGGCTGCTTGTCCCGATTTTTTACTATTATTCGAAGCTACTGTATTTTCATCGATCGGTTCATACTGGGTCTTCTTTTGCAAATCCATAGCCAGCATGAAATCCTTTTCACCGCCTTTCATATCACCCATTTTCCGTTTCGCCTCGGAGCGAGCATAAAAACCCGCGGCAAAATCGGGGTACTGTTCCAAAACTACGTTAAAATCAGAAATAGCCTTCCCATAATTCCCGATCATATCATATAACAAAGCTCGATTATAAATTGCGAAATAATTGTCCGGTTCAGCCTTTATTACTTTTGTAAAGTCAGATATAGCCTTATTCCGTTCACCTACTTGCATACGCAATAATCCCCGATTGTAGTAGGTCATCGTATTATCGGGATCAAGTTTCAATATATAATCATAATCGGCCATAGCTCCCTGCAAATCATCTTGATGATATTTTATACGAGCCCTATTGAAATAGTAAGACACTTCTTTGGGATCGAGCCTCAAAGCCTCGTTCATATCGGCCAAAGCCGAATCATAATCGGCATCGTGCAACACTTTAATAATAGCCCGTTGAGCATATGCTCCCGATATGTATTTATCTATCGAAATAGCTTTATCTATATCATCAATCGCTTTTATCGTATCGCCCTTCTCCAAATAAAACTGGGCCCTACTCATATAACCGTTGTAATAGTTCGGATGCAAAGCTATGAGTTTATCGAAACTTTTTTCGGCTTCGTCATATTTTTTCAACTGCACCTCGGCAATAGCCTTATTATTCAAAAAAGACCTATCTTCGGGGGCATAACGCAAACCCTCGGTATAGTCGTCGATAGCGCCTTGATAATCCCCAAGATTCTGTCGGGCAATCCCCCGAACTTGATAGGCATTGACAATAAAAGGATTACGTTCGATACAAAGGGTACAATCTTCTTCTGCCCCTTTAAAATCATCGAGGCTCAACTTCGCAACTCCTCTATAAAAATAAGGCTCGGCCATATACGGCTTTACCTTTATCACTTGATTGAAATATTGCATCGACAGAATATAGTCCTCAAAATAAAGAGCATTACGTCCGATATTCATCACTCTATCGGTATTAATCTGCGCCACAGATAAAAAAGAGGAAAACGACAGCAATAGAAATATGATATTTGACTTGAATATAAGTTTCATTAAATGCCTTAACATGATTATCAGACAAATGTACGTAAATAATGACAAAACAACACAACCCTGAGAGCATTTTATAAGATTTTTCTTTCCCAACGCATCGAATGAACATTTTTTACGCCAAAATGTCTTATATAAAAAAAGAAGAAACTTTTTTCGTATCTTTATACCTCAAAATTGCACAGACATGAGCACAGAAAAAAAACTACAACACATCGTTATCGTCGGAGGCGGATTTGCCGGATTTTTACTGGCCAAACGAATTAATCCCGAAAAGTTCAGAGTGACCTTAGTCGATAGAAAAAATTTTCATGCCTTTCCTCCTCTGTTTTATCAAATAGCCTCGTCGGGACTTGAACCGGCCGCCATTTGTTTTCCTTTCAGGAAAGAGCTACGTAAATTACGTCACGTCCGTTTCCATATGGGAGAAGCTCTTGCAGTAGATACTCAAAAGCAAATTTTAACGACCAATACAGGAAATATAAATTATGATTATTTGGTGCTCGCCACAGGCACAACCAATAATTTTTTCAATATGCCCGAATTAAGGGAACGAGTATATACTCTGAAATCTACTGCCGAGGCTATCCGACTAAGAAATGAAATACTATTCTGTTTAGAGCGGGCCTGTACCTGCGCCGATCCCGAATCGCGCCGCACGCTTCTCTGCTTCACGGTTGTCGGCGGAGGCCCGACCGGAGTCGAAATAGCGGGTGCTTTGGGTGAAATGAAAAAGTACATTCTGTCTCGAGAATATCCCGAGATCAGTCCTTGCGATATGCGCGTCGTTATCGTCGAAGGTTCAGACCGCCTATTACAGAATATGAGTACAGAAGCCTCTACCAAATCTCGACAATACCTCGAACAACTTGAAGTCGAAGTCATTACCGGACATACCATGAAATCGTTCGACGGGACTTACGTGAGTTTTGACAACGGCGATAAAATAAAATGCCATACCCTCATCTGGACAGCAGGTATCACCGGCGAACCTTTGAAAGGAATTCCAGAAACGTCCATAGGGAAAGGAAGACGAATCGTCACAGACGAATACAACCGGGTCGTCGGGTGTGAAAACCTTTTCGCAATCGGCGATATAGCCCTGCTTACCGAAAAAAACTATCCCAAAGGTCACCCGCAAGTAGCTCAGGTAGCCATACAACAAAGCAAATTGTTAGCAAAAAATTTGAACCGGAACAGTTTCGAAACGCCTTTTCATTATAAAGATAAAGGAAACATGGCAACCATCGGCCGTAATCGTGCCGTAGCCGACTTGCCCTATCTAAAATTATACGGGCGGCCGGCTTGGTTCACATGGATGGGAGTTCATTTGGTTTCCATATTAGGCATGAAAAATAAAATTATCACTTTTCTAAACTGGTGTTGGTACTATTTTACCTATAACGCCACCTTACGATTGTTGATACGCCCGACCCGATATCCGAAACGGAATGAAGAATAACCATATTTAATCCGTGTTTTAGAACAATTTTGGTTTGTTTTTCCTCTAAAAAAGTGACTTTTTTCAATCTACCTTTGTCCCCCGAACAAATAGGTATTAATTTATGAAAAAAGTCACTAGCGTATTTTTGTGCTGTTTTTTATTTATTGCACTCAATTATGCCCAATCTGGACAAGCGATGACATTGAAAGAATGCATCGAAATGGGCATAGCGAATAATCTCTCCCTGCAAAATAAAAATCTAAATGTCCAAAAAAGCAAATACGGGATCTCTGAAAACAGGTTCAAACTGTTACCGGTCATCAATGCTTTCGCCAATTTTACCAATAGTCCCGAACCGGCCGTTTCGGTAACCGACGGAAGCAAATATGGAACTCCCTATAACGTCACCAAGACACTACGATACAATGCCAATGGCGGTTTACAACTGCAATTACCATTATATAATCAGACCCTATATACAAGTATCGCCATCTCGGAATTAGTAAATCGAATAGACCTATTGTCTTACGAAAAAGCCAAAGAGGATCTTATCGTCGAAATAGGGAAACTCTATTTCTTGGGACAAACGACCATCTGTCAATTACAAATTATCGAAGGAAATATCGCCCGTCTAGATTCCCTTCGCAACATCACACAAGCATTCTTCGATAATGGAATGGCTATGGACGTAGATGTAAAACGTGTTGAAATAAATCTCGAAAATATGAGGATTCAATATCACAACGCCCAAGCTATGCTTAACCAGCAACTCAACCTTCTGAAATATACGCTTGACCTTCCCTCGGAATACGAGATAACTCTTACCCCGCTCAATCCCGACATAACCGGGAATGTGCGTTTCAATGGTTTATCAGATTCGCTATACGAACTCCAATTACTGGATACTCAAACCCAATTATTAAAGAAACAAGGACGAATAATCAATCAAGGTTACATACCTTCGCTCAATTTCACCAGCCAACTGGCTTATTCGGCTTATACAGATAAATTCAAACATTTCTTCCACTCTCATATATCCAACAAATGGTACGAATCATTCAACTTCGGCCTGTCCTTGAAAATACCCATCTTCGATGGTCTGAGCAAACACACCAAAAAACAACAAGCCAACGTCGAATACCGAAAAGCTGTACTCCAACAGGAAAATACCCGCAAACAACTAGAAACACAGTACACCAACTCGGTATCGGATTTGATGAACAATCAACGCAATTACGAAAAACAACAAAGCAACTACAAGTTGGCCGAAGAAGTTTACTTGGTTACAACCGATAAATACAAAGAAGGAATAGCTTCCATGACCGAGCTCCTACAAGATGAGCTCCGATTAACCGAAGCCCAAAACGGCTATTTGAGCGCGCACTACAATTATAAAATAGCAGAATTGAATTTGCTGAAATTAACCCAACAACTCGATATTCTCACCCAATAATCCTGTAAAATTAATAATCAGTATATATAAATACTTTTACAATTATGAAAAAAGAAAATAGCTCTCATTATAAACGGAGTAAAAAATTAAAAGCATTGCGTTTCGGACAATATACATTAAATGCAATCGGTATCATCGTTCTATGCTACGGAGTTTATGAAGCGGCTTGCCTTTTTCTCAATTACAAACGCTGCGAAACCAGCAACGATGCCCAAATAGAACAATATATAGCACCAATCAACATACGCGTACCGGGATATGTAAAGAAAGTTTACTTCACCGAACACCAATTCGTACACAAAGGCGACACATTACTTGTTCTGGACGATAGAGAATACCGTATACGAGTATCGGAAGCCGAGGCGGCTTTGAAAGATGCCGAAAACGGAATTGCAATCTTATCTTCCAGTTTGACGACGACACAGGCGACTGCTTCGGTTTATGATGCCTCTATCGAGGAAATAAATACACGCATAAGCAAATTGCAAAAAGACTTGACTCGTTACCGCAACTTATTACAACGTAATGCGGCTACCCCCATACAAGTGGAACAACTCGAAACCGAGTTAACAGCGACACTCGCCAAGTTAGAAGCTCTGAAAAAACAGAAAGCCGCAGCCACTTCGGGAGTAAACGAAGTTACAAACCGCAAAGCATCGGTCGAAGCCGGAATATTAAGAGCCCAAGCAGCTTTGGAAATGGCTCGATTAAATTTGTCCTATACAGTAGTTACCGCCCCTTGTGACGGAACACTGGGAAGACGGGCCTTAGAGGACGGACAATTTGTACAAGGTGGCCAAAGTCTCACTTATATCATACCCGATACTCAAAAATGGGTGATTGCCAATTATAAAGAAACCCAAATAGCCAATTTATACGAAGGTCAAAAAGTAAGCATCAAAGTCGATGCCTTTCCCGATAAAGAGTTTTCGGGACACATATCGGCCATATCGGGAGCCACGGGTTCTAAATACTCCTTAGTACCTACTGATAATTCAGCCGGGAATTTCGTAAAAATACAACAACGCATTCCCGTAAGAATCGAGTTTGACGAATTGTCGGAAGAAGACAACCGGCTCTTAGCAGCCGGAATGATGGTTATTATAAAAGCTAAATTGTAAAATGGCTCACACAAAAAATTATCCTTTTTACGACTGGGTTCCAAAACCACTGGGAATCATCATACTCATCATGCTATTCTGCCCTATTATGTTCATTAACGGGGCATATACCATAAATAGTGGAGAGATGTCGTCTGGTCTTGGAATTATCTCGGAGCACATTCAATATGCAAGCTATGCCGGAGCAATCGGCATGGTAGTATTCGCACCATTTATGCAACGAGTCTTGGCTGTGAGGAGACCCAAAATGATGTTAATGACAGGCTTCATTCTGTTATTTTGGCTCAGCTATATTTGTGCAATTACAGACAGTTGGTTACTACTCATGTTATGCAGTCTCATTACGGGTTTTATCCGCATGGCTCTCACTTTGGTAAATCTATTTGCTCTCATACTGTATGCATTTAAGATAGAGGCCAGCGACATCATCACCCCGGGAGCCGAAGCCACCGATCCCGTAGTTGCCGACAAGAACGATCAAGCCAAAGGCCTCACACAACCTATCATTTATCTCTTTTTCATGCTCTTCGCGCAAGCCGGTAATTCGTTGACCGCATGGCTTGCCTATGAATATGAATGGCAATATGTCTATTACTATATGATGGGAATGTTGATGCTCTCAATCGTCGTTGTTCTTTCCACCATGAAATATCAGAGGCATCTGAAAAAACTCAACTTCAATCTCCGTCAATTCGGCGATGTAATTGCCGCATCATTGATGATGATGGCTGGGTCATTCATACTGATTTATGGTAAAACACTCGACTGGTTTGACAACTACTACATACGGCTGGCCGCCATATTATTCCTACTGTCCACTGCCGCTCTCATTTTTATTGAGGGAAACTTGAAACACCCCTATCTGAAACTAGGAGTATTCAAACAGAAGAATGTTATTTTCGCTTCAATAACATTCATCATGCTTATGATGATTAATTGCAGCGCCATGTTCGTGAGCGTATTCACCAGCATATCTATGAAAATAGACAATTTTCAAAATGCCATGTTGGGAAACTATTCATTGGTAGGATATGTAATAGGAGCCATATTGTGCATGATTCTATCGGCTTTCAAGATACCCTTCAAATATATCTTCGCATTCGGGTTCAGTTTCATCACAGCCTACGCCATATATATGTATTTCCAATACCAAAGCATGGGTCTTTATGAACACATGATATGGGCCACGATACTGCGCTCGACCGGTATGATGATACTCTATACCATGTGTGCCGTATTGGGTAGTATACGCCTGCCTCTCAAATATATGTCGTCTTGGATTTTTGTAATGCTCTTTGCCCGGTCAATTATCGGGCCGACCGTAGGAACAGCGATTTATTCCAACTTATTGAACGAACGTCAGCAACATTATATGGCCACACTATCGACAGGAGTAGACTTGATGAATCCAGAAATCGCAGGCAGCTTCAATCAAACGGTGAAAGGCAGTCAATTCATGCAAGGACATAGTGCCGAAACCGCGACTACTCTTGCGACCATGCAAGTATCAGGACGCATTCAAGTACAAGCCATGTTGTCGGCTCTCAAAGAAATCACGGGCTGGACAATCTTTGCAAGCATATTATTCATTATTATAGTTCTCTGTGTCCGGTACAAGCAACCAGAATATCCGGGAATACTGAATCTCAAAGAAAAAGGAGCTTATGTAGGGAAAGAATTAGCCTAATATATAACAAATAAAAAAATGTCCTACTTTTCGAGAATTTATTTGTTATCTTTGCATATAACCAAAACAAATATATATAATGAAAAATTTTCTTTTTACCGGATTCATTATTTTACTTCTATCCGCAGTATCGTGTAAAACGACTGAAAAAGGAAGTATGACACAAACTCAAACTTCCACATCACAAACCAATGAGAAGAAAAACATTTCTATAAATCGAGAAGAACTCAACGGGACATGGATTATAAAAACAGCCAAAGGTAAAACCGTTATAGGCGATTCACCAGTAGAAATCACTTTCGATCTCACAAACGGACGTATTTACGGCAACGACGGTTGCAACGTAATAAACGGCACTGCATTTTTCGAAAATGAGAATGGGTTACGTTTCGAATCGCTCATCTCGACGATGAAGGCTTGCCGGCCAGAAGTTACAGATCGTACTGTCCTCAATGCTTTGAACGAAACCCGCTCTTATAAACGAGCTGATACCAAAGAGCTATCTATCAAATTCTGTGACGAAAAAGGGAAATCTGTGATGACCCTTGAAAAACGAATGGTAGATCTATTAAATGGTTCTTGGAAAGTCACAACTATCGACGGGAAAAAAATCACCGAAGAAAATCCGACTATGGTTATCGATATCCCAGAGGCAAAATTATCTGGATTTGCGGGCTGTAACCGTATGTTCGGAGGGATTTCTTTAGATGGAACCGCTTTCGGAATAGCTTTTACACAAGTAGCAACTACCCGCATGGCTTGTCCAGACATGAAAACGGAGCAATTATTCTTATCGGCACTCGGCAAAGTTACCGGATTTTACATGATAGACAACTTTCATGCAGCATTATATCAACAACCCCAAACTCCGATAATCATCATCGAAAAAGTTCAATAAGAAAATACAAAGCAACGATTACATGTCCACTGAAAAAAGAGCAGGATAAAAAAATTATTCTTATAAAAATAAAAAACGCAGGCGTTATCAACCTGCGTTTTTTATTTAGAAACCCATTTAAATAGTCTATAAACCATTAAAAAATTCGGGTTATAATAGAATAGCCATTTTTTCAAAAAAATGAAATCAAGCACCTCCTTTTATTCAAATCTATTGCTTAATTTTGAGTCGTCTTACTTGCTTACATTAGGGAAAATATGTGTGTGTTACAAAATAGGAAGAAGGATTTTAAACCTTCCGCCTAATCATGTGTAACCCACACCATTCTGTGAAAGCAAGTAAGACATCTTTTGAAGAATGTGAATTAGGCGGAGGTTTTAATATATACAACTAAAAAACAAAAAAGTTTATGCTGCCGCCGACAGTCAAGCAATTTTTCTTCAAATTACTCATCTCCATTTTTGTTCACGATTACAAAAATGTATTAAGGCAATATCGACAAGCCTACACGACTCAACGTCAAATGGAACAATATTTAAGAGTCATCACACCCGAAGACTTATACGATAAAGAACTCGTACGAATTTCAGAGCGAATGAGCGATCTACAAAAACTTATTTATCAACTGCGAAAAAAGGGACTAAGCGACGAGGCAATATCTCGCAAACTAAATCTACCGTTACACAAAATACAAAAACATCTCGATCTCGTAGAATTAGATATTCTCCAAATTTCCCGATATTTCAATTAAGATATAAACAAAAAAGGAGATAATCCTAAAAGGATTATCTCCTTTTTTGTTTGCTACAATCCATTACCAAATAATCACCCGATCTTCGGGAGCCATGTACATGGCATCTCCTTCTTTAATATCAAAAGCCTTAAAGAAAGTTTCCATATTACGCAACGCAGCATTGACACGCCAACGGCCCAACGAGTGAGGGTCAATCTTCGTCAACCGGAGAATTTCGGCATCTCTAATATTGCCGGCCCACAATGCAGCATACGCCAGATAGAAACGTTGATCGGCAGTAAATCCATCGATCGGAGCCGGCTCCACACCATCGAAAGTATTGTGCAATGCAGTGTAAGCAATGCGTAAACCTCCATGGTCAGCAATATTCTCACCTAATGTAAAATGACCATTGGCATGCACTGTATCGAGCACAACAATGTTATCATATTGCGAAGCCAAAATTTCAGCTCGTTTAGTAAATTGCTCGGCATCGGCAGAAGTCCACCAATCATTAAGATTACCATCTTTATCGAACTGTCGCCCTTGATCATCGAATCCGTGAGTCATTTCATGTCCTATAACGACACCGATAGCCCCGTAATTAACGGCATCATCGGCATCAAAATTAAAGAATGGAGGCTGCAAAATTCCGGCAGGGAAACAAATTTCGTTAGAGCTCGGATTATAATAAGCATTAACGGTTTGAGGACTCATATACCACTTGGTCTTATCCACAGGTTTCCCTTCATCTTTCAGAGAATATAAAGTTTCAAATTCGGCTGCACGACGAATATTAGCATAATAGCTATCTTTCGGATTCACCGTCAAACCAGTATAATCGCGCCATTTATCGGGATAACCGATCTTTACATAAAAGTTGTTTAGTTTCTCATGAGCCTTCGCTTTGGTTTCATCGCTCATCCATTCAAGGCTGTCTATATGTTGTCCCAGTGCGGTCTGCAAATTCGCAACAAGTTGTACCATACGCTCTTTTGCCTCAGGAGGGAAATATTTAGCAACATACATTTCGCCCACTGCCTCCGACAAGAGACTGTTAGGGACATCGAGAGCACGTTTCCAACGAGGTTCAATTTGTTCTTTCCCCGATAAAGTCTTCGAATAGAAATCGAAATGAGCATTTACAAAGTCATCGCTCAAATAGGGAGCTGCGCCATCGATACAGTTGAACGCCAAATAATCGCGAATCTCTTGCTCGCTCAATGTTTTCAGCAAATTATTTACAGCTTTCAATGTACGCGGCTGACCGATGTTTATCTTTTTCAAGCTGTCTAAACCCACCGTATTAAAATAGATATCCCAATCCAGACCGCCGAATTGCTTTTTCAATTCATCGATTGTCATAACATTATAACCCGCCTGAGGATCACGCAACTCTTCGCGAGTAAAAGCGGCCTTAGCGATTTCGGTCTCCACCTTCAATACGGTAGCAGCTGCTTGCGCTGCGGACTCGGCACTGTATCCCGACAATGTAAATATTTTCTGAATATAGTTGCGATAACTATCCCGTATCTTGCTATTGGCTTCATCGTCGGCTATATAGTAATCACGGTCACCCATATTCATACCCGCCTGATACCAACCTGCGATATTCATCGTACTGTTCTTAGCATCGGCATCCACATATATGGCAAAAAATGGGGCTGATGTGGTACGATGCATCTCTCCTATCATGGCACTTATCGCCTCTTTACCGGAAAGTGATTGTATACGACTCAATTCTTCCGCAATAGGAGAAGCTCCCTCCTCATTCAATCGCACACTATCCAATCCCATATTGTACAAATCGCCAATTTTTTGAGCGATACTACCCGGTTCAGCCTTTTGTTTACCTAATTCTTCGAATAACAATCGAATTTGTTCTCGGTTATTTTCACGTAATTGGTCGAAAGATCCGAAACGAGCATACTCAGGCTTCAACGGATTTTTCTTCATCCAGCCGCCACACGCATAATCATAAAAATCATCACCACAAGCTACCGTCGTATCGAGATTGGAAAGATCGATACCCGGAGTCTTTACGGTCGATTTGCTTGTACAACCAGTAGCAAGCAAAGCAGCAGCAAACGATAAAATCATTACTCTTTTCATTTTACTTTCATTTTTATATGTTTCATTCACTTTGTAGAATATAGAATGCGTTTCCTCAAAGATTCTAATCGAACTTAGCTTTTTGCATTCGACTTTTGCTATATTTATTTCTGTAATTTATCCAATACTTCGGAGGCCTCGGACCATTTCCACATCACATCATCGAGTTGCTTCTTCAACTGTCCATGTAGTTCGTATAACGAAGTATCCGCCGCACCATCGGGCGTTGCCAACTTTTCCTCCACCTCGGCTATTCGTTTCTCCAAACCAGCAATCTCCGATTCAATATCCGCAACCACCTTTTCGGCCTTTCTCAAACGACGGGCAAACTCTTTTTGCTCTCCATACGACAACTTAGAATCCTCCGATTTGGCCGAGGAAGCAGAATCTTTCGAAATATTTCCGTCCTTCTCTGTTTTCGAAACTGTGGCTCGTTGTTCAAGCTCTCGCAAAGAATCCAGCTTACGACTTTCCAGGAAATCATAAATTCCGCCCAAATGCTCTCGCACCTGTCCTCCACCAAACTCATATACTTTCGAAACCAAACCATCGAGAAATTCCCGGTCGTGGGAAACAAGAATTACCGTCCCGTTAAAATCACGAATCGCTTGTTTCAACACATCTTTGGTACGCATATCCAGATGATTAGTCGGCTCATCGAGAATAAGCAAATTGACAGGTTCGAGCAATAAACGTATCATTGCCAATCGGGTTTTCTCCCCTCCCGACAAGACTTTTACTTTCTTGTCCGAAGCCTCGCCCCCAAACATGAAAGCACCGAGTATATCTCGTATTTTTGTACGAATATCCCCTACCGCGACCCGATCGATCGTATCGAAAACCGTAATAGATTCGTCAAGCAAGCTCGCTTGATTTTGAGCAAAATACCCGATCTTTACATTATGCCCTATCTTCAAAGTTCCTGTATAGGGAATTTCGCCCATGATACATTTTACCAAAGTCGACTTTCCTTCACCGTTTTTCCCGACAAAAGCGACTTTTTCGCCACGTTTAATCGTAAACGTGGCATTCGAAAAAACCACATGACTGCCATAATTTTTTCCTACTCCTTCGGCGATAATGGGATAATCGCCCGAACGAGGCGCCGGTGGGAATTTTAGATTCAACCGGGAGGTATCTACTTCGTCCACTTCTACTCGTTCGAGTTTGGCAAGTTGCTTGATACGCGACTGTACCTGTACCGACTTCGTTGCCTTATAACGAAAACGCTCGATGAAAGCCTCGGTATCCTGTATCTGTTTCTGCTGGTTCTCATAAGCTCTCATCTGCTGTTCGAGACGCTCTTGCCGGAGAACAACATAACGGGAATAATTGACTTGATAGTCATAAATGCGCCCCAAAGAGATTTCAATCGTCCGTGTTGTCACATTATCGATAAACGCCCGGTCGTGAGAAACCAATACGACCGCATTGGCGCGAGTCGATAAAAAACTTTCAAGCCATTGTATAGACTCTATATCCAAATGGTTGGTGGGCTCATCGAGCAAAAGCACATCGGGACGCTGTAACAACAACTTCGCCAATTCGATACGCATACGCCACCCTCCGCTGAACTCCGACGTATCCCGTCCGAAGTCCTCTCGTGTAAATCCCAGCCCTATTAAAGTTTTCTCTATCTCTGCCTGATAATTGGATGCCCCGATAAGAGCCAAT
The DNA here is from genome assembly GCF_023656675.1 of Barnesiella sp. B2-R-119. Classification (NCBI taxonomy): domain Bacteria; kingdom Pseudomonadati; phylum Bacteroidota; class Bacteroidia; order Bacteroidales; family Barnesiellaceae; genus Barnesiella; species Barnesiella sp. B2-R-119. The sequence continues at coordinate 111,175 of NZ_JAMOKL010000001.1, forward strand.
TGCTCATTAGCATTGGAAACCCGCTCTATCAACTCCTGATAATATTCCGACTCATAATCGGTACGCTCGGACAATTCGGTATTCATGCGCTCTATACGCGACTGTAATTCGAATATATGAGAAAAAGCCTGTTCCGCCTCTTCCATTACCGTACGAGTATCGGATAGATTCATCTGCTGCGGAAGATAACCCACCGTAAGGTCTTTCGGCATATTCACATTACCCGATGTCGGAGCCTGCAACCCGGCTATGATTTTCAACATAGTCGATTTCCCCGCACCATTTTTCCCCACCAATGCAATGCGATCCTTTTTATTAATTACATAAGTAATATTGTCAAATAGTGTATTTCCTCCAAAAGCGACCGAAAGTCCTTCTATCGATATCATATATCTTCTACCTTATCGAAATGCAAAGATAGATAATAAAATGAAAAGATAATACAGAATAAGCTACAACAAACACTTAATTATAGTTATTGGGAAAGATTATTTTACCCCAATCATAAATCTCTAATTTTTAAAAGTGTCTTTTCATACTCACAACAAAATTATTAAATTTGCCATTAAACTTAAAAAACAAATATATCACAAGATACAAAACGCCCTATATTCCAATCATGAACACGATAGCCACCCTTTACAACGAAACACCAGACATATTCAAAGACAAGTCTTTACCTCAAATTTTATCTTTTGCAGGAGACGGAAAGTTAAAAGACGGGAATACCACTTCTTCCGAATTTAGGAATCTACTGGATATAGTACAACCGAATATTTTATTCGAATTCGCAAACTATTGTCTTTCAAACCCTTTTGAAAATAGTGGTCTTGCCTTACAAGACATTGTCAATCAAATAGGTAAAAGGCTTAATTTCAATGTCGAATACGGATTATACAAAGGGAAAAAGAACAGTATTGGTTTTGATGGAATATGGACTACAAAAGACGGATATAATATCATTATCGAAGTCAAAACAACCGATTACATCAGAATCAATTTAAGCGAATCGGTTGCAAAATATAGAAGCGCACTTATCGACGCGGGGAAAATAGATAAAGAAAATTCTTCTATTTTAATCGTCGTAGGTCGCGAAGATACCGGAGATTTAGAATCTCAGGTACGAGGTTCCCGCTATGCTTGGAATATAAGGATTATCAGTACCGATGCCTTGATACAGCTACTAAAATTGAAGGAAACATTTAATGATGCCAAAACTATTCTCCAAATCACAGAACTACTAAAACCAAGAGAATATACACGAGTAGATAAACTCATCGATTTGATATTCGAAACGTCAAAAGACTTACAGTTAGACGATATCGATACAGTAGAAACACCATCGCTATCACCTATTAAAAAAGAAAAAGCTATTCCGGTCAACTTTTATTTAGATTGTATTCATAAAATACAGAACCACCTTAAACAACAGCTTATAAAACAAACAAAAATAACATATACGACCAAAGACAATAGTCTCTGCGTGATGTGCACCATATCCCGAAATCATAATACAACCGATAGACAAGGCCGATTTTGGTTTGCATTTCACCCTCATCAACAAAAAATGTTGGAAGAATATCCTACGGCTTACGTAGCATTTGGATGCGGAGATTCTCAAAAGACACTCCTCATACCCTATGCCCTATTTGGTCCTTTGGTCAAAAATATGTGGACGACTGAAAAGGAGAATAGAATGTATTGGCACGTTATTATTAATTACAAAAACGATAAATTCCTTTTATCGCAGCCCAAAACTACCGATCATAATCCTGTCGACATAACTGAATACTTAATATAATAAAAATTCCTCAAACCGATCATATAGATAAACCGGGAAAATCATGACACCCTTTCTATATCGCATAGCCCAAGCCTTTTACAAAAAGTACGGTAACGAAATCTCTCGACTTGCATTTGTTTTTCCCAACCGGCGAAGCGGCATTTTTTTTCAAAAATATTTGGCCGAAGTTTCCGGGAAACCGATCTTCTCGCCCAAAGTAACCACGATAAACGACCTAATGGCCGAGCTATCGCCCTATACCTTAATAGACCGAATCAGCCTACTTGTAACGTTGTATAAAAAATACATCGAATTGAGAAAGAGCGATGAGACATTCGACAATTTCGTCTTTTGGGGAGACATGCTGTTAGGTGATTTCGACGATGTGGATAAATACATGGTTGATGCTCGGCAATTATTTACCAATATACACGATCTGAAAGAGATAGACGAATTTTATCTGACCGAAGAACAAATAGAAATCGTCAAACGTTTCTGGGGGCATCTGTTTTTTCCTTCCACCGAAAGCGATAATAAACAGCAATTCATTCGACTGTGGCAAATCCTTTTCGATCTTTATACCGGATTACGAGATGAGCTATCCTCCCGAAACAAAGCCTATGAAGGCATGATATTCCGAGACGTCGCCGAACGAAGTAAACGGAAAGAATCTATCAACTTACCTTATACACAAGTGGTATTTATCGGATTCAATGCTATCACCGAAGCCGAAAAAATATTCATGGAATATTTACGCGACATCGGCATAGGAGATTTCTATTGGGATTATTACGCTCCCACCTTGCAGGATTCATATAACAAAGCAGCGTTCTTTCTCAACGATAATAAACGAAGATTCCCCTCTAAAATCGAGATCGACGAGCATATCGAACAAACGCCTCAGATCGAATTAATATCGATACCGTCGGCTGTCGGGCAGGCAAAGCAAGCGACAGATATACTTCAAAGCCTTATCGACAATAATCATTTATCTCCCGAAAAGGCCATCAATACAGCCATCGTTCTCCCCGACGAAGAATTGCTGCTTCCTATGCTATACTCCATTCCACCGGAAATCTCTACGGTAAACATCACTATGGGATATACGTTGCAACACACCACTGTCGCAGCACTCATGGAATCGATATACCAAATGCAGCGCCGCGTCCGGTTCTCAAAAGGAGAGCCGAGATTCTATCATCTTGATGTAAAGCAATTATTGGGACACCGGTTCATAGCGTCCCGAATAGGCGAAAAAGCCTATCAAATAACGAATTTCATCAACGAAAACAATCGCACATTCGTTTCCCCAAAAGAATTAGGGAATCATCGACTGATAAAACTTCTGTTTCTTATCCCCTGTACGACAGATGAAGCGGCAGCCTATCTGATAGAATTGCTCGAATATTTGCAACAAGGTGGAAATAGGAGCGATTCATCAGAAGCCGGCGACGAAGAAACTCCTATGGGATTCTCGGCGATAGAACTGGAATTTATGTATCACTACTACATTACCGTCAAACGGTTACGTGATGTTATCGCCAAACAAGACATAGAGATGACCGTAGAAACATTCTTTCGGCTATTGGGGAAAATGGCCGATTCGATTTCCATACCGTTTCAAGGAGAGCCTTTATCGGGATTACAAATCATGGGCGTACTCGAAACTCGTGCGCTCGATTTCGATAATCTTATTATCCTTTCCATGAACGAAGGGGTGTTCCCCGTTAAGAAAGTAGCTGCCACATTCATTCCCTACAATTTAAGAAAAGGATTTGGCATGGCTACGACAGAGCATCAAGATAGTATTTATGCCTACTACTTTTACCGCATGATAAGCCGGACTAAACGGGTATTCTTATTATACGACAGTCGCACCGACGGACTCAAAAGCGGAGAAGTGAGCCGATATATATACCAACTGAAATACCATTACCGCATACCCATACAAGAAATACAGATCAATTGCGACATAGCGACCTTCTCTCCGATAACAATCTCCATCGATAAATGGAAATATGGCATAGAAAAAAAATTAGCCGATTTCATGCAAGGAGGAAATAGCGCATTATCGGCCAGTGCAATAAATCGTTATTTGAACTGTCCTTTACAATTTTATCTGCAATACATCGAAAAGATAGAACAAACCGACGAAGTCGCAGAAAGCGTCGATAGCAGTACTTTCGGTAGCATTTATCACGGTATGATGCAAAAAATCTACAACCGTATCAAAGGCGAAAAAGAAAAAATAACTGTCACCGTCGACCACATCGACGCCATACGCAAAGACAAAGGCTTGCTCACCCGGTATCTCGAAGAATGTTTTGCCAAAGAGTATTACAAAACTCCACATAGCCCCGAACCGCTAACCGGGTATGATTACCTGACTGGGGAAATCATTCTTAAACTGATTGACAAAACTCTGGAAAAAGACCGAGTCCTTACGCCTTTTTCCTATGTAGCTTCTGAACTTCCCATACATAAAAACATATCTATCGGAAACAACCGATCCATACAGTTGAAAGGCTTTATCGACCGGGTAGATGAACATAACGGACTTATTCGTATCGTCGATTATAAAACCGGACGAGAAAGACTCGATTTCAAATCGGTAACAGAACTTTTCGACCCTTCTGAAAAAGATCGTAAAAAAGCAATCATGCAGGTGTTATTTTACTGCAAATTGTATAAACTAGACAAAGCACCTATGCAACCTTTACAGCCGTCTATTTATATTGTCCGTAACTTATTCGATAAATTCGAATCCTTCTTGAAATACGACAAAGAGCCTCTCACCGACTTTAACCTTGTAGAAAAAGAATTCGACCTATACCTTACTCGTTGTTTAGAAGATATATTCGACCTCGACAAACCATTTTCACAAACCACTGTTGAATCGCATTGTAAATATTGCGATTTCAAACAGTTGTGCAAACGATAACTCGAACAAATGAAAAGCGAATAAATTTTTCTACATAAGCTAATGTTCTTTCTCCAAGAAACATGGTATCACCCAATTTATTTTAACTTCGCCCTTATACGGCTTAAACTTACAGGAGTAATTCCCAAATACGAGGCAAGACATTCTAAGGGAATTCTTTATAACAAATCGGGAGTACGCTCCAACAAAACTCTATAACGTTCGGAAGCCGTCGTGAATAACAGTGGAATTAGTTTTTCCTCTGCTCGCAAAAATTCCAATTCGGCGAGTTTTCTCCCCCAATTCGCTATATCGATGTCTTCCTCAAACAAGCGATACAAATCGCTCCTCTTTAAGCAATACAAAAGAGAATCTTCCATAAGCTCTATGGTTTCGTATCCAGCCTCATTCTTTACATAACTTTTCAATGACATGATAGTCTCCCCCTCTTTCCCGATCCAAAACGTTATATCTTTACCTTCGTGCGAAACATAGGCCCTCACAATTCCTCTTTTTATAAAGAATATATCCGACTCGATTTTCCCTGCCTCCAATAGGCGATGCCCCTTAGGGCGTCCGAGTTCCAAAGAACAAGATAACACCCTATCCATCGATTTCTCCGATATCGGATATATGCTGTTGATTATATCTCGTAAATCCATAAAACACGACTCATTCCAAGTATATTAAATACCTCTCAAAAAATCTTCGAGCGACTCTTTCCCCAAATTCAACTTTTGTCTCAAACGATAACGATTTTTCTTAACGCTCTCAGGTTGTAAAGAGAGCATTTGGGCTATATGTTTATTTTCCATACCTGTACGGATATATGCACATAAACGAAGCTCCCCTTCGGTAATAGATGGACACAAAGTCTTCAACCGAACAAAGAAATCGGGATGTACCTTTACAAATTGCATTTTAAAGAAATCCCATTCATCGTCGGTCCCCAAGTGCATTCTTATATTGTTACTAATTTGCAAAGCCGTGTTCGATTGAATATTTCCGGCATCTTTTTCTTTTTCCAATTCATCGACAAGAGATTTCAATACTTGGTTCTTCTCCATGATGATCAACGAATTGGAGGCAAGCTCCCTATCTTTGTACTCCAATTCCACTTTGAAACAATTATTCTGCAACATCTCATTCTCCAACCGAGTCACCAATTCTTTATTTTCCAACTCTTTCAATTGTTTCTTTATCTTCTCCTCCCTACTCTTTTTCCAAAATATATAACAAACCAATGCGGCAATACAAAGTATGAATGCACAAACGACAAGAATCAAAACGAACCGGAACCTGCCTCTTTCTTCCGCCTGCTGCAATTCGAGTTCCTGTTTCTCTATGGCCGCCCGGCTTTCCATACGTCTAATTTCAGCCAAACTGTTTACTTGGTCCAACGAATCTTTATATTGTTCATACCTGTTCAAATAAACATAAGCACTGTCCTCCTGCTGTATGGCAGCAAAACATTCCGACATATTCTTTATGACAGGAACGATGAGGTCGATATTCCGAATATTCACTCTACGGCATGCCTTTCTATAATAATACAAAGCACTATCCTGTCTATGATTATTTTGGTAAAAACGCCCCATAAAACACTCCGACTGAATCAACAGTCTTTTATTCGCAAATTCGGTAGACAATCGATACGCTTCTGAAACATATTTTTTACTCAGAGGTACATCATGTTCAGTCAACAATAACAAAGTATTGATATAGAAAGACGTATCTTCAACACAAACAGGATTTTCCAACAGTTTATAAAGAATTTTTTCGGCCTGCACCTCTTCATTCATCGAATATAAAACATTCGAAATATTCAACTGGTTTTTTGCCCGATAAACCGGCTTATTCAGTTTCTTATAATAAGAATCTGCTTTCTGCAAATACTCCAACGCCTTAGGATAATCTTTCAGGCGACTCAGTATGTTTCCCATATCGATATAAGCATGAGCCAACATGAACAGATTGTTCGTCCGGGCATAATACTCCGATATTTTCTTTAAATTCTTATAAGCAACATGCGGCTGATTTTTATGCATAATTGTCCATAAATGAAAAACACGCATATAATCATAAACATAACGTATGGAATCTACCTGCTGATAGGCCTCATCAATTAAATGAATTGTAGAATCGGAATTGTTCTTTTTAAGCTGCGACCTTGCATCCCAAAATTTAGCTCGCCACAGGTACACCGTTTCTTTATGGTGAGCTCGGGCTATGGTATATAATTCCTGTATCAACGAATCCCGATAATAAATACTATCGGTAGATATAAATTCCAATTCAAGCACATCTGCAATCGAATCGAATGTATTATCGATAGGCTTCCAATACGTCCCTATAACCTCACGCCCCCAAAAGTTAAAGGAATATAACCATAAACAAACGAATAAAAAACCTCTTTTCATGATACAAATATACGAAAAATGCCATCTGTCCACCGATTGTCCATTCTTTTTTTTCGAGAAAAGCAGCATATTAGTTTACATTTGTATATTAAAACTAAAAAATAGTGGTTAATATGAGAAAAGAAAAACTTTTTCATTTATTAGTATTATTAGGATTTACCTTATTATCCATGACCATCTCTGCCCAAACCGACAGTCGTGATGTTTACGGTTGGCTGAGATATGACGATTACAACCAAGACGAATACGGTATTTGTAAATTCAAAACCGATGCGGCCGATGACATTCAACCCGTATGGCCTTACGACCAAGCAAGAGTAGCCTGTGCAGGTGCATTCGCCGAAGGATTCTATTATGTTTATCTATATGAGACCGACGGTTATAATGCCACCCCTTACTCATTCAATCGCATAGATCTTTCCACCGGAGAGTCCACACAGGTCGCAGATTATAGAGGTATGCCATTTTTATTTCAGGATATGACATACGACTATTCGACCCAAACCATGTATGCCATCGGGTATGATGAAAGCGTCTATACAACGCTGCTATTGAAAGTAAATCTGACCACCGGAGAAACGACCATTGCAGGAGAGATAGGCGAAAGCAAATATGTAGCCTTAGCCTGTTCTTATGAAGGTCAATTATATGCCATCGATGTAGACTATGGAGATTTATGGAGTATCGATAAATTTACGGGGGCAGCCACAGACATCGGCTATACCGGTGAACGGGTAAGCGAGGATCTTCAATCTATGGAGTTCGATCACGAAACAAATACTCTTTATTGGGCCGGATATAATTTTTGGGGAACGATAGATACCTCTACGGGAGCAGCAGAAGGGATTAGTAAATTAGGGAACTATGCACAAGTCGTAGGACTTTATATACCCTTCAAAAAAACGAATCCTAATGCTCCTGCCGAAATCTCGGATTTACAAATCACACCGGGAGCTAATGGAGAATTATCTGCCGAATTGAGTTGGACAAATCCATCTTTAACTTTCGGAGGGAATAAACTAACCAACTTAACAAAGATAGAAATTTATAGAAACGAACAACTCGTTCACGAAATCACAAACCCGGCAATCGGAGAAAAAAGTAATTGGCAAGATACCGGAATACAACAAAATGGATCGGTCGTATATCGAATTACCGCAATCAATAACGAGGGAACAAGCAGCACCACGGCACAATCAATATTCATAGGACGTGACGTACCGGCAGCTCCTTCCCAACTATCATTGATTGTCCTCGATGAAAACAGAGCAAAGATAACATGGACTACTCCACAAACCGGTGCAAACGGAGGTTGGATAGATGCCTCTGCTCTCACCTATAAAATTACTCGTCTTCCGGATTCTATCGTTGTAGCCGAAACTACGACCGGTAATGAATACATAGATAATTCCATCACAAAACTAAATATCTATTCTTATCAGATACAAGCCATTACTCTCGATGGCGCAGGTCCAACCGCAACCACGGACAGGCTTGTCATGGGTCCGGCATTAACTGTACCTTACCGATGTAATTTCGCGACAGACGACCAATTCGCTCTCTGGAATGTGATCGACGCCAATAATGACGAATACACATGGAAACGGGAAACGACTCTTGCAGCCGCTTATTATTACTATAATGAAGATGGAGAAACCGGGGGAGACGATTGGTTGGTTTCTTCGCCGATTCATTTGGAAAAAGACAAAATCTATCGCTTAAAGTTTAAATTACAATCCTATGACGTAGGTTATCCCGAAAAGGTCGCCGTACATCTGGGTACAGGAGCTTCTGTCGCTGAACAGACGACCTTACTCGGCGACTACGAAATCGAAAGCAATACATTCGTCGAATATAAAGTCATTCTCCCCGAAAAGTTGGAATCAGGAAATTATCACATTTCTTTCCATTGCCACTCTGAGCCGTACATGTTTATCCTTTATGTAACCGACGTCTTATTAGAAGAAGTCAGCGAAGGGGTCTTATCGGGTGTCGTAACAAACGGACAAACACCTTTGGAGGGCGTGGAAGTAACCATAAAAGACGCTGAAACCAAATGCACTACCGATGAAAAAGGTTTCTATGAATTTAAAGAACTGGAAGCAGGGAACTATACATTGACGTTCAATAAAACAGGTTACCGCTATATCGAACAGAGCGATATAATCGTCGAAATGGGAGATACCGCGAAAATAAATACGACGTTGGAGGAACTGCCTACTTATTCCGTAAGCGGTAAAATAGTAAACAGTAAAAACGAACCTATCAGTCATGCGAAAGTATCGATAACCGGATATACCGATTACTCGACAGAATCCGGTTCCAACGGTACATTTATATTCCCACAAGTATATCAATCCAACCTATACGCACTAACCATCGAACGTTACGGGTTAAGCAACGATACACTGACTCTGAACGTAGAGAACAGTAATATCGTTTTAGACGACATCATACTAAAAGACAAGCCTCTGCCACCCTATTCATTGCAAGCTGAAATTCAGGGAGAACAGGTAAAATTAGAGTGGAAAGAACCTATGGATACCCGTTTATTCCGTCACGATAACGGGATACATGGTGGAAGACTCGGGACAACAGGATCGACAGTAAAAAGTGTATATGGTTCGGTATTCAGAACACCGACCAAGCTAACCGGAATGACATGGTTCACAGAAAATTACCTTACCACACATCATACGGTCAATATTTTTGTGTTCGATTTAGATGCCGAAGGAGAGCCCACTTCGACCATCTTATACTCTCAAACGAATGTTCCCAACAAAGATATGGAATGGAGCAGCTTTGAATTCCCGGAACCGATAAATGCACCGAATGGATACATGTTGGCTCTCAGCTATGAAGGCCACGTCGGATTAGGACTCGATACAGGCGAAGGACCCGACTATCCGTTTGCCGAAAAAACAAATTGTTTTTCAGAAGATTACACGACTGGAAAGTTCACTTATACGGAAGAACACGATATCAAACGTTCTCTGATGATTCGCGGTATCGGTATTCTGAGCGGTGAAGACGAATTACCGCCTGCCACGACAGATAAAAAATACCAAGTATGGAGACTAACCACCGAACAGAAAGATACTCCGGAACAATGGGAATTATTAACTGCCGAAACAGTAGAGGCATATTCCTATACCGATACAAATTGGAGTTCCTTGAAACAAGGATTTTATCATTATGCAGTCAAAACCGTTTACAATAACGGAGAAATCGTTTCGCCGGCAGCATTCACGCAAGCGTTAACGAAAGATATGTACACTCAGATCACTCTCAATATAAAAACGAACACTCCTACCAACGAAGCGAAAGGAGCCCAAGTAGTTCTGACAAATATTGATAGAAACAGCGAACATATATACACCGGTACAACCGATGCTTCGGGTAAAATCGTCTTCTCCAATATATGGAAAGGAACTTACGATATAAACATTTCATTAAAAGGTTTCAATAACTACACAGCCGAATCCGAAGACTTTTCCACTGAAAACAGTTACGAAAAATCTGGTTACATATTACAAGAATATATCGTCAATCCATTCAATCTCGAAGTGGTGAAAACCGACAATGAACAGGAGCGCATATTCAAATGGAACGTGTCGGAACATCTTTTCGACGATTTCGAAACTCATACCGATTTTGTTATCAACTCGGCTGGAAACATAGGCTGGACTTATATCGACGGTGACGGTCAAGAAACTTATGGAATCGACGACGTAGACTACATCAATGCGACTCTTCCGAAAGCCTATATGATCTTTAACCCATACGCTACCGACCCCAACATCGCACTTTTCGATTCCAATATCAGACCACGTAGCGGAGAAAAATACTTAGCTTCATTCCCTGCACGTCCAGGTGCGAACAATGACTTTATCATTTCTCCCGAACTGAACTTCAATCGAGACTTTATATTGAAGTTTTATGCCAAGAGTTATACGGAAGATTATGGTAAAGAGTTGATGAACGTAGGATATTCGGTCTCCGGTAATGACGCAACCGATTTCATCTGGCTGAACGGAGAAAACCCGATAGAAGTTCCGATGGGAAATTGGACGGAATATAAATATACCATTCCTGCCGAAGCCAAATATATAACGATTAACTGCGTCTCCAATAATATTTTCATCTTTATGGTCGACGATATATTCATCGGAGTAGAGTTACCAGAAGGAGTCGATTTAAACAACATGAAAGAAAATATCTCTTTCGAAGTCTATTTAGATGGTGAAAAAATCAACACGACCCAACAGAGCAATTATCTGTTCTCCGGTCTGAATAAAGGTAAACATAAAGCAGGTGTGAAAGCTGTCTTTTCTTCGGTAACGACTCCTATGACAGAAATAGAGTTTGATGTAGAAGAAGGTAACGGAATAGAAGAAAACCAATTAAACGGCAGAACGATTCACCCCAATCCGGCAAAAGAGACAGTAACAGTTTCCGGTGAATATGACTACTTGTCCATATTCGATATATCCGGGAATGAAAAGTCTCGTTATTTTTACGGGGAAACAATAAGCGTACGGAACCTGCCATCGGGTATCTACATCGTCAGAATCGTTTCCGGCAGCCAAACCGAGGTAACCAAATTGGTCGTGACTAAATAATAATTTTCTAATTATATTTCGAAGAATCCCGATACATCGTTATGTATCGGGATTTTTTTACTACGTTCGATATCATTCATCATTAATCGTCAAAAACTTATTTCACTTCTTATCAAATGTAAAGTAAAAATAGGCGGGACTGGAATAACTTTGCACCGTTTTCAAATTAACCTCTCGATTTTATGACGAACTGGATTATTTTGATTGTAGCAGGATTCTTCGAATCGTGTTTCGCTTTTTGCTTAGGAAAAATGAAAGGAGTTGTAGGCCTCGAATATTACTTTTGGGGCATAGGTTTTCTAGCTTGTCTGGCTCTAAGTATGATACTTCTGGCCAAAGCCATACAGACAATTCCTATCGGCATGGCCTACCCTGTATGGACAGGAATCGGCGCTGTCGGTACGGTGATAGTAGGCATCGTCTTTTTCCATGAACCTGCAACTTTCGGTCGACTGTTTTTCGTTACGACATTAATTGCATCAATCATAGGTCTGAAAATGGTTTAATTAGAAATAAATAGTAATATATGTTCAAAGAGATAATGGCTGCCACCGAACACAACAACCTTAAATCGATACAGACAAAAAATAAATGAGAAATAAACTACAACCGTGTTCTTTACTATTCTCCGAGCTGTCGTTTTATCCACTCCATCACCACAGCCACGGCATAATGTTGTTCCTCATCGGTCAATTCTCGACCGGCCGGTATACGATGCCATTTTTCGAAACAACCTCGGCAACAACACCCGGTGGCATGTTGAGCTATAAATACGGGATGCCCGCGCATGGGAGTTTGTTTACCATCGTTGGGAATCACGGCCGGAGCCAATCGTTTACGAATAAAATCGGCGGCATGACGGGCAATCGTATCCACTCCTTTTTCTTTCAGATACACTATTTCCTTAGTCGTTAAACGAAATTTGCTGCGAAACCGGGACTGTGAAAGTCGTTCGAAAAGGTCTCCCCAATCATAGGAATTGGGTAAAGCCTCTGTTTTTTCGACAGAAGTCGATTCTGGGAATAACTCACCGCAGAAAAAATCGCTTCCTTTAACCTTCTTCATGAAACAAAAACGACAGATGTTGACCTACAAAATCATCTCCATTCCTACTTTTTGCGGTTTTAAACCACACTTTTCATAAAACGCCATAGCCGGTTCGTTGCAACACCACACATTTAAAGTGACATTGTAACACCCTTGTTCCTTAGCCAACCGAACCACCGCATCATAAATCACTTTACCCACACCATTGCCCCGTTGGCCTTCATCGACACACAAATCGTCGATATACAGAGTCTTTATGTCCGTGAGAATATGACTATCCCGATGTTGCTGAAAAATACAAAACGCATATCCCAAGACTCTATCTTTATCATCTGCCGCTACCAAAACCGGGGTATCGCAATCGGACATAATTTTTCTTAATTCTTCATCTGTATATTTTTTCTTCCCGGATTTAAATAAATCGGGGAGTCCTCGATGATGAATACTATTTACTTGTACCAAAAGTTTGTTTATCTGCTCTATATCCTTTTCTTCTGCAAACCTTATTATCATTGTGCTTATACTTTTTTTCATTACGAAGATACTGATTCTTGAATATAAAGAGAAATGTCACCGCCCCCAAAAATCTATCTTTCTCCAATCTCGTGGCACATATCACTCTGCGGAACAATCATCGAAGAATCAATAAAAAGGATATATTTCACTAATAATCAAACCAGTACAAATAAAAATTCATAAATATCAATCAAAATAAATACCCAAGAGCAAAGTATAATATATAGATTTTATCGAAAAACGATAATTATTTATTGATTTTCTTTTTGAATTAAAATTTTATATGTATGTTTGCACCATATTAAGAATGAAAGATAAACCAGTTACAATCCTTTTTATTCACAAAAAATCTATCTTTGTAAAAATAGAATGAAACAAACAATAAATAAAAACAAGGAACAATGAAAAAATTTTTCACCACGACATTCGCCTGCGTATTGGGCGTAATGATTGCAGGAATATTATTAACATTATTGTCCATCGCCGCATTAACCGGAATGGCGGTTTCGACAGAAACCGAATACACAGCGAAACCAAACACTATCATGAAATTGGATTTAGGTATCGTTACCGACCGTAGCCAAGAAGATTTCATGAGCGTTTTGTTTGGGAACCAACAAAAAACAGACGGTCTTGACAACATCATTAAAGCTATAAAAACAGCCAAGACAAACCCGAACATTGCCGGCATATACATCGATGCTAACGGCTCTTCCCTCGGTGTTGCCACTCTCGACCGCATACACCGGGCTCTGAAAGATTTCAAAGAGAGCGATAAATTCATCTATGCTTATGCCGACGACTACACACAACGCGAATATCTACTGAGTGCGGTAGCCGACAGTGTCGTTCTAAATCCGGTAGGAGCTATCGATTTCAGAGGGCTGGCAAGTCAAATAATGTTTGTAAAAGGGCTTTACGATAAATTGGGTATCGAAGTCCAAGTCCTAAAAGTAGGAACATACAAATCGGCAGTAGAACCTTATATCAACACGCAAATGAGTGAAGCGAACCGCGAGCAGACGATGGCCTACATGACTCCTATTTGGAATCATCTTCTCGAACAACTTTCGCAAGACCGAGACATATCGGTGGACCAGCTGAACAATCTGGCCGACACTCTATTGGTGACAGTCGATGCCAAAGAATTAATTGCCAAAGGATTGGTCGATACGTTAATGTACCGTCCTCAAATGAACGAATTTCTGAAAGCCAAAGTGGGAATAGATAAAGACGATGATTTAATCTTCGCATCAATCAACGAAGTAGCATCGATCAAGCAAGCCCCAAATAAAGCCAAAGACGAAATTGCTATCGTCTATGCCGAGGGAGGCATCGATATGGGTGAAACCAACGGAGTGAACACCGCCAAGCTGGTCGAAGATTTAACCAAAATACAAAACGATAAAAACGTAAAAGCAGTTGTTCTCCGGGTTAATTCTCCGGGTGGAAGTGCTTATGGTTCGGAACAAGTATGGGCTGCTATCGAAGCTATTAAAGCTGCTGGAAAACCAGTAGCCGTATCGATGGGCGATGTCGCTGCATCGGGTGGATATTACATCTCTTGCAATGCCGACCGTATCTTTGCAAATCCCACTACATTGACAGGCTCGATCGGCATTTATGGCCTAATCCCTAACTATAAAGGTTTATTGACTGGTAAATTAGGCCTTACATTCGACGGCGTACAAACCAATAAATATGGTAATTTCCCCTCGGTAAGCCGGGCTATGACAACCGATGAACATCGGCAAATGCAACAATACATAGAACGAGGCTACGAATTATTCACCACTCGTTGCGCCGAAGGCCGTGGCATGAGCATCGAGGCAATCAAAAAAATCGCCGAAGGTCGTGTGTGGGACGGTGCAACAGCCCTCGAAATAGGTCTGGTCGATGAATTGGGAGATTTGGATGCTGCTATCGAATGGGTTGCTCAAAAAGCCAAACTCGACAAATATAAAACAAGTGCTTATCCAAAACAAAAAACGGCTATGGAACAATTAATGGACGAGCTGGGAATGAATGTTCGCTCAAAAATAGCCGCTTCTTATTTAGGTGAAAATTATAAATATTTCAAAGCGTTGGAGCAATGTCAAAATATAGATCCCGTACAATACCGTATGGAAGACATTGAGCTCTACTAAGTCTTATGTACGGAAAATCGGTTAAGATAAACCATTGGCTCATTCCGGTCAGTTGGCTATATGGACTCGGAGTAGAGATTAGAAACAAACTCTTCGACTGGGGCATTCTCCCGGCCGAAGAGTTTGACATACCCGTCATATCAGTAGGCAACCTTGCCGTAGGAGGGACAGGCAAAACGCCTCACATCGAATACCTGATCGAATTACTCGGTCATAAATATCATATTGCCGTACTCAGCAGAGGATACAAACGAAAAAGCAGAGGATTCATATTGGCCGATGACAAGTCTACCGCCCGTGAAATAGGAGACGAACCTTACCAGATAAAAAGAAAATACCCCAATATAACCGTCGCGGTAGATGCCAATCGCCGTCGAGGTATCAAACAATTAAAAAAACAAATACCCGACATCGATGTGATTCTACTCGACGATGCTTTCCAACATCGCTATGTTACGCCGTTGTCCTCGATAGTATTGACCGACTACAATAGAGCTTTACATCTCGACAAACTATTACCGGCGGGACGATTACGTGAATCTCGACACGAATTGTCGAGAGCCAATATGGTCATCGTAACCAAGTGTCCAATAGATATGAAACCTATTGAATATAATATTATATCTCGTTGGTTACACCTGTTTCCCTACCAAAATCTATATTTCTCCACTCTTTCTTACGGTCATCTGCAAGCAGTATTCCCCGATACTGCCACAGGAGAAATATCGCTAAAAGATATATCGAGAAAAGACGGATTGATGGTAGTAACCGGAATCGCCAACCCGGCTCCCATGCTGCAATACATCTCTCATTTTCACGACCTGCGAGAAAAGTTACTTTATCCCGATCATCATAACTTTACTTCGAACGATCTGAACGATATAACGACACGATTTTCGGCCTTGAAAGGAGAGAAAAAATACATCATCACCACAGAAAAAGATGCAGCGAGACTACGATCGGTCCCATTCGATGACGCAATAAAAAAAGCGCTCTATTTTCTTCCGATACATGTTCGTTTCATGCAACATACCGGAACATCATTCGATGAAAAAATTTCAGACATAATCTATAAGAACCGCAGAT
The DNA here is from genome assembly GCF_023656675.1 of Barnesiella sp. B2-R-119. Lineage (NCBI taxonomy): Bacteria > Pseudomonadati > Bacteroidota > Bacteroidia > Bacteroidales > Barnesiellaceae > Barnesiella > Barnesiella sp. B2-R-119. Next base: position 127,716 of record NZ_JAMOKL010000001.1, read on the forward strand.
CGAAACAAGTGAAAAAATAACTTCGAAGCCGTATCGAGTTTTTTTATGTCAGATTAAGATCATCGCACAAAATATCTATCTACAAAAATTAAAACAGCTTCTTAAAACTCCACGGTAATTCCCAACGTCGGCAGAATCACTCCGCTTTGTTGGGCGATGTATTTCATGCGATACCGTTCTGTCCCGTCATTATCCACATATTTTTCACCCGTGCTTATCAATACCGGAGGATTATCGTATTTAAAATTCAGCACATTCTGTAAATCTACATAAAATCCCAACATCACACCTTTGAAATAAAACGACTTATCCACTCTGATATCAGCCTCATAGAAAGTTTTCAAACGTCCTGTATTATACCGGTCATAATCATAATAAGGTCTAGCCGTGGCATCCCACGCCAGAACAAGAGACGAAGTATACTCATCATAAGGAGTATATGGAGCCCCTCCCATCAACCTGAATTTCAATCCTATATCCCAGTTTTTAGGTAACTTATACGTCCCGGACAAAGTAAAAAGATGACGATAATCCCATGCCGACGGTATATAAATCCCGGTTGCCGGATCCTCGAACTGACTACGATACCATGTATAAGAAGCCAATGCCGTAAACCGTCCCATACCAAACCAACGGAGCATCACTTCCAAACCATAGGCTCTGCCTCGCGCAGTCGAGCTTGCCGCCTCATTACCCGACACACCGTAGTCCGTCCCCTTACAGGCCAATGGAATACTATCCCTTAGAGACAACGGTGAATGAGTATATTTTTTATAAAACCCTTCAACCGTCAAACGTGCCCACTTGTTGATATAATACTCCACTCCAACGACAGCTTGGTCGGAACAAATATATTTCAATCTCGATTTATTTATCAAAACATTATCCTCTTGATACCCCATTGTCGTATATGCCGGTAGCTGATAAAACCGACCTATGCTACCATTCAAAAAGAAATTCCCTATCAAATTATACGAAAGCGACAACCGGGGAGAAAATTGCTTGAAAGGATTATCCGTCAAAGAAGAATAATTACAAGCATCGAGACGAAATCCAAATGAAGCCGAAAAACGATCGTCGGCCGACTTATATCCAGAAGTTGCGAAGATACCCCATTTGAACAAACCCAAATCCGTTTTATATCTTATTTCCTTAGGGATATCGGTAAATGCACGTTGAAACGTATTATTCCTATAAACGGCATAATCGACATTAAATCCTGCGGTCAAATCAAACAGCCCCACCAATGACCTGTTCTCGAACCTCAAATGATTTTCAATCTCGTCCGATTTAAGCCTCAAAGTCAGATTATCGGTAGAAGATTCATCATTATCCCTATACTTAATATTACTGTTATTCATAAAACTACGGCTCAACACGACCGTCTGTGTATGATTACCCGAATAATGCTTATAGACTGCACCCAGAGTATAGGTATTCTGTTTAATGGTAGGCAAATAGTTCAACAGATATTGTTTCGATTCATCTTCGGGATCCGTTTCCGTGTTTAACTTCATATCGTCTATCGCGCCCAATCCCAAGACCGTAAGCTCATGTTCCTGTGAAAAACGAGTCTTTACCTTGAACTGAGCGTCGGTATAACGGGGCAAAAACGGCATATCGAGCAAGGAAAACAGTAGTTGCAAATAAGACTGCCTTACTGAAACGATATAAGTCGTTTTATTCCCAATATGTCCTTTCGAGGTCAAAGCCAACTCCGAAGCTCCGACGGTTCCTTTAAAAGTATATTTATCGGGAGTACCATCGAGCAGTTTAAAATCGAATACAGAACTTAAAGCATTTCCCCGACTCACAGGAAAAGCCCCCGTATAGAAATTGACCTCACGGATAAGATCGGCATCGATAATCCCAACCGGTCCTCCCGATGCCCCTTGTGTGCTGAAATGGTTGATATTAGGTATCTCTACCCCGTCTAAGAAAAACTTATTTTCCGAAGGACCTCCACCCCTTATCATCAAATCATTCCTGTACCCGTTTCCCACAGCCGAAGCCACACCGGGAAAAGAATTTACGACTTTCGAAATATCCCGGTTTGCGCCCGGACTTTTTTCTATCTCCTGCACACCGATAACCCTCATAGCGATAGGACTCTCTATCGAACTTCTAAACGGAGCGGCCACAACACTTACCTCGCTTAAAGCCACCTGCGATTCTTCCAACGCTATATCAAGCGTATAATCATAAGACGATATACGAAACTCAGGAGAGACATAAGTTTTATATCCGACAGAAGAAACCTGTATGCGGTACATTCCCGGAGATAAATTTCCAATGAAATAATTACCCAAAGAATCGGTCATCGTCCCCATCGGAGTATTCCAAATACCCACACTGACAAAGGGCAATCCCTCACCCGTTGCACGAGACGTCACGACTCCTTTTACAGAATACGTTTGAGCTCCATAAGCCGAAATAAATACAAAAAAGAGAAAGACAAAAAGTGTATGCAACCGCAACATAAACAATCCTTTTTTAAGAGTACAAAGATAAATATATTTTTGTTCTCGATTCAAAAAAGAAAATAACCGATTACGTACGTTCAAAAAATTATCCGTATAAATAAAAAACAATAGTACCATGAAAAATTTATCAAATTTCAATCTGCTGATTATCATTTTATTATTCTCGTCTTGCCGACAACAGCCCTTTACAGGAACAGTCCACATAATCCCCTACCCCAACCAAATCGCCATCGGAACTCAATATAGGCCAATAGGGAAAAACTTATCGATTTACCTATCTCCCGAAAGTGGAATGGACAAAGATTATATCGAAGACCTCTTGTCCGATACCGGTGTCAAATGTAAGTTTACTAATTTTAAATGGATAGCCGATTTAATGTTCGACATAGAACCCGATACAATCGGCCTAGAAGGCTATCGGCTCGTATCCAACGACTATGGAACAAAAATTACGGCCTCCGATACAAAAGGTCTATTCTATGGATTACAGACATTCAGACAACTAATAACATCTCAAAACAATACGCTTGTTATTCCGTTCGTCGAAATAGCCGATAGCCCTAAATTTCTCTGGCGGGCTCTCATGCTGGACGAAGGCCGTTATTTCAAAGGAAAAGAAGAAGTTAAAAAGCTATTGGACGAAATGGCTCGTCTCAAAATGAATACGTTTCATTGGCATTTGACCGACGATCAAGGGTGGCGAATCGAGATAAAAAAATATCCGTTACTGACCAAAATCGGAGGGAAACGAGCTTCTACCCAAATAGGGAACTGGAACAGTAACATTTACGATGGAAAAGTACACGAGGGATTTTATACACAAGAAGAAATCAAAGAAATAATAGACTATGCAGCCAAGCGACAAATAACTATCGTTCCCGAAATCGAAATGCCGGGGCATGCTTCTGCGGCTATTGCAGCTTATCCCCAGTTAGGAACAGAAAAACAATCTATCAAGGTTCCTACACGCTTCGGAGTACAATACCATGCTTATAACGTCGCCGATCCCAAAGTCATACAATTTATAAAAGATGTTTTAGACGAAGTATGTAACCTTTTCCCCTCGGAAACAATTCACATCGGAGGAGACGAAGTCAAATACGACCAATGGAAAAAATCGGCACAGGTACGTAATTTCATGAAAGAACAGAATATAAAAACACCTGCCGATCTCCAAATATGGTTCACAAATACCATTTCCCATTACCTGGAAAGCAAAAAAAAGCACATGATGGGCTGGAATGAAATTACCGGAGTTAAAATACACGATTACACCGATTTTGAGGATGCAGCCTCCGGAGCATCGCTTGCAGAAGGAACCATCGTACATTTTTGGAGAGGAGACCCTTCTTTGATCAAACAAACAGTCAAAAAAGGATACCAAGTGGTTAACTCCTATCACGAATATACCTACCTCGATTATGACACGGCATACACTTCTCTCGAAAAAGCATACCATTTCGATCCTTTGGCGGGTATCACCGGAAAAGAAACGGATTTAATTATCGGAATAGGAGCCCAAATGTGGGGAGAATGGATACCTACCCCTTCGGACATGTACCGTAAATTATATCCTCGTATAGCGGCTTTTGCCGAATGTGGCTGGACCTCACCTTCAAATAAATCATGGAAACGTTTTAATCAAGCGGCCTACAAAGAAAATCTCCGTTGGGAACAATTATACCAATAAATATTAATATTTATTCTAAAAAATCCACATAGGTAATTATTGATTTATCTATGTAGATTTTTTAGAATTATAAAACTTCATTCTTTTCATTCCTTAAATATTGTTTTTCTATCATTTTTTACCGTAATTTGATGCCGATAAAACAAGCTGCTCCTCGACAGCATCACTTTATGCAAATCACCAGTCAACAAATAGAAGAGATACGTGCAGGCAAAATCAAAACATTCGAGATTTTGTTCAACGCATATTATCCTCAGGTTAAAAGCTTTGCATTCGGTATGATAAAAGATCAATACGAAGCCGAGGAAATAGCACAAAATGTATTCTTAAAGTTGTGGTCCAATCGGGAAAAACTCTCGTCCGACAACACTTTGAGCAGTTACATATTCACCATCGTACAAAATGAAGTTTACGACTTTTTTCGAGAAAAACACTATTCGCTCGGATACCAAGAAAAAATGTTGTCTACTCCACAAAATTTACAATACGAAATCGATTCGGAATATAACATCAAAGAAATAAAATCCATTGTCAATCGCACGTTGCAAAACATGCCTCCGCAACGGAGGACAATATACCAAATGAGCCGAGAACAATTCCTAAGCAATGACGAAATCGCCAAAACCCTCGGTTTATCCAAACGTACGGTAGAAAAACACATCAGTCTCGCATTGGCTACCATAAAAAAAAATTTAGGAGACTTCCTTTTCTGGCTGTTTATATTCTTTATTAAATAAATAGCTGTTATCTCCTATCGTCATTTTCTTTCCGATAAAGATTTATATTAATTTTTTTTCACGGTCGTTACGTGTGTAATTTCCTTCAATCGTATAATATTATATAAGATAAAATTATGCAGAATCCAACTCCAACCAGACAAGAACTATCCAGTTATTTTTTCGACCGGAGCACGCCCCAAATAAGCAATAAGGTCGAACGTTGGTTTTTCAAGAACGGTAACAGCCAAGAAGCCAAAAAGTTATTATTCTCCTTATGGGAAGAATTGGAAGATACTACATCATCTACTTCTCCCGAAGAGATACAAGCCGCTTTCGAGCAATTCAAAGCCCGACTACTAAGCTCCGCACCCCAAGAAAACAAGTCTAAAAAACCAAACTTGTTTCTCTGGATACAACGTATTGCGGCAATCCTCATTCTCCCTCTGATTATATTTTCGGGGTACTTATTCTATCAACACCAAAAAGAAGAAAACATAGTGTGGATAGAAAAAAGTGCCGGATATGGCGACATCAAACATATCACTTTGCCCGATAACACCACTGTATGGTTGAATGCCGGCAGCACTATTATTTACCCCGAAGAGTTCATCGGCCGTTTCCGGCAAATATTCTTTACGGGAGAAGGTCATTTTTCTGTGGCAAAAAATAAAGAAAAACCATTCATCATTAAATCGAACGAAAGCAGTATAGAAGTTTTAGGAACCCAATTCAATTTAAAATCGTACAGCAACGACAACAGAATAGAAGTAGCCCTTCTCGATGGATCGGTAGCGTTCTGTTATCCGAGTACGACAGACCAAGAAATGAAATGTATCCTCTCTCCGGGCGAACAAGTTTATTACAATCGCACAACCCACAATCTGGAAAAGAAAAATTTTATCCTATCCGACTATTCTTCATGGAAAGATGGAAAATACTATTTCAAAAACGAAACATTGGAAAATATTGCCAAACAGTTAGAGCGGAATTTCGATGTCAACATAATTATCAAAAACGATTCACTCAAACAAATTCCTTATCACATGGCATTTGTCAACAACGAAACTTTAGACGACATTCTATCGGCCATGAATTTAGACGGATATTTAACAATCAAACGAGATGGTAAAATCATAGAAATTTATTGACAATCAAACTAATTTATCATGAAAAGGCACAAAATTCATCACTTCGCCGACATTGTCGGGAGATGCAAGAAAGGCATAATCCCATTTTTATTATGCTTCGTCTTTATGGGATACGGACAAAACATATCTGTCAACTTCCCGAATATAACAGTAGAAAGAGCTTTGGAAATTCTTCGGAATCAAGAAGGGTATTCTTTCTCTGTCAAAACAAATGATGTAAACTTACGACAAAAAGTCAATGCCGATTTGCAAAACCAACCTATCGAAAAGGTATTGGAAACCATATTCCAAAACCAACCGGTTTCTTTCGAAATAGAAGGTAAAATGGTAAGAATCATTAAAGCCCCTGAAAAAGATTCGAAACAAACAGGAAGCACAGCCGAAAGCAAAAAAATCTCCGGTAGAGTAACCGATAAACAAGGTGAACCACTCATCGGGGTAAGTATCATTGCAAAAGGAGCTAACAAAGGCACGATAACCAATATAGACGGGTATTATTCTTTAACTGTACCCGACAAATCGGTTATACAATTCTCTTATGTAGGCTACGATACCCAAGAACTAAAATTAGGAAAAGGGAATATATTGAACGCCACCCTACAAGAAAAGATAAATGACCTCGACGAAGTGGTCGTTATCGGATATGGCAGTATGAAAAAAAGTGACCTGACAGGAGCTGTTACCTCGGTAAAAACCGAAGACCTTCCGATGGCAGCCAACACATCGATCTCTCACATGTTATCGGGAAAAGCCGCCGGGATAACATCGGTTCAAAACAGCGCACAACCGGGTGGCGGCGTCACTCTACGTATACGAGGCGAAGCATCTACCGGAGCCGGAAACGAACCTTTATACATCATCGACGGATTTCCAGTAGGAGGATCCCAAGTCGAACCGGCAGTAGACAACAGATATAGCGATTTCGGGTCTCGTAATCCTCTGAACTCTATCAACCCCAACGACATCGAATCCATAGAGATTCTAAAAGATGCTTCTTCCACGGCTATTTACGGAGCAAGAGCTGCGAACGGTGTTATCATCATTACGACTAAAAAGGGACGCGAGGGAAAACCCGTTGTCAATTACAGCGCAAACTATGGCGTCCAACAAATTGCCAACAAGACGGAAATGATGACAGCCGAAGAATTCATGACCGAAGCCAACAAATTCGCCAAAGAGCAATGGCTCTATAACAACAGAGTATATCCATACGGAAATACGAACCCATCGTCGATAAAAGACCCCATCGTCTATCCTTATGACGCAAAAGATATAAAAAATGCGGGGAAAGGAACCGACTGGTATGACTTAATTACCAGAGAAGGTATGATTCACCAACACAATTTATCGGTATCTGGCGGAACTTCCAACCTGAAATACATGGCATCATTCAACTTCTTCGATCAAAACGGAGTTGTTAGAAACAGCGACTTCACCCGCTATACCGGACGTCTGAACATCGAACATCAAATAAATAAAATATTCAAATACGGAATCAATGCGACTCAAAGTTACATCAAGTCCTCGAATGTTCCATTGGGAACAGAAGACTTCGAAAACTCTGGATTGATAAACTCGGCTATGTCGTACGACCCGACGACACCTGTCAGAGACAAAAACGGGGATTATGCGCAAAGCGATCGAATGACTACTGTACCCAATCCTGTTTCCATGCTCGAAATAGATGACTATACACAAACTAAAAGATTATTGGTGAACGCTTTTCTTCAAGCAGAAATTATAAAAGGATTGGTTGCGAAAATCAATATAGGATTCGATGACCAAAACGGTGTAAGAAATTCCTACATACCCACTACTACATTATACGGTAAGCAAGAAGGAGGAAAAGCCAGCAAAAGTATGGCACAGCAATTCGACCGCTTGTTAGAAGCAACCGTAAACTATAATTTCAATATTGCAAAAGCGCACAAGTTCAATATTTTAGCAGGATATTCCTATCAAGATTTCAACAATGAAGGATTCTCTGCCGCCAATTCACAATTTTTCACCGATATATTCAAATACAACTCACTGGCTTCCGGAGAAGCAGCCCGCCCCACGGTAGCTTCCAACAAGTCAAAAACTATGTTCATCTCCTACTTCGGTCGAATAAATTATAACTTGTTCGATAAATATCTTTTCACTCTCACTGCTCGTGTCGATGGCTCAAACCGATTCGGTGAAAACAATCGATACGGAATATTCCCGTCGGGAGCATTTGCATGGCGTATCAAACAGGAAGACTTTTTAAAAGACGTCGACTTCCTCTCCGACTTAAAAATGAGAATAAGTTTAGGTCAGACGGGTAACAGTGAAATCGGGAATAACGCCTTTGAATACTATACGGCAGCATGGCAACAATATGTGTTTGGCAATTCGATTAACACCGGAACGGCAAAATCGCAAATCGCCAACCCAGATTTAAAATGGGAAACAACAACCGAATTTAACTTCGGTTTGGATTTCGGATTCTTCAACCAACGGTTAAGTGGTACATTCGAATATTTTAAAAAAGAAGTGAAAGACCTTTTGGGTTACCGCTCGCTAAAATCATTCATGGAAGTATCTACGGTAGCCGCCAACATCGGAAAAACTCAAAGTACCGGTATAGAAATCTCCTTGAAAAGCCGAAATTTTACAGGAGAATTCAAATGGGACACTGAACTTAATTTCACCCGATATGTAGACCGTTGGAAAGAGCGTAATCCCGAAGACGAACTAAGCCCTTGGCAAAAAGCGAATGATCCCATTCGAGCTCACTACGGATACCTATCCGACGGAGTTCTGGGTATAGACGAGACACCTCCCGCTTCCATGCCCAACCTGCTGCCCGGTGAATATAAAATAAAAGACATAAACGGTTATCTCCGAGACGACTTCGGGAACCTTATACCCGATGAAAACGGAAACGTTCAATACACAGATGCCCCGGACGGGATTATCGATGAAGCGGATATCGTATTATTGGGAACATACGATCCAGGCTTCTCAATCGGATTTGGAAATACATTCGAATACAAAGGCTTCGATCTGAATATATTCTTTTACGGCATGTTCGACCGAATCGTCAACAACGCCACGCGTGGAAAATTCTCCATTCCCAATATTCGTTTTATTCTAAACGGACAAAACATGATGAAAGAAATATCCGAACGTTGGTCTAGTGAAAACCCACACAGCAAATATCCGTCTGGATTCGTAAGCCAATACCCGCAGCCATCTGATTATCTGTGGGAAGACGCTTGGTTCATACGCTGTAAAAATATCACTCTGGGTTATACACTTCCTCAAAAATGGATACGGAAAGTATTTTCCAGAGCCCGGATTTTTGCAGATGTTTCAAATCCCTTCGTAATTACACCTTACTCTGGCAATGACCCGGAAACCGATTTCAAAGCCGGTTACCCCAATCAACGTACCTATTCTTTTGGAGTGGACATAACCTTTTAATCCTATATGAATTATGAAAACTAAAAATATATTTTTCTCCTCGCTGTTTCTCATAGCAGCATATTCGTGCTCTTTGGAAAACGAAACTTATGATCAACTTGGCTCCGATAACGTGATGACTACCGAAAACGATGTCAAAGCTGCTGTCACCGGGATATACCACGAACTACGTGGCGGAGGCTGGGATCGCTATAATTGTGCATGGGGTTCTCTACTAACTATGCAAATCGGTTGTACCGATGAATGTGACTGCAACTGGGTATGGGACAAACAACTCGATTTTCTGTGGACTGCTGAAACAACCGATTTAGGGCAATTTTATACCGGACTAGTTCCCGCTGTTACCAAAGCGACCTCTCTGCTGGAACGCATGCGAAAAATATCTATATCCGCTCCAATAAAACGCAGATATATGGCCGAAGTCCGATGTCTCAGAGCTATGTGGGCATATGATCTATATGATCTCTACGGAACAGTACCATTAATTACCGATCCAGATATAGCCCTCGATCCTCAAAAAGCCCAATCTTATATGCCAGAACGGCCCTCGATAGAATGGTATGTCAACTTCATAGACACTGAATTAAAAGAAGCAGAAGAAAATTTGAAACCGGCCAGTCTGCTCGCGGCAAGCGAATACGGGAGAATGACCAAAGGTATCGCTCAAATGTATATGTTGAAACTCTATATGCATGAAGCCGGTCAAGAACGCCACTATCGAAACGACGAAGGCAAAGCTATGATGTGGTGGAATCGGGTAGATTCGATTACCGAAGTCATGATAAAAGACGGAGAATACTCCCTGCAAAAAGATTACATGTCAATATGGTCTCCTTCGAATCAAAGGAACAGCGAAGTAATTTTCCCAATACCCAATTTCCCCGAAGGCGGCTTAGGAAACTGTTTCCTCGCACATGCATTACCCGCCGATTATGTATCGCAAAACGGAATAGCATTGACTAAATGGGGAGGTTTCCTTGTTCCCTGGGATTTTTACGACACCTATGATCCCAAAGACAAACGGAGAAATGCTTTGTTGGCGACCTATTGGAATGGAAAAAAGATGGTCGACCGCCGTACTGAATACACGGGTAAACCGGGTGCTGTTCCAATGAAATACCAAGAAAATCCTAGCACGACAGGGCAATGGGATGCCAGCGAATACGTAATAAACCGATATGCCGAAGTAATATTGGCCAGAGCCGAAGCTCTGAACGAAATATACGGTCCGACCCAAGAGGCCAAAGACCTCGTTCATGAAATACGGGAACGAGCATTCGATAATTACAAAGGCAGCAAATACGAAAAAGAGATAAATGATATAACCGATAAAGATGCATTCAGAGCACACCTATTAAAAGAAAGAGGTTGGGAGTTTTGTTGGGAAGGCATGCGTCGCCCCGATTTGATTCGTCATGGAGAACTAATATCCAATGCCATTGATCGTGGCAAGCTTATGGCCGAACCCAAACACATTCTATATGCAATACCACAATCGGTAATTTATGAAAATCCAAATCTCAAAAATAACGAAGGTTTTTAGTTATGAACAAATTAAATTTTAAATATCTGTTTCCTAATTTATTCCTATTTTGTATCTGCATGAACCTTACAGCGTGCAGTGAAAAGAACAGTAGCGGAGACAATTTACAATCGGGAGATGAAATAATCTCGTTCGAACCCGACCTGGATACACTTATCCGCAATCCAGCATCGGGTTGGACTTTATACGACGATGCAAACGACTACGTCGCACAAGCGAATACCTATTGGAATCAACAGGGAGCCGCAGCAGAAAAATATGCTTCTATTTTCTATTGGCGTTCCCGATGGTCTGAGCTCGAACCAGAAGAAGGTAAATACGCATGGGAACATGACGAGAATTTCAAAGCGCTCATTCAAGGCGCCCTTGACCGAGGATTGAAATTGGCATTCAGAGTTTACATCGACGGACAAGACAATATTCATAACGGTACTCCCGACTTCGTAAGAGAGGCCGGAGCCAAAGGTTATGCAGTCCATAAGCTCTGGGACCCTGCAAATGAAAACAACAACTGGACTCCCTATGCCGACGACCCCGTCTTTCAGGAAAAATTCGGGAATTTTATCCGTGCTTTCGCCAAAGAATTCGACAATCCCAAACAAGTAGATTTTATCGACGCTTACAATTTAGGCTGGTGGGGCGAAGGGCATCACGTACAATATTTGAACAACAATAATAAATTCAAAGTATATCAATGGATTACAGACCTATATGCCAAGAATTTCAAAAATGTTTTGCTTGTCGTGAACTTTGGAACAGAAATAGGATTCGAATATGAAAAACGATTGGCTATCGACAAACACGATTTTTTGACTCGCCGCGACGGAATCGGCAGTTATTGGTTCCAAGATGCAGAAGTCAATATCATCAACTCGCTTTTCCCACAAAAAGCATTCATAGCTGAAGGCTGCTATTGGGGAGGAAATTCCGACAGCTATCAACCGTGGAACACCGATCCGCTTTATGCCGACAAATTCAAATCATGGTCCGACTTTTATGCTCAGGCTTATAAAGACGCTATACGAGGACATGCCAATACACTCGATTTGAGAGAGGCTACCGAAACCAGAGGTTGGATAACCCACGCCAAAGATTTGGTAAAAGACTTCATTAGTAACGGTGGATACAGATTAACCCCTATCCAAATAGAATATCCAGTATCGGTACAAATGGGAAATACATTATCCATAAAGCATATATGGCGAAATAGCGGGGTAGGCGTATGTCCCAACAATAACAAAAGATGGAACTATAAATATAAAGTTTCATTTGCCCTACTCGATCCCGAAAGCCATGAAATAAAACAACGGATCACCGATGAAAACGCAGAACCGTCGGCATGGATAAAAGGAACCGATAAAACGTATAAAACCAGCGAATCTTTAATTGTCCCAGCCGGACAATACATATTGGCAGTTGCCATTACAGACGATACCCAAAATCAAAAACCGGGATTGAATCTTGCCGTAAAAAACGGGAAATTCATAAACGACTGGCTACAAATCGGTACTATACAAATCACTAAATAATTCATCAACCCTAAAAACACAATTACAATGAAAAAATCACTTTTTTATTTAGCAGCAACACTACTCATTGCTACGACCTCATGTTCCGAAGACAACAATGACGATGCCCCCAAAGGGCAAGAGAGCAACATTACACTATACGCTCCCGACGATTTGGAAGAGTTTGATCTTTTGTACGAAAATCCCACACGAAAACTGAAATTCGAATGGGAAGGCGATAAAGAAGGGGCTACATACGCTCTTATATTCAGCCTCGATGAAGAGATGAACAACATCGAAAGAATTGATATCGGAACCGAAATGTACACATCTCTCACCCATCAAGACCTCGACGACTTACTCGGTAAACTGGGCGTAGGCGAATACAAAAGAGGTGAATTATATTGGGCGGTCGAAAGTGAAAACGAAGGAACCTTGTCCCGCAGCGAAATTCGCAGCATGAAATTGTTCCGTTTTTATAAACCTTTCATCGATCCTCGTGACAACGAAGAATATCGCGTATGTCGTGTTTTCGATCCCATATCCGAAGATTATGCCGTATGGTTGGCCGACAATTTAAGAGCAACGACCTATTCCGACGGAACTCCTCTTGGAGAAAATGATGTAAAATTCTATACTCCCCAAGAAGGAGAAGACGAATCTTGGACAAAAGTTTTCGGAGGGTATTACACATGGACCGCCACCATGCGGGGCACTCGTGGAGCAGAAGAAGGTGAAAAAATTCAAGGTATAGCGCCCGAAGGTTGGCACATACCGACTAAAACTGAATGGGACTTCTTAATCAATGCTTGCGGTGACCCCACTATGCCCGCCACCATATTAAAAGAAAAAAGCTATTGGGATCCTAATGCCGGAGATGTCGGTATGAACTCTATCGGATTCAATATGGCTGGGACTGGATACATTTGGAGCATACCTGAAAACGATGTAATAGAAGCCTTTGCCAATACCTATTTCTGGACCTCGACAGCTCCCAAAGACGGAGATGTGTACCCGTGGAATCCCGATCCCGTAAACTTCCCCAATCAGGGAGTAACATACGGATTCACACTTAACGATTCAGGAGCCGCCCTTTATCCTTACGACAGGAACAGAGGATATAGTGTCCGCTGCGTATTAGATTAAACTATTGCTATACGTTATTGCCGGATCCTTCGGCAATAACGTATAACATACTTATCCTAACCCCGATAACTGAATATCATGAACATCAAAACCTCAATTGCAATAGGGCTACTCATACTCCTACTTTGTTCTAATTGCACCAACGTCAACAAAACCAACCAACCGGAATCCACCGCAATATTAGCCGAACGCCCACCGATGGGTTGGAACAGCTGGATATGCTTTGGAACTTCTGTAACAGAAGACGAAGTTAAAGCCAATGCCGACTTCATGGCCGAAAATCTGAAAAAATACGGTTGGGAATACATTGTTATCGATGCCGGTTGGTATGCACCCGGCATGGAGACTTTGGAGCAATATGAATCGTCAACGCCACATCAAATCATCGACAAATTCGGACGCCTCATCGTCGATACGGAAAAATTCCCATCTGCAAAAAACGGAGAAGGGTTGAAACCTCTCGCCGATTATCTGCATAGCAGAGGCTTAAAATTGGGTATACACATCATGAGAGGTATTCCCATTCAAGCGGTCGAAGCTAATACTCCCATAAAAGGGACATCATATCGAGCACGAGACATTGTCAATACCGATTCTCGATGCAAATGGTATTTCGGATTTTATGGGATAGACATGAGTAAGCCCGGAGCTCAGGAATACTACGATTCGCTTTTCGAACTTTATGAATCATGGGGAATAGACTATATAAAGGCCGACGATTTACTATCTCCCATTTATGCACACGACGAAATAGAAGCGATAACCAAAGCCGCAAGAAAAAGAAAAAGGCCCTTTGTCCTGAGCCTTTCTCCCGGCCCTGCCCCTGTCGAGAACATAAAACATTTGCAAAGCGTAGCCCAACTATGGCGCATTTCCGAAGACTTCTGGGACGACTGGGAGGCTCTGAAAGAACAATTTCCACTTTGCCGGAAATGGCAAAAGTATATTTGTAAAGGGCACTGGCCCGACGCCGATATGCTCCCCATAGGCCCAATGGCACAAAGAGCCATGAGAGGGACTCCCCGAATGAGTAATTTTACACCAGACGAACAATACACAATGCTCACACTATGGGCCATGTTTAGATCCCCTCTGATGATTGGCTGTAATCTACCCGAAATAGACGATTTCACGCTAAACTTGATTACAAATAAAGAGGTACTTGACATTAATCAATATTCCAAAGGAAATAAAGAATTGTTCGATCGAAATGGAATAATCGCTTGGTATGCTCAAAGCGAAGACGAATTGACCCACTATATCGCCATATTTAACACTACCGATAAAGATATAGAATCTTACACCTTTCCACTACAAACCATAAATTATATCGGAGACGGTCACATCACCGATTTGTGGAAAAACGAATCAATGGAAATCAAAAATAACTCAGTCTCGTTTTCTGTTCCTGCGCATGGCGTAAAACTGATTAAACTAACTAAATAGTCTTGTAGGTATGAAATCATCACATTTTTATTATATAATACTATTCTCGTTTTTACTTGCCGCCTGTAAAGACGACGGGCCGGGTGAAAAAGAAAATTCGGACAACGACGTTCCCTCCGTAGCGACCAATACTTGGCTATTAAACAGTCTGGATAACATAGAAAATTATTCCAACTCGGATCCAGAAAACCGATACGATATAAATATGGTTCGTAACGAATACGAAAGTGTACAGCTCGTTATACAAACCGATAGTAAAAAAAGTCTGAAAATAGAACGTATCGGCAACAACGATGCCATTGAATTTCAATGTCGGAAACTGGAAGCTTTCAACGGGAAATACGATGTTCTGATTCCTTGCGATAACGAAATAGAACCCGACGACAAAGTAGTGCGAGCTTGGCTCACTTTTAAAGTCAAGTCCGAAGCCGAGGCTAAACGACATAAAGAAATCATACGATTCAAAACCGATGACAAAGAATATGCCGTAGCTATATCGATTAATGTCGTTAACGCCTCTTTGCCAGAAACTCCATCTATTGCCTCGGTATTCGGAATCAACCCTCAAAACTTCATATTCACCGGTCTATCGGAAGAACAAAAAATAGAAAAGCGCAAAGCAGCTTCGGATCTTTTATTGGAATATCGCATATCACCCTACTTTTCCACATGGCTGAGCGGAACGATGAAAACTGAATGTTTCTCCTCGCCATACGCATGGAATGACGATCGCACCTGGGAATACTTGGCAGACAAACGTTTTAACCGTATTGCCTTGCCATCGCATGGGTTATCCGACGGTGAGTTAGAGATGATGCTGAATAAAGCTCGCAAAACCGGATTGCTAAACAAAGCATTTTTCTATGTATGGGACGAACCTACAAAGACCGATGAATATGAACAGATCAAAACTCTTTCGGATCGCATTCATCGATATGCACCGGAAGCCAAAGTGCTCACTACATTCTATTGCGGCCCTACCGACGGAGAACACAAAGACGATTTATTCGCCGTATTCGACATTCTAAATGGAGCGACATCTATTTATTGTACTGGCGTATGGGCGTTGCAGGATAATGAAAATCGCTCGGAGCAATGCAAAGCCAAATTAAAATCAGGACAAGAATGGTGGAGCTACGTGTGCATGTCCAACACTCCGGGGCTTGCCTCAAATTCTACCGCTATCGGTAACAGGGCGACCATGTGGCGTAATTATAAAGAACAAAATTCCGGATTCCTATATTGGGTCGTCAACGGATTCGCCAGCGTTTATCCCCTCAGACCTCGCCCTGAACTGCCCGAAGGAGACGGGATACTCATCTATCCCGGTGAATCGTTCGGCACAAACAAAATTTGTACCTCTGTCCGGTTGGAACGATGGCGCGATGGAGCCGAAGATTACGACATGCTGGTCTTGTACGAAAAAAAACTCGGACGATCGGCCGCCTTATCTCTTCTCAACAACGTCTATAAGAGTCCCTCGAACTACACAGATCAAAGCAAATACGCATTGGCTCTACGTAAAAATTTAATTGAAAACATCACAGAATAAATATTTCGATATGCAACATCACCTTTTCTATCGGCTTCTCATCATAAGCTGTACATTCTTTTTAATCTCTTGTCAACAAACAATCGAATGTTACCTTATACCTTCGACCGACAAAGCATCTGATTTTCATAAAGTTCAACCCCAAAATTCCGGCACGTTATTCCTCGCTAAAAATGAAGCGGAACATATCCAAATCGTTTTCAAAGGCTGTCCAGGAGAAACTTATAAAATACATCGAAACGGAAATGACGACAATTCTATCCGATATAGTTGTCGGCAAATCAAATCGGTATATGGATTCGACGATGCCTTAGTCCCCATAGATGGAGAACAAATTACTTTAAATGACTCTATCGCTAAACTATGGATTACATTCCGTACGGCCGAGTCGATCCGACCGGGGAAATACGAAGAACAAATTTCGATCGATGGTAACGGAAAACGGCAAAAAATAAAAATCGATCTGCAAGTGTACGACACGGCATTACCCTCGACACCTTCGTTACCAGCAGCATTCGGTATCATAGAAAAGAATCTCATCGACTCGACTTCGAAAGAACAAACTTTGCAAAACAAACTGGAATGGGCAGAATTATGCCTTGATTATCGCATGAATCCCTATTTCTCCACATGGTTGGCCAACAGCATGAAACATGAGGCATCTTCATCTCCGTGGAAATGGAACGACAAGCGAACAGTTCCTTTCCTATCGGACAAACGATTCAATCGGTTCGCTGTCCCCTACCACTCTCTGTCATACAACGAATTGGACAGCTTGTTGCAGCGATTAAAACAAACCGATTTACTCGATAAATCCTACTTCTACTTATGGGACGAACCTGCTTATATGAAAGAATATCACCTCATCGGTCAATATTCCCAAGAAATACACAAGCTCATGCCCGAAGCAAAGGTCCTCACGACCTTTTACTGTGGACCGAAAGACGGGAAATACAAAGACCGGTTGTTTTCCGTATTCGACCTTTGGCGAGGAGACACTCAAATTTTCAGTATGAGCGCTTGGGCTTTACAAGCGAACGAAGCCAACGCAGACACATGCCGTTCTCTTCTCCGAGGCAATGAAGAATGGTGGACTTATGTCTGCATGGGCCCCGGAGAAGAGCAGCCCAATCTATTGCTCACGATGGACGGATACCAGCATCGAGCTGTATTATGGCGCAGCTGGAAAGAGCGTACCACCGGATTCCTATATTGGGCAGTCAATGCCTATGCCGAATCCGACACATTGGCTTTTCGCAAAGACCTCCCCGAGGGCGACGGTGTGCTGATTTACCCCGGCCAATATTTCAACAGCACAAGCCCCGTAGTATCAATACGAATGGAACGTTGGAGAGACAGTATGGAAGACTATGAATACCTTGCCAAGCTCGAAAAGAAAATAGGAAGAGCCAAAAGCGAAACCCTTTTCCAATCTATATACCAATCGCCCGAAAAATACTCAAAAAACAACGCAGAAATAGAAAAATTCAGAAAATCCATTTTAGAAATTCTCAGTAAATAATTCTTTAATCATTTAAATTTCAAATCTATGAAAACAATTACTTCATTCAAAATCGCAGGTTTAATAACAGCCTGTCTTTTTGCAGCTATGCCTACAAAAGCGGACATCGGAGCTATTTCTTTCAAAACATCGGCTGCCGGTATGAATGCGTTAGAAACAACAATCGGGTCTAATCAAATGACTTTAGAAACATGGTTATATATAGACAATAGTACCGGATTTTTCGCTAGCAATATGCACAACGACAAGGGATTCGCATTAGGATTCGACGGGTGGTTTAAATTTCAGTTGGACGGAGCATCTATATGGATCGATCCTACTTCTTGGAAAGAGAACTGGACTCACATCGCTTGTGTCGCCGACGGAAGTCAGATGATTGTCTATGTTAACGGTGAAGTAGCCGGAACACAGGAGAATACAACAGGATATAATACGGAAGCCGATGGAAAGCCTCTTTTTTTGGGAACTGCTCCGTGGGGCAATCCTTGCAATTGCAAAATGGCAGACTTTCGACTTTGGAGTGTAGCCCGCACAGCAGAAGAAATAAAAAATAATTATCAGAAACAAATAGAACCGTCCACGACAGGACTGATTAAAAATTTCAATTTCGCAGAAGGTAATGGAGACCACACGGCCAACTTAGCAGAGCCCGAAGGTAATCAAGCATGGTGTATGGGCACTATCGATACCGATTACAGTTGGGAAACAGTAGCGCAGACTCCTACGAATCTACGGACAGAAAATCAAACCGAAAATTCATTCGACATTTTATGGGACGGAACCGACGGTAACACATGGAGTGTCGAATTATCTGCCAATGGACAAGTTGTCGACACGAAAACCAGACTTACCGAAAAGAAGGCCAGTTTCTCTAATCTCGATAAAAAAGATTACACAGTACGTGTAAAGGCACATTCGTTTATGGAAACTGCATTCTCCGATGCTTTCTCGGTCAATCTATCTACCTCCTCGGCCATAACCAATATTCATAAAAATATTTCTATTGTCAGACACAATAACGCAATCCAAATTGACGGCATTCAAACTGGAAAATTGATTTCGATATATACCGATCAAGGCATTTTGAGCCGACAAATTTCAGCCGAACACGAGACAACGGTTCTCAGTATAGAAGGATTCCCTCATGGCATATATTTCATCTCCATAGAAGGATACGGTCCGACATTTAAAATTGCTCTTTAATAAATCTTCCATAAACTATAAAGGCGGGAACATGCAATGTCTCGCCTTTTCTGTATCTGCTTTTTCGGAACAAAAATATATCCTATCTTTGCACGCATGAGTAAGAATGAGAATATTATGAATAAGGTTCTAATCATCGACGATGAACCACAGATAAGACAGTTATTAGCCCGCATTTTAGGGCTGGAAGGATATGAAGTTTTACAGGCAGGAGACTGTAAAGCGGCAGTAAAACAAATGGAGTATTCTCCCAATGTTATCTTATGCGATGTTTTTCTCCCCGACGGGAATGGTGTAGATTTCATAAAAACAATAAAAAAAATATCGCCCGAATCGGAAATCATTTTATTAACAGCCCACGGAAATATACCCGACGGGGTACAAGCCATAAAAAACGGAGCTTTCGACTACATAACCAAAGGTGACGACAATAACAAAATTATTCCTCTGATTAGTCGGGCTATGGAAAAAGCTCGAACTAACGGAGTAAAAAATCGTCCCGAAAAAGAAACCTTTCAGCAATATTCATTCAATTCTATTCTTGGTCAGTCAAAGCCTTTGCTGGAAGCTATCGCGTTGGCACGAAAAGTGGCATCAACCGATGTACCGGTTCTTTTAACCGGAGAGACCGGTACAGGAAAGGAAGTTTTCGCCCAAGCGATTCACCACGAGAGCAAACGAAATAAAGGAAATTTCGTTGCAATAAATTGTTCGGCATTTAGCAAAGAACTCTTGGAAAGCGAAATATTCGGACATAAAGCAGGCTCCTTTACCGGAGCCTTGAAAGACAAAAAGGGACTTTTCGAAGAGGCTCACAACGGAACGATATTTTTAGATGAAATCGGAGAGATGGCGATAGAGTTGCAAGCCAAGTTGCTTCGAGTATTAGAAACCGGAGAATATATCAAAATAGGTGAAACCAAACCGACATCTGTAAATGTTCGTATCATTGCAGCAACCAACCGAAACTTGCCGGAAGAAATAAATGCAGGGCATTTCAGGGAGGATTTGTTTTATCGGCTGTCAGTTTTCCAAATCCATTTACCGCCGTTGAGAGAACGTCCGGGAGATATTAGGCTTCTAACCGAAGCGTTTGTACAATCCTTATCCGAAAAAATGACCCATTCCTCGAAAACGGTTTCCAAAGCATTCATCGACATGCTCGAACAACAAGAATGGAAAGGCAATGTGCGTGAACTCAGAAACGTTATCGAAAGGAGTCTTATTGTTTGTGAAAGTGATGAGTTACACCCCGAAGATTTACCCATAGAAATACAAAATGCAGCTTTTAAGGAAAAAAGCTGCAATAATAGTGGTTTCGAATTATCGGCTATGGAAAAACGCCACATCGCCCGAGTACTGGACTATACGAACGGCAATAAAACCGAAACTGCAAAACTCCTAAAAATAGGACTTACCACTTTATATCGAAAAATAGAAGAATATAAACTCTAATTCTTTTCAAAATAATACACAACCCTACCAAAATGAAAAGGGAGTATCTGGTGAACAGATACTCCCTTTTCATTTACAATACTAATTATGAATCAATTAAAATATTCAAAAACAATATTGGCACAACTTTGGCATACCCCAAACCGAAAAAAATAATTTAGTATTCACTTAAAAAAATGTAACATGGAATTTGACGCATTAGGTTTTGGAGTTTGTATACTCAGTGGAATTGCCTGTTTCTGGCTCTTCTATAAGTGCATAGACTGGTTTGAAAAAATTTAATTAAAAGGAGATTTAACATGTACACTGCATTATTTATTATCAGCGTAATTATGTTCGGGTATCTGATGTATGTATTAGTAAAACCCGAAAAGTTTTAGTCATTTATAAAGATTAAACACAATGAATACAGAGATATTAGGTGTTATTGCACAAATTGTCCTGATGGTCGTACTCGCCTACCCCATCGGGAAATACATTTCAAAGGTTTTCAAAGGTAAGAAAGTTTGGTCGGACTTCATGACTCCCATCGAAAAAATCATGTACAAACTGGGAGGTGTCGATCCAACAGAAGAGATGAGCTGGAAACAATTCCTGAAAGCATTGCTCGTGATAAACCTCTTTTGGTTTTTCTGGGGAATGATATTATTAGTTTCTCAGGGAGCACTGCCCCTAAATCCAGACGGCAATTTAGGACAGTCTGTTCATCAGGCATTCAACACATGTATCAGCTTCCTCGTGAATTGTAACTTACAACATTATAGCGGAGAGAGTGGGCTAAGCTATCTCACCCAGTTATTCGTTATCATGCTGTTCCAATTCATTACCGCTGCAACCGGTATGGCGGCAATGGCAGGTATCATGAAAGCATTGGCCGCTAAAACGACCAAAACAATTGGAAACTTCTGGTACTTCTTAGTAAGGAGCTGTACCCGTGTTTTATTTCCTATTTGCCTCGTTATCGGATTCATACTGATTATAGAAGGGACCCCTATGGGCTTTGACGGAAAGATGGAAGTGACTACAATAGAAGGACAAACACAATATGTATCGCAAGGTCCTACTGCGGCGATAGTTCCCATCAAACAATTAGGTACGAATGGAGGTGGATACTTCGGAGTAAATTCATCGCACCCTCTTGAAAATCCTACCTATCTCACTAATATGATAGAATGTTGGGCCATATTGATTTTACCTATGGCTATGGTATTCGCTTTTGGGTTTTACCTTAAACGAAAGAAATTAGCATACAGTATTTTCGGAATAATGCTATTTGCTTACTTAGCCGGGGTATGGATAAATGTATCCCAAGAAACAGGTGGCAACCCGCGCATCGGCGCAATGGGTATAGCACAAGACAACGGTGCTATGGAAGGAAAAGAAGTCCGACTGGGTTCTGCTGCTACGGCGCTTTGGAGCGTGACAACCACCGTTACTTCCAACGGCTCTGTAAACGGTATGCATGACTCTACCATGCCTCTCTCCGGCATGATCGAAATGCTGAACATGCAAATCAATACATGGTTCGGTGGTGTAGGTGTAGGTT
The DNA here is from genome assembly GCF_023656675.1 of Barnesiella sp. B2-R-119. Lineage (NCBI taxonomy): Bacteria > Pseudomonadati > Bacteroidota > Bacteroidia > Bacteroidales > Barnesiellaceae > Barnesiella > Barnesiella sp. B2-R-119. Next base: position 150,127 of record NZ_JAMOKL010000001.1, read on the forward strand.
GGATGAACTACTTTACTTTTATCATTATCGCCGTATTTATCAGTGGATTGATGGTTGGTCGTACTCCCGAATTCCTCGGCAAAAAAATAGAAGCTCGAGAAATGAAAATCGCTACGATCGTTGCCTTGTTACACCCATTTGTCATCTTAGTAGGAACCTCATTAGCGGCCTATTTATATGTCCATGCACCTTCCTTTGTCGAAAACGAAGGCGGTTGGTTGAATAACCCGGGATTCCACGGACTAAGCGAAATGCTTTATGAATTTACTTCCTGTGCCGCCAATAATGGTTCCGGGTTCGAAGGTTTGGGCGATAATACATGGTTCTGGAACTACTCTTGCGGTATAGTATTGATACTCAGCCGATACCTTCCCATCGTAGGACAAGTTGCCATTGCAGGATTATTGGCCAACAAGAAATATGTACCAGAAAGTGCAGGAACCTTAAAAACCGATACCATTACTTTCGGTGTCATGACCTTCGCTGTCATCTTTATCGTTGCAGCTCTGTCATTCTTCCCGGTTCAAGCATTAAGTACTATTGCAGAACATTTCAGCTTATAATAACAGAACGATAGATATGAAAAATAATAAATCAGCTTCTTTGTTTGAAAAAGAGCAAGTTTTAACGAGCTTAAAACAATCATTCGTTAAATTGAATCCCCGAATCATGGTGAAAAACCCTATCATGTTCACGGTAGAAGTTTGTACAGCCATTATGTTCCTTGTGATGATTTATTCCATCTTTGACAACGCTCAAGGTTCATTCGTGTACAATGCATGGGTTTTTGTTATCTTGTTTATCACACTATTATTCGCCAACTTCGCCGAAGCTATCGCTGAGGCCCGAGGCAAAGCACAAGCCGATAGTTTGAGAAAAACCCGCGAAGAAACTCCGGCAAAACTACTTGTCAATGGACAAATAAAAACGACAAGTAGCTCTCAACTGAAAAAAGGTGATGTATTTATCTGTGAAGCAGGTGATACCATACCAGCCGATGGTGAAATCATAAACGGATTGGCTTCTATCGACGAAAGTGCGATTACCGGAGAAAGTGCTCCTGTAATTCGAGAAGCCGGTGGTGACAAAAGTTCAGTGACCGGTGGAACAAAAGTCCTTTCGGATCGCATCGAAGTACTTGTTACACAACAACCGGGAGAAAGTTTCTTGGACAAAATGATTGCTCTCGTCGAAGGCGCTTCCAGACAAAAAACTCCTAACGAAATTGCGCTGACAATTCTTTTAGCCGGCTTCACATTGGTATTCTTAATCGTATGTGTAACCCTTAAACCGTTTGCCGACTATACAGGAACCGTTATTACAATAGCATCTTTCTTATCGTTATTTGTCTGCCTTATCCCGACGACAATCGGAGGTTTGCTTTCAGCTATCGGTATAGCAGGAATGGATAGAGCTCTGAGAGCAAATGTAATTACCAAATCGGGAAAAGCAGTAGAAACTGCCGGAGATATCGATACTCTCCTTTTGGATAAAACAGGAACTATTACAATCGGAAACCGTAAAGCTACCCATTTCTATCCCGCCAACGGTTTGGAAAATCATGCTTTCGCCGAAATTTGTATGATGTCGTCTCTATCCGATGAAACTCCCGAGGGTAAATCTATCGTAGAACTGGCTCGTGAATCGGGTTTAAGAGTACATAACTTGAATACAACCGGTAGCAAACTTATCAAATTCAGTGCCGAAACAAAATGTTCCGGTGTAGATTTAGCAGACGGTACTCGGATTAGAAAAGGGGCAGCAGAAGCTATTCGAAAAATTGCTCAAAACGCAGGCTACGAAATTCCACAAGATTTGGAAAATCGTATCACAGAGATTTCAAAAAATGGAGGAACCCCTCTTGTAGTTAGCGTCAATGAAAAACCTGCCGGTGTCATAGAATTACAAGATGTTATCAAACCGGGAATACAGGAACGATTCGAACGGTTGCGTAAAATGGGAGTTAAAACAGTCATGGTTACCGGGGATAACCCATTAACGGCCAAATACATTGCAGAAAAAGCCGGTGTAGATGACTTCATCGCAGAAGCCAAACCCGAAGACAAGATGAATTACATCAAGAAAGAACAAAGTGCCGGTAAACTGGTAGCCATGATGGGCGACGGAACCAACGATGCTCCTGCTTTGGCCCAAGCGAATGTTGGTGTAGCTATGAATAGTGGAACTCAGGCAGCCAAAGAAGCTGGAAACATGGTAGACTTGGACAACGATCCGACGAAATTAATCGAAATTGTAGAAATCGGGAAACAATTATTAATGACTCGCGGAACCCTTACCACATTCTCCATCGCCAATGATGTCGCAAAATACTTTGCTATTATTCCGGCTCTATTCATGATAGCCGTACCAGAATTAGCTTCACTGAACATTATGGGATTACATAGCCCCGAAAGTGCTATTCTATCGGCCATTATTTTCAATGCAATCATTATTCCCATTTTGATTCCATTGGCTTTAAGAGGTGTTCAATACAAGCCTATCGGAGCTTCGGCTTTACTCCGCCGCAACCTGCTCATTTACGGACTAGGTGGTATAATAGCTCCATTCGTCGGCATTAAACTCATAGATTTAGTAATAGGATTATTCTTTTAATAAAAGCAACAATGAAAAACTTCATAAAATCAATCAGGCTAACATTAGTTTTCTGCCTTTTCTTCTCAGTATTTTATATACTGATATTATGGATATTCGCCCAATTCGCAGGGCCAAACTCTGGAAACGCCGAGGTTGCGACCTTAGACGGAAAAGTAGTGGGTGCAGCCAATGTAGGGCAAGTCTTCACCGAAGACATCTATTTCTGGGGCCGTCCCTCTTGTGCCGGAGATGGATATGATGCCAGTAGTTCTTCTGGTAGCAACAAAGGACCTACGAACGAAGAATACTTGGCAGAAGTAGAAACTCGTATCGACACTTTCTTGGTACACCACCCTTATTTGGAACGTAAAGATGTACCGGCCGAAATGGTCACAGCCAGTGGTTCTGGACTCGACCCTGATATCACGCCAGAAAGCGCATACGTACAAGTAAAGCGTGTTGCCGCAGCCAGAAATATGGACGAAGCTACCGTGAAAGAGATAGTAGACCAAACAATCGAAAAACCATTTTTAGGATTATTCGGAACAGAGAAAGTAAACGTATTAAAATTGAACATTAATTTAGAAAATTATGAAAACAAATAAGAACATTTCAGCAATAGCTATCATGAAAAAGAAACAATCAATAGATAAAGAAGGAGCCAGACTCATCAGAGCATTGATAATCATTTCGATTATAGGGCTCCTTGCCATGTTTACCAATAAAGCATCTGCCCAAGTACGATTCAATGTACAAGGAGATTTAGTCAGTTCCTATGTGTGGAGAGGTATGTATCAAACAGGTGCTAGTATTCAACCGACTTTGAGTTTCAGTGTTGAAAACCTATCGTTGACGGCATGGGGATCCACCGACTTCGATGGTTACCGGAATGGTAATATTCCCTCTGCGAATAAAGAACTTGATTTGACTCTGGCTTATACCTTCCCCAAATTGGGACTAACAGTTTCGGTTGCCGATATGTGGTGGGCCGGACAAGGAGCTGGAAAATATTTCGATTTCAATAACAAGACGACAGCTCATCATTTCGAAGCAAGTCTTGCTTATGTACTTCCGGTAGAAAAATTTCCTCTTTCGATCGCATGGTACACCATGTTTGCCGGTATGGATAAAAATGAAAAAGGCGATAAAAACAACTACTCGTCTTATGTAGAACTCAATTATCCGTTCAGTGTAAAATCGGTCGATCTCAATGTAACATGTGGTATAGTACCTTATAAAGCACCACAATACTATACCAACGGATTTGCCGTTACTAATGTAGCATTGAAAGGAAGCTACGCAATTAAAATCACAGATTCGTTCTCCCTTCCGATATTTTCACAAGTAATATGGAACCCTCGTATGGAAGATGCTCATATCGTATTCGGAATCACTCTTAAACCATAACAGGGAGAATGGATATAATTGAAAACGAAAAAAATGTACAATATTTTCTCGACTTGATAAAAAAATCGAGGAGAGGTAAGTTTAAACTCTACATCGGCATGATTGCCGGTGTAGGGAAATCTTATAGAATGCTACAAGAAGCCCACGAACTCTTAGAAAACGGCGTAGATGTGAAAGTGGGTTTCATAGAGACACACGGACGTACCGGTACAGAAGCTATCCTACAAGGGATTCCCATTATCCCGAGAAAAAAAATTTTCTACAAAGGGAAAGAATTGGAAGAGATGGATTTGGATGCTATCCTTCAAATGCGTCCCGAATTGGTCATTGTCGATGAACTGGCTCATACCAACGTCGAAGGCAGTCGCAATGAAAAGCGATGGCAAGACGTCATGGAGTTACTCGATGCCGGTATCAACGTCATATCGGCAGTAAATATCCAACATATCGAAAGCCTGAACGAAGAGGTGCAGGAAATATCGGGAATCGAAGTTCGAGAACGAATTCCCGATCGTGTTTTGGAAGAGGCCGATGAAGTCGTAAACATAGACCTCACAGCAGAAGAATTGATCGAACGGTTAAAAGCCGGGAAAATATATAGGCCGGAAAAAATAGAATTGGCATTGAATAATTTTTTCAAGGCCGAGAATATTTTACAACTACGAGAACTCGCACTCAAAGAAGTTGCTTTACGAGTCGAAAAAAAAGTAGAAAACGAACTCCCCTTAGATACATCTCACGTACGTCATGAAAAATTCATGGCGTGTATCAGTTCCCACGAAAAAACGCCCCGCAAAATCATTCGACGCTGCGCTCGATTGGCTACACGATATAACACAAAATTTTTCGTACTATATGTACAAACACCCAAAGAGGATCCCGATCGCATCTCGCTGGCAGATCAGCGACATCTGTTAAACCATTTCAAATTAGCCACTGAATTAGGTGGAGAAGTCATACAGGTACATTCCCCACACATTCTCGAAAGCATTATAAAGGTCGCAATCGAAAAACAAATTACAACAATATGTACAGGAATTCCAGCACTGAAATTGCCCAAAACCATATTTACGGTGTCCAAATATAAAAATTTCATGAAATCTTTATCCGAGAACAATATAGATTTAATTATCTTAGCCTAATAAAAATACCCATCATGAATATAAAAACAAAGTTGCTTTTAAGTATAGGGCTCCTGACCGGAATGATTATTTTGCTGGTCTCCTTATCAGTTATCTATTTACAGATGCTGACGGCTGCCGAACCAGACAGCCCGATAGCTTCGACAGGCTTAAAACAAGCCGTTGTATGGGTGGCAATTATCGGAGGCATCTGTATAGTCTGCGGTATCACGTTAGCTATCTGGCTTCCTCAATCGATAAATAGACCTATCAAGGAGCTAACCGACGGCATCCTCGAAATAGCGAACCGCAACTATGAAAAAAGACTGAATATATCGGATAAAAACGAAGAATTTAAAAATGTAGTCGATAGTTTCAATAGAATGGCTCAACACTTGTCCGAATACAGATCTACCACCCTATCGACACTACTGGCACATAAAAAATTTCTCGAAGCAATTATCAATAGCATCAGCGATCCCATAATAGGATTAGATCCAGACCGCAAAATACTTTTCATAAATAGTGAAGCTCTGAACATACTGAATCTGAAAAAAAAAAACACAATCTTCAAATCGGCCGAAGAGATTTCTTTGAAGAATGATTTATTAAGGAAATTAATACGAGAACTGGTTTCTCCCAATCCTCAGAAAGAGCCTATCAAAATATATGCCGACAATAAAGAAAGTTACTTCAAAGCCTCCTATATAGAAATAGACAACACGAATCACGACAGTGAAGAGCCCGAAAAACTGGGGCACGTAATTATATTGAAAAACATCACGGAATTTAAAGAGCTGGATTCTGCGAAAACAACATTTATCTCGACGATATCTCATGAATTGAAGACTCCCATATCAGCCATTATGATGAGTCTGCAATTATTGGAAGACAGACGTATCGGGTCTCTTAACAAAGAACAAGAACAACTCTCCCAAAGTATTAAGGAAAACGGAGAACGGTTGCTCAATATCACCGGAGAATTACTGAACATGACCCAAGTAGAAGCCGGAAAACTACAACTGATGCCCAAGATAACCCGGCCCATAGAATTGATCGAATATGCGATCAAGGCCAATCAGGTACAAGCCGACAAATTCAACATACACATCGAAGTCGACTATGACGAAAATACAAAGAAACTATTCATCGACAGCGAAAAAATAGCATGGGTACTTACCAATCTTGTAAGCAATGCCATACGTTATTCCAAAGAAAATGGCCGCGTCATTATCGGCACTCACCAAGACGGCAATATGGTCGAAATCTATGTACAAGATTTTGGGAAGGGAATCGACCCTCGCTATCATCAAAGCATATTCGACCGTTATTTCCGAGTGCCGGGAACAAAAGTACAAGGCAGCGGATTAGGATTGTCTATATCCAAAGATTTTGTAGAAGCACATGGGGGGACTCTTTCCGTAGAAAGCGAATTAGGAAAAGGGAGCCGTTTTATACTAAGATTGAAATCATAATAAACGGGGACTAAAAATCTCACCAATCGATTTCCCGTATTCCCTTACTCCGTAAAAATGCATTCGCTTTACTGAAATGCCGACATCCGAAAAAGCCACGATCAGCCGATCGTGGCGACGGGTGTGCGGCTGTTAAAACCAAATGCTTGCGAGCATCAATAAGCGCAATCTTCTCCTTAGCATAACTCCCCCACAGCATAAACACGAGATTTTCTCTCTCATCGCTCAACTTTCGAATGACCGCATCGGTAAAAATCTCCCAGCCCATGTTTCGATGCGATCCTGTTTCATGAGCTCGCACGGTAAGCACAGAATTCAAAGGAAATACACCTTGCCTCACCCACCGATCCAAATTGCCCGAAGCGGGAATAGGCTTGCCCAAATCATCATGTATCTCCTTAAACATATTAAACAAAGAACCGGGAATAGCCACCCCCTCGGGTACAGAAAAACAAACACCGTAATACTGTCCGGGATTGGGATAGGGATCTTGGCCTAAAATAACAACTCTCACAAACTCGAAAGGACATGCATCGAATACATGAAATATCAAATGTCCCGGAGGCAAAACATGCGCACGGCCATATTCGCCCCGCACAAAAGAAACCAATCGCTCGAAATAGGGCTTATCGAACTCGTCTTGCAGCCTCTTTCGCCAACTTTCCTCTATCCTCACATTCATATCTTATAAATTATTTCTCCAACGACAGCGCAGCTTCGGACAACAATAAATACACTCGTACCGAAATCTTCCTTGTCGCATTGCCTCTTGCAAAGTTACACAAACAATGCTCTAAAAGATTCATACGGCCTACCTTTTTATTTTTAGAGTCATTACAACAACTGATAAACACTCGCCGATATACAAACAGACTTCTATTCGAATACAGAAAATCACATATTCCCAGCAGAGATTAATAATAAGTTATGACTGCGTTTAAACCTTTTTTCGTTAACTTCGTCAAATGAAAAAAGATTACACATGAAACCACTATTTATACTTATTTCGATTTTATTCGGATTCCTATCCATACAAGCCCAATATGACTATCCTTACGATAGCGGCAATCATTACCACGATAATACCCCTCGTCTTATCATTCAGAAAAGCCGAATCATGGGTTGGTACGTTTCCGACATAAACGGAAACCGCATAAGCGACTATTACGAACAAATCCGACCTTATAGGCAAGGTCGGGCAGCAGCATTAGACAAAATCATGGGTTGGTGTTTCATTTCCCTCGACGGTAAACGATGCACCGATTATTACCTTCTCGTCGACGACTTCCACGAAGGGTATGCACTTGTCAAAGATAAAATCATGGGCTATTGTTTCATCAATAGGGACGGTCATCGACTCGGCGACTATTACGAAGAAGCCTATCCGTTTCACCGGGGCGTCGCTTTGGTGAAAGACAAAATCATGGGGTGGTACTTATTGAACACTGCCGGAAAGCGAATAAGCGACTATCACGACTCGCCTCGCGATTTTCAACCGACAAGACCACCGCACCGTCCGTGGTGAAAGCCGAATTTTCTATAATAGACAAAAGCAAAGAAATAAAAAAGAGAGTCACCAAACTGTAACTCTCTTTTTTCAAGTGGTGCCAACGGGAATCGAACCAGTGACACAAGGATTTTCAGTCCTTTGCTCTACCAACTGAGCTATGGCACCATCATTTTTGCGTGTGCAAAGATAATAGGTTTATTCCAATTTACCAAATATATTGTCGAATTTTTCCGTTCAAAAATATAAATATGCAAACGACGCAAGGGACGAATAAATTCTTATTCTTCGGCAAGAGAATTCCACCCCTGTGCCCGAAGGGTTATCTCGGTATCGTCACGGGTTATCATGCAACAACCCAATTCTGGTTTTGTAATATGTCCTATCACTCGCACTCCGGGGATAGCAGCGACAATGTCGTGCTTTTCGAGAGGTACGGTAAAAAGCAATTCATAATCCTCGCCTCCATTCAATGCAGCAGTCACCAGATTCATATTAAATTCCTCCGCCATAGCTGCCGTCTGGTAATCGATCGGTATCCGGTCTTCATATATACGGCAGCCCACATGACTCTGCGAACAAATGTGCAATAATTCGGAGGAGAGCCCATCAGAAATATCCATCATGGCTGTCGGAACGATCCCGGCTTTATCCAACTCGGCAACAATATCCTTACGGGCTTCTGGTTTCAATTGGCGTTCGAGCAGGTATTCATGTCCTTCGAACGCAGGCTTGAATTCGGTTTCTCCGGCAAACACCCGCTTCTCCCGTTCCAATAGTTGCAATCCCATATAGGCTGCTCCTAAATCGCCGCTGACACAAATCAAATCGTTTTCTTTCGCTCCGTTACGATAGACGACCTTCCCGGGTTCTCCTTCTCCGATACAGGTAATGCTGATAGTCAGCCCCGTCATCGAAGCCGATGTATCTCCCCCGACCAAATCCACCCCGTAGATATCGCAAGCGAGCTGTATGCCGGCATAAAGTTCTTCGAGATTTTCTACCGAAAAACGTTTGGAGACACCCAACGAAACAGTTATCTGACGCGGTGTCCCATTCATGGCATATATGTCGGAAAAATTAACCACCGCCGATTTATACCCCAAATGTTTCAACGGGACATAGGTAAGGTCGAAATGAACACCTTCGAGCAATAAATCGGTTGTAATCAACGTCTGTTTTCCTTGATAGTCGAGCACGGCCGAATCATCTCCCACCCCTTTTAGAGTAGAAGTGTTCTTCAACTGTATATGCCCGGTCAAACGCTCTATCAAACCAAATTCGCCTAACGAGGCAATTTCTGTACGTTTTATTTCTTCCATAAATTATAACAAAGTCCACAAGCTCATGGCTCATGGACTTCTTCTATTTCATATTAAAATTGTTCTACCAGTTCTTTCATAATAAAGCTCATTCTGGGCTGAGCTTCTGCCGCTGCCTTTTGCACCTCTTCGTGAGAACATTTCTCCACAATACCTTCTACCCCCAAATCGGTAATCACCGAAACGGCAAAGACTTCGATACCGGCATGACGCGCGACAATGACTTCGGGAACCGTACTCATGCCCACGGCATCACCGCCTATGATATGAAAGTAACGATACTCGGCCGGGGTTTCGAAAGTAGGTCCCTGTGTACCCACATACACACCTTGCTGTACTTTTATATGATTTTTTTCAGCTATTTCAAGAGCCTTTGCAATCAAACGGCGAGAATACGCCTCGCTCATATCGGGGAATCGTACACCCAATTCCTTATAATTGCGTCCATGCAACGGATGTTCGGGAAAGAGATTGATGTGGTCACGGATAATCATAATATCGCCGATGGCAAAATCGGGATTCATACCTCCGGCTGCATTCGAAACGAAGAGATGCTCTATCCCCAGTTCCTTCATGACACGCACCGGGAAGGTAACTTGTTTCATATCGTATCCCTCGTAATAGTGAAAACGCCCCTGCATAGCCATGACATCTTTCTTTCCCAATTTTCCGAATATCAACTTCCCCTGATGCCCTTCTACTGTCGACACCGGGAAATTGGGAATCTCGGTATAAGGAATTTCAGTCTTGTCTGTAATGTGGTCTACCAACTCGCCCAACCCAGTTCCCAATATAATGGCGGTCTTAGGCATCACCTGAACTTTTGCTGCGATATAGGCGGCTGTTTCTTTAATCTTTTCAATCATCACGTAAATATTTTGGTGAATAATATTCTAAAAAATAGAGTAACCCGAAGGCAAATACAATATCCCTATCGATTCCAATGAGCTACAATCTATTTCCGTTCGTTTTACAAATATAGCACAACCTCCGGTATTTCGGCTCCCCTCCAAAACATTTTTCTTAAATTTTCAGTAAATAATTCTTTCCAATATCTACTTTTTCTCTACCTTTGAATAATAATACCTGAAAAATGAAACAGTTTTTATTTTGTCTAACTATCTCTCTATATGGCAGCATATTGGCTGTGGGACAAACCACCGGGACACTAACCTCTCATAAATTTCAATCAGGAGGAATCGAGCGTAGTTATAAATACTATCAGCCGGCCAATCTCTCATCTGGGGCTCCTCTTGTCTTTGTACTTCATGGCTATGGTGGCACAGCCGATCCAAAAAGATTCGGTATGAATCCTATCGCCGATAAATACGGATTCGCCGTGTGTTATCCGCAAGGCGAACAAGATAAAAAAGGGAAAAACTGCTGGAATGTCGGCTATCCATTTCAGGCCGATATGACTATCGACGATATAAACTTTTTATGCGATCTCGCCTTACACCTTCAAAAGAATTACCGACTAAGCCCGCACAATACATTTTGCACGGGTTACTCCAATGGAGGAGAAATGTGCTATCTTTTAGCGTACAAACGTCCCGATATATTTACAGCAGTAGCTCCTGTTGCCGGGCTTACGCTCGAATGGATGTATCGGGAATTAGAAACAAACCGCCCTATCCCTCTATTCGAAATACACGGAACCGAAGACAAAACCTCTATGTGGAACGGAGACCCGAATAATGAAGGAGGCTGGGGGAAATATATAGCAGTACCTATCGCTGTAAACTATTGGGCTATTCAAAACAGATGCACTCATGAAATTACCGATACGATTGCCTCTATTGATTCTTTATCCAATCATACTATTATCAGCCATAAATACGTCAACGGTATAAACAGAAACGAAGTTTGGTTATACGAAATAAAAGGGGGTAAACATTCATGGGGAGAAAAAGACTTGAATACAAGCGAACATATTTGGCTATTTTTCAGCAAATTTGTCCGTTAGGATACACAAAAACAATATAATAATTACATCAAAACAAATTCATCATGTTCACACAAATCAAAAATTTTTTAGTGCTTCTAATGGTTATTACCATTGCGTTCCCTTCGGCATGTAAAACAAAGTATCCTCCACTCCGAATTGGGAACTCCATCGGTATCAAAGACATGAACTACGAACGTCTCAAAGCGATGAAAGATGCCGGTATCGACTGCATAGAAATTACAACGGGTGGATTCATATCCACGAAGAAACCCAAAACAGATGCCGAAATTACGGAGTTGTTGACTCGTACCAAATTAGCAGCCGACTCTGCCGGTATTGAAATTTGGTCTATACACATGCCTTTCGGAAAAGACATCGATATTTCGCAAACCGACGAAAAAATACGGAAAAACAGTGTCGCTCTACACATGAAAGTGCTCGAATTTTGTAAAATCATACAACCTAAAATCATTCTTTTCCACCCAAGCTGGTATCTGGGCCACAACGAGCGGAATGAACGTATCGCTCAGTTAGTACGCTCGGTAAATGAGCTCAATCCCAAAGTTAAAGAACTGGGAGCCAAAATGGTTATAGAAAATATGTTAGGATACGAACTCGTGAGAAACGAACAACATGAACGTCCCTTAGGTCGTACAGTAGAAGAAGTCAAACTCATCATGAAACAACTTCCTAAAAATGTGTATTCTGCCATCGACATGAATCACATCGATAACCCAGAACTGCTCATACAGGCTATGGGCAAACGATTAAAATCTGTTCACATCGCCGACGGTGACGGACGACACGAGTGTCATTACATGCCTAACCCTTGTAGCGGAAAAGGAGACAACGATTGGATAAAAATACTGAAAGAGCTCTACAAAGCCGAATATACAGGGCCTTTTATGTATGAAGTAAAAACATCGGAATACAAAGAGTTCAAAGATCTCTATAACTGTTATCAAAACCTCTATCAAAATTTTATCGACTCAAACAAATAAAAACACATATACTATTATGAAAGATTTGAAAGACATATTATCGCATTTTTCTCTTGCCGGAAAAATTCTCGAAATTAAGCCATTAGGAGCAGGACTCATCAACGATTCTTATAAAGTAACCACCGCCGCCCCCGATACCCCCGACTATGTTTTACAGAGAATCAATCACTCGATCTTCAAAGATGTGGATATGCTGCAAAATAATTTTTACCAAGTCACGACTCATATCCGCCACAAATTAGAAACCAAAGGAGAAACCGACATAGACCGCAAGGTTTTAACCTTAATACCGACAACCGATGGTAAATTATACTATTTCGATGGAGAAAGTTATTGGAGAATACTCATCTTCATTCCAAACGCAAAAAGCTACGAAGCCGTAACCCCGGAATTCTCATATTATGCCGGACAAGCATTCGGTAATTTCCAAGCTATGCTGTCGGATATTCCAGTGGAACTGGGTGAAACGATTCCAGATTTTCACAATATGGAATTCCGATTAAAACAACTGCAAGAAGCCATAACAGCCGATCCTGTCGGTCGTGTGGCCTCCGTCAAACCCATCATCGACGAGCTAGACAAACGAGCCGACGCCATGTGTTTGGCCGAAAGATTGCATCGAGAAGGGAAATTGCCCAAACGCATTTGCCACTGCGACACCAAAGTGAATAACATGATGTTCGATGAAAACGGTCATGTATTATGCGTGATCGATCTCGATACAGTCATGCCCAGCTACATATTTTCCGACTTCGGTGATTTCATGCGAACGGCAGCCAATACCGGAGAAGAGGACGACAAGAATTTGGACAACGTCAATTTCAATATGGAAATATTTAAAGCATTTACCAAAGGATACTTAGAAACTGCTAAATCGTTTCTCACCGACATCGAAATCGACAATCTGCCCTATGCTGTTACCTTGTTTCCTTATATGCAAACCGTACGTTTCCTGACAGACTATATCAACGGCGACACCTATTACAAGATAAAATACCCCGAACACAATTTAGTTCGTACAAAGGCTCAATTCAAACTTCTACAAAGTGCCGAAGCCGCTATCCCCAAAATGAAGGCTTACATCAAAGAATGTTTGGGTAAATAAATCCATACTGCCCAATGAAAGAAAAAGAGCTCCCGAATAATTCGGGAGCTCTTTTTCTTTCATTGAAAACTCCTTAAAAAAATTCAAAACCCACTCTTTCTCCTCTTGGTTTTGGTTACCTTTGCACACTCAAATTCGAAACCAAGAATCATGAACTCCCCCAAAGGACTCTTCTACGCTATCATTTCTTCATCGACATTCGGGCTTGTACCCCTATTTGCCATACCTGCTTTACAAGCCGGTATCCCCCTCAACTCAGTAGTATTTTATCGATTCCTATTTTCCTCGATCTTGCTCGGCATTATACTCTGTATACGAAAAACGAACTTCAAAATCTCAGGGAAACAAGCCCTCATCATTTTCGGGTTGGCGTTTTTATATGCGGCCACTTCCCTTCTTCTGACAAAATCATATCTGTACATTCCTAGCGGATTGGCTACTACCCTACACTTCCTTTATCCTGTACTCGTAACCTTACTGATGGTTACTTTTTTCAAAGACAAAGTTTCCGTCTCCATCATCATTGCAACAATAATGGCTATCGGCGGTGTCTACTTATTAAGCGGAAGCGAAGGCGGTACACTTAATTCCACAGGATTGGCATTAGCTCTCACAACCGTATTGACCTATGCCTCTTATATCGTCGGAATAAACAAATCGAGCGTAAGCGATATGGACGGTTTAAAACTCACGTTCTACGTTTTACTATCGGGTGCATTCATTTTCTTGTTGAACTTAATCGTAAATCGGGAAATGCTTACTCCCATACCCTCTTGGGAAATCGGCGTTGATCTTATTCTTCTAGCCTTAGTGCCTACACTTATATCTGATCTAACCCTTATTCTTGCCGTCCAGCATGTCGGTTCGACGACAACGGCAGTATTGGGTTGCATGGAACCTTTAACAGCAGTCATTATGGGTGTATTATTTCTGGATGAAAGTTGTAACTTCATACAAAGTATCGGTATTTGTATCATACTCATCGCTGTAACCACTGTTATCATAGCTCGTAATCCCCACGAAATAAAAAAGGGTCTGCAACTTATCCCCAAACTACTGCATAAATCAAGAGTCAAGTGATAGATGGCGAATGGGGCCGTTTTCTCTCATGACCGTTATTTTCAGCTATCTCTACCCAATAAACACCCACACAAATAAGAAGCATAGCACCCAACTGTTCCCAAGAGAATATATCCTGTCCTACCAGAAATGAAACAATCGAAGCGACGACCAAAATTAAATACCCATATATAGCCACGACTGTCGTACTCAGATATTTGAGACCTGTCGGTATTAGTAAATAACTGATAACAGTTGGAAATATCAACACAAACAGCAACAAGGCAATAGGCCAAAAATGTAACGGAGGTGTAGTTAAAGGCGCCTCATATCCAGCAAAAGCCATAACGATAAGACTCGATACAGCCGCTCCTGAAAACGTATAACGCATAAGTGTATAAGGGCCCGTTCGTTTCAAAAACCGATTACTCAATATCAGATATACGGCATAAATCACAGAACTCACCAAACAAAAAAGATTACCGGAAAAAGCATCCGAAGCCAAATCATCGCTCTTTTGTGTTGAAATACAGAGTAGAGCCCCACCTAATCCTACTAAAATACCGACAATTTTCATCACAGTCGCTTTCTCATTAAAAAAGAAAACCGACAAAATAAAAACCCAAATGGGCTGCATAGAAGTAAAAATAGCCGCCGATACCGGAGTCGTTTTACTAAGTCCCATTAAATAGGAAAACATATAACCATAAATGCCGACGGCCCCCAACAAAAACAGATAAATTTTATCTTTTACCGAAGCCGTCTCCGGTTTTGCCCAATACCCTATGATCCAAAAAGCCACGGCTGCAAAAACACAACGAAAAGTCACACCGGTTAGCGGGGCGATCCACAAAGGCAACAAATATCGTAACGCATTTACGTTTAATCCGCTAAACGTTTTTGAAACGACCATAGCCAAATTGGCTTCCTGAATTTTATTTGTCATAACTTTTCCAGAGATTTATCACTATCACAACTATCATTAAACAAAAACGTATGGCGAAGATAATATGCCCCTAAAACGACAAGTAGTGTTATAACCAAATTAAATATAAATGCAAACTGCTGAGTATGAATATGGAATAGAGATTGTAATGTATCGATAATCGTAGGACAAAGTAAGATAGCCAAATAATTCATAGACATGACAAATGCGAGGGCCAAAGTCACTTTATCTGGTGTAGCTACTCTCGTTGTCTGATCATAAATAACAGGTTGCATCACCCCATACCCGAACCCGATAAATATGGCTCCAAGTCCCAATATCCATTCATTGCCCGACAACAATATCAGAACCATACCTCCTGCCATACACAATAGACTCACACATTTTGTAAACGACCCAAAAATCGATAACACTCGATTCAATATGAAACCGGGAGCCATAATAGCTAAATAAAACAAAGAAATAATAATTCCCGAGGCTCCCGTGTCGAAATGATATTCCTTCATCAAAAATGGTAAATTGAAGCTAACGATAACAGCTAAATAAGTTACCAGGCCATAAAACAACATGAGAGAAACCAACCTTTTCACTTCTATTTTACCCGATACAGTCACCTTTACTGGGGCTACCGATATAGTATCTCGTTTCAAATAAAAAGACAAAAAGAACGATACCACAGGGAAAAAATAAACAATAAAAGGCAAGTGCCAATTAATCTCTGCCAAATATCCAGTCAATACAGTCGCTGTCACTAACGTTATATTTGTAATCGCAGAACTCAAACCAAACTGTCGAGTACGATATCGACCTATAAAATGGCGAGAAATCAAACCCGTTGACAACGGAACTATCATACCCGAGCCAATACCCAACAACGCACTCACCGCTATTAACTGCCACATTCGGGAAGAAAGCATATATAGCAAACCACTTAATGCAAAAATAATTAATCCAACTTGTAACAAGACGATGTTATTAATACGTTCGGTCAACTTCCCGGATAACAAGATGAAAGGTATAGTCAATAGCGAAGGTAGTGAAGATAACAGTTGTATGTCGAACTCCGAAGAATGCGGAAATATTGTAGACATCTGTCCCAAAATAGGGGAAACAGCTAGACCCGGTAATGCATTTAAAGCTGAAATAGACCATATTCCCAAAAGCGTAATCAAAGGTATAGTCCCTTGTCCAGTTTCTATTTTCATAATCACATCTTTTTTATGCTTGCATTTTCAAAAACAATAATCACCTTCGAATGTTTACCGGTACTATTCTAATATTTTAATAAGTGCCAAATTGTGTATGAATAGACAAATCGGTCAAACTTTCACCTTACAAGGCTGTTGTTTCATCGAAGAGCCGTACAAAATAATCCGGCTTTATAGTTCTAACTCATAAAATTTTATACAATGAAAGATTTGAATTTCAGAGAAGGAGATGCCAAGACAAGTATCTTCGGGTCCAACGAAATGTTGAAACCATCACCGGTAGATCGTATTCCCGATGCACCTACAACACCAGAGATTGCATACCAAATGGTTAAAGACGAAACATTCGCTCAAACACAACCTCGATTAAATCTGGCTACATTCGTAACCACCTACATGGACGACTACGCAACCAAATTGATGAATGAAGCGATCAACATCAACTATATCGATGAAACAGAATATCCGCGTATCGCTGTCATGAATGCCAAATGTATAAATATCATGGCTAACCTTTGGAACTCTCCCGAAGAGGAAAAATGGAAAAGCGGAGCTTTGGCCATAGGTTCTTCCGAAGCCTGTATGCTCGGCGGTGTCGCAGCATGGCTACGTTGGCGTAAAAAACGTCAGGCAGAAGGGAAGCCTACCGATAAACCCAATTTTGTTATCTCTTCGGGATTTCAAGTCGTTTGGGAAAAATTTGCACAACTTTGGCAAATCGAGATGCGAGAAGTTCCCCTGACTCTCGAAAAAACGACCCTCGACCCGGTAGAAGCTTTAAAGATGTGTGATGAAAATACAATTTTCATCGTTCCTATCGAGGGCGTAACTTGGACCGGATTGAACGATGACGTCGAAGCTCTCGACAAAGCCCTCGACGAATTCAACAAAAAAACAGGATATGACATTCCTATCCACGTAGATGCAGCTTCCGGTGGATTTATATTACCTTTCCTCGATCCACACAAAAAATGGGATTTCAGATTAAAATGGGTTCTATCAATCAGTACATCAGGGCACAAATTCGGATTGGTATACCCCGGTCTAGGCTGGGTCGTTTGGAAAGACAAAAAATACCTCCCCGACGAAATGTCATTCAGTGTAAACTATTTAGGAGCGAATATCACACAAGTAGGGCTCAATTTCTCACGCCCGGCAGCTCAAATATTGGGACAATATTACCAATTTATCCGATTGGGATTTCAAGGATACAAAGCCGTCCAATACAATAGTATGCAAATAACCCAATACCTCCACGACGAAATCGGTAAAATGGCTCCATTTGTCAATTACAGCGATCATGTTGAAAACCCATTGTTCATCTGGTATATGAAGCCCGATTACGCAAAAACGGCAAAATGGACTCTATATGACTTGCAAGACAAATTGAAACAAGGCGGCTGGATGGTTCCGGCATATACTCTACCCGAAAATATTCAAAACTATGTAGTCATGCGTATCGTCGTACGTCAAGGGTTCAGCAGGGATATGGCCGACATGTTGCTGAACGATATTCGCGATGCCGTCGCGTCTCTCGAAAAATTGGAATACCCGACCAATACTCGTATCGCACAAGACAAAAATATTGAAGTGAAAGGTTCGGTATTTACCCATACGGGGAACCGCCATAAAACAAAAAAATAGGAATATGAAAAAAACTATTTCGGTTTTCCAAATCAAACAAGCGGTCAACGAAGCGTACGATCTCTATAAAAATAACCAAGACGGTAAGAATGCCGACTATATTCCCTATCTTGCCAACATCGACAAAAACTTGTTCGGTATCAGCGTATGTCTACTGGACGGACAAATTATCGAAGTCGGAGATACTCAATATAAATTCGGTATAGAGTCGGTTTCTAAGGTGCACACCGCCATATTGGTATTACGCCAATATGGCGCAGAAAAGCTCCTTTCCATGATTGGAGCCGATGCGACAGGATTACCGTTCAATTCGATAATCGCTATTTTGTTGGAAAACGATCACCCCTCGACCCCATTGGTTAATGCCGGAGCTATCACCGCATGCAGTATGGTTCAACCAGTTGGTAATCCAAAAGAAAAATGGGCTGCGATAGTGAAAAATATCACTGAACTTTCGGGAAGTGCTCCCGAATTGATAGATGAATTGTATCGCTCCGAATCGGCTACGAACTTCAACAACCGCTCAATTACATGGTTATTGAAAAACTACAACCGTATTTATGACGATCCCGATCTGTCGCTCGACCTCTATACTCGTCAATGCTCTTTGGGAATCACGGCAGAACAGCTTTCTGTATGCGGTGCGACCATAGCCAATAAAGGAGTCAATCCAAAAAACGGAGCAAGAGTATTCGATGCCTCGCTGTCTCCTCAAATTACATCGCTGATAGCGACAGTAGGATTTTACGAACACACCGGAGACTGGCTCTTCACTTCGGGAATTCCTGCAAAAACCGGAGTAGGCGGAGGTGTCATGGGAGTTCTACCCGGAATCATGGGTATTGCAGCCTTTGCACCCCCTATCGATGCAGCAGGCAACTCGGTTAAGGCTCAACTGGCAATCAAACATATTATGAATAAACTCGACCTGTCGGTATTCAGTGGCGATCAGGTTAATGTCCAGTAAAAACATCTTTCATAGCAAAAAGAAACCCAAATAGAGTAAACTATTTGGGTTTCTTTTTGCTATCTTTGTTCAATATTTTTTCCATATTATCCATATCTTTACCGAAAATTCACATAACATGAAAAACAAAATGATCCAAAAAATAGGTTTAGCCATTACTACCTCTCTTTTATCTTGGAATATTTCATTCGCACAGACAATCGACAGTTATATACCATCGCAAAAGAATATCGAAGCTCGAAAAGAATTTCAAAACAACAAATTCGGAATCTTCATACACTGGGGCATTTACAGCATGTTGGCACAAGGAGAATGGTACATGACCAATCACAACATCGACTGGCGAGAATATGAAAAATTAGCATCAGGATTTTATCCGTCACGGTTTAACGCAGCCGAATGGGTATCGGCAATCAAGGCATCAGGGGCAAAATACATTTGTATTACCAGCCGACACCATGATGGATTTTCTATGTTTCACACCCAACAGTCCGACTTTAATATCGTAGATGCGACACCTTTTAAACGCGATATTTTAAAAGAATTGGCCGACGAATGCCATAAACAAGACATTAAGCTCCATTTGTATTATTCTCATATAGACTGGCGTAGAGAAGATTACCCGGCCGGAGGCAATACCGGAAAAGGAACCGGTCGTCCCAATGGACACGGAGATTGGCCCAGTTATTATCGGTTCATGAATAACCAGCTGACAGAGCTACTAACCAATTACGGGCCGATCGGAGCTATATGGTTCGACGGAGTATGGGACCGTCCCTCCGATTTCGATTGGCAACTAAAAGAGCAATATGATTTGATACACAAGCTACAACCGGCATGCCTCATTGGGAATAATCACCACCGAGACGTATATGCAGGAGAAGATATACAAATCTTCGAAAGAGACGTCCCCGGTGAAAACACAGCAGGCTATTCTACTCAGGCAATAAGCGCCCTCCCATTAGAGACCTGTCAAACTATGAATGGTATGTGGGGGTATAAAATCACCGACCAAAATTACAAATCTACTAAGGCTCTGATCCATTATCTCGTTCGCACGGCCGGACGAAACGCTAACTTGTTATTAAATATAGGTCCGCAGCCCAATGGAGAGCTCCCGGCTTTGGCGATAGACCGTTTAAATGGTATGGGTAAGTGGCTATCGAAATACGGCGAAACCATTTACGACAGCAGAGGTGGCGATATTCCCCCACATAGCTGGGGAGTATCCACCCGAAAAGGGAATCGCCTCTTTATCCATATTTTGGACTTGAAAGAAAATGGACTCTATATACCACTGAAAGTCCCAATAAAAAAGGCAATGAAATTTTCCAATCAAGCTCCCATCGAATTCAAACAAGATAAAGACGGTACATTATTGAAATTTCCCCAAATACCGGACGAAATCGACTACATCGTAGAGCTCGTACTAAAATAGCACAAAATCAACGAAAAGGACGATGCTAAAACCGATACCTGCCGGCCTACGGTTTTTGTGTCTCCTTATCTTGTGCATTGAATTTTTGCAATAGGCTCGTCACATAGACCGTAAAAATAGGGAACATCATCATACCCAATGCAGCCAAAACGACCGAAAGAATCTTTCCGGTAGCGGTAACGGCATAGATGTTCGAACCTACTGTCGTCACGTCCATAAAAGCCCACCACAAAGCATCGGTATACCGAGTAACCATTGGATTAACGGCATGTTCTAAAACAAAAAATATAAGACTCGAAAAGTAAACTGTCGCCATAAGCATGGTAACATACGAAATAAACAAGCTCGATATTTTATTATAGGATAACCACCCTACCACGATAGCCAAAGCATATCCGCTTCTCACTAACGGAATAAACCGAAGAAAATAATAAGTCTCGGAAGAAAAATTTAAATTCAAATAGGAAAATATATTCAAATAAGGTATCGATACGAGAAAAAAGATAAATCGATTTCTAAGATATTTCCATTTATGATCAGATAAAACAAATTCCAACCAAAAATCGAACATAAAGAAACTGCATATCCATAATTGTATTTCCATATAATTCCCTTGATTCAAGAAAGATATGTTACGAAATGTATCTATCGATATGGTTATAATCAGAAAAACCGATAACAATAAAATAAATATGTGCAATATGCCATAAATTCTCGACTCATAATTTCTCCACCCCCCGATTATCTTTTTTCCCATTTTTCTTTCCTCATAAATTATGCGACGATAAAACAACAAGCGACCGACGTTTGTTTATCTACACGAATGTAGATGCTCCTATTAGTAAACTTAATATCAACAAATATGGCAAACATCGGAAAATCAGTAAAATTAGGCGTATTTACGCTTGCAATTATGAATGTAACGGCTGTCGTATCCCTCCGGGGACTGCCTGCCGAAGCTGAATATGGAGTCAGTTCAGCTTTCTATTATCTATTCGCAGCCTTAGTATTCCTCATTCCTACGGCGTTAGTCGCAGCCGAACTGGCTGCCATGTTTCAAGACAAGCAAGGCGGGGTCTTTCGTTGGGTAGGAGAAGCATTCGGTAAAAAAGCCGGATTCCTTGCCATTTGGTTACAATGGATAGAAAGTACCATTTGGTATCCTACCGTACTAACCTTTGGAGCTGTCGCCATTGCATTTATAGGCATGGATCATACAGGGGACATGTTATTGGCCTCCAACCGTTTCTACACATTAGCGGTCGTACTATTCATTTATTGGCTAGCGACATTCATCTCATTGAAAGGTTTAGGCTGGGTAGGGAAAGTCGCCAAAATAGGCGGTTTGGTCGGTACGATCATTCCCGCCGGACTTTTAGTCATTTTGGCAATTGTATATCTACTAATGGGAGGTAAATCACAAATGGATTTTTCAGGCAACTTCCTCCCCGATTTCACCAATTTCGACAATCTCGTTTTAGCCGCCAGTATCTTCTTATTCTATGCCGGAATGGAGATGGGCGGTATACACGTAAAAGATATAAATAATCCGTCTAAAAATTATCCCAAAGCCGTTTTCATAGGCTCCGCCATTACAGTCCTAATCTTTGTTTTAGGTACATTCGCCCTCGGGATCATTATCCCTCAAAAAGATATCAACCTAACACAAAGTCTTTTAGTCGGATTCGACAACTATTTCAACTTTATTAAAGCGTCTTGGCTATCCCCCATAATAGCCATAGCTCTTGCATTCGGTGTTTTAGCCGGAGTACTGACTTGGGTAGCCGGTCCGTCAAAAGGTATCTTCGCAGTAGGCCGTGCCGGATACCTTCCTCCTTTTTTCCAAAAAACCAATAAAATAGGAGTACAGAAAAATATTCTTTATTTACAAGGAGGTGCAGTTACATTATTAAGTCTATTATTCGTTATTATGCCTTCGGTACAAAGTTTTTACCAAATCATGTCTCAGTTAACGGTAGTTCTTTATCTGATTATGTATATGTTAATGTTCTCTGCCGCAATTTATCTACGATACAATATGAAAAAAACCAATCGCCCATTCCGAATAGGAAACAAAGGCAACGGATTAATGTGGTTCATAGGAGGATTGGGATTCTGCGGTTCGCTTCTTGCCTTCGTTCTAAGTTTTATTCCCCCCAGTCAAATATCGGTCGGCAGTAATGCCGTATGGTTTTCTGTTCTCATTATAGGAGCCCTGATAGTCGTTATCGCACCATTTATTATTTATTCATCTCGCAAACCCAGTTGGACAAACAGCGATAGCCAATTCGAACCATTCCATTGGGAAGAAACCACACCGAACACACCAACTTCAAGCCCGGCAAATGAATCGAATGAAACCTCTCCCGGTAAATAATCTCATACAAATACAAACAAAAAAAAGCTGACACGTAAAATCGTGTCAGCTTTTTTTGTCGATAGTAAAATATAATTACTCCGCCGGCTTAACATTCCATACGAACAAAGCTAAAACGAATGATAAAATCGAAGCCCCTATCCAGAAAATAGAAACCGGTAAAAAATCATACGTCACAACACCATCGGATACAACCTTAAAATTCTCTATTAGTGTACCCGATATCACATCTTGTAAACCGGCTGCAATATAACTCGCCATACCAACGACACCTAATGCCGCACCGGTCGCATTACGAGGAACAATATCGACAGCCATCAACCCTCCCAAGAAACAAATCAGTACCCCGATAGCGATACCGAAAAGAATCATACTTATCACATTGAGTACAAGGCTATCTCCTCCCAACAGGAATAAGGTCAATGCAATCGTATTGAGCACACCGAAAATAAAGGCCGGCATATTTCTTTTCCCTTTAAAAAATTTATCGGAAAACCAGCCAGAAAGCACAGTTCCGAATATTCCTAACAGAGCATTTATGCCAATCACCGTAGTTGCCAACTCCAACGAATACCCTTTTTCCATCTCCAAGAAACGTACTCCCCAACTGTTCACCGCATATCGGCTAACATACATAAACGCACTGGCCAACGCCAAAATCCAAACGTACGGATTCTTCAATACACCTTTCTGAGCCTTATTGGTCGATTCTTTCGGCGGATTTCCTACATGAGGAAGCCCTCTACTTTCCGGACTATCATGTAAAAAGAAAATAATAATAACGACTCCTATTGCACCTGCTATAAAAGAACCGACAAAACCGGCTTGCCACCCGAGCCAACCTACAACAGACCCAACGAATATAAAAGATAAAAACTCTCCTAAATTATGACTGGCACTGAAAAATCCATAATAAGTTCCTCGCTCTTTCGGCGGAAACCAGCGAGATAATGCAATAATGGCAGGACCAGCCCCCATCGATTGAGACCAACCGTTTATCGCCCACATAATAAAAAAGCAGACAAAAAACGCCATAGACGATAGCCCGGCTAACCCACTCGTCATACCTAATAACCCTACAATAAGGTTAGCGACCGACGAGACAATTAGTCCGGTTGCCATAAATCGCTTAATATTAGAGTGGTCGGCCATAAAACTATTGACAAATTTTCCAATAGCATACGCAAAAAGGAGAGCCGAACCGACAATACCCAATTGCTGATCATTCAACATTCCGCTTTCAACGATAGGTGTCTTTACCACATTTAGTCCCGTACGGCAAACATAATAAAGGCTATACCCCAATGTCCCGGCAAAAAAACTTTGTAGTCTCAATTTCTTTGTCAGCTTCACAGCCTCTTCATCAGTTAATGACACGGGCCTTTCTGCCGGAGGTAAAGCCCGATAAAAGTCAATAATTTTTTTTAGCATCTTTCTTTATTTTTGAATTAGATTTAATCGTGCGTTTCGTTCTATATTGTTTTTGTTTCGTTTTGTATGCAAATGTAATGAAAAAATGAACTATAAAAATATTTTTTACCTATTAATGCGAGCCAGTAGTTGAAAATCAACTTCGATTCACCATTTAAAAAGTGATAACGAACTATTGCCATAAAGACACACGACAAAATTCTTTCATCTCTTCTTCCCATAATCAGTCATCGCATTAATGAGAATAACACTTGTACATATAATACTGATATATAAAGTACTTCATCATGCAACTTATGTTTTTTAACATATATAATTTTTTGCTCTGATAAATATTTTTTCATTCCTTTGCCTCAGAACAGTTCAGCACAGTTGAAAGAACATGAGTGAAAAGGCAAACTTCGGTCATCATTCCACTAAGGTAAAGCAGTTGTCGGACATGATATCACAGGATATCGCGTTGGGTAAATACAAGACAGACACAGGTCTGCCTTCGATAAACTACCTCAGCAAGACCTATAATGTTTCTAGGGATACCGTTTTCAAGGCCTTTCTAGATCTACGCGAAAAGAGGCTGATAGATTCCACTCCGGGCAAGGGCTATTATGTCATCAACAGACAGAAGAACATCTTGCTGCTGCTGGACGAATATTCCGCTTTCAAGAACACATTATACAATAGCTTTATCAAGAAACTCTCGCAGTCTTATAAAGTAGACCTTTGGTTTCATCAGTATAACGAACGCATATTCAATATCATCATGCATGATGCCATAGGAAGATATAACTATTATGTCGTCATGAACTTCGATAACGAGAAGTTCTCTCCCCTGCTGCACAAGATCACGCCGTCAAAGTTGTTGCTACTGGATTTCGGGAAATTCGACAAGAAAAACTATTCATATATTTGCCAGAATTTCGACACGGCGTTTTATAACGCATTGTCACAATTGCTGGACAAGTTGAAAAAATATAGAAAAATCGTTTTCCAATTTCCCGAAAGCTCAAAACATCCTAAGGCCTCGATTGAGAGTTTCAAAAGTTTCTGTTATGACAATGACATCGTCTCGGAGGTAATAAACGACGAGGAAATAGGAGAAATAGAAAGGAATGTGGCATACATAGTGATAAAGCAGACCGATGTGGTGGACATCATCAAACAGAGCAGAAAACAGAATATGGTATGTGGCAAAGATTTCGGAGTGATAGCTTATAACGAGACTCCGGCATACGAGGTAATAGATGTTGGCATAACCTCATTGAGTGTAGACTGGAAATCGATGGGGGCAAAGGCCGCAAAATTTATAACCGACGGGGAACCTATACAGGAGTATCTTCCAACAGATGTACACATCAGAAACTCGGTGTAGGCGGCCGATTGAATTTTTTTGCCATAAAATCAGCACAGTTCAGCATAGATAAAGAGCTAATAATCATATTATAAAACAGAATTATATTAACTTTAAAATAAAAAAGGCAATGAAAAAGTATCCTAAAATCGGGATTCGTCCCGTTATCGACGGCCGTCAGGGTGGCGTTCGTGAAAGTCTTGAAGAAAAGACGATGAATCTGGCAAAAGCAGTGGCAGAACTTATTTCCTCTAATCTGAGGAATGGCGACGGAAGTCCTGTTGAATGTGTGATAGCAGATGGCACTATAGGACGTGTGGCAGAAAGTGCCACATGTGCAGAGAAATTCGAGCGCGAAGGCGTCGGCTCCACCATTACCGTCACTTCATGCTGGTGCTATGGCGCAGAAACAATGGACATGACCCCCCATTATCCGAAAGCTGTATGGGGATTCAACGGAACCGAAAGACCGGGCGCGGTATATCTTGCAGCCGTATTGGCCGGACATGCACAGAAGGGATTGCCTGCTTTCGGAATATACGGGCATGATGTACAGGATATCGAAGACAATACTATTCCTAAGGATGTAGCTGAAAAAATCTTGCAATTTGCACGTGCGGCTCAGGCAGTAGCCACTATGAGAGGCAAGTCTTACTTATCAATGGGTAGTGTCTCGATGGGTATTGCAGGTTCTATAGTCAACCCCGATTTCTTTCAGGAATATTTGGGCATGAGATGCGAGTCGGTAGACCTTACTGAAATTATCCGTCGCATGACAGAGGGTATCTATGACAAAGATGAGTTTGAAAAGGCTATGGCATGGACAGAGAAACACTGCAAGAAGAACGAAGGCCATGACTATAATATTCCTGAAAAGGTAAAGACTCGCGAACAGAAAGACAAAGACTGGGAATTCATTGTCAAGATGACTATAATCATGCGTGACCTGATGACCGGTAATCCCAAACTGAGAGAACTTGGATTCAAGGAAGAGGCTCTTGGACATAATGCGATAGCCGCCGGTTTCCAGGGACAGCGCCAGTGGACCGACTTCTATCCTAACGGAGACTTCTCGGAGGCTCTGCTCAACACTTCTTTCGACTGGAACGGTATTCGCGAGGCTTATGTAGTGGCTACTGAAAACGATGCTTGCAATGGTGTTGCAATGCTGTTCGGACACTTGCTTACAAACCGTGCTCAAATATTCTCCGATGTACGTACTTATTGGAGTCCCGAAGCCGTGAAACGTGTAACAGGAGTGGAACTGACCGGTCTGGCAGAGAACGGTATTATTCACCTTATCAACTCGGGCGCCACTACTCTTGACGGTACAGGACAGCAGACAGATGTAGAAGGAAATCCTGTAATGAAACCTTCATGGGAGATTACCGATGCAGAAGTCGAAAAATGTCTCGAAGCCACTACATGGTATCCTGCCAACAGGGACTATTTCCGCGGTGGTGGTTTCTCTTCAAACTTCCTGTCAAAAGGTGGAATGCCTGTTACCATGAGCCGTCTTAACCTTGTCAAGGGACTTGGGCCTGTACTTCAAATTGCAGAAGGCTGGACAGTAGAAATAGACCCTAAAATTCACAAGGCTCTTGATGAGCGTACAGACCGTACGTGGCCTACTACATGGTTCGTTCCTCGTCTTTGCGATAAGCCGGCCTTCAAAGATGTCTATTCTGTAATGAACAACTGGGGTGCGAATCATGGTGCTATAAGCTATGGCCACATTGGACAGGACTTGATTACTTTGGCCTCTATTCTGCGTATCCCTGTATGTATGCACAATGTAGACGAAGATAAGATTTTCCGTCCTTCGGCTTGGAATGCTTTCGGTATGGACAAGGAAGGATCGGACTATCGGGCATGCCAGAACTACGGTCCTATCTATAAATAAAATATTACATGAATATATACGGGTTGTCGGGTTTTAACCGGCAACCCTAAACTTAAAAAAGAACGAACTTATGATTAACAGATTTATATTGAACGAAGTGTCATACTTCGGGCCGGGAGCCAGGGAAGTCCTTCCAAAGGAAATTGCACGGTTGGGTCTTCACAAGGCTTTTGTAGCTACTGACAAAGATCTTATCAAATTTGGTGTTGCCGAAAAAGTACTTTCCGTACTTCGTGAAGCCAGTATTCCTTATGAGGTTTTCAGCGAAATCAAGCCTAATCCTACTGTATCCAATGTAAAGGCCGGACTGCGAGCTTATGCAGCTTCGGGGGCGGATTTCATCATTGCCATCGGTGGTGGTTCTTCAATGGACACAGCCAAAGCTATAGGTATAATTACAAACAATCCGGAATTCAGTGACGTAGTTTCGCTTGAAGGTGTAGCAGATACGAAGAAGAAGTCGGTTCCTATCATAGCTCTTCCCACTACTGCCGGCACTGCAGCCGAGGTAACCATAAACTATGTAATCACCGACGAGGAGAACCACAAGAAGATGGTTTGTGTAGACCCTAACGATATTCCTGCCATCGCTATTGTTGATGCAGAACTGATGTATACCCTTCCTAAGAGCCTGACAGCTTCTACGGGTCTTGACGCTCTCACTCATGCCATAGAAGGTCTTATAACCAAGAACGCATGGGAAATGAGCGACATGTTCGAAATAAAGGCCATAGAAATGATTAACCGTTATCTGGAAACAGTCGTAAACGAGCCCGGTAATGCTGATGCACGAAACGGAATGGCTGTGGCTCAGTATATAGCGGGAATGGCATTCTCGAATGTTGGCCTCGGTGTGGTTCATGGCATGGCTCACCCTCTTGGTGCAATATTCGACATACCTCATGGCGTAGCAAATGCTCTGCTCCTTCCTACCATCATGGAGTTCAATGCTCCGGCAGCCCTTGACAAATATGTCGATATAGCAAAAGCCTTGAATGTTTATTCTGCTGGAATGAGCAAGGAAGAGGCTGCCGCTGCTGCCGTAAAAGCAGTAAAAGAACTGTCGGTAAGAGTAGGTATCCCTCAGCATTTGTCGGAACTAGGTATCAAGGAAGAAGACCTTCCGGTATTGGCAAAGGCTGCATTTGCCGATGTATGTACCCCAGGAAATCCACAAGAAGTTACAGAAGAAATTATTTTGGATTTATATAAGAAAGTTTTATGATAACCAACGAACATATAGAAAAGTTTATAGCTGAGGCTCATCGTGTGGGTGATGCCGGTCTTACAGTTTGCAGTAGCGGAAATATATCATGGAGAGTCGGTGATAAAATCCTTGTATCAGGGACCGGTTCATGGGTTCCTTCACTTCTGAAGGAAAAGGTTTCCATCTGCAATCTTGAAACAGGAGAAGTGCTAAACGGTGTAAAACCTTCAATGGAAAGTGTATTCCATATGGGAGTACTCAAAGAAAGACCAGATGTGAACGTGGTTCTTCACTTTCAGTCTCCTTATGCCACTGTTGTAGCTTGCATGAAGGAAACTCCAAAGGACTTCAATGTTACGGCCGAGGTTCCATGTCATGTAGGTGAGGAAATTCCTGTAATCCCTTATTATCGTCCGGGCTCTAAGGAACTGGCTGAGGCTGTGATTGCCGCAATGAAAGATCACAACTCCGTATTGCTGAAAAAACATGGACAGGTAGTATGCGGAAAGGATTTCGACCAAGCATTCGAAAGGGCTATGTTCTTCGAAATGGCTTGCCGTATAATTATCCTTACAAAGGGTGAATACATGACTCTGTCCAAGAAGGAAATAGCTGATTTGGAAACTTACGTATTAGGAAAGAAAACAAAATGACAGATGCGTATATAGCAGTTGACTTCGGGGGAGGTAGTGGCAGAGTAATTGCCGGGTACACCTCCGAAGGTAGACTTGAACTTGATACGATTTACCGTTTTCAGAACCGCCAGGTACGTATGGGTGGACATATCTACTGGGATTTCCTTGCCTTATTCGAAGATATGAAGAAGGGACTAAGAATGGCCGTAGACAAAGGTTATCGTATATTGAGTATAGGTATAGACACTTGGGGGGTGGATTTCGGATTAATAGACAGGAACGGAAACCTTTTAGGGAACCCTGTATGTTACAGAGACCTGCGTACAGAAGGTATGCCAGAAAAAGTGTTTTCTATGATAGACAGAAAGGAGCATTATTCCGTTTCTGGAACTCAGGTAATGGATATCAATACACTTTTCCAGCTGTATGCCATGAAGATGGAAGACAGCAGTATGCTTTCTGTGGCAGATAAGCTTCTCTTCATGCCGGACCTTTTCAGCTACTATCTCACCGGAGTGGCCAACAACGAATACAGTATAGCCTCTACATCGGAGTTAATGGATATAAAGAACCGTAAGTGGAATTACAGTCTTATATGCGAACTGGGGCTTCCCAAGCATATCTTCTGTGATATAGTCATGCCCGGTGAAGACCGTGGTATGCTGAAACCGGAGATTAAAGAGGAACTTGGTATAGACTATGATGTGAAAGTGGTGGCAGTAGCGTCACACGATACGGCAAGTGCTGTGTATGCAGTACCCGAAGAAAAAGAGGACGGGGTTACTGCATTCCTTAGTTCCGGAACATGGTCTCTCTTAGGTGTTGTAACCGATAATCCGATACTTTCCGAAGAAGCGAGAGTAAACGGATTTACCAACGAAGGTGGCGTGGACGGAAAGATTTGTTTCCTGCAAAACATAACAGGTTTGTGGATTTTGCAGAAACTGATGTCGGA
Organism: Barnesiella sp. B2-R-119; assembly: GCF_023656675.1. Classification (NCBI taxonomy): domain Bacteria; kingdom Pseudomonadati; phylum Bacteroidota; class Bacteroidia; order Bacteroidales; family Barnesiellaceae; genus Barnesiella; species Barnesiella sp. B2-R-119. The sequence continues at coordinate 180,726 of NZ_JAMOKL010000001.1, forward strand.
ATGGGCTGACGAAGGTAAATGCACCCAATATGATGTGCTGATTCCTGCCGCAGAAAACACAGCGCTTTCATCAGTGATTGATGTAGATGATGCACGTTTTGTCTGTCCAGCAAACATGGCTTCTGCAATATCCGACTACTGCCGTGAAACCGGACAGCAGATTCCCGAGTCCCAAGAAGAGTTTGTAAAATGTGTTTTGATGTCTTTGGCCGAAAGATACAGAAAGGGAATAGAAGATATTAACAAACTGTTACCGTCCCCCATAAAGAAAATTCAAATTATAGGCGGAGGGTCTCAGAACAAATACCTGAACAAGCTAACGTCAATATTTACAGGACTTGAAGTGGAAGCAGGCCCAGTAGAAGCTACTGCCATAGGCAATATCAAGGTACAGATGAATACATTCAAATAAATTACTGTTTTTTATTATGAAAAATATAGGATATACCCAAAAGAAATATAGATGTGAGGTAAAGAGATATTGTCAGACTCTTGACCTAAAAGACAATCCAGAGCTGATAAGTGAATACAAGCTGAACCACAGCAGAGAAAAGATATGGCCCGAAATCATAGAAGGTATAAAAAGCGTAGGCATACTCGAAATGGAAATATATATTTGGGGGACAAGATTGTTTATGATCGTAGAAACTCCATTGAATTTTGATTGGGATTCGGCAATGGAAAAACTGTCTGCTTTACCTCGGCAGCAGGAATGGGAAGACTATATGTCAATATTCCAGAGTGCACTACCCGGTTCTACTTCTTCTGACAAGTGGAAACAGATGGAAAGAATGTTTCATCTATATTAACTACTATACCTAATACGAATATTATATTAAAATCTAACTAACCATGAAACTATCTCTTATCAGTAAAGATGGGGTAAGTTATCTTTTGCCCTTTATATTGATAACTATGTGCTTTGCTCTTTGGGGATTTGCAAACGATATAACCAATCCTATGGTAAAAGCTTTCTCAAAAATATTCAGAATGAGCGTCACCGACGGTGCATTGGTGCAGGTGGCCTTCTATGGGGGATATTTTGCGATGGCTTTTCCTGCGGCAATGTTTATAAGAAAATATAGTTATAAAGCCGGGGTACTGATGGGGCTGGGACTTTATGCCATCGGGGCACTATCCTTTTTCCCGGCAAAACTTACCGGGGACTATCATCCGTTCCTACTGGCCTATTTCATAATGACTTGCGGGCTATCGTTTCTGGAAACAAGCTGTAATCCATATATTCTTTCGATGGGTACGGAAGAAACAGCTACACGCCGCCTTAATCTGGCACAGGCTTTCAATCCCATAGGCTCATTGATGGGTATGTATGTGGCGATGAACTTCATACAGAACAAGCTTAATCCGATGGATACGGCAGAAAGGGCTCAGTTGGGACAGGCTGAATTCGAGGCTATAAGAGATTCAGACTTGTCTGTACTTATAGCACCCTATCTCACCGTCGGTATTGTAATACTTATGATGTTCGTGGTGATAATGGTCGCTAGAATGCCTAAAAACGCCGACCAGTCTCATTCCATTGATTTCATTTCTACTTTGAAGCGAATATTTTCAAGAAAAAGATATAGATATGGAGTTATAGCACAGTTCTTCTATGTAGGTGCACAAATTATGTGCTGGACATTTATCATACAATACGGCACAAGATTGTTCATGGCTCAGGGAATGGAGGAGATTGATGCTGAGGTCCTTTCACAAAAATACAACATTATAGCAATGGTAATATTCTGCATAAGCCGTTTCATATGTACTTTCATTCTTAGATATTTTAATCCTGGGGCACTTCTGGCGACGCTTTCCGTAGCTGCCACAATCTTGACCACAGGCGTAATATTTATTGATGGTATATATGGCCTATATTGTCTGGTAGGAGTGTCTGCATGTATGTCACTTATGTTCCCTACTATATATGGAATTGCTCTGAAAGGAATGGGAGATGATGCAAAATTCGGGGCTGCGGGTCTTATTATGGCTATATTGGGAGGCTCGATATTACCGCCATTGCAGGCTTCCATTATTGACTGCAAGACATTGTTTGGCATGCCGGCCGTTAATGTGTCATTCCTAATACCTCTATTGTGTTTCATTGTTATCATATCTTATGGATATGCTGTAAGACACGAGAAATAATTATTATTGGTATAACAATTGAAATATAATTAATATACTCACATTCCCGAAAGGTAGAGAAACAATAATGTAAACATATAATTTCCCCTTTATACTTTTCACCCACAAAGAACTTTCATCACTACATATTTGTTATTATTCAAAACAGTAATCATGAAATTAAAACGTATAGAAGCAATATTTACCCCGCCGGCCTCTCACATGGTCGGCGACGGATTCAAGGTACACCAATTCATTCCTAGTGTAAAGGGGCTGGACATGAAGCGTATGGACCCATTCCTGATGCTCGACTACAATGCCAAACAGCATGTCGAAGCAAGTTCGAAACCCAAAGGTGTAGGAGTTCACCCGCATAAGGGATTCGAAACCGTAACCTTAGCCTACAAAGGCCGGATCGCCCATCACGATAGTGCCGGAAATGCAGGAGTTATCGGTGAAGGTGATGTTCAATGGATGACGGCGGCTTCGGGAGTCCTCCATAAGGAATATTACGAAGAAGAATGGGCTCGGGAAGGCGGTGATTTTCAAATGGTACAACTATGGGTAAACCTGCCACGGAAGTACAAAGAAGAGAAACCTCGTTATCAAGCCTTAGCGTCCAATGATTTCGAACGAGTCTATCTATCGGGGAATAATAGCTATATAGAAATAATCGCCGGAGAATATGCAGGGAAAAAAGGAAAGGCAATGACATTCTCTCCGATTCATTTAATGAATGCCCGACTCACACAAGGTGATAAAGCCGAATTTTCCTTCCCCAAAGATTATACAACCTTTTTATTAGTCATCGAAGGGAACATCTATATAAATGAATCTATCGATGTAAAAGCAGACCATTTATTGCTATTTGCATACGAAGGAGAAACATTCTCAATCACTGCATCGAAAAATAGCGTTGTATTAATAGTTTCAGGAGAGCCCTTAAAAGAATCTATCGCAGCATACGGGCCATTCGTAATGAACACACAAAAAGAATTGGTTCAAGCCTTCGAAGATTTCAACAAGGGTAAATATGGTATATTGAACGACTAAAAATATCAACTATGGCAAAAGTAAAGAAAAAGAGTACAAAGAAAAAAAACGACGAGTCGTCTATTTACTCCGGTGTAGCTATCAATATAGCCGACGATTGCAAAACGAGTAAAAAAATGGTCAAAGATTGGACTAAAATTATGAACAACAATGCCAACTCGTCTCCTTTGTACAATGATCCGCAAGAGAAAAACAAATAGAAAGATAAATTTTTCTCTTTCCCGATAATTTTACAGTTATTTTCATACCTTTGAGGAAACAGACAGATTTTATCTATAATCCTCAAATCGTATGAGTATGAATACACGTCTGCTCCTCATAACCTTTTTATGCGTATTCTCTATTGGACAATGCATTGCCCAAACATGGTACACAGGTAAAGACAACTTTCGTCAGGCAATTTTCCAAGACAGTATTCTATCCGATTACAATTATCAAGCCGAAAAAGATATCGTCAACGTAACCGAAACCGATATACACCCGGGAGAAGGGTTTCGTCCTTCTTTATCGTTGGACATTGCCAATCGAAATAATCGGGAAAACAAAAAATATCCGGTATATCGGCAAAACCAAACAGGGACAATCACAAAAGCCGGATATGTAGAAAAAACTGTATGGGGAGTGGTATGGGGATATGGCGATTCTTCAAATTTCCACGCATTGCTTCTCCGAGCCGGCAACCCGGATCCATACGGCTACCATATTCCCGAATTACAATACAGCATCATCACTGTTGCCGAGGGAGATACAATCTTCCATGCGCCGTGGAATACATTGTCTTCCCCATATATCAATCCCGAAACAGATTACAACCGCATACACGTTGTTCCCGTTAACGGAGGATACGAAATATTCATCGGAAAAGAGCGGGAATGCCGCATAGGAATCTGCCACGACGACAGACTCTTCGGAAGTTCGGCAGGAGTCTATATAGGAAGCGGAGCGAAAATAAAAATGAAAAACTGGTCCCTTTCTCCGGTTGAATATATAGAGCGAAAAGTCTTTCTGACAGCCGACAAATTATATGAATATTTGAATATAAGCACAAACGAAATTGAAGGTTTTTACGAACCTCTACAATCCGTTTCTGCCTCGGACAATATTCGATTAGGCGGGAATTATCAACTCGCTGCAATTTCTACTCAACAGCATATTCTGCTCCTTTACGTCAATGGAGCACAAAGATTCCAAGATCAATGGGAAACCGGTATGATCAAAGCAATTTTAAAACCTACCGGGCTTGTGAACATCTTCAATGTCACTTGGTTTGATGCTGAACATAAACCATTGAAAGATGGCGTAAAAGCTGTCATATTGTCCAATCATATCATTTCTATCTACTTCGATAAAGAAGGCGTGATACTAAAATGGGCACAAACCGGCAATAAGAAAGAATTCGACACTCCTTTTCATTATTCCATGTATCAAGATATACTCTACAATACTACACTCATACCGTCTTTCTTTATCTCTTCATTGTAAATATTATCCGAAAAAAAGAAGCCAAAGGTGCAACAGTATCAAAAAACGAATATTGTTGAAATGAATAAAAAAACTTGCATATCATTCACTTTTTTTATAAAAACAGGTATACTCCAAAGTGCTCTATTCTTTATATAATATTTAAAAATCAACACATTACAAATAATCCACATCTTTTTCTCATTTAAATTTTATTAATTTGCAGGTCGATATCGCAGTATCATCATTTTCATGACAACAAGTAGTGTTGCTACTGGGCGATAAAAATTACTCGACGAAAACGCTTCGCCATATTTAAAGTTCAGAACAGGCGGACAACTCTGCGTTTTCTTCTTTTATTATGCCCGATCGGAGTTGGCGGGCAACGAACATTAAATTCAGCCTTATGAAAAAAACATCTTACTTGATGGTAGGAACCATCCTACTCGCAAATGTCCTCAATGTTTCCGCACAAGGAACAACCAGAAAAATAATCACAGAGAAAAAAACTTCTCAGGGACGTATGGTCGATCCCCAATCCGAGGTTATCACTGCACCCCAAATCGCCGAATTAGAAGTAAGCCAAACAAAATGCGACACTACATTCCGATTCGACCATGACGGTACTGTCGACCTTCAAAATGCCAGAGCATTAGCACTGTCGGCCTTTCAAAAACATCATGACGCAGACATCATTGTCGGTGCTTTGATGAACACCCGTATGACTGCCCAATATATCGAAGTAAACATCGAAGGATTCCCTGCTCGTTATAGCAAAATACGTCCTGCTACACGGGAAGACTTGTGGATGCTCGACTTTATCAACTACGGAAACAAAAGTAAAAATACTGACGCCATAAAAAAATAACGATTCTTTCACCCTCACAGAATAATACATTGCATCATGAAAAAATTACTCTTCCTTTCATTCTGTCTGATATGGCTCCCTCTGTTTTCTTCGGCTCAAATCATTCAAGGAGAATCGACTACTACTCAAACATTATTCGTTCCTGAAAAGAAAATTCCCGAAAAAGGATATCCCCGCTATCAAGGAGACATCTACTTAGGTTATGCAGGTGACGATATTTGCCTCTCTTTAACGACAACTCACGGCATACGTATTAACAAATACCTGTTTGCCGGAGCGGGAATCGGTATAGAATACGGCGACCTGTGGTTTTATCACGACAGATATAAAGATTGGCTATGTGAGACCTCCAATATACCTTTATTCATCAACTTAAAAGGATACTATCCAGTAGCTAAAAAGATAGAACCATACGTCAGTTTATCCCTCGGTTATGCATACAATATAGACGAATACTCCGGATTCTATTGCGATGCCAGTATAGGAATACGACTATGGAAATTTTGCGTGGGTATAGGATTCATACACCATGAATGCACAGGATTAACCGGTGAAGACTATTATAACAATACTTTTGAAGATGAACTATGGACAAGAAATAAGTTCCAAGTTAAAATAGGATTCCAGTGGTAGAACTCAACGAAAGTTAAAAAGTAGACGACTGTTTGAGTAAATTCAAACAGTCGTCTACTTTTCTATACATTTACCAAATAAAGACCCTTAATATGAACGGGCGAACAAAACCCGACGAGCCGAAGGTTTTCCGGTAACCATGCAAACACCCGGAGTCGTATCGCCATCGAACGGGATACAGCGAATCGTCGCTTTCGTCTCTTCCTTAATACGTTCCTCCGTTTCGGTGGTTCCGTCCCAGTGAGCGAGAATAAAGCCACCTTCCTCGATTTTCTCTTTAAACTCATCATAGCTGTCGACTGTAATCGTATGTTCCTGACGATATTTAAGAGCCTTTTGGAAAATATTAGCTTGTATCTCGTCGAGCAATGTTTTTACCACCTGCTCTATATTCTCGACAGACATGGTCTCCTTCTCCAACGTATCGCGGCGCATCACCTCGACAGTTCCGTTTTCGAGATCACGGCCACCCATAACCAAACGTACAGGTACTCCCTTTAACTCATAATCGGCAAACTTGAATCCCGGACGCTTGTTATCGGCATTGTCATATTTTACGGATATTCCCATAGCTCGCAGCTTATCGGCAATTTCGTTCGCCTTCGCATCGATAGCTTGCAACTGCTCTGCATTCTTATAGATAGGAATAATAACCACCTGTATAGGAGCCAACTTCGGTGGCAATACCAACCCGTTATCATCGGAATGGGTCATGATAAGTGCACCCATCAAACGAGTAGAAACGCCCCAAGAGGTAGCCCATACGTATTCGAGTTCATTATTCTTATTGATAAACTGAACGTCGAAGGCCTTAGCAAAGTTCTGTCCCAAGAAATGAGAAGTTCCCGACTGCAACGCTTTTCCATCTTGCATCATCGCCTCGATCGTATAAGTATCGAGAGCACCTGCAAATCGCTCGTTGGCCGACTTGACACCTTTCACTACCGGTACAGCCATAAAATTCTCGGCAAAATCGGCATAAACATCAAGCATTCGACGAGCTTCGGTTTCGGCTTCTTCACGAGTAGCATGTGCCGTGTGTCCCTCTTGCCACAAAAATTCGGCAGTGCGCAAAAACAGGCGGGTGCGCATTTCCCAACGGAACACGTTTGCCCACTGATTACACAAAATAGGTAAATCGCGATAGGATTGTATCCAGTTCTTATAAGTATTCCAAATAATTGTTTCAGAAGTAGGACGGATAATCAATTCCTCTTCCAATTTAGCAGACGGGTCTACGACCACGCCCGAACCGTCGGCTGCATTTTTTAACCGGTAGTGTGTAACCACGGCGCATTCTTTGGCAAATCCTTCGACATGCTCGGCTTCCCGGCTCAAAAACGACTTGGGTATCAACAACGGAAAATAAGCATTTACATGTCCTGTCGCCTTAAACATATCGTCGAGCTGACGTTGCATTTTTTCCCAAATCGCATATCCATAGGGCTTTATTACCATGCACCCCCGTACTGCCGATTGCTCCGCTAAATCGGCTTTCACAACCAAGTCGTTGTACCACTGAGAATAATTATCGGCACGCTTGGTCAAATCTTTCAACTCTTTTGCCATTATTTTATGCTGTTAATTTATTACACAAGATTTTTATATCCTCTATTCTACATTTTCGTGCAAAAATAGAGAAAAAGCCGATAAGTTAAAAACAAATTCCTGTGAAACAACGAGAGCTATCGTTTATCCAATTCTCCCCGACGAGCCATGTCTACCATTTTCTCTCCCGGAATCAAATATATATCGAGGCGACGATTCCGTGCCCGTCCTTCCAAAGTTTCATTCGAAGCAATCGGATCGAACGCACCGGCTTCATAAATAACGACAAAATCCGTATTTCCTCCATTTCGCGTAAACCAATCGCGAACAGCATGAGCACGGGCTCGGGTCAAATCAAGACTATAAGCCTCCGAACCCGTATCGTCACTATGCATCACCAACATGACATGATAGAAATCGGGTACTCGCAAAGCGGCCAAAAAAGGTCGCAAATAAATGTCGGCCCTATCGCTCAACACGGTATCGTTCGGTAAAAAAAGATTCGAAGCCGATAAGGTCGCTTTAAGAACTTCATAATTGCGAATTAACTTCAAATCGGACAACCGAGCTTTTTGCAAACGTTTCATTTCCCTAGATTGGGCAGTCCGTATCTTACGAGCCTGTTTACCTAAATCTGGAATAGAAAGATTTTCATCGAGAGTCAACTGCGTAATATCTATATGTCCCGTTTTATCGGAAGCTCGCTCCTTTTCCCCACCCAAAAACCAAGAAGATATTTTATTCGCAGCTTTCTGAAAAATATTCTGTGAAGAAACACCTACCGGGGAAAAACATATAACGACCGCCAATAATATAAATACGATTTTTCTCATAGAACCCTAATCAAAAAACGCCCAAAGACTCTTCATAATCCAATTCTCCCCGAACCAGAAACGGCATATCCTCGTCTTCTATTTTCACCCCATCTTTACGTGCGCTTTTACAAGCAAAAGCAATAATGTCCTCTTCATCAAGTTCTACTTCTTCTCCGGCCTGCTCGTCGAACAATCCCTTTTGATCGTAGTAATCATACACAACATCGGTAACATAGATAATATCGTCATGGGTATATTTTTCCTTCAACTCTTGCGGCAATACATTTAATATATATCGAACAGCATCGTCTTCGTCGTATGCAAACAAATCTTCTTCCTGACTCATAGCTTCATTTTTTTATTGGGTAAAAGTACAAATCCAAAATGTCTTTTGCAAATCGATGAAAAAAAAATAAGTTTTTTTGTTGCTATAAAAAAAATATTATCTACATTTGCAGTGTACTATTAAACTAATACACATAAACAGTATAACACTACAAATTGTAAACACCATGTTACAAATTGAAAATCTTGAATTTAGTTATCACAAAAAAGGGAACCCTATCTTCAATGGGATAAACCTGACTATACAGCCCGGCTCGGTTTACGGGCTCTTAGGGAAGAACGGGATCGGGAAATCGACCCTTCTTTACATGATGTGCGGATTGATGTTTCCTCACAAAGGTTCTATCCGGTTCGACGGGATTGAAGTAAAACGCCGATTACCCGAAACCTTAGAAAAAATTTTCCTTGTGCCCGAAGAATTCGATCTCCCTTCCATATCGATCGACGATTATGTCCGTCGGAACAGTGTGTTTTATCCCAACTTCAACATCGATCAATTCAATCAATATCTTTCCGATTTTGAGTTAGAACACACAAAAAATCTAGCCAAAACTTCTATGGGACAAAAGAAAAAATATTTGGTCAGTTTCGCTCTTGCGACAAACACACCTTTATTACTCATGGACGAACCGACCAACGGTATGGACATTCCTTCAAAAAGCCAATTCCGTAAAGTCATTGCATCGGGTATGAACGAGCAAAAAAGCATAGCCATATCTACCCATCAAGTACGCGACTTAGAAAACATGATCGATCACATCACCATACTCGACAACGGACTTCTACTACTCGATGCCGATACCCACACGATAAGCTCTCGACTTCGGTTCATTAAAGGAGGCAACGAAAGTGAGATTGCCGGTGCATTCTATAAAGTATCGACTATCGCGGGATATAGTGCTATATTGCCCAATGAAACCGATGAAGAGTCGCTAATCGATATTGAAATGCTCTTCAACTGTACAATAGGTGACCCCGAAGTAATTCATAATATATTCAATTCCTCCGCAAAATAATACGAACATGAAAGAAACCGATATCATCGATCCCGTACGAATCGGGAAATTCAGTTTAGGCTATTTCAGATGGTCTGTGACGGCCCATATATTCCAGCCCAAACGTTTTTGGAAATATTGCACCAAACAAGTATATGAATGGAAAAGAGGACTCTCCCTGCAATTTATATCCTTGACCGGCATTTATACATTATTGATGTTTATTTTCCATACGGACGGCCAGCCGTTCATTACATCAAGCGGTGCACAAATGCTTATTTGGCTCGGATTTTTCATCTATATCGCCAAAAGTAGTTCAAGTCTCGCCGACCAAATAGGGATACGTCCTAAACGAGTAGTCTATCTTACCGTTCCAGTATCGACAGCCGAAAAATATATCGCACATCTATTGTCGATCATTGTCCTATATCCTTTACTATTTTTCGCAGCCATTGTCGTAGCCCAATATGCATCGGAGCTAATATCTTCTACCATAAGAGGCGAAATATTCAATCCGGGAACACCTTTGCAGGGTTGCTTCTCGATGTGGAAAAACAGTGGGTTTACCACGATATTCTTTGTTACCTCCGTACTTAGCACAATCGCGACATTCACACTCGGCGCCACATTGTGGCAGAAGAACAGCTTCTTGAAAACGGTATCGGCTCTTTTTCTTTTTTCTATTGTATTTTCATTTTCTTGCTCCTTATTTCTGACAAATGAAGAAATCGGCTCAGCCGTTTCCTACCTTTTTATAGGAAAATTTTTCGATAACAGCTCAAATTTCTTTTGGCTTATAAATACCGTCCAAATCGCCGAGACAACTATTTTAGGATACATCGGATATTTGAGACTGAAAGAATTGGAAATAAATGAAACCAAACGATAGCCATGCAATTCAAAGAGAACCAAACCATCTACTTACAAATAGCCGAACGAATCAGCGACGAGATTCTGTTAGGGCACTATGCCATCGGGAGCCGTATACCTTCGGTACGCGAATATGCCGCACTCGTGGAAGTGAATGCCAACACGGTCATGCGCTCTTATGAATTCTTGCAGACCCAGGGCATCATCTTCAACAAACGAGGCATAGGGTTCTTCGTTTCGCCCGATGCCAAAATAAAAATAAAGAGCTACCGCCGTAACGAGTTCCTTAAAAACGAATTACAACGTTTCTTCATACAGATATATACACTCAACATTTCTATGGAAGAAATCGATCTCATGTATAAACAATTCATCGATAAATTAAATTCCAAAACATCAAACACACAATTATGAAACGCTCTACTATTATACTGATTATTTTCCTCGTCTTGCTAATAATCACTCCTATCGTAATCGTAAAAACGGTCAACAACCTATCTCCCGAATCAAAACTTAAAGGCATACAAACCCTATGGAATAAATCGGATCCGAATACCCCTACCCGATATATCATTACCGAAGAATATTTCGGGAGCGACAGTATCGGCACTACAATCAATATTACGACCGATGCCGATTCTGAGTCGACTCTTATCGACAATCACAGATACGACGAAGATACGATTCGTATATCGGGAAACGCCCATAGTAGTTACAAAATCATTTATGAGGAAGAAGTAAATCTAATTATCGAAAACAAAAATCCGAACATAAAATTCAAGATCGCAAATGCCAATCTCAGTAAGATTAGTCTCAATTCCTCGGGCGAAACAGATATCGTCTCATCAAACTTAGGGACCTTAATATTCCAAGACAGCATAAATACCGCTCCTATCCGCCTCCTTCAAAATAACATCGGTGGACTGATTGCATTGAGCTGCACAAACCGTCCGATGGAAATAACCGAGAACAACATAGGCACAGCCATTTTTCCAGAAAAATACAGAGATTTCTCTCTCGTCAACAATAATATCGGTGTTAACACATGGTCCAATGAATATAATATAACCATAGGTTCCGAAACGAATAACGACAGTACCGAAACTCATGGAACGTTCAAAATGAAAATCAATGTCAAAACCGACGAATAATACAAATCATTTCACTAAACTACAATACATTTTATCTGGTAAAAAATGAAAAGAGTTTTCAAATTAGGTATATTATTGGGATTTATATTCTCATTATGTACTGCGGCACAAGCAGCCCCTACCGCTTGTAAAATAAACGGGGCTGTTGCCGATTCGATTAGCGGAGAAGCTATTCCGTTTGTCACCATAGGGATAGAGAACAACGAAGGAAAAGTATTGAGCCGAATCGCTTCGGATGCCTTAGGGAAGTTTACGATCACAGCTTCGGCGGGTCAAAATTACCGTCTGGTCGTCTCATCGGTTGGCTACGGAACAAAATACGTCGATATATCACTTTCGGAAAATGAAAAAAATAAAGATTTAGGAACCATAAAACTTACAGAAAGTTCAGAGTTATCCGAGGTAACAGTGGTCGCTCAAAAACCTTTAATAAAAAGCGACATCGATAAAATCACTTACGATATGGAAGCCGATCCAGACGCTGCCAGCAACAATGCACTGGATATGCTTAGGAAGGTTCCCATGATTACAGTCGATGCCGAAGAAAATATACGGTTGAACGGACAAAGCAACTATAAAGTATTGGTCAATGGAAAAAGTTCGGCAGTAATGTCGGGAGACAATGTCAAAGAAGTTCTCAAAAGTATGCCGGCCAATACGATTAAAAATATCGAAGTTATCACGAATCCCTCTTCCAAATACGAGGCCGAAGGTGTAGGCGGTATCATCAACATCATCACAGTTTCCCGGCGGGAAACCAACGGCATCGTAGGTAGTGTAGGTGCAAATGCCGACACCTATGGAGGCTTCGGGGGAAACGTCTATCTCTCTTCCCAAATCGGGAAATTCGCTTTCTCCGGCAGATACTCCGGGAATCGTTATACCAACGGTGACGGAGGTCACTCGAAAGCTTTTATGGAGACGTTTGCCAACGATGAATTTTACCGCTCCGAAGCATATGGTTCTTCCAAATATCGGGGAGCCGGACATAACATGTCCATCGAAGCCAGTTATGAAATAGACACGCTTAACCTCATCAGTTTCTCGGCATGGGGCTGGTTGGGAAACAACAAATCGACAAATGACTTGAATCAAACCTATTTCAATCGCTCCAACGATATCAGCAGTCAATATCTTTCGTTAGGAAGTTCCAGCAGCGACTACGGTTCTGTATCGGGTACTCTCGACTATCAACGCTCCTTCGCAAAAAAAGACCGCACGCTAACAGCCTCGTATCAATTCGAGTACAATCCCAACAACTCGGACTACACAACCGAAAATCAAGGGATTATCAATTCAAAAAGCTACATCGAAAAAAGTAAAAACAAAGCTCACGGAACCGAACAAACCATACAGATAGACTATTTCGACCCCTTGACCGATATGCATCAAATCGAGGGCGGAGTAAAATACATCATGCGCTGTAACGTAAGCGACGGAGATAGAGACAAAAACATTTGGGACGAAACAACCGAAGATTGGAAACAAACACCGCTCCCGGTCAATGACCTCGACTATACACAACATATCTTAGGCGTCTATGCCGGATATGTACTAAAAGTTAAGAAATGGAGCGGGAAAGTGGGAGCCCGATTAGAATCGACTTGGAACGATGGCCGCACCACAAGTTACGACGTCTCGGAAACACCCCAAAAAACAAAGTTCGATAACAATTTTTTCAACATTGTACCTTACGTCACCCTATCGTGGCAACCCCGAGACATGCAAACTTTCAAACTATCCTATACTCAAAGGCTTAGCAGACCCGGAATTTGGCAGCTAAATCCGTTTAAAGACAGTTCGACCCCCATGCAACTGGTATATGGTAACCCTAATTTGGAATCGGAAATATCACATACTTTTTCCTTAGGATACACATTATTTACGGCAAAAGGGCTGAACTTGTCCACCGAACTGAATGGACGCATACAAAACAATGGGATAGAACAAACTATTTTCATGGACGAAGACGGTGTAGCCAACGTAACCTACGACAATATCGGAAAAGCCAGAGAATGTAACTTGAACGTATTTTTTTCGGGAAATATCATTCCCACCCTCAGCATCTACACCAACCTCTCCGGAGGATATGGAGATTATAGCTCCAAAGCGGCAGGATATTCCAACAAAGGCTGGAATTACAACGGATACCTCGGCGCACGTTGGAACGCATGGAAAGACGGTGCAATAAGTGCCAACGTCGGCTACTACTCCGGATTTCGCATGCTGGTAGGAACATCTGCACCAATGGCATTTTGCGGGTTCAGTGTCAGCCAATCATTTTTTGAAAAGAAACTTCAACTGAACCTTTCGGTAAGCGATCCCTTTTCAAAAGAACGCAAATTTACCATGCACATTAAAAACGATGCATATCGTATAGATAGCTACAACTACAATCCTTGTCAATACGTACGCTTAGGAGTCACCTATCGTTTCGGGCAAATGAAAGAATCGGTTAAGAAAGCTCGACGCAGTATCACCAACGACGATGTAAAAAGCGAAAGCAGTGGTGGATCCGGCGGTATGGGAGGCGGGGCCAATATTCAATAGACTCTTTCGACTTCCTGATTTAAATAAACGAAAAAGCCCCGGGCTCGTGAGAATCCGGGGCTTTTTATCTTATTATCAACAAGCGATAAGTTATACCAACTGCTTCTTATATGTTCTCAATTCTTGCTTGATTCGATATATTCTCACCTTCACCGTCCCCAAAGGCATTTGTAAACGGTCGGCTATTTCGTCATAACGATATCCTTGCAAGTATAAACCAAAAAGAATACGATTGTCAATAGACAACAAATCCATAATGCGTTGAACGTCGGTTGTAGAAAAAGAGTCTTCTCCCTCTATTCCACTTTGCACATCATCGGTATCCGGTATCTCAAAGTCGATAGGGAGAGCTTCTTGCCGAGACGAATGGCGACGACAATTCAAGAAAAGATTACGCATAATAGTATATAACCAGCTTTTAATGCTTCCGGAATCATCATACATCGCTTTATTGCTCAACGCTTTAAGCGATGTTTCTTGCAATAGGTCTTTCGCCTCGTCTTCATTGTGAGTCAGACTTTTGGCAAAGCCTAACAGAGCATTTTGCAGTTTTACCACATGCTGCTCAAAATCTTCTTGAATCATTATTATATCTGAAAATTTAAAAAATAATTTAGTAAAGATAACTATTAATTTTTATAATAAAAAATTTAAGCTGCCTTTCTTTACTAATATGTTCGAAAGCGAAGCTACTTAGGAGCCTTCTTATATAGCACGATCGCTATTACCGTATAGATGATATTGGGTATCCACATCGCCAACATAGGTGAAGTAGCACCCGATACCGCAAAGGTAGAGGTCACGGTAGAGAATAATATATATGAGAAACTTAACAGCAAGCCTATACCGATATTGATACCCATACCCCCTTTTACCTTGCGGGAAGACAACGACATGCCGATGGCTGTCAAGATAAATGCCGCGGCAGCCATTGCGAAACGCCGCTCATATTCTATTTCAAAATTTTTTATATTGGCGACCCCTCTCTCTTTTTGACGGATAATATAACGCCGTAGCTCGGGAGTAGTCATCACTTCGCTATCGTTCTGAGAAATCAAGAAATCCGAAGGCTCTATGGGCACAATCGTATCGAGAGTCGCCCCTTTTATCAATTCCTCCCGCATACCGTTGAAATTACGAATCACATAATTGTTAACCCGCCAGTGATAAGCCGAATCGTAATGAATGGTTTGAGCAGTCAATCGGGATTGAAGGACTTTCTTGTCGAACTTCTCCAAAGAAAAACGATAGCCGGTTTTGTTGCTATTGTCATAGCGCGATATATAGGCTATTACCCCCGGCTCTACCTGTAACTGAATATTACTGGCATAATCTACCCGCTTATTTTTGACATACGTATTCATATACTCGATACGAGTCACATTGGCCGGTGGTATTACATAGCAACTCAAATAGAGATTCAATGCAGCGATAATGGCAGCCGAAACCATATAAGGCACAAACAATCGCTTGAAACTGATACCGCTCGACAACATGGCTATAACCTCGGAGTTGTCGGCCAACTTGGAGGTAAAAAATATAACAGCGATAAAAGTAAACAGAGGACTAAACAAATTGGCAAAGTAGGGAAGAAAATTGAAAAAATAGTCGAATATCGTCGCCGACAAAGGCGCTTTCAAAAATGAATCCAATTTCTCGTTAATATCGAACATGACCGTGATAGCGAGAATCAAAGCTATCGCGAAAAAGTAAGTTCCCAAGAACTTCTTGATAATATAGATATCTATTTTTTTCAATATCTTCATCTCGTTCCTCTTTACAATCGTGTAGTCACCCGGCAGATCATCTCGTCTTTCCACGATTTAAATGTACCGGCTAAAATTTGACGACGTGCCTCCTGAGTAAGCCATACATAAAATGCCAGATTATGTATCGAGGCTATCTGCATGGCCAGTATTTCTTCACTAATGAATAAATGGCGCAAATAGGCTTTACTGTAACATGTATCGACATAAGAAGTTCCCTCCGGGTCGAGAGGAGAAAAATCATCGGCCCACTTTTTATTCCGCATATTCATGATACCGTTACGGGTAAACAGCATACCATTGCGTCCATTGCGAGTAGGCATCACACAGTCGAACATATCGACACCCCGTTCTATACCTTCCAATATATTGGCCGGTGTCCCCACCCCCATTAGATAACGTGGTTTATCCCGAGGCAAGACCTCGTTGACAACCTCTATCATCTCATACATTTTTTCCGTAGGCTCACCCACCGCCAATCCGCCGATGGCATTACCGTCAGCTCCCAAATCGGCGACATGCTTCGCGGCCTCTATACGCAAATCGGGATAGACACAGCCTTGTACAATCGGGAAAAAAGTTTGCTTATAACCATACAAACCCTCTGTTTCGCAAAAGTGTTTCCAGCCCCGGTCGAGCCAACGGCGTGTCAAGGCCAATGATTTCTTGGCATAGTCGTAATCGGCATCGCCCGGAGTGCACTCGTCGAGCGCCATCATAATATCAGCACCGATAATACGTTGGGTATCTACCACATTTTCGGGAGTAAAAAGATGTTTCGAACCATCGATATGCGAACGAAAGTGAGCCCCCTCTTCTGTCAATTTCCGACGGTCGGACAAAGAAAAAACCTGAAATCCCCCGCTATCGGTAAGAATAGGACGTTCCCAACCGTTAAACCGGTGCAGTCCACCGGCCTGACGCAATATATCCAATCCCGGACGTAAATACAGATGATAGGTATTCCCCAAGATTATTTGCGCCTTAATATCGTCCCTCAACTCGCGTTGATGCACAGCCTTGACCGAGGCCACCGTCCCTACCGGCATAAATATAGGGGTCTGTATCTTCCCATGATCGGTCGTTATCACTCCGGCCCTCGCATGGGTACACTCATCGGTTTGTACCAGTTCAAAATCCATTGTCCGTCCTTTTTACTCGAAAAAATAACACAAATGAAAAAACAGAAAAACTGATTGACAACATCTGCTCGAAAAAATTCAAAACAGTTTCTTTCTTTTATTCGGGAACAAAGATAATGCAAGGCGAATATAGAACAAAATTTATTTTAGCCCTGTTGGGTCATGCCTGTCTTGGACTGTCGTCAAAAAAATGCGAACTGCTGTCAGAAGCAAATGATGGACAAAATCAAATAAACTTGATTTTCACTAAAAACGACAAGACACACCGATAAACATAAAAAACATTAAAAAGAATTACTTCGATATCTTTATCCTACGGAGTATTTACAAATACGTTTATATAATATTATATCGGTTAATTTCTTTTTAAACATCGAGTAGTTTATCAAATAGAAGATATATTTGCAGCTGTTATGCTGACGCCTCGAACGATAATAGTTTTTTTATGTTGGACATGCGGGCTGTCTTTTTTCTGCCACACCGCATATGCCCAATCTTCCACGCCTCCTCCCATGCGGCCGGGCAATGGGTCGGAATTGGAAATAAAAGGAGGTGAATTGTCGTGGCCCCGTACCGAACAGCTACCCTCTTCTACACCCAACGATCGGTTCATGCAGAAAAAGCTGAACGAGCACCTCGAATCCGCCTCTTTAAACATCATGCGTCCCTCAACCATGTTTCCCGAAAATCCATCGGAATTCATGTTAAACGTAATTTTACTGCACGCAGTGAAAGACAGCATAGCCAGCCTTCACGACGAAACAATCGCGCGAATGGTCGATATGTTTGTATTACGTAACTTGTTACAGCCTCTCTCCAATGACAAACCCGCTCCTGTCAACAGCTGGTCGATGAGTGCACCCAACACCATGCCCTTCGGTATAGGTGTCTCTTATGTGGGACTCCTCGACCCTGTCGAAATATACCGTAACTGGCAACGCAAGAAAAGGGCCCTACGCACCAAAATGGTTTTAATGACCCTTTTCGGGAACACTACCCGCCCGCTCACCAAACATGAGACTGATTCAATAGAACGAAGCATCGAATGGAAACGTAATGTCCCGGTAAGTACGATTGCCAATCCCGTTCAGATATCCACCTTACTGAAAAACGATACCATCGTCGAACCTTCCAAGCCGAAATTTACAGCACCGCTCTTTGGAAAAGAGCGTCCCCAAACGGCTATCGATACCATCTCCGCAGCATCTTCACCGAAAATAAACGAGACCCGATAGCCTCTGTTCCTTCGAACTTTCTATGCTGCATCCGTGTTGTAAAAAATAAACAAGTCATTTTGTCAGAAACAAAAAGAATTATAAATGAACTTCTTATAGATCCGAACCTTTCCATCGTATCGGGAATACAGACATTATGTCATATTAACAGATTGATTATCAGACAATATTTCATTAAAACACGGTTGGCATTTCTTTTGACTATATCCCAATGTAAAAACAAAAAAAAGATAAAATAGAAAGGAGAATAAATATATGAATTTCGACAATTTCACAATCAAATCGCAGGAGGCTATCCAAAAGGCTGTGGAGATTGTTCGTAATCACAACGAACAATCCATAGAACCGGTACACCTTCTAAAAGGTATCTTGCAAGTAGGCGAAAGTCTTACCTCATACCTTTTTCAAAAATTGGGAGTCAACGCAGGGTTGCTAAACAACCAAGTCGACAGAGAAATAGAATCGCTTCCGAAAGTGAACGGAGGTGAGCCCTATCTGAGTCGGGAAACTAACGATGCCTTACAAAAAGCAATCGACTATTCCAATAAACACGGAGACCAGTTCGTGGCATTGGAAGCCATGCTCATGGGATTATTCCTCGTGAAAAGTCCGGCCTCTGCATTCATGAAAGATGCAGGCATAACCGAAAAAGAACTGGGCGCAGCTATCGACGAATTGCGAAAAGGGAAGAAAGTAACCGCAGCTTCGGCCGAAGACACCTACAATGCATTGAGCAAATATGCAATCAATTTGAACGAACGTGCCCGTAACGGGAAACTCGACCCTGTTATCGGACGAGACGAAGAAATCAGACGAGTATTACAAATTTTGAGTCGCCGAACCAAAAACAATCCTATCTTGATAGGTGAACCGGGTACGGGTAAAACAGCCATAGCCGAAGGACTGGCGCATCGTATCGTACGCGGAGACGTTCCCGAGAACCTGAAAAGCAAACAAATCTTTTCTCTCGACATGGGAGCTTTGGTTGCCGGAGCCAAATACAAAGGAGAATTTGAAGAAAGGTTGAAATCGGTAGTCAACGAAGTCATTCAAAGCGAGGGAGAAATTATCCTCTTTATCGACGAGATACACACGTTGGTGGGAGCCGGTAAAGGCGACGGAGCAATGGATGCTGCCAATATTCTGAAACCGGCTTTGGCAAGAGGAGAATTGAGGTCTATCGGCGCTACCACGCTCGACGAATATCAAAAATATTTTGAAAAGGACAAAGCTCTCGAACGTAGGTTCCAAATCGTCATGGTCGACGAACCCGACGAAATGAGCTCTATCTCGATTTTGAGAGGTCTGAAAGAGCGGTATGAAAATCACCATAAAGTGCGGATTAAAGACGATGCAATCATAGCAGCCGTACAATTATCCGAACGATATATAACAGACCGATTCCTACCCGATAAAGCCATAGACTTGATGGACGAAGCGGCAGCAAAACTGCGCATAGAAGTAGATTCGGTTCCCGAGGCTTTGGACGAAATATCCCGACGGATCAAACAATTGGAAATCGAACGCGAAGCTATCAAACGTGAAAACGATACCGAAAAGCTGCAACTGTTAGCCAAAGAAATTGCCGACCTGAAAGAAGAGGAAACTAAATTCAGAGCCAAATGGCAATCGGAAAAAGAACTGGTTAACCGCATACAGCAAAACAAAATCGACATCGAGAACTTACGTTTCGAAGCCGATAAAGCCGAACGAGAGGGCGATTATGGTAAAGTAGCCGAAATACGGTATGCCAAAATCAAACAAAAAGAAGACGAAATCCATGCCACGCAACAAAAGCTACACGAGTTGCAAGGCGACAAAGCTATGATTAAGGAAGAAGTCGATGCCGAGGACATCGCCGATGTCGTATCTCGCTGGACGGGCATTCCGGTAAACAAAATGATGCAAAGCGAAAAAGACAAACTGCTCCACCTCGAAGAGGAACTGCACAAACGAGTTGTAGGTCAAAACGAGGCCATCACTGCCATTGCCGATGCTGTTCGTCGGAGTCGTGCCGGATTGAATGATCCTCGTAGGCCTATCGGGTCGTTCATCTTCCTCGGTACGACCGGTGTGGGTAAAACCGAGTTAGCGAAAGCTCTTGCCGAATATCTGTTTGACGACGAGAACATGATGACTCGTATCGACATGAGTGAATATCAAGAGAAATTCAGTGCCACTCGTCTCATCGGTTCCCCTCCGGGATATGTTGGATACGATGAAGGCGGTCAACTGACCGAAGCGATCAGGCGTAAACCTTATTCGGTGGTTTTGTTCGACGAAATAGAAAAGGCTCACCCCGACATCTTCAACATTCTGTTGCAGGTACTCGATGACGGACGATTGACCGATAACAAAGGCCGATTGGTTAATTTCAAAAACACCATTATCATCATGACTTCGAATATGGGTTCTGCCTTGATACGCGAAAATTTTGAAAAGATGACTCCTGCCAACAAAACCGAAGTCATCGAAAAAACAAAAGAAGCGGTCTTGAATATGTTGAAACAAACCATACGTCCCGAATTTCTCAACCGTATAGACGAAACGATTATGTTCACCCCGTTGAGCGAGAAAGAAATCGAAGAGATTGTGTCGTTACAAATCGACAACATCAAAAAGATGTTGGAGAAAAACGGTGTCACACTCGAAATTACACCCAAAGCTCTGGGCTTGATTGCAGCCGAAGGCTACGACCCTGAGTTTGGAGCACGTCCGGTAAAACGAGTGATACACCGGCTTATCTTGAACCAGTTGTCGAAAGACCTGCTGGCCCAGAAAGTAGACCGATCGAAGCCTATCATAGTCGATACCGAAAATGACAAAATCGTATTTCGTAACTGAAACGAGATAAAAAGCAAAGGCTGCTATGCAATGCATAGCAGCCTTTCTTTCCTACCGAAAACCTATTTATTCACTGTTCTTTATTTTTCTACATTCTTTTCACTCCACGGCAAGGGATTAAGACGCCCCTGCTTCATATCTTTCACCATAAATGGAGCCCTAAATCTTTCACGCCAAGAATCGCGGTCTGCTCGTCTTTCCAATCGTGCCACTTTCTGTTCCAAATACTGAATATACTGATCTTTGGTTAGAATAGATTTAAATGTGGAATCCCGACGAACCTTAGCTGCTTTCATCGATTCTCGATTCGATTTCTCAAATTCCCTCTTTTTCTCTCGAATCGCTTTTACTTCCGTATCGAACGTCTTATCGGCTTCTTTTAATTGAGAAAGCTGTTTTTCGCTAAGATTCAAATCTTTCACCATTTGTTCACAAGGGAATTCACATTTCTCTCTCCGTTCGTTCTTTTCTTTATTACCGGCAAATGAACTCATCGATAAAACGAGAACAAAAGCGAACGATACTATTGCCTTTTTCATAAATTTTCTCCTTTCATTAAAAAGTTTTCTTCAATTTATTTATTCGCGAATCTGTTTATAAGACTCTGTTTTTGTCCAAAGGTTTAACCACACTTTCTGCGGAATGTTTAAATTTAGCACTTTTAACAAAATGGAGAATTGTTACTCCCGAATTAAGTCTTTCAACTTAATAGCTTGGAAAGTCATGTGAGCCACGCTACTCTCATATAAAATACCCACTGTCTCACGATCGATCATGGTCAGACAGGTATACCCCCACCCCTCATCTTCGTCCAACATCACTTGATTTTCTGGCAACCACGTCAGGCCTTTATCTAAACTGGCTTTAATCGTAATATGGTTGCGCCCCTTCTTCGTGTTGGGATTCGAGAAAAGAAGGATATCCCTACCCAATACATTATCTTCGGCACGAACATGAATCAGACTCGCCATACACACAGGTTCTTGCAAAGCTTTTCGGGACGACTCATGCTCGGTCCATGTTTTTCCCAAATCCTCGGTTATGGCTACGGCTCGGCTTCCACCCCGGTTATCCCGCATATTCAACATCAACACCCCCGGCTCTATCTCCACGACCTGAGCCTCTGTCGTATTTGTCCGTGCCAGATTATGTATATTCCAAGTTTTACCCCGGTCCTTACTATACATAATACCAGCATTCGGAATACGAGTCGAATCTATGAACTGAATGGGAAATACCAACGTGCCGTCCTGCATGGTAATACCTCGTCCCGGCCCTTGAAGTAGGAAATACCAAGAAGGATCTTTCACCTGCCCGGTTATATTAATCGGCTTCGACCAAGTTTTGCCGTCATCGGTACTCTTCGTCATCACGAGTTGAGCCGTATAGCTCTTTTCCATTCCCGGCTGTGAACTCCACCATGCCCGTTGATTCCCCATACCGTGTGTCCACGCCGCGACAATCCACACTGTATTTGTCTTTGTATCAACCAAGATAGAAGGGTCTCCTACCCCATTTTGGGCAGCCGGCAAGCCTCCGGTCTCTCCGAAAGAAAGCGGCAATCTCATTTTCTCCCATGTTCTCCCGCCATCGGTACTACGGCTCAATCCAACATCTACATGTTCTTGCAGATCCACGCTACTATTATAACGCACATCATACACACCCAACAATGTACCTTTATTCGTAGTGACCAATCCGGGAATACGAAACGCCGAAACACCGTCGTTACCAGCATGACGAACGCCTACTCCCATGCGGTGTACAATACCGTCGGGCGACATTTTTTTACAAACAGCCTCTTTCCCGTCTATTGTCACAGAACTCAAATCGGCCGTCACCTTAGATAAAAGAGATGTGCCGGGTTTCACCTGCAAACTCACCCAAAAGAAATTAACTCCCGGGAATAATTTGTAATTACATTTCAAAACCACCGACTCAGACACATTCGATTCCTCGGCACATTTTATCGAATAAGAAGGATATGCCGACAATGTCTTACCGGGACTGAAACTCGAAATATAACTAACCGGAGCAAATCGATTCTTATCTTCCTCTTGACGGGCTTCTGTTCCACCATAATAGAGCTTCACAGATTGAATATCGTCGAGATTTTTACACCTCGACAAATCTACTGTTACTCCATCAAGCATTCGGCTGTCTCGTGCATCGAATCGAAGATAAAATAATAGATTATCCTGCCGTTCTATCAAAATGGGGACTTGTGCCTCTTTTATAAAAACTGTATCCGAAGCTCTTACTACCGACCAATATCCAATTAACAAGAAAAAAAGAAAAAGTCTCTTCATGACATATCTAATTAAATTTGCGGAATAAAGATAACAGTTTTTTACTTATTACTCCAAAAACCAGCCGATTTTCATACTTCTCATAAACGGATCTATCTTTCCGTTTCTTTCCTTGCAAAAACGGTCCAAAACAAGTATATTTGTATCAACAGAAATAAGTAATTTATGTTACAACCTCTGGCAGAAAGACTAAGACCCAAAAACTTAGACGAATACATCGGACAGGAACATCTGGTAGGACCGGGAGCCGTACTGCGGCGTATGATCGATGGGGGAAAAATTTCGTCTTTCATTCTTTGGGGGCCTCCGGGTGTTGGGAAAACAACTCTGGCCCACATCATATCGCAACAATTACAAGCACCGTTCTTCACATTGAGTGCTGTACAATCCGGCGTAAAAGAAGTTCGCGAAGTAATAGACCGATGCAAAGCCAATATTTTTTCCAAAGTACGTCCCATATTGTTTATCGATGAAATCCACCGGTTCAGTAAATCACAGCAAGACTCTCTCCTCGGCGCGGTCGAATACGGTACGGTGACGCTCATCGGAGCAACGACCGAGAATCCCTCTTTCGAAGTAATACGCCCCCTGCTCTCTCGTTGTCAAGTATATGTCCTCAAATCGCTTGAAGTAAAGCACTTGCAGCTACTGCTCGACAGAGCTATACATTCCGATATCTATCTAAAAGAACGCGATATAGAAGTAAAAGAGACCGATGCTCTATTTCGTTATTCAGGAGGGGATGCCCGAAAGCTACTAAATATCATCGATCTCGTATCCCAAGCGGTCGGAGAGAACGAAAAAATAATCATCGACGATGCGATTGTAACGGAACGGTTACAACAAAATCCTGCTGCCTACGACAAAAACGGTGAAATGCACTACGATATCATATCGGCTTTTATCAAATCCATACGAGGTAGTGACCCGGATGCCGCAATCTATTGGCTTGCCCGCATGGTCGAAGGAGGTGAAGACCCCGCTTTCATCGCACGACGATTGGTTATATTGGCTTCCGAAGATGTAGGACTCGCAAACCCCAATGCCCTACTTTTAGCCAACGCTTGCTTCGATGCTGTACAAAATATAGGGTGGCCGGAGAGCCGCATTATCATGGCCGAAACGACAATCTATCTGGCTAGTTCACCCAAAAGCAATTCGGCCTACATGGCGATAAATCAAGCACTGGAAACGGTAAAAGCAACAGGAAACCTTCCTGTTCCGTTACATCTTAGGAATGCACCGACACAATTGATGAAAGAGTTGGAGTATGGAAAAAATTACAAATATGCACACGATTATACGGGTAACTTCGTCAATCAGCAATATTTACCAAACGAGTTGAAAAACAATAATTGGTGGAAGCCTCAGGATAACGTTGCGGAGAACAAGCTAAAAGATCATCTAAATAAGCTATGGAAAGACCGATACAAATAATCTGTCGAAATGCCATCTCGGGCTAACAAATAGCCGTCATTTTGTAAATTTTTGTAACAAAATATTTCAAAGCGCAGAAAAACTAAGAAAAAAAAGAATTACTTTTGTAATCTATCAAAACCAAATTATACCAAACTACTAAACAAAGATCGTTATGAAGAAGCACAATTTCTATGCAGGCCCTTCTATTCTGAGCGAATACACCATTAAAAACACAGCGGATGCCGTACTTAATTTCGCAGATACAGGTCTGTCTCTGTTGGAAATTTCACATCGTAGCAAAGAATTTACAGCGGTTATCGAAGAAGCTAAAACCCTAGTAAAAGAGTTGCTCGAAATCCCTGCCGGATATGATGTCCTATTTTTAGGTGGAGGGGCTAGCATGCAATTCTGTATGGTTCCATATAATTTGTTGAACCGTAAAGCTGCTTACCTCGAAACCGGAACATGGGCTGTAAATGCAATCAAAGAAGCTAAATTGTTCGGAGAAGTAGATGTCGTCGCTTCTTCGAAAGAAGCCAACTTCTCTTATATCCCCAAAGGATATACTGTCCCCGATGATGTTGATTATTTCCACTTTACCTCCAACAACACGATATACGGAACAGAAATGCGATTTGACCCAGACGTAAATGTACCTCTTGTAGCCGATATGTCTTCCGATATTTTCTCCCGACCTATCGACGTTTCCAAATATAACGTCATCTACGCCGGAGCTCAAAAAAATTTAGCCCCTGCCGGAGTTACTATCGTAATTGTCAAAGAAGAGGCTCTCGGACATGTAGACCGGGCTATCCCCACCATGCTCGACTATCGTACCCACATCAAAAAAGGATCGATGTTCAATACGCCTCCTTGTCTCCCCATCTACTCGGCATTGCAGACCTTGAAATATTATAAGGAGATGGGAGGTATCAAAGAGATGGAAAAACGTGATTTGGAAAAAGCAGCAATCCTCTACGATGCTATCGATTCCAGTAAAATTTTCGTCGGAACAGCAGCTCACGAAGATCGCTCCATCATGAATGTCTGCTTCGTTATGAAAGAAGAATATAAAGACCTCGAAAGTGAATTTATCGAATTTGCCTCCTCACAAGGCATGGTAGGTATTAAAGGACACCGTTCGGTAGGTGGATTCAGAGCTTCCATTTATAACGCTATGCCTAAATCGAGTGTCGAAGCCCTCATAGCTACCATGAAAGAATTTGAAAAGAAACACTAATATAGAAAAACCATGAAAGTATTAGTTGCTACTGAAAAGCCATTTGCCGCCGTTGCAGTAAATGGAATCAAAGAAGTTCTCGACAACGCAGGTGTCGAAATGGTTCTTTTGGAAAAATACCCCGATAAAGCCGCTCTACTAAAAGCAGTCGAAGATGTTGAAGGCCTCATTGTGCGCAGCGATATCGTCGATGCCGAAGTTTTTGACGCTGCCCCAAAATTAAAAATCGTAGTACGTGCCGGAGCGGGTTATGACAATATCGACCTCAACGCGGCTACTGCCAAAGGAGTATGTGTAATGAACACCCCCGGACAAAACTCCAACGCTGTGGCCGAGCTCGTGTTCGGTATGACTATCTTAATGATACGAAATCATTTCAACGGAACATCGGGTACGGAATTGAAGGGGAAAAAACTAGGAATCCATGCCTACGGACAAGTAGGTCGTAATGTGGCCCGTATCGCCAAAGGATTCGACATGGAAGTTTATGCATTCGATCCTTATTGCCCCGACGATGTGATGAAAAAAGACGGTGTAACGCCTGTCGCATCGGCCGAAGAGCTTTATAAAACATGTCAATTCGTATCGCTGCATATCCCGGCTACGGCCGAAACGAAGCAATCGATCAACTACTCGTTGCTTTCGCTTATGCCCAAAGGAGCTCTTCTCATCAACACGGCGCGTAAAGAGGTGATATATGAAGAAGATCTGGCACGCATACTCGAAGAACGTACCGATTTTCACTATGTAGCCGATGTTGCACCGACTATTGCCGACACTTTAAAAGAGAAATTCGGCAACCGAGTATTCTTCACTCCGAAAAAAATGGGAGCCCAAACCGCCGAAGCGAACATCAATGCAGGTATCGCTGCCGCCCGACAATCGGTCGGATACCTAAAAGACGGTATAGAGAAGTTCAAAGTCAATAAATAACATTGTTGACATATTTCCGAATCCCCTAAGTACGTTCTTAACAACACGTGTACTTAGGGGATTTATTCTTCACCAACAACATCATTCAACTATGCTCAACAGAATAAATACCTTTCGTTGGCAATCCATCACCGAAACCCTTTTGAATGCGCTCAAACGATTTCCGGTCGCAGCAACAGCAACAATCGGGTTGTGTATTTCTCTGCTATTACTCGTCAACCTCCCCTATGAGCAATTAAAAGGAAGCATACTCTACGAACCCTCCTATTGGTACGTATGGGTAGGAGCATTACCTCTCGCTGCAAGTATCGTCCTCTGCTTCGAGAACCGTTTGAACCCCACTATACGACATTCAGTATCCCTACTCGCTGTACTATTATGGAGCTTGTACGGCTACATTTCGAACGATACTCCCGAACATTTCTTCGGGGCACTTGCTTTCATAGCTCCTATCGTAACATTTTTTTCGTCCTTATTTTGGGTTGCCTTTTTGAAAAAGGACACCGATACCTCTTTTTGGAATTTCTCCTATCTGTTGTGTATTCAAATACTAACAGGCTTACTTTTTGCATCGGTCTTGGCAGCCGGCCTCTCTCTGGCGTTATTTTCTACCGATACTCTGTTCGGCTGTGAATTCAAAAGCGAGATGTATTCAAACATACATGTACTTTGCTATACCTTGTTCTTTCCTTTCTATCTGCTAGGCAACATTCCTATCGCCTCGATAACCGAAACAAAGGTGCATTCGTTTGCCCAAGCATGGAAAATTCTAGGTTTATATATACTATTACCCCTCCTCATACTCTACGGAACAATCCTTTATGCCTATTTAATAAAAATCATAATTCAGTGGCAACTTCCCGATGGTTGGGTCTCCGCACTAGTCTCCATTCTCACCATAGGCGGAACAATCACCCTTTTTATACTATATCCGTTATGCATACAAGAGAATCGTCCTTTGAAATTTTTCAGGCAATGGTTCGGCATACTGCTTCTCCCACTATTAATCTTAATGACTGTCGGTATAATCCGCCGCTTTCAAGACTATGGTATCACGACTAACCGCCTATACATACTGCTGCTCAACTTTTGGTGCTATACGACTGCCTTGTATACCATTTTTACATCTGGTAAAAAAATAAAAATCCCGTTCATCTCATTTATTCTTCTTTTCCTCATCTCATCAATCGGCCCGTGGAGATTCAGCGAAATTACCCGGTATACCATGCACAAGCGGATAGATACACTCATTCAAAATAACAAACTCGGGACAAACAATCTTCTTACATTCGACAGTTTAGAAACCCAGTGCACCCAGCTCGACTCTATTGATGCCACCCGACTACAAGATGACCTTCTCTATCTCACAGAGAATTATGGGGCAAAAGATATACAAGTCTGGTTCACCGATTCCGTTTCCTCGATGCAATTTTCCAAACTCACACAAGGGATAACATCTGCATTGAATCGCTCACAGGAAAATCATCGCATCTATTTTTCCTACTACCAATCGGATTCTTACGAAGGCAAAAACATAAATATAAAAGATTACCAATACGCCCTGTTTTTCGATGAAAATTCAAATATCCGAACAAACAGCGACAATGTGGAAATATTGGGGCCAGACAGTACCGTTGTCGCCGTTTATCCGCTAGTCGACCTACTAAAAAAACAAAACTACAAAGTAAATTCCAACGACACGATTTGGTCTTTCCGAGGCAACAATACATACATACTTCCTCTGTCTTTGGACGGCTATATGAACAACCCGCAAGAAATTGGAGGGTTATATATTAAAGGCATCGTTTTTTACAATCCATAAAATAAAGGGGCTGCCTTGAAAAGCAGCCCCTTTATTTTATCGTAGAAAAACTATATTATTCCTTATTGTCACCCATCAGTCCTTTCCAAACCATTGCAGACAACGCAGCTCCGAAAAACGGCGCTACAATGAACAACCACAACTGTGAAAGAGCTTCTCCTCCTGCAAACAGAGCCGGAGCAATACTACGAGCGGGATTTACCGATGTTCCCGTAATAGGGATACAAACAATATGAACCAACACCAAAGTAAGACCGATAGCCAATCCTGCGAAATTGCCCGCTCCTTTTTTCTCATCGGTCGCACCCAATACCACCAATACAAAAATAAACGTAAAGATTGTCTCGGCGATGAATGCCTGTAACATTTCTCCGTCTCCGAAACTATTGGCTCCCGTCGTAGTCACTCCCGATGAACCGCCCGTAGAAACCAAAGCATAAATAATAGACGATCCAATAATCGCTCCGATTATCTGAAAGACCATATACATGGCGGCCTCCTTCCCGTTCATTCGTTTAGACAACCATACACCCAACGTAATAGCCGGATTGATGTGGCAACCCGATATACCGCCAATTGTATAAGCCATAGCAATCACAGAAAGGCCGAATGCCATAGCAACGCCCAACGTTCCTACTCCCGCACCGCAAGCAGCTGCTATATTGCCCGCAAATACAGCACTTCCACAACCCATCAACACGAGTACCATAGTACCCACCATCTCTGCCAAATACTTTTTCATGATTTTAATGTTTTTCTGGTACAATATGCACCTATTAGTAAATTTGTTAATAAACTATATAACCATTTAAGGTTTTCTATTACAAAGGAAAAAATAAATTTTGAACTTCCCAAAGATTTCTATTTTTTCGTATTTTTGGAATCATTTTCAAATAAGCGATAATCTACAAACAAGAGGACTATCATCAAATATCAAATTAATTATACGATTATGAAGATAACAGAAATTACAAATGGTATACATTATGTAGGAGTAAATGACCGGTGTAAATATAAATTCGAAAATCTTTGGCCGCTTCCATACGGAGTATCCTATAATGCTTACTTGATAACCGATAAAAAAAATGTATTAATAGATACTGTGGATGCCGCTTATACCGATAGACTACTCGACAACATAGCCGAGATTATCGGGGACGGGAAAATAGATTATCTCATAATCAACCACATGGAGCCGGATCATTCTGCCTCGATACAATTTATTCGTCAAAAATATCCTCAAATGACAATTGTAGGCAATATCAAAACCCTCGAAATGGTTAAAGGATATTATGGAATAGACGACAATACTCTTTGTATTAAAAACGGAGAATCCTTGTCTATCGGGAAAAGGACTCTCACATTTCATCTTACGCCGATGGTTCATTGGCCCGAGACAATGATGACCTACGTTAACGAAGACAAATTGATTTTTTCAGGGGATGCCTTCGGCTGCTTCGGTACTTTGGACGGAGGCATTACAGACAGTCAATTAAACACGGATAAGTATTGGAGCGAAATGGTGCGTTACTACTCCAATATCGTGGGGAAATACGGGCCAGCCGTACAAACGGCACTGAAAAAACTATCCGACATAGAAATCAAAACGATTTGTTCCACACACGGACCCATATGGGAAAAAGAAATAACCAGAGTCATTGGCATTTATGATCGCCTCAGTCGATATGAAGGTGAACCGGGTGTTGTTATCGCTTATGGCAGTATGTACGGGCATACCGAACAGATGGCCGAAGAAATAGCTCGTGAACTAGCAGCCAACGGAATCAAAGAGATTGTACTCCACAATGTTTCCCACGAAGACCCATCGTATATCCTCCAAAACATATTCCGCTACCGGGGGCTCATTATAGGCAGCCCTACTTATTCTAACAGATTATTTCCGGCAGTCGAAACCCTCACCGAAATGATTGCTACACGGGATATCAAGAATCGCACGTTTGCCTATTTCGGTTCTTTCACTTGGGCCGGTGCGGCAGTAAAACACCTCGCCGCATTCGCCGAATCCATGAAATGGGAAACTATCCCCTGCTGTATAGAAATGAAACAAAGCATTACTCCAGCTATAAAGGAGCAATGTAGAAACCTTGCACAAGAAATGGCAGCTCGGTTAACTCGATGATTCAACAAATCCAATAAAAGAACGGGAAAGAATTTTATTCTTTCCCGTTCTTTTATACTCAAAATCATTTCTATTAACTATCACTTTTTCTGAACAAACGTTTATACCACGGAATAACATATTCCGACCGCGAAGAAGCATATCCATAACCATATTTTCCGCTACCATATTGGCGATATGAATAAGTCCTTGAATTCATATTCACATCATTCAAAATAAGATAAACCGGCACATTGATACGCTTATTGTCAATCCATGCATTCAACATCTCGATCGACGCTTTATTCGTATAATTAGCCCTCGCTACATAAATAACCACATCGATAGCCCGGGTCAACAAAAATGAATCGGATACCATACCCAATGGTGCTGTATCCAAAATCACATAATCATAATGGGATCGTGCATAATCGACCAACTGCTCAAAACGAGAACTCATCAACAATTCGTTCGGATTAGGAGGAACAGGCCCTGCCGGCAAAACGTCCAAATTAGAATCAATTCCAGAAGATTGAATAAGAGCCGAAAGATCAGAATCTCCACCCGACAAATAGGTAGTAACACCCCTCATATTGGACATTTGGAAATGCTGAGCCAAACGAGGACGTCGTATATCCACACCTATCAGAAGCACCCGTTTTCCCGTTAGGGCAAAACTCAAAGCCATATTGCAAGAAACGAATGTCTTTCCTTCATGCATTACCGACGATGTTACCGCTATCACCTTTTTCTCTGGACCAGTAAGGACAAACTGTAAATTATTCCTCAACAATCGGAATAGTTCGGCAATGGGCTCCACACTCTTTTTCTCAACCACAAAAAATTTATTTCCCGGCTTCTTAGATATCTCAGCCAAAACAGGTATGGAAGTAAGACGTTCTAGCATTTTCTTATCTTTCAACACAGGGAATAACAACATTCTGAGGTAAATCACAAATGCCGGCAACAAAACGCCCAATAAAACAGCAGCACAAAGCAGCAATATTTTCTTAGGAGAAACTGGTTCTCCCGTAGAATCCGGATCGTCGATAATGCGTGCTACCGGTACGGTCATACTTTTGGCCAATGCATTCTCTTCTCTTTTTTCCAACAAGAATACATACAGATTATCCTTTATCCTTTGCTGACGCATAATATCGGATAATTCCCGCTCGTATTGAGGTACGTTCTTAATCTTGTCTTCGATAATCTTATCCTGACGGGATAAATCTCTCTTTTTAATTTCTACTCCTTTACGAATGCTTTCGACACCTTTCAGTACCAATGACCTTTGAGTCTGTATATCTCTCGTCAACTCAACGATAACAGGATTGGATTCCGATGATGAATGTAATAATCTTTCTCGTTGTTGCAGACTTTTATTATATTCTCCTATTAATTTAGCTAAATCTTTATCGTCAATTCCCAACGCAGGAATGGGCATATATTCATTTTGAGGTATCGATAAAAATTTCTCTACATAATCGACAAGGCTTTTCTGCAACTCCAACTCGGCCAACTTCTCATCGGTAAATCCGGTTTGCTCCAAATATAATTTCGCCTCAGACGAAATATCAATCAAATTATTATGACGGCGATATTCTTCTACTCGCGCCTCTACAACCGATAAATCTTTTGAAATAGAATCCAAACGAGCATCAATAAACTGTTGCGTTTTTTCAGTCCCTTGATTTTTTTGCTTGGCCGCATCGATATTATAAAAATCGACCAGTGTTTTTATAAAATCCTCACCCGCTTTTATTACCGGAGTTCGGTATACGACCTTCAAAATCGTTGCATCTTTCGAAGCAAAAGCCACTGTCAAATTTCCGGCAATAGACTTACTCACGCTTCTCGGATTCGATAAAGATATATTCAACGTTTTATCCACGGTAGGAATCGTATCGCCAGTATATCTTAGTCGGATAAATCCCTTGTGAAAAGGTATGGAATATGGAAAAGTTTCGACCGTAGTGTTACAAATTTCTACCTCATCGCCCCTCACATTTCGAGTCTTCGCCTCCAAATGGAATACTCCGTTTTGCGGTTTTATTCTAATATTCAAAGAAGCCTTTAACGAACGCACATCAATCGAATCAAGAACTGCTTCTATCGGAGTCTCTTCATACAATGGAACATTTCTCAAAAAAGAATTCCAAGAATAAGACGTGTACAAATTAAGAGCTTCGACGACATCTGTAATCTGATTTTTCGAACGTAAGACTTCTATTTCATTATCTATATTTTTCTTATAGGAAGATAGTCCTAGGCTTTCCAATAATATATTGCTGTTATCTCCTTTATTGTCTTGAATATATACTGCAGATGTGACCTCATAAACCGGAGTCTGCCTGAAACAATAAAACATTACCGCCACAGCAAGTACGACCACGCTGGCCACAAACCATTTCCAATATGAAATACATTCTAAAAAGAAGCCCGTAACATCAAATGCCTCTTCCGATGCATTTTTTACAGATGTATTCTGCTTATCTTCCATAAAACTTTTATTTCGAAATACTCCAAGCTGTAATAATAAGGTTAGCGATAGTCAATAAAATTGAAGTCGCGCTAAAAATCAATGAAGTCGTGGGAGGTACGACAACAGCAGAATTGGCTTTGGATTTGTTTGGTTGAACATACAATACATCATTCTGCTGTAAATAAAAATAAGGCGAAGATATCAAATTCTTATCATTCAAATTTATTCTCGCTATACTCTTAGTTCCATCTGAATTTACCCTCACCAACAGCACATTATCCCGGCGACCTGTTATAGCCAAATCTCCGGCCAAAGCGATCGCATCCAATATACTCACTCGTTCGTTTTCTATGGTAAACAATCCCGGTCTATTCACATCTCCTAATACCGATATAGAAAAGTTTTGTATCCACACAGTCACTTGGGGTAGTTCATTCAGATATTCGGGATAAAGGAGTTCTTGAATCAAATGTTCTACCTCCATCTTACTTTTTCCCGCTACGTGAATACGCCCAATCACCGGGAAATCGATATTACCCGCCTGATCAATCAAATAATATTCAACGGCTTTCGATGCATTTCCTCGCAGATAAGCCTCTCCTTGCATCAACCTCTTGTTAAACGGGATAACAACCTCTTGATTCTTAGCCACTACCGATATATCTATAATATCCCCCGGAGCTAAAACAGGAGAAGACTGAACCGTCGCAGCATTCAATACTTCGGCAGGTATATCTTCAATATCAACCATATAGGGAACATTCTTCGAAGAAGAACAAGACGTTATCCCCCAAAGAAGTATCATAAAAAACGTCAAATACAAATATCTCATTATGTGCTCTGTTTCTAAATAATGGCCCAATTATATAATCGCCATGCAAAAATAACACTTTTTACATGGCGAACAATATTTTTATCAGAAAAACCACGATCCAAACGCGATTCATGACATTGCACAACAAAGCCCGTTCCCTCTTCACTATCGCTAAACAAAGAGAACGGGCTCAACAATAATTCCCCTTTTTCAGAAATTATATTGAATCATTGCATTGATTCGATTGGCCTGACCATCTTCCCTATTCATATTGGAACGACGACCATAAAGATATTCAAGTCCAATACTACAATCGGGAGTTAAATTATAAAAAGCGTTCCCGACAATATATTGAGCATATCGATAGGAATTTTCCGAGAGCGACCCGGTTTTGCTGTATAATCTACTTTGACTATAAGATGCCGAAATAAAGAATTTTTGAGAGAATGAATACCGTATGCCAGCCACATAGCCTAATGTTTCTGGTGCATAAAGTTTCCCTTGATTATTGGGATCTGGAATCAAATCGAAACCCTTCCCGTTCAAACCGTTCAAGTATCTATCGTATCCTCGTCCATAAACCCCTTGATAATACAGCATTACCTTCGGTGTAATATTAGCTAATCCCGAAAGTTGCACGGCCCAACCCAAAACAGATTTATTTCGAGAGGCCATCAAATCCCGATAGGACAAACCTCGTATAAGACCAGAAACTCGTATATGATTGTTCCCTTCGTTCCAACCATACTGGACATAAAACGGAATATCGGGCATACGCTGACGAATAGCCATATTGTTACCATCACTTAGCGTATAAGTCACCGAAGGTGCTTCGGCCGCCAATGCCACCTGCCAATGTTTACTTAAATCAAGAGTATAACGCAACATAACATTACGCACACTAGTCATACCATTTGGACCTTCATAATCGATTGTAGGAGGAGCTGCTGCGGGATCCACAAAGGTACTCCAAGTCTGTCCGACTAAAAAGCCGCGGGCATTCACATAAGCCTGTCTGAGACGAAAACCGTAATCCTGTCCTCCCCGAAAATCACTTTCTACATAAACGGTATATTTTCCTAATACAGAATTGGCCCCGACTAATTTCAAAAACAGACGTGTGGTAGAAGCATCCATTTGATACTGATTACGTTCCGCCGGATTACGGGGAACAGGGATATCGTATGTCACAAAATCCCGGTTAGGCAGAGCCCCGTCAAAATCATAGGAAGCAGTAGCCTTTACATAACCACCTATACCCAATGCCGCACGCCCTTTACGATCTATCAGCAAAAAACGAGGGGCTCGCGGGTCTTGGAAATGCAATAACCGAGTGTCGTAAAACATCGCCATCAATTCGTCATTCGGTGGGGTTTCCCCCCACAAAAGAATTACTCGAGCCGGCGACTGTGAAGGGCCTTGACAAACACACTCTTCTACAACGACATCGGTCTGTTTATCCATTTTATTATCAGCCTGTACCGATAATAATGCCGTCACCAAAAAACAGGAACAAGAAACAAATAATTTTTTCATACTTTCTTGGGATTTAAACGTTTCATCGATAATTAAAACAACGAGGTACATGAATTGTTGAAACAATCGTAAAAATAAGTACCTTTGTATTTTGAATAAATCCCCATAATTATGGAAACAATTACTTTATTCTTAACCCCCGAATTCGATACGATCAGGGACGAAATGGGCTACGATGAGAACGACGATTTCGATGCCTACGACATTCTATTCCAACAAGGTTATGACGGAGAAATGATAGAAGTAGAAGAAAACGAAATCTTCGAAATCCCAGAGGGGTACATAGCGACCATACAAGCAACGGATACGAACGACGAATTTTATATACTCGACGAGGGAGAAGACGTTTTCGAGAAAGAAGATTTCCAAACAGAAACATTACGAGAAGGACAATATCGATATGATGCCGCCGAGAACATTTTCTGGAAAATCAACGACGAACCAAGCGACCTCTCCTTTTAACTATTTACGATAAAAAGATGAATCCACTTCAACCAGAGATACACCCCCTCGCCCCATTTCTTCCACCCAATGCCCGGCTCCTATTGCTAGGAAGTTTTCCGCCTCCCCGCAAGCGCTGGTCGATGGATTTTTTCTATCCCAATTACACCAACGATATGTGGAGAATTTTTGGGCTTATCTTCTTCGATGACAAAGATCATTTTGTAGATATAGAAAAGAAAAAATTCCGTAAAGACAACATCGAACAATTTCTACGGGAAAAAGCCATTGCTGTAAGCGATACAGTAGCCGTTGCCAATCGCCTAAACGGAAATGCCTCAGACTTAACCCTCGAAGTCGTCGAGCCATTAAATCTGGCCGGAATACTCGATCAAATTCCTCGCTGTCATACTCTGGTGACCACAGGACAAAAGGCAACCGACACATTACTTTCTATCACAGGTTCACCAGCTCCTGCGATCGGAGGGTTCGTCGATTTTCTTTACCATAATCGCCGCCTCCGGCTTTACCGTATGCCCTCCACTTCCCGCGCTTATCCCAAGCCTCTAACCGATAAGGCGAAAATATACCGTACCATTTTCCAAAACTTCGAGCAATAGCCATATTAAAATACGATTACATTTTCACAAAAATTCAAATTTGTAACACGAATATATTACCTTTGCAGCCATAAAAGTGCAAATTTTATAATCCTTTTTTATGGAATCATTATCTTTCATTCAGTGGTGTCTCGATAATTTAAACTACTGGACTATTACATTTCTAATGATGATAGAAAGTTCCTTTATTCCTTTCCCTTCCGAAATCGTCATTATACCGGCCGCATATAAAGCCGCTTACGGAGAATTAAACATGTATTTGGTGGTTATCTTCGGGACTCTCGGAGCAGACCTCGGTGCAATCATTAATTACTATTTAGCCCGTTGGATTGGACGTCCGCTCGTTTATAAATTCGCCAACAGCCGCATCGGACATATCTGTCTGCTCGACCAGAAAAAAGTCGAAACAGCCGAACGCTATTTCGACAAGCATGGTAGTATATCCACCCTCATCGGAAGACTGATACCGGCTGTACGTCAACTTATTTCTATACCGGCAGGATTGGCACGTATGAAATTCTCCAAATTTATTCTTTTCACGACTCTTGGCGCCATGTGTTGGAATATCGTATTGGCCGCCATAGGATATGGATTCCATGCTGTTATCCCCGAAGACGAACTTATCTCGAAAGTACAGATGTATAGCCACGAAATACTCTATATACTCATCGCTATTTGTGTATTTATCGTAGGATTTCTCATTTATAAGGGAATGAAAAAGTTGAAATAAGCATATTTCCACTTGTAAAAATACGAACAGCTATGCGATAATCGCATAGCTGTTCGTATTTATTGAATGATACAATACATAGGGTATGACTACACATAACCAATGACCCACTTTTCCCTCTTGCATCCCATCAATAAATATCTATCTTTGCAACTACGAAGATAGGATTCGGTTAGGCATAGCCAAATCGGATACAATATTTCCGCTTGTCTCTACACTCACCTTTCACTATCTTTGTAAAATCCTTTGAAAATGAAAATTCGATACACAATTTAGAGAAACGGTAATCATGATAGAAACCGAACTTTGCACTTTCACACTCGAAGCCTGCCAAATAGCCGCCGATATGGGTATCACCCGTGTAGAACTGTGTGCATCTCCTTATGAGGGAGGCACTACCCCATCGGCCGCATTCATTCGCATGGCTCGTCGAATTCCTCATTTGAAACTGAGTGTAATGATTCGTCCCCGTGGCGGAGACTTCCTCTACTCCGACAAAGAATTTCACCAAATGCTCGAAGAAATTAGTTTTGCCCATGACTGCGGAGCAGATTGTGTGGTAGCGGGAATACTCACTTCCGACGGACGAGTAGACGAAATCCGCACAGCAGAATTGGTCGCCGCAGCCAAAGAAATGGAATTTACATTCCACCGGGCTTTCGACATGACCTGCGATACCAACGAAGCCCTCGAAGCCCTCGTGAGAGTCGGTTGCTGTCGGGTACTCACTTCGGGAGGACGTAACACAGCACCGGAAGGAATCAAGAACATTCATTCGTTAGTCAAAGCCTCCGCAGGACGAATAGCCGTAATGGCAGGAAGCGGAGTGAATGCATCGAACGTCAAACTGCTTGCCGACACCGGAGTGGATGCCATACATTTCAGTGCTCGAAACTTAACAGAAAGCCGTATGACCTATAAAAATCCGTCGATCTCAATGGGCGGAGTACAGGGGATTCCCGAATATGCATCAATCGGAATCGACCCAACCATGATTCGTAATATTCTGAACCAACTAATCTAAAAACGACTCTCACATGAGAAAAGAAGCTCCATTTTTTCTACTGCTTGTCGGGTTGATTTGCTCATTCTCTGCCTGTACCTCTGGTATCTCAACCGATTATAAACGACAACTCGAAACCGTTTTAAACCAGTCGTCTCGTGCAGATAGCCTAAGATTACTATTACACAAAACGCCACACGACGAACAAGAAGCGATGGCTTACCTGATAGTTTGGATGCCACAGGGAGACCGCGACACGATGAATCTCGATCTTTTAAAAGAGAACGTGGCATACGCCTGTCGGGTTCGGTCTGAATTTTCATGGACAAAAGCACTACCAGACTCTATCTTCCTCAACGAAGTTTTGCCCTATGCCGTGGTAGATGAAACTCGGGACTCGTGGAGACAAAATTTTTATAATCGTTTCGCTCCTCGTGTAGCCAAATGCACAGACATACGAGCGGCCATCGACACAATAAACCGAATTATCCCCGAAGTGGTCGGAGTGGAATACAACACGCTTCGGGAAAAGACCAACCAAAGTCCTGCTGAATCGATAAGGCAAGGTATGGCTTCCTGTACCGGGTTATCCATTCTTTTGGTCGACGCATTTCGCTCCGTAGGTATTCCGGCTCGTTTTGCAGGGACTGCCGCTTGGCACGACAATCGAGGTAACCACAGTTGGACAGAAGTTTGGATAGATGGGACATGGTTCTCCACAGAATATTATCAACCTCCTGTACTCGACAAGGCTTGGTTTATGGCCGATGCAGGAAAATCAGTATCGGGAGACCATACACACGGAATTTATGCTGTATCGTTCCGACCTACGGGAGACTGGTTTCCAATGGCGTGGAATGAAGATGCACGCAGTGTTCATGGTATCGATGTATCGCAACGTTATCGAGATATATACACCGAATCGACCCAAATCCTTACGAAACAAGGGACCCATACGAATGTGACTTTCATGATGTTCCGAGATAAACGGCATAGCTCCGATTCCGGTGATCGAGTAGAAGCAAACGTCGATGTATTTTGCAATGGCATACAAGTGGGTGGAGGCCGCACAGCCGGTCCTTTGCAGGATATGAACGATGCACTGAGTTTCTTATTGGAAAAAGGCCATACTTATACATTCGCCTACGAGAACAGCCGAGGTGAAAAAACAACGGTTGAAGTTTTAGTAGGTAACGACCCGATGACAGTCAAAGGTTATATGCAATAATCTGATAACGGATTAAACCTCCCGGAGCTGAAAAAACGGCTCAGTAGAAAATCAGAGGGGATTGTGGTTTTATACATCTAACCCCTCTCCTCAGAAACTATCATTTCTTCGATCTCTCCCCTATATTTTACGTTGCAAAACACAGGGGAGAAATTTAGAATGTTTTATATTATTGTATAGAAAACTCGTCGGATTGTAACGAAATAAAAAATGTTCCACCCTCCTCCTCTGCACACGAATATGCGATAGGGGCTATCCCATATATTTCCTTTTACAACTGCCTCAATCGAGCAATCGTATCGATAGGATTATCCGAGTGGAAAACAAAACTACCGGCAACCAATGCATCGGCCCCTGCCTCAACTAATTGCCGACCGGTATCCAAATTTACCCCGCCATCTATCTCTATAACCGCATGCGAATTTCTACGAGCGATCATCTCTTTCAAATCCCTCACCTTATCCAATATGCGAGGAATGAACTTCTGCCCGCCGAAGCCGGGGTTTACCGACATCAGCAAAACCAAATCGACATCTTCGATAATATCTTCCAACAAGGACACCGGTGTATGAGGATTCAATGAAACTCCGGCTTGCATACCTGCTGCATGTATCTGCTGAACAACCCGATGAAGATGTGTACAAGCCTCATAATGAACCGTCATGATAGCTCCGCCCACACGCTTGACTTCTGGTATAAACTTTTGAGGCTCGACGATCATCAAATGCACATCAAGAGGTTTTTCACATCGCCGATTCACAAATTCCAACACCGGAAACCCGAAAGAAATATTCGGGACAAACACACCGTCCATCACATCGATATGCAACCAATCGGCGGCACTAGCATTTATCATATCTATCTCACTGTTCAGATTTCCAAAATCTGCCGACAACAATGATGGAGAAATTATCACACTCATATTTTTTACGTATAAACGATTTTTTCGGTATCATACAGACACTCCGTCTGCTTTCGTATTCACACAAATATAATACAGAGCAAATACAGAACAGGTCTGTTGAGTTTCAACGAATCTTAACTCTCATCAAAGGTAATACAAATGAGAGCAAAAACAAATTTATTTAGCATTACAGATGGCTTCCATAATCACATTTTATACAAACGCAGAATTATTCGATATATCCTCGAAAAAAAATATTGAGAAACTATCTAATTTACTTTATAGAGTCTATCCATTTGCTTACGAACTTTTCCGCTAACAGATAGTTTATTCAACAAATAGTCTTGATTTTCAAGAGCCGATACAATATAAAGGTCTTCGCCTTTGGAATATTCATTAACTTCGTCAATCGCCTGAACCATTCCTTGTATATCGCCTTTCAGAATTTCTCGGGT
This sequence comes from Barnesiella sp. B2-R-119, assembly GCF_023656675.1. Taxonomy (NCBI): domain Bacteria; kingdom Pseudomonadati; phylum Bacteroidota; class Bacteroidia; order Bacteroidales; family Barnesiellaceae; genus Barnesiella; species Barnesiella sp. B2-R-119. The sequence continues at coordinate 222,187 of NZ_JAMOKL010000001.1, forward strand.
GTATAATGTCACTCGCCTATCGCCTTTTAATAATTCATACGTAAAATTCTCACAAGGCAACTCTCTAAATTCATACCCTTCTTCGAGCATGTAGTTGGGAAAATAAAATATATCTTCCCAACTACATGCCAATAAATTATAGTCTTTTTTCTCATCGAACCATTTTTTTACTGCGATTCGCTTACCCTCTTTTACCGTTTTATATTCATGAATATAAAACGGATAAAATAAATTCCCGCTAAGTAACATATACTCGTCTAACGTCGGTATCAGTTGACCTGCACCCACTCCTATCGTGACATGATATTTCGTATAATTTTCCCTACAAAATTGAACATAAGGACCTAACTTCGCATCCGAATCAGGAACATTTCTCCACGGCGAGTCGGGAAAGTCTATTCTTATACCGAGGCATAAAAACAAAACTACAATAGAAACTATACCGTACTTTAAAACCGGTTTCCCTTTGACCCTCTCATATATCCACCTCATAGCATAGACGCTTATGAGAGAAACAAAAGGAATCAAATATAAATAATGTTTAGGCGCACACCCTGTATAACGAAACATAAAATGAATGAGAATAATAGGAATCAACGCTATCCCCATAATTCCAAACTTCTTTTCCCGGAAAAGGACAACCAAACCCATAGGGACAAAAACAAAATTGAGAATCGTATAAAACGTAAATACCGCAAACTTTACTTGCGAAGCGAAACTGTGTGTTTCATTCATACCGTTATAACCGGTCAATGCGGTTAAAGGATTTGCCCGCAGCCCCCAATATCCAATCGTCACAAATAGAAGTATGAGAACAGCTAAAAATACCGATCTCGTTATACTCTCTTTTACACTCTTCCTTTGAAACAAAAAAATAAAAAATACCACCGGATAAACTATCAAGATATCTATCCTATATAAAGGAGCGATTACCATCAACACCATTGCCACATAAAACTTTCCATCTAATAACCTGTTTAGAGCGCAAACAAAAAACACAGCCGCAAAAATCGCCGAATTGGGATACATCGAAATGGCAAAAGATTCTGAAATAAGAAACAGAGAAAGCAAAATAAATATTTTTCTAAAAGATGTAATCCGATAAACGAAATTCACACTTTCCACGATAAATAGAGCCCCGCATATGGCAGACAGCAAACAATAGATTTGTTCACATGTTAAAAACGGAAATACATATTTGAATCCTACCACCGTATAGGTTACCAACGGTTGCATTTCATATAAATAAGAATATACTGGCGGGAATGTAAGTCCCTGATTATACATGATATTACACCCCGCAATAACATGCATACTATCTGATTCATAACATGTCAACGGGAAAATACCTATACATATCCATATAAAAAACAATACTAAAACAATAGGATAACTATTACGGGACACAAATTTCCAAAAAGAATCGAAGAAATATTTCCAATTACTATAAACCGACATAACTATACTATAAATTTAATAATTATAGCCCTATTCTATAATATTAAACAAATATATGAATCTCGTTATAATAATGGAAATTAAATAGTGTCAATTTTTTTACCATCACGGCTACTACAAGAAAAAATGAAGCGACAAAGCACTATTAAACAATATCTTATCCTAACACAAACTTTTCAAAGGAACGATAAAACGATCACCCGCCAGAAAATCGACACAATAAATAATATTTAAATACAATATTTTAGAATAAACAGTCTCTAAAATTCAAAAAAGTAGTATATCTTTGTTGTTATTAAAACTAATTTAGTTTTATCACAAGATCTTACTAATATTAAAACACATGAAAAAGAACCTTACGCTCTTCGTTTTTATAGTGATAGGAATTTTCTCCGTCACGGCCGCGGCTCCCAATTGGGGCGTAGCCGACACATTGGAACACTACGAAATAGGCCCCGGTATAGAGTACATCAAAATCAGATACGAATCGGTTCCCCTCACACTGTGGGCGACCACTATCGACATGACCAATCCTTACAATGTAATTGAACAAGTACAGTCGAACAACTCCGTTCCTGATTTAAAACGGGAATTGGTACAAGACATGTCAAAGCGGCTAACCACCCCGGGGCATAAAGTATGCGCGGCCTTCAATCATGACTTTTTCAGTTATGACGAAGGCGTCTGTATCGGACTAAACATTAGCAACGGTGTCATCTCTATGCCAGCAGGTAGCGGAAGATCTACATTTGCTATTACCCAAGATAAAACGGCATCGGTCTTTTTTCCCGTTCCAGAATGCAAAGCAATTTCGGCATCGGGTGACGAAGTGACAATCGACCATTTCAACTGGGGCGCAGAAACAATCCGCAACGGAGATTGCGTCCTGTTCACAAATATGAACTCGCTCAATCTGGATGCCGAGGGAAGATACATAAAAATACGCCCCCGATCCAATTGGATCGTGAATGGAACTCCCACGGTATGCGATGTACTCGAAGTCTCGGATTTACCCCTACAAACTTCCGACACCGATTTTGTTCTATATCTCCGTAATACAAAACTGAATTCACTCCCCGATATAAAAGTGGGCGAAGAAATAACCATCTCGCAAAAATTAGTTGCCGGAAAATTCGGAACACCACCAGACAATATCTTACAAGCATTCCACGGATACCCCAGCATAGCCTATGAAGGAAAACTCCACGACGGAGAATATAATGACTTTGAAAACGGACGGGAATATGAAACTTCTTGTCGCACAATGGCAGGCATGTCACAAGATGGAAAAACCGTCTATTTCGTAGCTACGGAATTATCGGAAAATAGTGCCGGTATCAACTGTATCGACATCGCTAATTGGATGTTGGCTCATGGAGTCTGGAATGTAGTCAATTTCGATAGCGGTGGCTCCACTGCCATTGTCGTCGACCACACCATGCTGAACCTTCCGGGAAGAGGATCTTTACGCCCAGTTATGGACGGAGTTCTTCTTGTTTCAACTGCTCCCGAAGACAATGGCGTGGCCCATTATTCATTCTCAAAAACACAATTAAATGTACCGATAATTTCCCTTGCATCCCTCACATTAATTTCTCAAAATAAATACAAAGATGTGATCGAACGCAACGTAGAAGTAGAAGGTTTCGCATTCCGATGTGAACCGGCCGAATTGGGTTGGGTGGACAAAGAAGCTGTTTTCCACGCCGGAGAAACGGTCATGTCTGGCAAAATTATAGCCGAGAAAAACGGAATCACGGCCGAACTTTCCGTTTCGACCCGGCCGGTACAAGACATACATATAGCAGCCGACGAAATTCTCATAGACAGTGTACGTCCCTACCGAATCAATTTAGAAGGAAACATCAACGGTCAAGTATATACGCTCGACCCGGCCGCTTTCGCATGGACCTCGTCCAATCCATCTTGTTGCCGTATAGAAAACGGTATCTTAAAAGGAATAGAAAACGGAGAAACGTCGCTCGTCGGGACACTCGACACAATTACCGTCGGCTTAAAGGTTACCGTCGAAGTAACTCCGGAGACTCTTGTACACGAAAATTTCTCCGATCTATCAGACTTCCCACTATCCTCGACCGTATCTAACACGCTCTCAATTTCTCACGAAGAATTACCGACCGGCTGGCCAGATGGAGCCGTATTGCAGTTCGATCAAAAAACAGGAAGAAACCCTTATGTAGAAATGGGTAAAAGTTATCGTCTATATAGTTTACCCGACTCAATCTCCCTACAACTGAATTTGTCGAAAGAAGCACTGGCAGCCATCAAACATATCCGTTTCGATTTCACGCATAAAAACGGAAAGAGCTACTGGCAACCCGAATATATTCCATCGGACACGGGCGATCAAACCATCGTATGGGCTTTCTCCAAAAACGGCATAGCTTTTCCCACTGAGGATTTTCCTCTCACATTAGAAGCGATACGGTTCGTACTAAATCCGGGCAGCCGTTCTGAAATCACGATTCCCCTGCGGGAACTCAAAGCCTACTATCCAGTCAAAGCAAATTCCGCGATAAATAATGTATATACCGAAAATAACTTTGCATGGATCACTGCCGAAGGAGAACTTCGCCTCCACTATAATTTGCAACAAACCGGTAGTGCCGATATTTCTATTTGGACCACCACAGGACAACAAATTTCCGAATATATCTCCAACCGAGAACTCCCGGGAACTTATACCTATAATATTCCAGACCGATTCCTTTCTCCCGGAATATATATATTGACAATCCGAGCAAACGGAAAAAACCAAAGTCTAAAATTCAGGGTAAAATAAGATTGTTTTTTATCGATAAGGGATATTTCCAATGGAAATATCCCTTATCATTTATCTCAATGAAATAAAATTTTAATTCATAATAAATCTACTCACAAACGAGAAACAGGTTCAAAATCAATAATAAAGGAACTTTTCCCTTTAAACAATAAACCACAACAGCAAATTTAGAACGGGTTATTGGGCTCGGCAAAATCGTAAAATGTTCCATAATTACCACGACGAGGAGCCCCCGGCATATCCGGATAAAAATTAGGACATTCCTCCACCTTAGCCTTCAATTTAGCATAAATGGTCTTAATTTCGTTACTACACGTATCTATATCAATAGGATGCTCTTCCATAAAATCTGTTTTTGTATTATAGAACCGGCCATCCCAATAATATTTCCACTCAGTGGTGCGTGCAGCACGAGACGCATAAGGAGCCGCAGCCACAGGCCATAATGGATTATAGTGCATCAAAGAAATTTCCTTTTCAAGAGGTTTTTCTCCAACGATTTCCGGGAAAAGACTCACCCCATCTAAACCATATTCTTCTGGTACTGCTATACGCATGGCATCGGCAAAAGTCGGGAAAAAATCAGTAAAATCGACCAATCGCTGGCTTTCCCTCGGCTCTAATTTATCTCCCCAGCATATAATCAACGGGACAGAAGTACCTATACCCCGAGGGTCTCCTTTACCGCCTCGACGCAAAGTACCATCGGACATTTGTGAAACAATACGCGTAGAAGTCCCATTATCGGACGTAAAGATAAATATCGTATTTTCCCATTGTCCATTACGTTTCAACCGATCAATCATGCGCCCCACTTTCTTATCAAGATAAGCTACCATATCTTTGAAATTAGCCGTATCTTTCTGAAAACGACCTGCAAAATCCAAATCCCAACTCTCTGAATCGGGGGTAGGCGTGTGCGGCGTATGTACTAAGGGAGTAGAGTAATAAAGCAAAAATGGTTTATCTGAATCTTTCTGTTTATCCAAAAATTCAAAAGCGGCCGATTCGAAACCATCAGGGCCATAAATCGAATACTCATAATGACCGTGATTATCCATCATACAATTGGCATAACGATCTGTACCAGTCGGACCATTGAATTCTTTATATACTTCAAGTTGAAACAAACACCACTCGTCCCACCCCAACCGGGTCGGCATCTCACGTGAACGCCCCAACTGCCATTTACCAAACATACCAGTCGTATAACCAGCCTGCTGTGCCAACTGCGAGAAAGTAGGCTCATCGTCGTTCATATAGCCAAAACAAACATAATTTTTATCGTTATACAATCCACTCATAAGCTGTACACGAGAAGGAGAACTAAGAGGCTGGGCATGCATATTCGGGAAAAACAACGACTTTTCAGCCAAAGAATCGATAATGTGTGTATCATACGACACACCACCCATACAGCCGAAACACTCGGCCCCGATATCATCTGCTAAAAACAAAACAATATTGGGACGTACCCCATTCTCAATCGAACCATTTTTGTCGGTACAACCATTACCGACAAGTGAAAGCATCGAAAGCCCTGTGATTTGAAGTTTTCTTGAATTGATCATAATAGTTTTGATATAAGATTAAGATTTCCACAAAGATAAAGTTTTTTTTACACTTCATCGTTTTACACTAAAAATATCTTATCCTCATACACATCTATTTATCCCTCCCGAGATAACCGATAACAAAACCGGTGACGCTCGAAACAAATATCGAGAATTCCAAATCGTACAAACCGAGCAATATACTCTATCGCCAACCGATAAGAAATATGAGCCAACCGGCTATATTTACTAACTGTTATTTCTTGATGTTCCGCCAAATAATCAAGTAACAATTGTTCTCGTTCGGTATATTTCACAAGAGTTCCCTGAGCGCTGTTTTTCTGTCGCCACACAGCCAAATGCACAGGTGTTGCCAATATATTCTCGTCGGCAATCCGCACATAAGCTAAATACTTCCCGGTTTCGTCCTGCACTTGTACGGGCTTTTGTTCGGCTTTCGGAATCTCTGCAACAAGCACCGTTTTACCGTCCACTTCATAAGTCTGCACACCTATCTCCACATTAGGCCGGCAATAAAGTTTGGCAGCAGCCTCTATCATATAAATCTCTTCTTCCGAACGCACCCCGGCTATTCTACCGTTGTCCTTCACACCAATCAATAAACGTCCCCCGTCCGTATTGGAAAAAGCAGACAAGGAACGGGCTATTTTTCGAGCATCGGAAATCTCGAATTTAAAATCCTGCTGCTGGTGTTCTCCTTCTGCAATAAGTTGTTGTAAATACACCTTGTCGGAATTCGGTCTCATGGGTTACTCTATTTTTTCATCAACTGTTGCAACCGATAACGAAATCGTAGCCAAAATAGAAATCCGGCCGTAAACAGCCCTGCAGGAAATGCGACCCACACGCCTACGACACCTCCGCCCCATGTAAACCCACACAAATAGCCCACAGGCAAAGCAACTATAAAATACGAGAAAAAGGCAATCCACATCATGGGCTTGACATCGGTCGTTCCTCGCAAAGCATTGGCAAAAGTAATCTGCAAAGCATCTCCGAACTGATAAACAATCAGCGAAAATATCAACGAAGAAACAACTACCATAACTTCATGGTCTTCTGTAAAGCTATATATAATGGGAGTCCTCGCCAAATAGAAGAATAGACTGGCAACAATGGCAAGCGATAAAATAATCCCCATTCCCGAATTTACAGCTCTACGCAAATTGGGGAAATCCTTCTGCCCCATAAAATGGCTGACCCGCACAGCCAAAGCAGCTCCCATACCATAATATACCATAAACCCGATAGTACTGACCGAAATCATTATCTGATGGGCCGCCAACGGAATGCTGCCCAGCCACCCTACCATAATAGCGCTCAACGAAAAAGCCGCAGTTTCCATACCCATTTGCAAAGCGATAGGCCACCCCAAAGCATTGAGTTGCATAAAATCATTACGATTGAATCGAGAGCGTAAAATCGCCTCCCTATATACTTTATACCGTCGCGTAACAGCAACGACCCCGATAAAGACCAACAGCATGACAATACGCGAGACCAATGTACTCACACCCGCCCCGAACAAGCCCCATTCAGGGAATCCGAAACTTCCGTAAATCAACAAATAATTTCCGAAAATATTCAATGCGTTTCCACCCAACAAAATCCACATTGGTGTACGAGTATCGGTCAACCCTTCCGCAAACTGCCGGAAACCGTTAAACAGCATGATAAACAATAAAGAAATCAGTTGCAAAACAAAATACGGACGTATGTGAGGCAACAATTCCTCTGGCTGTCCCAACTTATCGACAAAGCAATAGACCGTATACATTACAGCAGTCAACAATACTGCAACCGATGCATTAGCAGCCAAAGCATTACGAAATACTCGTCCTATCCCTTGTGTGTTTCCCCCACCCTGCAACATACCGATTAGAGGAGTCAATCCATAAGAAAAACCGGTCGCAAAGATGATTGCCAGATTGAATACATTATTCACGAACGCAGCCGCAGCCAACTCCTCCGTACTATGATGCCCGATCATTATCGTATCGGCCAACCCCAATATAATCATACCCAACTGTCCTACGACAATCGGTAAACCTAGTCTTAGTAAAGAACTAACTTGCTGTTTATAAGGGAGTAATTGCATTGAGTTCATATCATACAATCTTACAAAAATTAAATGAAGTGCAAAGATAATGCAAGGCAAGAGAAAGACAAAGTGAACTTGTTTACTTTTCTTTCTCTCGCCTTGCCAATCTTGGGCTTTTGTCAATCGCTCATGTAAATCGAATACAGAAACAACTTCTATTCATTTCTCAGAATGAAAATCGGTATCTATCCGACAAATAGATAGATACCGATTGATAGAAAGTTGTCATAACTGGATTATGCTTAACTGACTTGAATACCGACTTTCCGGTTCAAAGTCCCCTACAAACTCACCTTATAACAATGATCATTTATATATACAAGGTAAAATCCGTGTATCGGTAAATCCAGTTCATGTTTGCCTATTGTAATTTGTCTACTAAGTATCAACTTACCCTCGATAGTATATATTCGGACAAGAGCATCTCGGGCAACCCCTACATATAAGATTCCGTTATGAGCATAAACTTTATCAGAGTCTATACCATCAACATTTTCGACGGAGGAAGAGAGTCGTACGATTTGAGGTTCTGAATACTCCGAATATACGTTGGGTCCCCAAATTCCTTCTTCATCTAACGAATAGGACCAAGAAGCTACAGAATAAAGATATTCATCGCTTTCAGAACCCGTAAGGTCGGTAAAGGTGTACGAGGTGTTATCGATACCTTCCACTTCGAACGATGCCAATGCAGAAGTATAACTCTCTCCGGCTCTTAGAATTTGCTTTACGAAAATATCATCGATAAACATTTTATCCGTTCCCGAGAAAGTAACGGTAAAATGAGTTTGAGCCGACCCATTAGTAAAATCTACGGAAAAAGAATGCTCTCCCACGGTTTTCATCAGATACTCGCGATGTTCTTTTTTACCTTCACGATAACTATCCACATAGACAGTATCGCCAGCATGAATCGCATACACATTCAGTTGCACCGTGTATTTGCCATCGTTACGAGACAAATCAAATTCGGGAGACGTGATTTTTCCTTCCTCAAAATCACGGTAGTAATTATCGATACCTATCATTCCTTTAACCGTACAACCCATATTGACACCCCAACCGGGCACTTTGCTATATTTATTAAGGTCATAATCATAAAAGTAACCGGGCCATTCAAATGTTCCCTCCGTGATCGTTTCTAAATCCTCGTGCACCAGCGTGTATTCTTCATCGGATCGGACTGTATGTTTCAAAAAGTGGCGCACGGCATATCCCATTGCACGCTCAACAGGATACCATCGAGCAGTATATCCTGTATCGGTTATATCGGTCGGATCGGCTAATTCGGGCACTGGCATAGTACGAATGGGGACATACACTTGTACCTCGTTCGATTCAACAGAAGTGTATTTGTCATTCTTGGCTTTTACCGTGAAGAAATAAGTTTTTCCTTTTTCCATACCGGTAACTTGACATTCACATTCCGTCGTTTCGATATTCTCTGCAATATATACACGTTGTGTTTTCTCTTCATCGGCATAATAATAAGCAGACGTAAGATAAGAGGTTGCCGACCACACGGCATCCCATCGAGCGGTAAAATGCTCGAATGTTACATCTTTGGGTGAGATCGCGTGGGGTGAGCAAATATCGTACACGTCTTGTATGATTTCAATATCGTCTATCAGCCACGAATCATTGTATGCCCCGATTTGTACATAGGCCAAGCGACTCCCCATACCGAAATTGTGCTGAAAAGGGACTTCGATCGTTTGCCATTGGTCGGTAATGGTGCGTTTCTCACTCGTATAGTAGTTGCTACTGTATTGATCTTGCAAATAAAGGATAAGCGAGTCCTTCGTTTGGGCAATCGAACATGCTCGAAATCGCAGTATAAAGTTACCATCGTCCAAACGCACATCGGTATACGGCGTTTGAATCCACCCTTGTGTCTCCCCATATGTATAGTCATCATAAGAGAGTACAGCGCAAACTCCTCCGGCTTGATGAATACCTCGTCCTTTCCACTGTATGCCGTGCGTGAACTCCATAGGAATCATTGCATTTCCTGTCGAAAGTTCACTCTCGGCAGGCGTGGATTCGGTTCCTTCGGTAAAAGCCGAAAAATCTTCCGATAAAATAGCGAGTTGCTCGCCACGAGCAGCATAAGCCGAAACAATGTTGACACCAAAGAAGATAGTCAAACAGATTGATGTAATTTTTTTCATAAGCAATAATATGATTTTATAATTAGGAAGTGTTCTCTATGATAATGAAGGAATAAGTTTTAAACAAAAGTAACGCCGATAATTCTTTATTAAAAATAATCGACGTTACAATTAAGCCATTATATTGTATTGATAATCAGATATTTTCAAATAGAATATTACAAATAATATTTGTTAAACACTAATTATCAACAATTTACACATCAAATAGTTCCAACCGATATTTTTACATTAATTTACTTTTAATCCGACTTTTCTGAGTACGGATAGCATTCAGACTTACTCCTTTGCAAACAGCACATTCTTTGGTATTAAGTCCGCACTTGACCAAACAACATAAAACCGCCTCATCTTGCGTTAATTTAGTATGTTTTTTCAAAGCATCGATATATTCATTAAAAGCTTTGTGTATAGACTGCGAGACCATCTGTCGTTCATCAATACTCAATACCGATTCCGATTTCACCTCGATCATCGATTTCATATTTTTGTATGCTTTGGTTCGCATGAAAGATAAAGCACATACATCACCCTTTTTATCGATGAGTGATTGTAGTTCTTTTCGCTCGTTATCGACCTGCCGGGCGACGACATTCGATTCGCCCATATTCCCCTTTATATTACCCTCATCGCACTCGTGAGCCGTTTCTATCTTTTGACGCAACGCCTCCACCTGAGCTTTCCACGCTTTATCTCTTGACCTTCTTTTTTGAATATACAGAAATAAGATAAGCAAAGCTCCAATAATAACTACGGCAATCCAACGATAATATCGAGTTTTCTCGGTATAAAGAATCTGCTCCAAATCATATTGATATTCTGTCTCTCCCATTGACTCGGTACGATTAATTTTTTCAATAGAATCATTAGCAAGATTCAATAAATTTACACATTCTTCATAGAGCGCACCGTTTTTTGTTTCGAGAGCAACTTCGCAAAGCTGCTTATAGCTATTGGCCCTTGTATAAATATTGGGGCTTAAACTTCCTTGCCGGCTATAATGATATGCAGAATCATACCGTCCAGATAATAAAAACATCTTACCTATGGCAGAATACGTTCGATATATCAAAGTACTATCCTTAGACAAAGAAATAGCTCTATACGCATGCTTTGTAGCCTGTTCGAGATCTTTGAGTTCTCCGTAAACAACCGACAGATTGTTATGAGCAGCTGTCATTTCCAAAGTATCCGAAGCAGCTTCCGATAACGACAAAGCTTCTTTAATGTATCCGAGTGCACTGTCGGGACTGTTCTTATACAAATAATCTTTCCCTACTTCCCGTAAAGCTCGAGCCGTATATTTCGTCGAATCGTTCGCCATACATTCTTTCAAGGCGATAGTGTGCTCTTCTAACGCTCTATTGTACAGATGATGCGTGCGCAGTAAGTTTCCGAGACGCAAATGCAACGCAACCGATAGATCCGAATTCGGGCTAGTAAGGCTCAATGCCCGACGATATAAATATGCAGCCGAATCGGGTTGAAAAGATTCTATTTCAATCCCATATTCATATAAGCGTGTTGCCTTTTCTTGATATCGGTCACTATGGCAAGCAAAAAAACAAAGCAAAATGACAATATAACATATACGGGAATTCATGAGTGCAACTGCTTGGTATAAGTAACAACAACGAAAATCTTAGCAAAGATAATTTTATCAGCCGGGAAAATTATAAAATGTGAATAAAAAACAGCAAAAAAGTACAATTTATACAAATAGGTAAAAAGGTGACAATAAGTGCCCCAGCAAACCTAAGGTACAAATCGACTATACCCGAACTCTCCTCGACATACGAAAACCACCATCTATTCAGCCGGATAAAATAACAAAAAAGAGAGAGCCCGATTTTTACACGATAAGCTCTCTCCTTCAATTTCTATTTCATCGACTCTTTCAGAACAATTTCTCTGGGTATTCACCGGCAGCAATCAACGCATGAATTTTGTCAACAACCGACTGCCTGTCGGCAGCATAAGTTACCCCGAACCATTTCGACGGAGTATCGAGAACCGTTACAGAGGCCTTGCCAGTTTGAATCAAATCATTTACCAACAAAGGTATAAAATACTCAGCTTTAATATTATCTGCATTCTCTTTCAAGAACTTAACGAAATACTCTTCGGAATATTTGAAATAATCGGGTGTGAATCCCCACATATTCATCGAAACAGGAGCATTGTCATCGATAGCAGTCCAAGTATCCCCTTCTTTAAACATCACCTTGCCGTCGCGACGTTCTATCTGAGTACGTTCTACAACAGATGTAAGATGTTTCTCGGCATTGGTCTCGCACACGCCACGAGCAACAGAACCGCTCTCAGACAGTGTATTTCCCACACGATAACCCACCATACAATACTCGTTTTTCTTTCCTTCCAGACCTTTCAAATAATCGGCCAAAATAGCAAAACTTTCGCGACCGTAGAAATCATCGGCATTAATAACGGCAAATGGCTCTTTAATTACATCTTTACCCATCAACACGGCATGATTAGTTCCCCACGGTTTAGTACGTCCCTCGGGACACGTGAAGCCCTCCGGCAAATCGTCGATAGATTGGAATACCAATTCACAAGGAATATGACCTTCATATTTAGAAAGAATCTTATCCTTGAAATCTTGCTCGAAATCCTTACGAATTACGAAAACGACTTTACCGAATCCTCCGCGTAAAGCATCGAAAATCGAATAGTCCATAATCGTTTCACCGTTAGGACCAAGACCGTCGAGCTGTTTCAGTCCTCCATAACGACTACCCATACCGGCAGCCAATACAAAAAGAGTTGGTTTCATAGCAGTTACTTATTTTTAGTTTTCCATGAATTGCAAAAGTAATTATTTTTTATGATAAAAATCAGCAATACACCTTCAACTTTCACCCAAGTGTTCCTAAAACAAATATTATCTACCTGTTAAACCCCAACGCTCAATAAAGAGAATCCATTTTGTTCACGAGAATAATGTTAAAAATGGAACGATAGGTCGAAAAAAATTCCTTTTTACTTTCTGATTTGAAAAAAAACATCTTTATTTGCAACGAATAATAATTATCGAATCACTCTAAATAAAGATTGCCTATCGACAAAACATTACGCTTGAATCAAAAAAAAGAGAGGTAGTAATGAACGATTTATTCGATCGCACCGACGAAGAACTGGTTGCGTTGTATGCCGAAGGTAATAATGGAGCTTTTGATGTTTTGCTTAAACGACATCAGGTCCGTACTTTCAACTACATTTATTATATTGTAAAAGACAAAGAATTGGCGAATGACATCTTTCAGGAAACTTTTGTCAAGGCTATCATGACTATCAAGCAAGGACGCTATACCGAAAACGGTAAGTTCCCTGCATGGATTTCCCGAATCGCCCATAATCTCATTATCGATTTTTTCCGACAGGAAAAAGCCGATAATTATGTTATCACCGATAATGAAAACATGGATATCTTTAATCGCAAAGAATTGAGCGAAGGAACCGTCGAAGATACAATTGTACAAAACCAGATCGAAGCCGATGTTCGCAAACTTATCAAGGCCCTTCCACACAGCCAGAGGGAAGTACTTGTCATGCGTTATTACAAAAACATGAGCTTCAAAGAAATTGCAGACCATACCAAAGTCAGTATTAACACAGCCTTAGGGCGGATGCGCTATGCCATTCTCAACCTGAGAAAAATGGCCGAGGAAAACAACATCGTACTGACATTATAAAAAAACAAGCAGGTACAGATAATAATTACAAGGCTACCGACGTTTATAATACATAAACATCAATTTTTATTAGCCTATGAAAAAAATCTCTACCTCTAAAAACACAACGAGAGTACAAAACGCAAAAGTATTACAACCAACGGCCTCGACAATCGATTTTATTAGGCAATTTGCCAGAGTATATTCATTCGATTCCCGATTGCCGGCCTCGTTAGGAGGATTGGTAAATAACTAAAAAGAAAAGGGGAGCAGATAATCTGCTCCCCTTTTCTTTTCTACTCTATTAACCTCAGTAAGAAAACTTTCCCGTAACCACTCCTTTTTTCTCCTCTTTTCTTTCTTTATATAATACTATAATTTTTTATAAAAAAAGAATGTAAGTTTTCTTTTTTATCTTATAATATTAGTATATTAGCACTGCGATTTTCTTTATTTCTCATTACTCATAAAGCCCTAAACAACTGAATATCATGTAACAAAAACCATATTTAACACGATTATTGTCTCCATACTATTTTTCAGACAAGCTATACATTTTATTTTAATTTAAAGTTGAATGACATTAGTTACTCAAGAAGATAGTGATTTCACAAACATTTTTAGAACTTCTAAAAATGGATTTATCCAGTTTGCATATTCCTATCTTGGGAACATGCAAGACGCAGAAGACGTAGTCATGGAGTCCTATATCCAATATTGGGAGAACAAGGACAAAGCGACATTCCAAACTTCCAATATAAAAGGATACATCTTTACAATTATAAGAAACCGATGTATCGATATTCTGGAAGAGAGAAAATATTTATTACAAAAAAACGACGAGCTCTATAAACACACAATAGGTGAAATAGAACTCAATATATCCTCATTGAAAGGATGCGATCCCTCCGAACTATTCACCAGCGAAATAGAAAATATAGTAAACGATACTATCAAAACACTCCCTAATCGCACCCGTGAAATTTTTTACGAAAGATACCTCGAACAAAAATCCTACAAAACCATTGCCGAAAACTTCGGGATTTCGGTAAAAGGCGTAGAATTCCATGTCACAAAAAGCCTGAATGTCCTAAGAAAAAAATTAAAAGACTATTTATAAAAATTCCGAGCCACGCTGTAACGAAATCCGACTAAAATACCACGAAAACCAACCAACAAACTATAAAAACACAAATCCACACTTCATTTTTCTCAAAAAAATTTTATTTTATTACTAGGGATATACCCTGTTTTTCGGTTTATATAATGTATGGAAAAGAAAACATTATATAGATATTTCGGAAATTGCGCAACCGAAGAGGAGCGCATTCAAGTTTTGGAGTGGACAAAAGCCTCTCCCGAAAACCTCAAAGAGTTCTGTCGTGAACGCAACATATACAATGCCATTTTATTATCGACCGACAATATACAGCGTACCAAATACGACTTCCGCCGCCACTACCGTGCACAACTTCTACGTATCGCCGCCGTTGTCATACTATTGTTGTCGGTAGCATTCGGCAGTTTCTATCTCACGATGGGCGATCGCATCGTTCCCCTCTATTCATTGACCGTACCCGCCGGTAACAGCAATACCCTGCTCCTGCCCGACGGTACGAAAGTATGGCTCAATGCAGGTTCCACGATAAAATACCCCTCGTCGTTCTTGGGAATGCAACGCAATATAGAAATAGAAGGCGAAGCCTATCTCGAAGTCGCCCACAACCGTTGGAAACCATTTATCGTAAATACGCCTAACGGAAAAGTTAAAGTATTGGGAACCAAATTCTACGTAACTTCCACACTCAAAGAAAAAGACTTCATGGTCTCGCTCATCGAGGGTTCTGTAAAAATATCGTCGGGCGAAAAAAGCGCGATGCTCAAACCCGGATACCGGGCACAATTCAAAGACGGCGAGTTCAAGCAATCGGTAATCCGCACCTTCGAAACCGAGTTGTGGAAAGACGGCATCTACTACTTCAAGGACAAATCGTTCGACGAATTGATGGAAGGATTTGAAAAATGTTTCGGTGTAAAAATCAGTATCGACAAAGACATCAAAAGCACCGAGCACTACACCGGTAAGTTCTATCGCTACAATGGCATTCAACATGCGTTGCAAGCTCTTCAACACGATTTCAACTTCGATTTCAAATGGGATAAAGAACTCAATACAATACAAATCACTTCTAAACACAAATAATATCCAAAAGCCTATGAATACATAAAAGCACACCATCTCTTATCTATCATTTTAAAATCAACAATTTATTTATTTCAGTTACAAAACTTTTGAATACCACAAAACACACGTATGTATAGAAAAAGTTTAAAAGCAATTATTGCAGTTTTAGCACTGGCTTACGCATTCGAAGCAAGTGCCGATGCGTATTCACGCATATCCCTATCCGAGGCAAATACTCCGATAGACGAAGTTTTGAAAAAAATCGAGAAAGAAGCTCAGTGTCTGTTTGTTATCAACACCCAAGTGGACACGAAACGCAAAGTAAACCTTAACGTTCAAAATAAGACGGTCAGCGAAATACTCGATATCATGTTCAAAGGGACCGACGTTTCTTACTCGATACAGAACCCCAACATCATGTTGTCGAAAAAAGCCGCATCTGCGCAAGGAAATGTCGCCAGCGCAAGTGCCACGGCTCAAAGTGCCAACACGAAAATTATAACCGGTAACGTTACCGATGCCTCCGGCGAAACACTCATCGGCCTCACCGTAAAGGTTGCGGGAACCAGTGTAGCGACGGCAACCGATATCGATGGTAACTACTCTATCAAAGTGCCGGCAGGAAGCAACGAATTGGAATTTTCCTACATCGGTTACCAAACTATCAAACGCCCCATCAACGGACAAAATAAAATCAATGTAGTGATGCAAGACAACACGAAGTTGCTCGACGAAGTCGTAGTCACGGCTATGGGTATCGCTCGTAAAGAAGAAACCCTTTCCTACTCGACGCAAACCGTCGGAGGCGACGAGCTCACTCGTGCAAAAGAAGCCAACCTCATCAACTCGTTGCAAGGGAAAAGCGCAGGTCTGGTCATCACGCCTAACTCCGGCGGAGCCGGTGGAGCCTCCAAAATCCTTCTACGGGGTAATGCGTCTATGTTGGGTAACAACTCGCCGCTTATCGTAATCGACGGTGTGCCCATGCAAAACAGCGTGGCCGGACAAATGGACATGGACGGCGGCGGTGCTACAATGATGGTCGACGGTTCGAAAGAAAGTAGCGATGCCCTTTCCCAACTCAACCCCGACGACATCGAATCGATTACCGTGCTGAAAGGAGCAAACTCCGCAGCGCTTTACGGGAGTGCCGCCTCTAACGGCGTACTTATGATTACTACCAAAAAAGGTAAGGAAGGACAAATCCGTATCGATGTATCAAGCAGTACGACATTCGAGACTCCTCTGAAACTCCCCAAGTTACAAAACAGATATGGAGCACAAATGTCCGGGTCGGTCGAAAACGGATTCACCATGAACTCTAATAGCTGGGGACAACGCATGAACACTCTCGGTGACGAATATTACGACACCGCAAACTCCCCCTATCACCTCACCCGCAATGCTTACGACATCAGCGACTTCTACCGGGTAGGAACCAACTTCAACAACTCCATCGCATTGAGCGGAGGTACAAAAGTGGCACAAACCTATTTCTCTTATGGAAATACCACAGCCAACGGTATCGTCGAAACCAATAAATTCGAACGGCACAACATCTCGTTGCGGCAAAACTTCTCCTTCTTCAAGGACAAACTGAAAATCGATATTTCGGCGAATTACATCAATCAAAAAACAAAAAACCGTCCCACCGGTGGTACGTTCTTCAACCCCATCTATCAAGTATATACATCACCGCGTAACATCGATATGAATTGGTATCGCAAAAACTATTACGACACCAGTGCAACATGGCAGTCCAATCCATATAGCTACATCGCTTCCGAAATCGGAGCAGACGGGTTACCCATATCGGTGATACAATCGGGCAAGACATCTACCCTTTCCGATGCCAACTATGGCAAACAAGTTTGGTTCACCGATGCCATCAACCTCAATAACCCGTGGTGGTTGCTCAACCGTATGACCAGCGAAGAAGTGATTAACCGCACATTCGGTAGTATCGCTGCCAACTGGCAAATCATCGACGGCCTCAACTTGCAAGCTCGTATCAAATATGATTACAACGAACGCAACGATGAAAACCGACAATACGCCACCACATGGGGTAATGCCGAAATGATTGACCGGGGTCGTCTTATTCTCGACCATACCAAGTCGCAAGACTTCTACGGCGATTTCATGCTAAGCTACAACAAAACATTCAAAGATTTCACCATCGGGGTCAATGCCGGCGGTAGCATGATGAATTCTTCCTACGATCAATGGATGATTACTCCTATTGCCAAATCAGGAGCACCCTATACCGAAGACCTCTCGTGCAACCAATTCGTTCTTTCCGATATTTATCTCAACAGTAGCGAAAACTACGGAGGACTTACTACCAAAAACTGGGAACGAGCCATTTTCGCTACGGCACAAGTTACCTGGCAAGACAAAGTAACGGTCGAGGGTAGTTATCGAGACGACTGGTATCGCGCCTTTACACAGTTCAAAGATATGGATCCCCACTTTGCCTACTATTCGGCAGGTGCATCCGCTCAAATGAACAAGATACTTGTTTTGCCCGAACAAATCAACGAATTGAAACTACGGGCTTCGTACTCCGAGGTCGGTAACTCTATTCCTAATAACCTATTCCTCGCATCGGCAAAACGTAATCCGGCGACAGGAGCCTACATCAGCAGTGCGATCATTAACTTCAAAAATCCCAAACCCGAAACCACACAATCGTTCGAAGCTGGTTTCGACATCAGTTTGCTCGATCGCTCCATCTCGTTGCAAGCCACCTACTACAACGCCATCATGAAAAACCAATTCATGAAATACGAAGGTGCTGCCGGCAAGGAAATATATATCAACGGTGGTAAGGTACGGAATCAAGGTATCGAGTTAACCGCATCCTATATCTTCGCTCCCAACAACAATTTCAGTTGGATTACCAACTTCAATTACGCCTACAACGACAACAAAATCCTCACGGTGGCCCGTAAGCAAAACGGACAAAAATATATCCACGAAATCGATATGGGTAACCTCAGCGGTCTGAAAATCAAATTCGAAGAAGGCGGTTCTTATGGCGACCTCTATGCCGTCGACTTTATGAGAGACGAAATAACCGGAGAAATCGTTGTCGACCCTCAAACCGGAGCTCCATTCAAACTCAATGGACAAGCCAACGAATACCTCGGCAACATGAATGCCAAGCACACCCTCGGTTGGTCCAACACCTTCAATTACAAAGACTTCTCCTTCTATTTCCTTATCGATGGGAAAATTGGCGGTAAAGTCATCTCCTTCACCGAGGCATACCTCGACTATTTCGGCACATCGCAACGTACGGCCGATGCACGAGATTATGCACTTAACAACAACCTCTATTGGACCTCCGAGGACGGTGTTGTCACCAAGCCCGGCATGTATATCCCGGGAACAAACCAAGTCGTTCCGGTCGACCAATATTATCAGACCATCGGCGGTGGATCACCCGTAGGACGCAACTACGTATATGATGCTACGAACTTCCGTCTTCGTGAGATTTCATTGGCATATACGTTCCGCAATCTCTTCGGACAAAGCAAGAACCTCACGGTATCGGCCAATGCCCGTAACTTGTTCTTCTTGTACATCGATGCACCCATCGACCCCGATACTTCGTTGAGTACACAAAATGCTCTGGGTAACGTAGATATTTTCAGTATGCCTACTACCCGTTCTTTCGGTATTTCACTTAAAGCATCATTCTAACGAAACATAACATCATGAAAAAAACAGTATATTTATCAGCATTCGTTTTTGCCGCGGCAATCTCCTTAATCGGTTGCGGCGACCCTCTGCTCGACGATCTGAACTCCAACATCGAAGTCGGTTCGGGCGACCTCTCTATTGCCGAGAACTATGAACAGGCAGCCGGTATGTTCCTGACGGCACAGCAAAAAATGCACGATGTCGGAGCATCGAACGGTGCACACGTCTATCAAGTACAATTCAACATTCACATCGACAATTATTCGGGATACATGGCCGGAACACAAAATTTTAGCGGGAACCTGCCCTCTACCTACCGGTATTTTGCGCAATACTGCGATGGTCCCAAAGCCAGTTTTTTCAACGTAGCACAAGCAGCCTTACCTGTAATGCGCTCGGCTGCCGACCTCAATCTGCGAGAAATCGGAGCCATGTGCAACATCATGTATTGTTTCTCTGCATTGGAACTTTCCGATGTGTACGGACCTTTCCCGTGGACCGATTATAAAAACGATGTGCAGGAACCTCCCGTAACCTACGAACCGATGGATCAAATTTACGACTCCCTGTTCGTCAATCTCAAAGATGCGGGGAAAATATTGAAAGAGTTTACCTCTACCTCCGAAGAACATCAAGATACCATTAATCAGATTCTGGCTCAATACGACAAAATCTGCGGCGATGTAAAAACATGGGAACAATTCTCCAATTCCATTCGTCTGCGCATGGCCATGCGTATGTCCAACGTCAATCCCGATAGAGCTAAAACCGAAGCGCAATCGGCTATCGACGACGGACTTATCGAAAAAAGCATCGAGTACAACACGATGGTTAATAACGGAACCAATCACCCGTTGGCATTCATCTCCATTCTTTGGAACGACACACGTATAAACGCTTCGCTCGAAAACATCATGAAACGACTCAAAGTACCTTTCATGGATAAAATTTTTGAAAAAAATAGCGATGCCATACGAGACGAAAACGGAGAAACGACGTGGCAAGCACAACAAGACATTGTGGGAGTCCGCACGGGAATCCAACTCACACCTCGGGACGATAATAACCAATACACCAAATTTTCAGGTGTCACAAGTGCTTTCGCAAATTTCCCGCTCGCCATTTTCAAACTCTCCGAGCGTTACTTTCTGCAAGCCGAGGCAGCCCTTCGATGGAATATCGGCGGATCGGTCAATACAAACTATCTGAGAGGTGTTGCTGCCATGTTCGACGATTACGACATCGCACAAACCGAACCCGACTTCCAAACCTATTGGAATCAAGAATCGGCAGATACTTCTATCGACTATGTGGATCCGCACAACTCACGCAACAACACCAAAGGTCTGGTTACCGTAGGAGTAAAAATCAACAACAGCGACGACAATAAAGTAAAGCTCGAAAAAATCATCACCCAAAAATGGCTCGCTCAGTTCCCTATGGGACTTGAAGCATGGAACGACTTGCGCCGTACCGGTTATCCTCGCATATTCCCCGTCAACGATATCGGAGACGGCTCGTTGGGAAAAGGTCGTATGATTCGCCGTATTCCGTGGAACATGACCGATGCGGCAGCCGCCCAAGATGTCAATACGTCGGGGATCCAAGCCCTCGGAGGAAGTAACCTGATGCGTACTACCCTTTGGTGGGACGTAGAAGACCCTGCCGGATTGGGCGACAATCGTCGTTGGGAAACCGAAGTTTCTAACTAAAAATTTAATCGGAGAGAGCGTATAGAAACGTACACTCTCTCCCCTAAAATAAAAAACAACTTTTTTTGAGATCCTATTATTAACTTAAAAACAAAAAACATGAAAACACCGAAATTAGTATTATCGGTATTGGCTTGTTCGGTAGTTGTGGGAAACTATGCACAAAACATTCCTACCCACGCTCCCTATGTAGAACTCTTACCGACCAAAGAAATTTCTATCGCCGGAGGTGATAAAAAAACAGTCTATCTCGATTTTTATGACTATTTTGAATCTTGGGAACCGGGAGTCCCCCTTTCCGAAGACGAGAACTTCTACATCGCCCGTGTCCCCATGAAAAAACGTTTCGTGAACACGGCAACACAGGTAGATCCCACCATGACGCAAGACCGCAAATTCAGTATGTGGACGCCGATGGGTATATCCGACACTTACTGGCAATCGCTACCGCGATATGTATTCGACGGCGATAATTTCAGTATGTGGTCCTACGTGGATTCGCAAGGCGGCTGGTCTCTCCCGTGGGTACGTGTACCGGGTGCATACAGCGACGTTACTCACCGTAACGGTGTAGCCAATAGCGGCGGTCTCATCTTCTTCGACTCTTGGGGAGGCGATAACACCAGCCCAACAGCTAATGTAAATATGCTGGTGAAAAAAGAAGGCGGAAAATTCAAATACGTAGAAAAATTCGTAAAATTCCTTCGCTATTATGGTCTCGATGGTGTCGGTATCAACCCCGAAGGTCCGGTTCCCCAAGCCTCTGCTTTGCAAGACTTCTTCTCCCAATGTCGGGAATATGCAGAATCGATCGGTTGGCAATTCCACGTATATTGGTATGGAGTAGGTTCTAACGGAGGATCTATGGATTTAGGTTCCTCTTTCGGTAGTAGCAAACAAGATTGGTTGTGGAAAAACAACAAACAAGTAGTCGACATGTATATGCTCAACTACGATTGGGGATATTCTGCAAGCAGTTCGGCTAGCTACGCCGAACAAATCGGAGCCAATCCCTACACCCTTTATGCCGGTTACGACATTCAAGGAAACTGGTTGGCAAGAGGTCCGTGGTCTACGTTGAAAAACACCAAAATGTCTATCGCATTTTGGGGAAACCACACCACCAATATGATTTACCAGAACTCTTCCGAATTCGGTTCGGGTGACGAAGCTGTACAAGCCTGTTACCTCGAAAAGCAAGAGCAAGTATTCTCCGGCGGTAACCGGAACCCGGCAAAACGCCCGGCTATTAAAGACGGAATTTCCAGTTCCAGCGAAGCGGCTATGAACAACTTTCACGGTATAGCAGAATACCTGCCCGCCCGAAGCGTACTGCAAGAGTTGCCTTTCGTAACCCGTTTCGGGCTCGGTAACGGAAAAACCTTCCGTAACGAAGGAAAAGTAACCTTCGGGAACAAATGGTTCAACGTAGGTGTACAGGACTACCTGCCCACATGGCGCTGGTGGATTACAGACGACAGCAATAACGTACCCGAAGACGGTATCGAATGCGGATTCACTTACGAAGATGCTTGGTATGCCGGTTCGGCCCTACACATGAGCGGAGCTACGAAAGTATCCAACGTTCGTCTCTTCAAGACCAACTTCGACGTTTCTGAAACCGACGACGTATCGATGACTTTCAAATTAAATAGCGGCGAAGATACGCACATGAAACTCTTCTGGTCGTTCGTAGGGTCGGAATCTACATTGCACTCTTGCGACATTACCGGAGCCAAAGAAGGACAATGGACAACCTTCTCCAAGAAAGCCTCTGAAATCGGTATGAACGGAAATGTAGCCCTCATCGGTCTCAAATTCGAAAATACCCCGACAAACTACGATGTATTCATCGGCGAAATGGCTATTGTTCCGGCAAAGACTTTTGCACCGATCAAACCGGTCATCACTACCGAAGAAAGCAAAATCTTGAAAAAACGTACTTATAACTCGATCGATTTCAAATTTAGCTGGGATTGCGAATCCTCCAAAAACGATTCCGATCCCTCCATACCCGTTTATAACGAAGATGTAGATACTTGGTACTTCGAAGTTTACGTACAAGCAAAAGACGGAGAGCCCGTTCTTTGCGGAACGACTTCTTCTTGGGCACACTACGTAGTAGGCGCTCCGGTATCGGCCAACAACGAAATCTCGGATTACCGAATCGGTGTTTGTGCCGTAGCTCCCGACGGAAAAACGAAGAGCGAAACGACATGGACCAGCTATCTGACTACCGACCTCACACTCGTCGACGGTATCGAATGTAACAAAGCGGTAATCAAAGCCGGTGAGGAATTTACCCTCTCGTTGATCGACCCCAACCAAGAAGAACCTTTCTCTTGGGAAATCTTTAACGCAACCACCGGCGGTAATGCCGTATTCACCCAAGATGGCGGTCGTTCGATAACCACTTCACTGTCAGAGGAAGGTTATTACGATGTAAAACTCACCAAAGGAGATTTGAGTGTACTCTCTTATCGCGGCTATGTACAAATTTCTCCCGAAAGCACAGGTGCAATTCCTTCGATTACCGATTTCACAGCATCCGACACCAACGTAACCCTCGAAGACGGTACTGCCGAAGTAACACTCAGCTACACCGGCAAAAAGAACGAAGGTACGGTTTCTCGTGGTTTGCAGGTAGACGACCCCTATATGTTCCGTATTCCATCGGATTTCTTGCCGATGAATCAAAGTCAATATTCAATCTGTCTTTGGATAAAACCCGAAAAATTCACGTTCGCTAAATTCGGTATGGGATTGATCGAGCAACGCAATATGGATATCCACTGGCCCGATAATAACTGGGGAGCCCTTTGGGTAGACGTATGGCCTGAGACATTCAACAACGGAGGACAACGCATTTTGGATAACAATATCATTTCTTATACTATGTGGGGAAATGAATCGCAATACTATTTCAACGGAAACAACAACAAACACGAAATTCCCAACTTGGCTTGTTGTACAGACGGTAACCGTACCGGAACCGAATCTTATAGTTTATCCGAAGGTCAATGGGCACACGTCCTCATTTCATTCGACGGCAGCAAACAAAGAATCTATTTCAATGGTAAGAAAGTAGGAGAAGGTAATGCTTCAAAATACAATTACAACGATAATAACGGTGGAACTGGAAACGTTAAAGCTGCAAACATCTACATCGGTGGTTCTCGCGTTTACTATGCCGGATTTTCCGGTGTCATCGACGATGTACAAGTTTGGCACAAGGCATTGAGCGATACCGAAGTAATAGAAGCCATGAAAGGTTACGACGGTAAAGAAATCCCCTCTGACCTGAAAGGTTACTGGACGTTCGAATCGGACAACTACAACGAAGGCGAAAAAGTGTTTGAAAACAAAGGTACTTTGGTTACCGACAACAAGGCTGCCTATATCGAAGTGAAAGGTGCAGGCGGTGAAAACACCTCTGCAAACGAAGAACACATATTACCGGCCAATATCGCTATTCAAGGTAACCCGGCCATGTCGGGTACATTGCCCATCACTACGACATCGACATTCGCCGTTGCCGATGCCGAAGTTCAAAACACCGGTGACAACGCATCGGTTACATTCAACAAAGACGGTAAATATAACGTCACCTTGACGCTTGCCAACGGCTGGGGCTCGGATACGAAGACGAAAGAAGAGTATATCGTAGTTCTCCCCTCTTCGGGTATCGATGGCAACTTGGTAGATAACCTCACGGTATACCCCAACCCCTTCATCGAAAATGTCAACCTGCAATTCGCAGCCGACGGTAACTACGTTATCGACATCTTCGACGCACAAGGTCGTCAGGTAACTACCAAAAAGCACCAAGCTATGGCCGGCGAAATCTGCACGCTCACGGTAAATGCTGCCAAAGGCATGTACTATGTAGTCGTGTCGAAAGACGGCAAACGCGTGAAATCTTTCAAAGTGGTAGCCGAATAATCTACTTCACAGTCTCCGCGCCTTGTGCACGGAGGCTGTTGAAAATTCGGGAAACAAATCATTTGTTTCATAAATATTAGGTTTTCATGGCCACACCCCGTACCCGCCTGCCTCGTGTGAGTGCGGGGTGTTTTCAAAAAATACCACGGTTCGCCCCGATTTCGTCGGGATTCAATACACCCTACCGGTTTATATCGAAACTCGGAAAAACCATGAAACACAAAATATAGTCTGTATCTTTTTTATATCAAAAACAAAAGCTTTTTGCTTAAACACATTTAGCGATGAGAAACATATTCACCCTGCTTGCTTTGTTAGTATTCGGTACGATACTGAGTAAAAACCATGCTCAAACATACTCCATATATCCCACTCCGCAAAAAGTTGTCGAAACCGGAGAAGCTATCGAATTGACGCAACAAATAAATGTCATTTGCGAAAGTGGAATCGGAGAAGTGACCCGTAACCGCATGAAAGAAGTCCTCGAAGAAGCAGGATATACCATCGCATTCTCCACAAACCCGTCGCAGACGAATACGAACCTCTACATAGGAATCAACGGCTCGGACGGCGCAGCAGACCGCTATGCCGTAGAAAACAATTTGCCCCTTGCCGTTTTTGACACGGGAGATAATAAATTCGACCCCTATCTCCTGCAAATAAACGACCTACACCCTCACGGCGACATCGTCGTTCTGGGTAATGATAAAGGTTCCGAATTTTATGCCTTTGCCACGCTCGAACAAATTTTGGAGCAAACCGACGGCAACTCGATTCGTCAAATTACTTTCGAAGATTATTCACACACTCAATATCGGGGAATCGTAGAAGGATTCTACGGACACCCCTACTCGGTGGAAAACCGTATCAGTCTTTTTGAATTTTGTAAACGATTCAAAATGAACGTATTCGTGTATGGACCGAAATCGGATCCCTACCACCTCGGTAATTGGAGGGACGATTATCCTACCTCGCTCACCGAACAGCAACGGTTTTTCGGTATGATTACCCAAGATGATTTGAAAACAATGGTGCAAGCAGCAAAAGCATGCAACGTCGATTTCATCTGGGCAGCACACCCCGGATTACAACAAGGGATCAGTTTTTCGAACGAATCGGCTATGGCTCCCGGTATCGACGCCCTCATGAAAAAATTCGATCACCTTTATAGCCTCGGTGTACGGGGATTCGGTGTTTTCATCGACGACATGACCTACACTCCCAGTGGGGACATGCAAGCTCATTTAGCCAACGAAGTGCAAGTAAAAATACGCGAGCGATACGCTACCGACAACATCGACGATAAAATATCCCCCCTATTTTTCGTCCCTACGGCCTACGCTCTTAACTACGGAGCATCATACACCCTCAGATATTTGGCCAATGTAGACAGCGAAGTGGTCATCGCCTTTACCGGATACGACTGCTTCTCCAATATCCGCCCCTCGGCCATCGACGATATGGCCGGACGCGTGGGAAGAAATCCTGTCATGTGGTGGAACAATCCGGTAAACGACGATCATGACTCCCGCATCTACATGCGGGAGTTAACAACTCACTGGACAATTGAAAAACCCGGTGCAATCAATACGCTCAACGGGCTTATTCTGAACCCGATGAACCAAGCACAGGCTTCGAAAATCGCCTTGTTCGGAGCGGCCGATTACAGTTGGAATCCCAACGCTTTCGACGTTCATAAAAACTGGGAAGAAGTATTTCACCGAATAGCCGATCCCGGCGATACGCAGACTGCCGAAGCGATCAAATGCTTCGCCCGCTTCTCGAACACGTTGGTCGAGGACGAAGAAATGATAACGCTCTATGACAATTTCATGGAGAAATTCGGCGGCGAAAGTTTCCCGCCGGAATCCGACAAGCTGCGAAACGAACTGGAAAATCTTAAACAGGCTTGCACGTACATCGAAACCCTAAAAGACAGTCCGCACAGAGATTACCGATTGATGTATGAGGACATTCGCTGTTGGAACGCCAAGTTGAAAAACATAAGTACGATAGCGCTCGACGCATTGGATATGCTCGAATATGGAAACTCCATGTCCCGCTCCGAAGGTTGGGAAAAATACCTACGATTGAAAAAACTATACACCGGTATGAGTTCCGACTCTACCTATCTCGTAAGCGCTCTCGAAGGATATGGAACTTCGACCACCGAAAAATTCTATGAAGTGAAACCGGGAGATAGCCATTTGCGCCCGTTCACAGACTTTTTGGTAGAAAAAATAGGAAACAGTATCCCCGGATTATGGCCGGCAAAAGACAGTTTGCAAATAATTACCAACATCGAGAATTTGCAAGGTGTAGAATTGACGGCTCAGAACGAAACGGTCCGATTAACCGGATTGAACGGACTCGATCTCGATAAAGACGAATACGTAGGTATTTATTTCGGAAACATCGAAAAAATAAATGTGGAAGAAATCACGGCCGACAAAACGCTTCGAGTAGAGATTTCGGAAAATGGAAAACAGTGGACTCCGATACAATTACCCATCAGAGAACAAAAAACCGCATATATCCGAATTAAGAATATTTCGGAAGAAGAAGTCGCCGTAGATTTTAACCAACTATCGGTTTCCCGTATCCTCACCTCCGTAGAAGTCAAAGCCGAGGCATCCACCAATATGTCACAATATCAATCTTACTCCATAAACAACGTCGTCGATGGAAATTCCTCGACATTCTTTTGGAGCAGCGAAGCACAAGCCGCAGGCGATTATATTCTTCTCACCTACCCTTCGGCTCAGCCCATTTACGAGATAAGCATCACATTTACAGAGACCGACCAGCTCTCAGGAACCGCAGCGATAGAAGTCTCCGCCGATAACAACCAATGGCAAACGGTAACCGAATTTACAAACGGCTATCTCGACTCTACCCGTTCGTTTACTTGCAATGCCAACGGACTCATGGCACGATATGTTCGCTTTATCATTCGTAATACCGTAGGTAGCTATTGGTTACAAGTAGCCGAATTTAAAGCGGATATGTCTGAAAAATACACCCAAACGACCGACCAAAGCGGAGTGCAAATAGCCACCCTCGCCGACAAAGACCTTTCGACCAACTACCAAGCTGGCGAAGCAGGATATATCGAACACCGTTTTATCGAAAATATAACGATAGAGTCGATTGAAATTTTCCACAATACAGTATTCGATTCCGGTAGCGAACTCCCCTCGATATATGTCAACAATGGCTCCGAATGGATCGAAAAAGGGTCTTTGGAACCGTTGTGCACAGTCATAGACACCCACGAAATAGATACGGTAACAGCCGTGAAAATAGAGTGGAACAAAGAGAATATTCCCAATCTTTACGAAATACTTCCCGTTGGGACTCCTTATGTAGAAAAACCGGGAAAACCCACCGCCATAAATAACATGAAAAAAGACGGTCTAACCATATATACAAACGATAATCGACTGATCGTACAATCGGACGATATGATACAAAATATAATTTTATTCGACTTAAACGGAAAAACAATAAACCATTTTAACGTGAATAGATGTATCTTTGAAACAACATTCGGCTCGAATATTCCACAAATATTAATCGTGCAAGTTGTGCATACAAACGGGAATTTATCGACCTGTAAAATAATACGATAAAAGCAAAAAGATAGAATAAAAAGATCATCACATATAAACAAAGGACATGAAACGAACAACGCTATGGATAGGTTTGGGATTACTGCTTTTTTCAAGCTGTTCTAACCTCACAGAAACGCAGTTACAATACATCGACTATGTAAACCCGTTCGTGGGTACGGGAGGTCACGGACACACATTCCCCGGCCCCGTCGCCCCCCACGGAATGATACAGCCCAGTCCCGATACCCGTATATACGGGTGGGATGCCTGCTCGGGATATCACTATTCCGACAGCACGATAAACGGATTCTCTCATACCCATCTGAGCGGTACGGGCTGTGGAGACTACGGAGACGTTCTGTTAATGCCCACCGTAGGAAAACAAAACTATCGTTACTTGGGATACGGTTGCCAACAAACCGCCTATGCCTCACCGTTCTCGCACTACAAAGAAGTGGCAAAACCGGGATACTATTCGGTAGAACTCGATCGTTACAACGTGACAGCCGAACTAACGGCGACACCTCGGGCGGCCCTGCACCGTTATCGTTTCCCCGAAAGTAAAGAAGCAGGATTTATCGTCGATTTGGATTACAGTTTACAAGGACAAGAAAACATCGATATGAAGCTCGCCTCGCTCAGCGATACCGAAATAGTCGGGTGGAAAAAGACCAGAGGCTGGGCGGAAAATCAATGTATAGGCTTTTACATGAAATTTTCCAAACCATTCACTTGCCATATCGTCGACACGGTCATCGATATCGTGCGCGATGGAAAATCCTGTAAATTGGAACAGAAAAAAGCACTGCTCCAATTCCCGACGGCACAAAACGAAGAAGTGCTTGTAAAAGTCGGTATATCGGCCGTAGATATAAAAGGAGCACAGCGGAATGTCGAAACCGAAATCCCATCTTGGGACTTCGACAGTATAATGACCGCTACACAAAATAAGTGGAACGACTACTTGGAAACCATTCAAGTCGAAGGCAATAACGAAACCCAAAAACAGATATTCTACACAGCACTATACCACACGGCTATACACCCCAGCCTTTTTTCCGATGCGGACGGACGCTATCGTGGGCTCGACCAAATGATACATCAAACCAAATCCGGCAAAGAAATATACACGGTTTATTCCCTATGGGATACTTTTCGTGCATTGCATCCGCTATTGACCATCATCAAACCCGATTTAAATGAAAAATTGGTGATGTCTCTTATGCAAAAATACCACGAAGGGGGTATTCTGCCCATGTGGGAATTAGCAGGGAATTACACGGCTACGATGATTGGTTATCATGCTATCCCCGTAATCGTCGACGCATATATGAAGGGATTCGACAAAATCGATGGAAAAGAATTGCTCGAAGCCTGTATCCGCAGCTCGGTATATGATACGACCGGTATTATCGCATCGAGCAGAATGGTCAACGGGTTGGTTCCCATTTCTAAATACTACAAAAATAAAATAGGTTATGTTCCCTACGAAAAAGAAAACGAGTCGGTAGCCAAAGGTTTGGAATACGCCTATAACGATTGGTGCATCGCTCGATTGGCAGAAGAAATTGGCGATACGGCCACTTACGAAAAATACAAGGCACTCTCTAAATCATACATCAATTACTACGACTCGCAAACCGGATTCATGCGTGGCAAAGACTTGAAAGGGAATTGGCACGTTCCATTTAATCCCCGTTACTCCGACCACCGCAATGACGATTATTGCGAAGGGACAGCTTGGCAATGGGCTTGGTTCGTTCCTCACGATATAGAAGGACTTATCACCTTGATGGGAGGTCAGGAAAAATTCATTGGTCGACTCGATTCTCTCTTTATCGCCGAATCAAAGATAGAAGGCCCTCTCGTATCTTCGGATATATCGGGGCTCATCGGACAATACGCGCACGGAAACGAGCCTAGCCATCACATCGTTCACCTTTACAACTACGTGAATCAATCGTGGAAAACCCAACAGTTGATCGATACGATTCTCCATACCCAATACTTCAACAACCCCAACGGATTGTCGGGCAACGAAGATTGCGGTCAAATGTCGGCTTGGTATGTGCTCAATGCGATGGGATTCTATCAAGTATGTCCCGGATCGCCCATATATTCTGTCGGTCGTCCTATCTTCGATAAGGTAACCATAAATCTACCCAACGGGAAAGTATTCGAAATTATCGCCAACAACAATTCCCGAACCAATAAATATATAC
Organism: Barnesiella sp. B2-R-119; assembly: GCF_023656675.1. NCBI lineage: Bacteria > Pseudomonadati > Bacteroidota > Bacteroidia > Bacteroidales > Barnesiellaceae > Barnesiella > Barnesiella sp. B2-R-119. The sequence continues at coordinate 253,372 of NZ_JAMOKL010000001.1, forward strand.
AGAGCATTCGCCTTGATAATATCTTGCTCGAATCTCCTTTCTTCATGCATAGCGACATTATGAAAGGCGGAAAAATTGTAATGGAAATGGGAAACACCCCGGTCAAACAATAAGCGAAATCAGATATTAACATCACATAATCCAAAACAGTTATGAAAAATATGAATCGTTATCTCGCACTTGTGGCCTTGATAATCTCCTTAATCTCCTGCCAAAGTGAAGACAACCCAAACCGTTATGAATTAATACCCTATCCCAATGACATGGAACAGATGTCGGGACGCTTTTCTTTCGATGACAACACACAGATTTTTATTTCACCGGAATGTGGAGACGAAGTAAACGAAATCTTGGCTCGGTTTGCAGAACAATTCGGTAAAACAGCCGGCAAGGACTTAAAAATAGCCGAAAAAGAAAGCAAAAATATGATGATCGTAAAAATCGACACGACTATGAGCCAAGAGGCTTATCGGCTAAACATAAGCAAAAAGAAAATCGAAATAACCGCAGCTACGCCCAACGGTGTACGCTATGCACTACAAACCGTTAAACAACTCCTTCCGGTAGCTATCTATGGAGAAACCCTCTCCGCAGATGAAAATTGGTCGGTTCCTTGCGCCACGATAAACGATGCTCCTCGTTTCGGATATCGGGGAATTCACCTTGACGTTGCCCGTCATTTTTTCACATTAGACGAAGTAAAACGGATTCTCAACGTAATGGCTGTTCACAAACTAAATACATTGCATTGGCATCTCACCGACGATCAAGGCTGGCGCGTAGAAATAAAAAAATATCCACGGCTGACCGAAGTGGGCAGTATTCGCAACAAAACCATGATTCGTAAAGAATGGGATAACTACGACACTACCCCCTATGGTGGATTCTATACACAGGACGAATTACGCGATATGGTAAAATACGCCGCCGATTTGGGTATTACCATCATTCCCGAAATAGACCTTCCTGGACACATGATGGCGGCATTAGCCTCTTATCCCGAATTAGGTTGCACGGGTGGCCCATACGAAGTTTCCGGACAGTGGGGTATCCGTGACGATGTGCTCTGCGTAGGAAAAGAAAAAACATTCGAATTCATTGAAAACGTTTTGCTCGAAATCATAGATATATTTCCCTCGAAATACATACATATCGGAGGTGACGAATGTCCCAAAATTCGATGGGAAAAATGTCCTGCTTGCCAAGCCCGTATCCAAAAATTAGGACTCAAAGACGACGAACATGGTAAGGCCGAACACTATCTGCAAAGCTATACGACCGAACGGATAGAGAAATTCCTCAATGAACACGGGCGCGAAATTATCGGATGGGACGAAATGCTCGAAGGCGGACTCACCACCAACGCGACTGTTATGTCATGGCGAGGTGTTGCCGGAGGTGTCGAAGCAGCGAAACAAGGGCATTATGCCATCATGACACCGACTGCACCTCTTTATCTCGACTATTATCAATCACGAGATACACAAAACGAGCCTTTGGCTATCGGCGGTTATAATCCGGTCGATATGGTCTACAATTTCAATCCCATACCCGAAAGTCTTACAGAAGAACAAGCCAAATTCATATTAGGTACACAAGCTAACATCTGGACAGAATATATCACTACTCCCGAACACCTCGAATACATGATACTTCCCAGATTAGCAGCACTGAGCGAAGTACAATGGGATCAAGTCGAAAACAAAAGTTATGACCGGTTCCTCGATAATATAGGCCATATCCTTGCCATCTACGATGTAATGGGACTCAACTATGCCAAACATATACTCGAAGTTAAAGGCGAATACTCGGTAAATGAAACCAAAGGCTGTATAGAAGCGACACTCCGCACACAAGGCAATGCACCCATCTACTATACCCTCGATGGATCCGAACCAACGACAAACAGTACCCGATATACCAAGCCGATAGAAATCCGTACCGAAAATGATTCTTGCACATTGAAAGCTATCGTCGTACGCGAAGGCATCGAAACCCGCACACTCGTGCGCCCCTTCAAATTCAATAAAGCCACAGGACACATGCCCCAACTGAAAGATGCACCCAGTGAAAAATATACTTTCGGAGGAGCCGGTGTACTCACCGATGGCATACATGGAGATTTCAATTACAGCAACGGTTGTTGGCTCGGATTCATCGATACGCCGTTAGATGCAACAATCGATTTAGGAAAAACGCAAACGATAAGTCAGGTCAAAATAGGATCGCTCGTACAATATTCCGAGTACATTTTCCCGCCCACCCAAATAAAAGTCTATGCGACGAATGGAGACAACCCGATGACCGAAATCGGAAAACTCGAAATTCCGGTAACACAAAAACAAGACCAAGACGGAGTACGGGAATATACCTGCAAATTTCCTGCCGTCCCCGCCTCGAAAATCCGAGTGGTTATCGACACCACAGACAAAATACCGGCATGGCACGGAGCCAAAGGTGAAAAAGGTTGGCTTTTTGTCGATGAAATTTCTGTTAACTAATGATTATTACTGAAACGTATGAATACACACAATATATTCAAATCTGTTCTCTTCTCTACACTGTTACTTATCGGAAACAGCTGTTCTGAGCGAAAAGAAATAGATGTTATACCGATGCCTCGATCGGTAGAGTATCACAGCGGAAATTTTACAATTTCACCCGAGACTAAGTTCTATACAAACCTCTCCGCAGAAAGTCGTCAAGCTCTGACCGACTATCTCGAAGGGACATCGCTCGGTTCCGTTCCCTTTGCCGAATCGGCTACCGGAAATAACGGAATCGAATTGAACCTCTGCGATAGTTCTATCGTGACAGGAAATGAAGCCTATCGGATCGAAATCGATAAAAAAGGTGTTCGACTATCGGCAAATACCGAGACTGGGATATTCTACGGGCTCCAAACACTTCTGCAACTGTTGAACAACGGCGATAACAAAACTCTTCCCGCTCTGACGATCAACGATTCCCCTCGTTTCCCATACCGAGGATTGCACCTCGATGTTTCGCGCCACTTCTTTGATAAAGAGTTTGTCAAAAAACAATTGAATGCGATGGCCTATTTCAAAATGAATCGGTTGCATTGGCATTTGACCGACGGTGCTGGTTGGAGAATCGAAATAAAGAAATATCCCCGCCTCACCTCTTTCGCTGCGTGGAGGCCATTCGATAAATTAAACGACTGGTGGGTAGGAGGTCGCACTTTCTGTGAGCAAGACGATCCTCGTGCCGTCGGCGGATATTACACACAAGACGACATTCGGGAAGTTGTCGCTTACGCTGCCGAACGTCATATCACCATCATTCCCGAAATCGAAATGCCGGGACACTCCGAAGAAGTATTGGCTACTTACCCAGAGTTGTCTTGTTCCGGTAAACCCTATGTCAATGCCGACTTTTGCATAGGAACCGAAAAAACTTTCGAATTCCTCGAAAACGTCTTACTCGAAGTAATCGACCTTTTCCCCTCTGAATACATTCACATCGGAGGTGACGAAGCAAGCAAAAGTAGTTGGAAGACATGCCCCCGTTGTCAGAAGCGCATGGCCGACGAGCACTTAAATTCGGTAGACGAATTGCAAAGTTACATGATACACCGCATTGAAAAGTTCTTAAACGATCACGGTCGTAAAATCATCGGGTGGGACGAAATCATAGAAGGCGGTCTATCTCCTACGGCCACAGTCATGTCATGGAGAGGAGAAGAAGGTGGAATCAAAGCTGTAAAAGCCGGAAACCAAGCCATCATGACACCCGGTAAATACTGCTACCTCGATGCATTTCAAGATGCCCCCAACACTCAACCGATGGCCATAGGCGGATATCTTACTTTGGAAAAAGTCTACTCTTTCGAACCAGTCCCCGATTCGCTTTCCACGAAAGAAGCCGAGCTTATTCTAGGTGTACAAGGAAATGTATGGACCGAGCACATACCCACACCCGAACACTACGAATACATGATATATCCTCGGATATTGGCACTCGCCGAAATCGGGTGGTCTCCTTCCGAGGTCAAAAAGTGGGACAATTTCCACACCCGAGCCCTTCAAGCGGTAAATATACTTCGAGAACAGGGTTATAATCCTTTCCCTCTCGAAAAAGAAATAGGCGATAAACCCGAATCCTACCAAAAGGTAAACCATCTGGCTATCGGGAAAAAAGTATCCTATGCCAATCCTTATAGTAACCATTACGCAGCTCAGGGAGAGAAAACATTAGTCGATGGCGTCCGGGGTGGTTGGATGTACAACGACGACCGTTGGCAAGGCTTTATCGATTGTGATTTCGATGTAACGATTGATCTCGGTAAAGAAACCGACATCAAACAAGTCTGTGCAGAATTCATACAGCTTAAAGGTCCCTATGTATGGTTACCCAAACAAGTTATCATATCGAGCTCCGTCGATGGAGAACATTACGATACCCTCGCGACTATCGACAATGACATTTCACCCGACATCGAAACGCTTCAATTCAAAGAATTCGGTTGGGAAGGTAATGCAAAAGCTCGCTATATCCGCTACAAGGCATTATCGAACGGCATCGCCGGAGGCTGGCTATTCACCGATGAAATCAGAATCAAATAATCGATATCTCATTTATAGAACAGAAAAAGACAAAATCTGGGAAAATGAAGAAGGTTAGTAAAGAAAAATCGATAAATCCTATTGCATGGGTCCCCACGGCATATTTTGCCATGGGGCTTCCTTTTATAGCGGTAAATCTCGTTTCTACGTTCATGTTCAAGGACTTAGGAATATCCGATACCCAAATTGCCTTTTGGACTTCTGTCATCATGTTACCGTGGACATTAAAGTTCCTTTGGAGTCCTTTTTTAGAAATGTATCGTACGAAAAAATTTTTCGTTGTCGTCACTCAGTTACTGAGTGGGTTATTATTCGGTATAGTAGCTCTCTCATTGAACTTCGACTATTTTTTCGCTATCAGTATCTCCACGATGGCAGTCATCGCTTTGAGTGGAGCCACTCATGATATAGCTTGTGACGGCGTCTATATGGCCGAACTATCTCCCGAAGATCAGGCAAAATACATCGGTGTACAAGGAGCTTTCTACAACATTGCGAAATTAGTAGCCAACGGTGGATTGGTAGCAGCAGCGGGAATGCTAGCTGAACATTTCGGCGCATCCGAAGGAGCCTCTATTCAAGCGAATATGCCCGCCTATAAAGAAGCGTGGATGATTATTTTTATCATCATTTCGGCACTGTTGTTGCTATTGGGGCTATACCACTCAAAAATACTTCCTTCCACACAAGTACCGAACCAAGAAAAGCGTTCAAGTGCCGATGTGGCGAAAGAGCTATGGGAGGTCATTAAAAACTTCTTTACCAAAAAACACATCTTTTACTATATCTGTTTCATCATACTCTACCGCTTTGCCGAAGGATTTATCATGAAAATCGCTCCGCTATTTCTGCGCTCTTCACGCGATATTGGTGGATTGGGACTTTCGCTTACCGAAATCGGCACATTGAATGGAGTGTTCGGTTCAGCTGCGTTTGTCTTAGGATCATTGTTGGCAGGAGTTTACGTTTCGCGTCGAGGATTGAAGAAAACGCTTTTCACCCTCTGTTGCGTATTCAACTTTCCATTCGTAGCCTACACATTATTAGCCATATTCCAGCCCGAAAATCTCTATCTGATAGGAACCGGTATCGTTATCGAATATTTTGGTTACGGATTCGGATTCGTGGGTCTCACACTCTTCATGATGCAACAGATAGCGCCGGGCAAACACCAAATGTCACACTACGCTTTCGCTTCGGGTATCATGAACCTCGGTGTCATGCTTCCGGGTATGATGAGTGGATTTTTCAGTGATTGGCTAGGCTATGAAAGATTCTTCATCTATGTATTATTGGCTACAATACCGTCGTTACTAATCACCTACTTCATTCCGTTCACCTACGATGATTCGAAGAAAGAAAGTAATCGATGACAAAAAACAGACCTACGTTCAATCGCGATTAAACATTAAACACATATACATTAAAAAAAGAAAAAACGATATGACAAAAAAAATGGTTATGCCCTGGGAAGACCGTCCGGCAGGATGTGCGGACGTCATGTGGCGTTATTCTAAAAATCCGGTAATCGACCGCTACCATATCCCCTCTTCCAACAGCATCTTCAACAGTGCCGTAGTGCCTTTTGAAGACGGGTTCGCCGGAGTGTTCCGTTGCGATAACAAAGCCGTGCAAATGAATATCTTTGCAGGATTCAGCAAAGACGGTATTCATTGGGACATCGAACATGAGCCCATTAAATTCAAAGCAGGAAATACCGATATGATAGAATCTGAATATAAGTATGATCCCCGTGTTACTTGGATCGAAGACCGCTACTGGATCACATGGTGTAACGGCTACTACGGTCCGACCATCGGTGTAGGCTACACATTCGATTTCAAAGAGTTTTTCCAATGTGAAAACGCCCTTCTGCCTTTTAATCGCAATGGAGTACTGTTTCCGCAAAAGATCAACGGGAAATACGCCTTGTTGAGCCGCCCGAGTGACAGCGGACACACTCCGTTCGGCGATATTTATATCAGTTACAGCCCCGACATGAAGTTTTGGGGCGAACATCGGCACGTACTCTCTCCCACACCTTTCCCCGTGAGCGCTTGGCAATGTACCAAAGTAGGTGCTGGCCCTATCCCTATCCTCACCGACGAAGGCTGGCTCATGTTCTACCACGGTGTCATTACCACTTGTAACGGATTCCGTTACTCTATGGGAGCGGCAATTCTCGACCGTGAAGACCCCTCCAAAGTGCTTTATCGTACACAACCCTATCTCCTTGCCCCGGCAATGCCCTATGAGATGCAAGGCGACGTACCCAACGTTATATTCCCTTGTGCAGCCCTTCACAACGAAGATCGAGTAGCGGTCTATTACGGCGCGGCCGACACAGTCGTGGGAATGGCATTCGGATATATTTCGGAAATCATCGAATTTACCAAAAAGAACTCAACAATCTGATTTTTTATGAACATTCGCAATCTCATCGTTGCGGGAATCATAATGACAGTCTCGTCCGCCACACTATCGGCAGACGAGCCTGTCGCTTATGTAAACCCTTTCATCGGAACAACGAACTTCGGAACGACGAATCCGGGTGCAATCTGTCCTAACGGCCTTATGTCGGTCACACCATTCAATGTAATGGGTTCCGACAAAAACGTATATGACAAAGATGCGCGCTGGTGGTCCACCCCCTACGAATACCACAACACATTTTTTACCGGATTTTCTCATGTAAACCTTAGCGGCGTGGGCTGCCCCGAATTAGGCTCCCTCCTATTAATGCCGACAAGCGGAGAACTCAATGTCGATTACAAGCAATACGGTAGTGAATACGCTTTGGAAGAAGCTCACCCGGGCTACTATGCCAACCGGCTCACTCGCTACGGTATCGATACAGAAGTGAGTGCTACTCCCCGCACCTCCATCGCCCGATTTACCTACCCGGGCGGTGAAAGCCACATATTGCTCAATTTAGGAGAAGGACTCACCAACGAGAGTGGAGCGACCGTCCGTAAAGTAAGCGATACCGAATACGAAGGTAGCAAGCTCCTCGGTGGATTTTGTTACTACAACCGGCAGGGAGTATTCCCTATCTATTTCGTGATACGGGTCGACACCCCCCCCCTACAATCGGGATACTGGAAAAAACAAAGACCTATGACCGGTGTAGAAGCCGAGTGGGATCCCGACAACGGGAAATACAAAATCTACACCCGGTACACCAAAGAAATGTCGGGCGATGATATAGGAGTATTCTTCTCCTACGATACCAAACCCGGAGAACAGATTCAAGTACAAATGGGCGTATCGTTCGTCAGCATCGAGAATGCCCGCCAAAACCTCGACAGTGAGCAGCAAGGATTCCAATTCGACAAAGTGTGCCTCGATGCCCGGAATCAATGGAACGATATACTCTCCCGAATAGAAGTAGAAGGAGGTTCCGATGAACAAAAAACCATCTTCTATACGGCACTATACCACATGTTTATTCACCCCAACATTCTCCAAGATGTCAATGGGCAATATCCCGCTATGGAGAGCGACAAGATACTCACCACCCGGCACGATCGCTACACCGTCTTCTCGCTATGGGATACATTCCGCAACGTACACCCATTCTTTACCCTCGCTTATCCCCAAAAGCAACTCGACATGGTACAGACCCTCATCGACATGTACAAAGAATGGGGTTGGTTACCTCGCTGGGAACTTTATGGAAACGAAACGCTCACCATGTCGGGAGATCCGGCTATCATTATGTTGGCGGACACATGGTTGCGAGGACTTAAAAACTTCGATGCAGAAACAGCCTATGAGGCGATGGTAAAATCGGCGACTGCTCCCAGTAGCGAAAATATTTTACGCACCGATAACGACGACTACATGAAACTGGGATATGTACCCTTACGCGAGCAATTCGACAACTCCGTATCCCACGCCCTCGAATACTATCTGGCAGATTTCGCACTCTCCCGCTTCGCCGAAAGTTTAGGACTCAAAGAAGATGCCCAAACCTTCGCCAAACGTTCGTTGGGCTACAAACACTACTATTGCAAAGAATTCGGGACACTGCGTCCCATACTGCCAGACGGCTCATTCTACACACCGTTCGATCCCCTGCAAGGACTTAACTTCGAACCGGCTCCCGGATTCCATGAAGGCAACGCATGGAATTACACCTTCTATGTCCCCCACGACATCGGCGGGCTAAAACGATTGATGGGAGGAGAAAAGAAATTCGCCGCCAAGTTGCGCAAAGTATTCGATGAAAATTTCTACGATCCGGCAAATGAGCCAGACATCACTTACCCCTACCTTTTTGCCCAAGTCAAAGGTGAAGAATGGAGAACCGACTCGCTAGTCAACTCGCTCTTGAAAAAATACTTCAAGAATCAACCCGATGGCATACCCGGCAATGACGACACAGGAACGATGTCAGCATGGGCCGTATTCAGTATGATGGGACTTTATCCCGATTGTCCGGGAATACCCCGTTATACCCTCGTAGCTCCTGCCTTCGACAAGATTATACTCCATCTCGATCCTCGTTATTATACCCAAGACACCCTGGTCATCGAGTGCGAACGGCCTTCTCCGAAGGCTATCTACACCGACCGTATCACGGTAAACGGAAAAAAACATAAAGGACGATTCATTTTCCACGAAGATTTAGTCAATGCCGGTACAATCAGGTTCACTCTTACCGAGAAAAAATAAATTCAATCTTTCTCCATAATGCAGAAGCGGAGCCAATTTCCATTTGAGGGAATTGGCTCCGCTTGTTTTATAAATTCCGAAATCTATCGACTATTCCCACTCGATAGTCGAAGGCGGTTTAGAACTGATGTCGTAAACAACCCGATTCACGCCACGCACCTTGTTAATAATGTCGTTAGATACCTTGGCAAGGAACTCATAAGGCAAATGAGCCCAATCGGCAGTCATACCGTCGGTCGAAAGAACGGCTCGGAGGGCGACAGCCCGCTCGTATGTCCGTTCGTCGCCCATCACCCCTACCGACTGTACCGGCAACAAAACGACTCCCGCCTGCCACACTTTATTATACAGGTCGTTGTCGATAAGTCCTTGTATGAAAATATGATCTGCCTCCTGCAAGATATGTACCTTCTCGGGTGTGATATCTCCAAGTATACGGACAGCCAATCCGGGACCGGGGAAAGGGTGACGTCCGATGAGTTTCTCGCTGATACCCAGTTCCCGACCGACCCGGCGCACCTCGTCTTTAAACAGCAGACGCAACGGCTCCACCAGTTTCAAATTCATCTTCTCGGGTAATCCTCCCACATTATGGTGCGATTTGATAGTCATACCCGTAATCGAAAGCGATTCGATCACGTCGGGATAAATAGTACCTTGCGCCAACCATTTTATATCGGTCAGCTTACGAGCCTCGCGATCGAAAATATCGATAAAACCTTTACCGATAATTTTCCGTTTCTTTTCCGGCTCGGTCACCCCCTTCAACTGTTCGTAAAAATAATCCTTAGCATCTATGCCCAAGACATTGAGCCCCATATCCTTGTAGTTGGCAAGAACGCTCTCAAACTCGTTTTTCCGCAACAAACCGTTATCGACGAAGATACAGGTAAGGTGATTACCGATCGCCTTGTTAAGCAACACGGCAGCCACAGTAGAATCGACACCTCCCGACAAAGCCAATACCACTTTATCGTCTCCCAATTTCGTACTTAATTCCGCTACCGTATGTTCGATAAACGATGCCGGTGTCCAGTCCATATCACAGTGACAGATATCACGTACGAAATTCGTCAGCAGAAGCGTGCCGTCTTCACTGTGATATACCTCTGGGTGGAACTGTACACCCCATGTCGGTTCGCCCTCGATATGAAAAGCCGCTGTCTTTACTTCATGGGTACTGGCCACAAGGGTGAAGGTAGAGGGAATTACCGTAATAGAATCGCCATGCGACATCCATACGGTGGAATTCTCCCGCACACCGCGCATGAGGGGATCGTTCTCATCATGCCAAGCCAAATTGGCACGACCATATTCCCGGGTATCGGCAGACTCGACCTTTCCCCCCGACGTATGAGCCAAAAATTGCGCCCCGTAACAAACGCCAAGTACCGGATAGACACCACGGATACGACTCAAATCGACAAAAAGGGCATTAGGATCGTTCACCGAATAGGGACTCCCCGAGAGAATCACTCCTTTAATTCCCTCTTCTCCGTAAGGGAATTTATTGTACGGCAAGATTTCGCAATACGTGTTCAGCTCCCGCAACCGACGGGCAATCAACTGCGTGTATTGAGAACCGAAATCGAGAATAATAATTTTTTCCTGCATAATCGTAGGTCTTTATGTATGTTGTATATGATTTTCTATTTTATCCTGAATCAACTGTTTGATATTATCCGGCTCCCCGACAAGCCAAATCACATCGTGCGCCTCAAAACAAGTTTGTCCGTCGGGCTGATGAAATGTTCCGTCTGCACGTTCTATTCCCACAACGAGGCAATTATTCTTATTACGAATGCTCAACGACGAGCTCGTTTGCCCGATCAACGGCGAATTCCCGGGAACAACAACATGCGTAAATGTGACTTCCCTGTTATCGGTTTCCTCTTCGGGCGATTCACTACCTTCCACTACGGTAAGCAAAGATTGAATCTGATCATCTGTTCCAATAACACCGATCGTATCTCCCGGAAAAATTCGGGTTTCCCCCTTCGGGATATTGATTCGCCGAGTTCCCCTCTGAATACTTACGACATTGATTCCATATTCTCTGCGTAAATCGGAATCCATTAGGCGACGTCCGGCAAACGGACAGTCAGCATTTACATCCATATAGGCCAAATGCATATCGCTCACCAAGCTCGTATTCCGTCCTGTCTTTCGCAATTCCCTTTCGTTCAAGTTATCCATAAATATATTTTCGATACGCATGAACTGCTTCTGTATGCGCTTAGACAATAAAATGAGAACAACAATGAATATGCCCAGTCCCAACAACACACCGGTACGTTGAGAGTGGACAATAGAAAGATAATATATAACGAAAAACAAAGCCAGCAATATGCGGAAAACTATCATCAAAGTCAATGGAACCCGGTTTACACTCCCCTCTCCCAATTTCCTTATCAAGGACATGCTTACCTCCTTAACCATCAAAGCCCACAAGAACGGAGACATCACTACAAAAGTTACGATAGCGGCGATCATACGCCCCCACTCAGGCAAAATTTCCACCATCAACGGTATAAACCACATTTTAGAGACCATAATTATCGCTACGATCAGCGACGAATAAAGCAGTACTCTCCACAAATATTGTGCAATAGCCTCTTTCCATACTGCCTTATGAGGCTTTATTTCGGTTCGACTCTGACTATAACGGTCAATAGCTGCAAGCCACCTCTCCGGCAAACGTCGCTCAATCCAACTATAAGCAGGGTCGGCCAACCGAATACAATAAGGAGTCAAAAAAGTAGTTATCACCGATACTGCCACAACTATCGGATACAGAAATTTGTCGATCACATTCAACGACATTCCCAACGAGGCTATAATAAAAGCGAACTCACCGATTTGAGATAAACTGAACCCCGATTGTATTGATATTTTCAAAGTCTGTCCCGAAGCCAACATACCCACCGTACCGAAGAATATCTGTCCTACAATAACAACAATAGAGAGCAAACAGATAGGCAATGCATATTGACTGAGAGCCGCCGGGCTGACCAACATACCTACCGATACGAAAAATATGGCTCCAAACAGGTCCTTTACCGGTTGAACGACTTTCTCTATCCGTTCGGCTTCGTTCGTACCGGCTAATATAGATCCCATGACAAAAGCTCCCAAAGCCGAAGAAAATCCGGCATAAGTAGCCAAAACGACCATACCCAAACAGAGCCCCATAGAAACGACCAACAAAGTCTCGTCATTTAAAAACTTACGTGTTTTTTTCAGAATCAGGGGTAATATGGAGATCCCCACAACAAACCAAATAATCAGGAAAAAGACCAATTTAGCGATACTCTCCAACAGTTCCGCCCCTTCGAACGAGTTCTTCACGACAATAGAAGAAAGTACCACCATCATCACCACGGCAAACAAATCTTCTACAATCAACACTCCAAAAACTAAATTCGTAAAAGCCTTCTTGCGTAAATTCAAATCGGTAAAGGCCTTGATGATAATCGTCGTCGACGACATGGATAACATGGCTCCCAAAAAGATACTGTCGAGATACGTAAAATGTAATAACCGACCGGCTCCGTAGCCTGCCAGCATCATACCCGATACAACGACTAGCGCTGTAAGAACGGCCGATGCCCCTACTTGAAAAAGTTTTTTAAAGCTGAATTCCAATCCCAAAGAAAACAGAAGTACAATGATACCCAGTTCTGCCCATAAATTTATATCACCCTCATCTACTATAGTAGGAAAAAAAACGAAATTGGGACCCACTAAAAAACCGGCGACAATATAACCCAATACAACGGGCTGTTTCAATTTCTTGAAAAGTAATGTCACTACCCCAGCCACAATCAAAATAAGAGCCAAATCGGTAATGAGGGCATCCAATTCCATAATCAAATCTCGTTTTGAAGTGAAATATATTCCGTTCGGTAAATATTACGCATATGGGAAAAAAGAGAAACAAAATCGGTCGTAGACCGAGACAAAACGATAAATTTCAAATCGGTCTTCTGTTCCGAATAATTATATTCTACCAACACATTGTGTAACGAAACCTTATACTCACCCAATAATTTTTCATACCGGGTCAAATCCTCGACAATCTCGGCCGCTTTCAAATGTATAATTTTTCCTTCCCGGTCTAAATTCGTCCGACGTTCATATTGTTCCAAACTCACCAATGTGAACAATATCAATATGGTCGAAATAATCGCAATAACATAAAGACCTACACCTACCGCCAAACCCAAAGCCGCCACCATCCAAATACCGGCAGCTGTGGTCAGACCTCGTATCGAACCTTTTGTTTGAATGATGGCTCCCGCACCCAAGAAACCGACACCTGTAATCACTTGTGCGGCAACTCGTCCCGGGTCTCCGTTTTTCAATCCCAAATAAACCTGTGGAATATAGATAGAGATAATCATCGCCAACGTTGCACCCATAGAGATGAGCGCAAATGTACGAGCACCGGCTACTTGGCCTTTCCGCTTTCGCTCAAAGCCCACGATACCCCCCAACAACAAACTCAGCATCAACTTGAATATAGCCGAGGTCGTCGTAACCTCTGTATCCGAAATAGTATTCAGAAAATCATTGAAGAGGTTCATATCACAATTCTTTTGATTATGCAAAGATAGTGCAAGGTGAGCGCAGAAGCAAATTTATTTGATTATGCCGAACCACAGCCCGTCTTCGCAACTTTGCAAAGATAGTACAAGGTGAGAGAAAGACAAAGCAAACATGTTCACTTTTCTCGCCAAACTCCCTCACAGCTCAATGTGCAAAACAAATTTATCAGAAAGCGATTTTCCCGATAAACCGGAAACAAAAAAAGAGCGGCAACTTTCGTTACCGCTCTTTTACTAATATTGTATACGACTTACTGGATTCCCGAAGTCGCTACTTCCGACGAAATTTTCTTTACCAAACCTTGCAGCACAGCTCCCGGTCCTACCTCGACAAACGTATCGGCTCCGGCGGCGATCATGTTTTGGATAGTTTGTGTCCAACGTACCGGAGCGGTCAATTGAGCGATAAGGTTCTTCTTGATCGTTTCAGGATCGGTTTGAGGTTCTGCATTCACATTCTGATAAACAGGACATTTCGGAGCATGGAAATCGGTATGAGCGATGGCATCTGCCAATTCAGCACGAGCCGGCTCCATCAGAGGAGAATGGAAAGCACCACCCACTTTGAGTTTCAAAGCCCGTTTTGCACCGGCCTCCAACATCTTTGCACAGGCAGCATCTACACCTTCGATAGAACCCGATATAACAATTTGTCCCGGGCAATTATAATTGGCAGGAACCACGACACCTTCGGTTACCGAAGCGCACAATTCCTCGACTCTCGCATCGGGTAAAGCCAACACAGCCGCCATTGTCGACGGTGTTTTTTCACAAGCTTTCTGCATAGCCTGCGCACGTGCCGAGACAAGACGCAAACCGTCCTCGAAAGAAAGTGCTCCGGCGGCTACCAATGCCGAAAATTCACCCAACGAGTGACCGGCTACCATATCGGGATTAAAATCGTCACCCATCGTTTTTGCCAAAATTACCGAGTGCAAGAATATAGCAGGCTGGGTAACTTTGGTTTGACGCAAATCTTCGTCTGTTCCGTTAAACATCAGGTCGGTGATATTGAAGCCCAATATCTCGTTGGCCTTATCGAACATCTCTTTGGCTACGGGGTTATTTTCGTAGAGGTCTTTTCCCATACCTACAAATTGCGCCCCTTGTCCGGGAAATACAAATGCTTTCATTTTCTTCTTTTTTAATTACGGAAAATTTTCCTTATTCAAAAATCGCTGCAAAGTTAATCAATTTTGATATAGATTTGTTGTATTATACAAATATTCTTTCTTATTTTGTTCCCATTGAACGAAATAATACTTAAACGATAAAATAAATGAACACATTTTCTGCGATACTTTTACTCTTCGGGAACCTCGGTACGACAGAGCTTATTGTTATATTGGTAGTGGTTTTACTTCTTTTTGGAGGTAGAAAAATACCGGAATTGATGCACGGTATCGGGAAGGGTGTACGTAGTTTCAAAAAGGGAATGAACGAAATCGAAGAGGAAATAAATGCTCCGGTCTCCAAAAACGAGGAACAGAAAAAGGAAGAAGGGAAATAATTACTCGATCGTTCACTATAATTATAATCATTATCATTTCTGCATTCTCATGTATAAATGATATTTTACGGTTTTACCACACTTGTAGAGCCACGACACATTCATGGATAACGAGCTGAAAGAGATGAGTTTTTGGGATCATGTCGATGACCTGCGCAGAGTCATACTACGCTCGGTCGGTGCAATTATCCTCTTATCGGTCGTGTTTTTTACTCTCATGCCTCGAATATTCGACAGCATTATCCTTGCGCCCTGTCATTCTGATTTCATATTATATCGGCTACTTTGTGACCTGAGCCAACACACGTCCATCTTACCGGATTTTTGCAACGACCATTTCGAGGTAAAACTTATCAATATACAATTAGCTTCCCAGTTTTTTATCCACATGAGCACGTCCATGTGGATTGCCTTGTTGTTTGCGTTTCCATATGTCATCTATCAACTGTGGACTTTCGTCAGTCCGGGATTATACGCCGGCGAAAAACGACATGCCAGAGGGGCATTTCTCGCAGGAAATATCATGTTCTTTATCGGTATCGGAGTGGGATATTTTCTTGTATTTCCGTTAACGTTGCGTTTTTTGGCAGAGTACCAAGTGAGCGAAATGGTTCCTAACCAAATCTCACTGGACTCATACATGAGCAACTTCCTCACACTTAATTTTATTATGGGACTCGTATTCGAATTACCCCTGCTGTGCTGGTTGTTGTCGAACATGGGGCTTATCACAAGACGTTTTTTCAAAACTTATCGCCGACATGCTATCGTCATACTACTTATATTAGCTGCGTTTATCACACCATCGAGCGACCCATTTACTTTGTCTGTCGTATTCGTTCCCTTATATGCATTATATGAATTGAGCGCATGGGTGGTTAAACCGGCTTCTCAAAAAGACGACGGAAATAGCGAAGAAGATAGTAACGAGATTTTAGACGAACATTAAATCCCCTCTTATTCCGACGAAATCGGAAATAAGAGAGCTAAAAATAAGGACAGAATTCCAAAAAGAAAGGGTCTCATATAGATTATATGGGACCCTTTTTGTGACTCCGACAGGATTCAAACCTGTAACCTTCTGATCCGTAGTCAGATGCTCTATTCAGTTAAGCTACGGAGCCATTTCCAAATCTGTTTTTTCATATAGTTGTTCTCGCTTGAACAACCTTGCATTGAGTGACTCCGACAGGATTCAAACCTGTAACCTTCTGATCCGTAGTCAGATGCTCTATTCAGTTAAGCTACGGAGCCGTTTGCGGTTGCAAAGATAGGAATAATTTTATTCCGACGTATCTTTTTATCTTATTTTTTTACCTCTAATATATGATTTTTTTCTATCGTAC
The DNA here is from genome assembly GCF_023656675.1 of Barnesiella sp. B2-R-119. Taxonomy (NCBI): domain Bacteria; kingdom Pseudomonadati; phylum Bacteroidota; class Bacteroidia; order Bacteroidales; family Barnesiellaceae; genus Barnesiella; species Barnesiella sp. B2-R-119. Next base: position 270,098 of record NZ_JAMOKL010000001.1, read on the forward strand.
CCATTTTCAGATAAATAGATTTTTTCTTATTCCAAGAATTTAGGACTGAATACCAACAGACCGATATTTATACCGAAGTTCCAGTTACGTGCTGGATAATCATAGTAATTGGCATAAAGACTAATCGAAGCGAAAGAGAGATCGAGCACTAAGGAACTCTCGCCCATAAAATGATACTTCGTAAAGGCTTTTCCATAATAGGGAACCATATTTTCACCTTCGTAAATCTGCCGAAATGGAGCAAAAACATAGAACTCATTGCGAAATTGCAAATTATTCAGGATTTTCCAAATGGGTATCACTCCCGCAGCCAAATATTGTGTGGAACGAAAAGCTGGATTGAAGATAGTTTTACTATGCGGAGTAGGAGTAAATGCCGGTGCTTGGATTAGTGTGGAAGTATAATTACTCAACAGTCCTTTACTCGATACCACGGCTTTTCCCCGAACACCCAACACGAATTTATTTCCCAAAGGGAAATAGGTATGAATATTTCCTTCTATCTGTAACCACGAAAGTGTCTGTTTGCTATGTGGTTGCAAATTCGAGTTATATGGTTTGAATCGTTCTTTTCCATACGCCAATAGCCCTAATACGGAACAATCTGTACCAGAGGTGGGGTACATGTAATTATTCAAATTATTTTGATCGAATTTCATCGATGCTACAAGCAAGTTATAACGACTGCGATCCTGTTCATTCTTGGAAAAATCTACCGTATTGGATTGGTAATACTTATCGTTCATCGAACCATATCCAACAGAAACGACAGCTTTTGAACCGGTCAAAAACGGCAACCCCAACCGTAACTTCACATATTGCTCGGATTGTGTGATAAAAGAGGGCATACGGTCGGAATAAAACAACGTTTCATTTTGATAAAACTTTTGTTTAGAAGCCACAGCTTGCAGTTTCAGATACATAGGTATAACGGTCTTCAAATCGAAACGAGCCGATAACATGCCAGAAGTATAAGACTGTCCTATTTGCCCACCTAAATCGAGATCGAGAGAATTGAGGCTTACCGTGCGATAGTGTGCACCTATATATATTTGATTGGAACTAGTCGACGAAATAAATCCTCCCATTCCTATCGCCAGTTGATCGTGCACTTTTGCTTTAATATCGAGATTGAACATGCCACTTTCCTTGTCGTATCGGGCATGAGGTATCAAATCGGATATTTTTCCATCGGATATGGTTTTATAGTAAGCAGCCTTAGCCTGCTCATCGGAAAAAGGTTCATCTGAATCGAATTGCCGACGAATATACTCCCGTTGTTGATGATTCCCTCCCTCTACCGAAACTTTATCAAATACAAGGTCGGGGGTTTTACTTTTGAAAACCATTCGCTGCAATTGGCGGGTGTCCTGAGATAGTTCTCTGGGAATACGACTTTTGATAGAATCCATCATAGCTATCGTACGGTCATATCCTATCTTGGCAATTTGCCGTGCTTTGGGAAAGTCGAGAAGTCCTACATCACTCAAATTGAAACGCATCAAAATCCCATCTTCGGGATCGAGAGTATAATCGCTTTTTTGCATGACCATATTCTCGATTTGATTCATCAAATCGTCTTCTTTGGGTTTATCCAGTTTAGCGGCAACAATACTCCCGATGATGATATCGGGATTAAAATCGGACTTCATCACATCGACAGGGAAATTATTATAAATACCGCCGTCATAGACCAATACGCTGTCGATTTCAATCGGTTTGAATACGAAAGGAAAACTCATGGAAGCTCTCACGGCATCACCCAAATCACCATTCCTCAATATGACTTCTCGCTTGTGATATACATCGGAGGCAACCGCTCGAAACGGAACGAATAAATTATCGAAATTCCCTTCGCACTGTGCCGAATAAGGTGCAAATATACTCATGAACGCATAATTCATAGGGAACGGATTGATGAGGCTATTAGGCAAGAAATGCGGTTCGAATTTAGTCGAGTCTTGTAAAGCGACATTAAATGTAACGATCTCGGGAGTAGGATCGGGTTTCTTAAAATAATAGACGTATCTTTTGTCAAAAATTCCACGAGACCACAAGTTGAAATCTTCGGAAAGAATCAAATCCAGCATTTCGTCGGGGGTATATCCCATAGCATACCATGCCCCCACAATAGCCCCCATCGACGTACCGGCTACATAATCGATGGGCACATTATTTTCTTCGAGGGCTTTGATAATACCTATATGCGCTATTCCCTTAGCTCCGCCTCCGCTCAAAACCAAGCCCACGGTCTGGGACTGCAAACAAGCCAATCCGCAAACCACTGTAAAGAGAATCGACAAAATCCGTTTCATACTTCATATTATCATTTGCAACAACCCAGCAAAATATACTTCATCAATTGGCTTCGGAAATAAACGAATCTTTAAATCCGATAAAATAGAGAACCCCATCGAGGCCTATCGTCGAGATGGACTGACTCGCGTTTTCCTTCACTTTCGGTTTAGCATGATAAGCGATACCTAACCCTGCCGTACTCAACATTGGCAAGTCATTCGCCCCATCTCCGACAGCTATCGTCTGAGCTATATCCACGTTTTCTACCTGCGCTATCAGTTTCAACAACTCAGCCTTTCGACGCCCATCGACAATATCGCCGACATAACGTCCCGTCAATTTCCCATCGATTATCTCCAACTCATTGGCATACACATAATCGATTCCATAACGTTGTTTCAAATAGTTTCCGAAGTAGGTAAATCCACCCGAAAGAATAGCAATTTTGAATCCTGCCCGTTTCAACACTTGCATCAGACGATCCACGCCCTCGGTGACGGGAAGCGATTCAGCCACTTCTTTCAAAACCGATTCGTCGAGTCCTTTCAACAGACCGACACGTCGTGCGAAACTCTCGCAAAAATCGATCTCCCCTCGCATAGCCGACTCGGTGATCGCTTTCACCTCGTCGCCTACCCCGGCTCTCACTGCCAACTCGTCGATAACCTCGGTTTCTATTAGTGTAGAATCCATATCGAAACAGATCAACCGACGGCAACGGCGATATATACTATCTTCCTGCAAAGATATATCCATGCCCAAACGTGCCGAGAGTTGCATGAACTCGGACTGCATAGCCACTTTATCTCTCGGCGTACCCCTCACAGACAATTCAATACATGATTTGGGAGGCCGAACCGTTTCATCGAGCGGAATACGCCCCGTAAGCCGTTGAATGGCATCGATATTTAATCCTTGCTCTGCCACAATACGGGTGACCTCACCTATCTGACGGGCTGTAATACAACGCCCCAATATCGTAATGATATAGCGGTTCTTTCCCTGTAACCCCACCCAACGCGTATATTCCTCTTCACTAATAGGGGAGAAACGAATGTTCACATCAAGCTCATAGGCTTTGAACAGGAGATCTTTAAGTATATCGCCCGATTTGGTTTCGTCAGTTTTAAATAATATGCCCAACGAAAGCGTATGGTGAATATCGGCCTGCCCGATGTCCAAAATAAAAGCATCGTACCGGGCTAACACTTCTGCCAAAGCGGTCGTTACTCCCGGTTTATCGTCACCCGATATATTAATAAGTATAATTTCGTTTTTTGGTTTCATTAAAAAGAACTATTCCGATTTATTTCTGCAAATATAGCGTAAAGAATAGCAGCGACAAACTTTATTTAGAAGTTTCCCTATTATGGTATTATCTTCCGCTAATAAATGATTCCTCAAAAAACGCCCCGAAAAGAAAAGACAAATTCCAACCCTCAAAAAGATATACAAGTAACCTTGCCAAACAGCTCCTCAAAGAGAATTACCTAAAAAACAATATAAACCTTCTTATTACACTTTCTTTGATTTATATTTGCAAAATATAATTAAAAATATTGTTCCAACAAAAAGGACTCTATGAAATCTTTCATTTACATTTTTGCCTTATTTTTTTCAGTAGCACTCTTAACTAGCTGTCTTGATCCTTCGGAAAAAAATAAAGACGATGAGCCATATTCGATCGAGTTGGTTAACGATGTTGTCGTTCTATCGGCCGATGAGACCCAAAAGCCAAACAGTATCGAATTTACTGTATCAGACGATTGGTATATCGCTCCCGAGACTAACCCGGAGACCGAATATAAAGGCTCCGACTGGGTAACAGTCGACACCGAGCACGGTTCAAAAGGCATACACTCCATCGGGATTATCGCCCAAGCTAATTTCAGTGGTAAAGAAAGAGAGGCTGCATTCAGGCTCACCTGTGGCGAAAACAGTTCTCTTATCATTGTAAAACAAAGCACCCGCACTCAAAATGGCACGATACTAGACTTCGCAATTCCCCGGCGCATCATCGCCGACTACCAGACCATTGTCTCTTCCAAATCGACCGACTTAATCCAAAAACCTATTGCCTTATACATCAACGATGAAAAATTTGACGTGACTCCCCTCTCCCGCCAAGAGGGAATTTTTGAGTTGCCGGCACGTCTCAAAGGAGCACACTCCATGTATGTGACTATCGGCGAAGAGCAATACCAATTCGGGGAAGTCGAGATATACACAAGCGGTGAGCCGATAAACAATTTCGTCGTAGGTTTTCCGTTCAGCATGGACGTAGACAACATCACAACCCTCGTCACCTGCAATAGTGGCTCTTACGACTACTCGTTCGCTTCTGACTCCAACGGCGCAATATCTCTCCCTTTGTTTCGCAACGCCGATGGCCGAGCACTCGGTTTTTGTTCGTTTAGAGACCTCGAACAAATCTCTTCCCGATACATCTATGGAAGAATTGTATGCGGAGCCAACGAAGACGAGATGATCCATTATGACACCACAAACTATACAGCCAGTTTGTGGAGCAGTTCCTCTCAACAAGTCATTATCGACATCGCCACAGGACTTGTCTATTACATAGACGAACAAGATGTTCTGATACGCATGAATGCTCAGTTCCAACAACGCGATGAACGCAGTTTCTATGTATCGAACCTACAACGTTACCAAGAAGATCTTGATTTCAATACACGCATTTATATCATAGAACTGCCTGAGGGAGACTTGAATTATTGGAAAGAATTATCCCAACACAACCCCGGACTGTATGTCACCGCTCGTGCTTACAAAACCCAAGTTCCCGATGCCATAGGCATTTGGGGCAAATGGATAGGCGCAAGTGACGGTTCTATCTACCTCAACGAGAATCAGATCATGAACAAATATGGGAAAATCAAAGAATTTACACCTCCTACCGAAGGGCAAGCCAAAAGCGAAGTTTTCACTTGTTACGGTTCGGGAATGCTATATCGGTTGCGTTATTTACATTATTGGGAAGATGCCTCGCACATTCACTCGACCCTCCGTATAGAAACTCCCGAAGGAACCTCAATGTGGGAGACCGACTGGGTAGATCCCGCCCCCGACAATACCACTATGATTTGGTATCCCTACTACAAAGCCTACCAATATCCCGACAAAACCATATTACTCCCCGGCAACATCGAGAATGGCAATAGTACTCTCTTCGCCATCACCATTACTCCGACCGGTGGTGTAGACTCTTTTGAAGCTACACCTATCGACCGAGAGCAATTCTCTAACATTATAAACCATTGGGATATACAGAAATTCCCCTATTTAAGTAACCACGATTATATCATAACCGAGGACAATAAAGTTTATCGTCGCAGCATTGTCCCATTCGGTAACGAACAACTCATCTACAATGGCGATGGATATATTCAAAATTGCATAAGTTTCCAAAACGTATGCAGTATGGTCGTGAGCGAAAATGACCAACTTTACCTCATCGACTACGATGCACAAGGGACAGAAAAAAACAAAATCCCCCTTTATGGCGAAAAGTTTGAAGCAATAGGATACAGAATGTGCCGTTTTAAGTAGCAATTAGCTCCTTCAAAAAAGACTAATAACCAGATAATTATCAAATTTTAAATTGTTAAAACAAGAAACACATTTGGTTAATTCCCGAAAAACCTCCAACTTTGTCCCGATTTTATGGGTTCCCGGTAGTGAAGGAAGCGTCCTAAGCAAGAGGAACTAACCGCTGAAAATCAGCGGGGTCTGCCGTTTCGGTGCGATACCCTGACGTCAGATTTAGTATGAACCATAATACTTCATTATGAAGAAAACAAAGTCAGTTATTGGTATGCTGGCGTTGGTTTTATTGTTTTCGTCGGCTTTCAATCCGGTAGAAACTGGATTAAAAGAAGGGAAACAGGCCCCGATGTTGAAATTAAAAAATTCAGAGGGGGCAGTTACTCTCAGTGAATTAAAAGGCCGATATGTTTTGCTGAATTTCTGGGCCGGATACGATGCTCCGTCTCGTATGGAAAATATACGGTTTGCCCGAGAAATAGACAAAAGCAAAATCGAAAACATCAGTCTCGTATCGGTATCGTTCGATACCAGTCGAAAAGTATTCGAAGAGACAATCAAACGAGACGGGCTAAACACCGCTACCCAATTCTATGACAAAGACGGTTCTCAATCGGATATATTCGATAACTACCGTCTGAACAAAGGATTCGCCAGTTATCTGATTTCGCCCGAGGGTGTCATCATCGCCAAAGACCCGAATCCAGAACAATTGACAAAACTTATTCGTCAATAATCAAAACCTCCGTTATGTAAATGAAGCATAACGGAGGTTTTCTCTTTCTCCCCTAAACACCTTTCGAATTTCGGAACAACGCATTCCGACTCTACAAATTATTTCTTCCCATTCAACCACCTTAACAGGGCTCTTTGAACTTTTATATTTTTCATTACATAACATTGCGACAGCAAACGATTTACATTATCTTTGCAGACAATTTCGGGAAAGGAATCCCTACAACCTTACAGAAGGTCGCAACGCAGATATATACTTAAAATTTCATTATCAATGATTATAGCCAGTCAGAAAAAAAAGGAAAATATTGCCGAATACTTGCTGTATATGTGGCAAATTGAGGATATTATCCGAGCTTACGGGCTGGATATAGACCAAATACAAAAGCATATCATCAATTCTTATGACTTACCCGAGGAACAAAAAAAGAGCATGCGGGAATGGTACGAATCACTCATCGATATGATGCACTCGGAGGGTGTAGAAAAGAAAGGCCATTTACAACTGAACAAGAACGTACTTATCGACTTGACAGATTTGCACCTACGTTTGCTGAAATCTACCCGAGAACCGTTTTACGGAGCAGCATTTTTCAAGACTCTTCCCTATATAGTGGAGCTGAGAGCCAAATCGGGAGAAGGAAAGACCGGTGAATTGGAAACCTGTTTCAATGCGTTGTACGGAGTATTGTTACTGCGATTGCAGAAAAAAGAAATCCAATCCGACACACTGAAAGCGATTCAACAGATATCGACTTTCCTTTCGATTCTCGCCGAAAAATACAAACAGGAAAAAGCCGGTGAATTGGAACTGGAATAAAACATAAAATGCGATGACTAAGAAAATTCTTATTACGGGCGCTAACGGACAGTTGGGACATGAAATGCGGAACGCATTGAAAGGGAACAACCGTTTTGAATGTATCTTTACCGATGTCGCCGAATTGGACATCTGCAATGCCGAAGCCGTAAAACAAACCATAGCCGACAACCACATCGACTATATCGTCAACTGTGCCGCCTATACTCAGGTAGACAAAGCGGAAGACAATGCCGAACTTTGCAAAAAAATCAATACCGATGCCGTCGAAAACCTTGCTCGCGCGGCTGCCGATTACGGAGCCCGCATGATTCATATCTCCACCGACTATGTTTTCAACGGAAGAGGTTACCGTCCTTATACCGAAGATGTGGTCCCTGACCCGCAATCGGTTTACGGTTCGACCAAACTGGAAGGCGAAAAAATATTGACCGACATCTGTCCCGAAAGCATTATCATTCGCACAGCATGGTTATACTCTCCTTACGGCAACAATTTTGTCAAAACCATGCTGCATTTAGGAGAAGAACGGGAGGAGTTATCGGTAGTCGCCGACCAGATAGGCACGCCCACTTGTGCCGCCGACCTCGCACAAGCAATCCTTGTCATACTGCAAGCGGATACATTCGTGCCGGGAACATACCATTTCTCCGACGAAGGGGCATGCAGTTGGTATGACTTCACAGTAACTATTCACAGGCTGGCCGGGATCACGACCTGTCGAGTGACACCAATACGAAGCGACGAATATCCCAGTAAGGCACACAGACCTTTTTACAGTGTCCTCGATAAAAGTAAAATTAAAAAAACATACGGGCTGACTATTCCTCACTGGTACGAAAGCCTGTCGAATTGCATAAAATTATTACAAGAAACCCATTAATAACGTGAGTACACTTACAGAAGAAATCAGTAAACGTAGAACATTCGCTATTATCAGCCACCCGGATGCAGGAAAAACGACACTAACCGAGAAACTGCTTCTTTTCGGAGGAGCTATTCACATTGCCGGAGCTGTAAAATCGAATAAAATCAAAAAGACCGCCACTTCGGACTGGATGGAGATAGAGAAGCAACGCGGTATCTCGGTCGCTACTTCGGTCATGGGATTCAATTACGGCGATTACAAGATAAATATTCTCGACACCCCGGGTCACCAAGACTTCGCCGAAGACACATACCGCACACTGACAGCAGTAGATAGCGTAATTATCGTAGTCGACGTTGCAAAAGGTGTTGAAACACAAACTCGCAAACTCATGGAGGTGTGCCGTATGCGCAATACACCGGTAATCGTGTTTGTCAACAAACTCGATCGTGAGGGTCGCGACCCGTTCGACATTCTGGACGAATTGGAAGCAGAGTTGAAAATAAACGTACGGCCCCTCAGTTGGCCTATCAACATCGGACAAAAGTTCAAAGGAGTTTACAATATCTACGAACAGAACCTAAACCTATTTACACCGAATAAACAAGTCGTCACCGAACGCATCGAATTAACCGATGTGAACAGTCCCGAATTGGAGACCTACATAGGAGAACAAGATGCCGAAAAGTTACGTGCCGACCTCGAATTGGTCGAAGGCGTCTATCCCGAATTTAACACGGAGGATTATTTAGCAGCCAAAATGGCTCCCGTATTTTTCGGCTCGGCGCTAAATATGTTCGGAGTAAAAGAATTGCTCGATTGCTTTGTGAAAATAGCACCTGCGCCCAAACCCATTCAAGCGGTAGAAAGAATCGTCCGACCCGAAGAGGAAAACTTCACAGGGTTCGTATTCAAGATACACGCCAACATGGATCCCAATCATCGCAGTTGTATTGCCTTCGTAAAAGTATGTTCGGGAAAATTCGAACGAAATGCCAATTACAAGCATGTGCGCAGTAACAAGATGATGCGCTTTTCGAGTCCCACGGCATTCATGGCACAGAAGAAATCGGTGGTCGACGAAGCTTATCCCGGCGACATCGTCGGGTTGCCCGATACAGGCAACTTCAAAATAGGCGATACGCTCACCTGTGGCGAAGAATTGCACTTCAAGGGGCTACCGAGTTTCTCGCCCGAAATGTTTAAATACATCGAAAACGATGATCCGATGAAGTCGAAACAATTGAACAAGGGTATAGATCAACTAATGGACGAAGGTGTAGCCCAATTATTCGTCAGTCAATTCAACGGCCGTAAAATCATCGGGACAGTAGGACAACTACAATTCGAAGTTATCCAATACCGATTGCTACACGAATATGGAGCGCAGTGCCGTTGGGAGCCCATTAGCCTTTACAAGGCTTGTTGGATAGAAAGCGACGACCCACAGGCTCTCGAAGCATTCAAAAAACGGAAACACCAGTTCATGAGTGTAGACCGCGATGGTCGCGATGTCTTCATGGCCGATTCGAACTATGTTCTGCAAATGGCTCAAACAGATTTTCCCAAGATAAAATTCCACTTCACAAGTGAATTCTAACCGGGCCTCTTCCTCTATATGGCTAACGCCCCACAAAGGAAGGGTTTAAAAGTAATCTACTTCTCCCCTATGGCACGTTGTGCCATAGGGGAGAAGCTGAAAAACAATAGTCCCGAAGAGAGGGGTTGATAATGCCCTCTTTCGTAAGACATGAAATATCGAGACCCTATCCTCGGTCGCCAACCAAAAAGAACAATTGCAACCTTATACCATCAGGGAATTTCAATACCCCATATTTGATTAGGTTCTATTCTCTTGAAATAGACAACCTTCTTTTTATTCATAGACGACAAGACCAACCGACCGTCCATATTCGTCCCTCGATAATAATTTAATGTAAATTCGGCAGGAGTATATACTCTCGAATCTTTATCGGGAACATACTCAAAACGTTGCTCCGACTCCAACCACATAGAATCTTTGACCAAATGTGTATCCCAAATCAATATCTTATTGACCGTTTTTGAATGAGGAGGAACTGTATCAAGCCTCCCGGAGCCACACAAAGTCCTATAATCGACAACCGCATAAGCATCCGTTTTATTCATCGTCACAATATCGACAGAATAAATACCCGATTTATCATATTCTTCCTCACAACCGAACAAGAAAAGAACAAAAGCAATAGCCGAATAAATAAAAGGCTTTTTCATTTCAACGTTGTTTTTCGATAGGTTAATCATATAAAATACAATCGATTTTTGCCTCCCTATTCCCCTCCGGCAGACGTTTAAAACTAAAAAAGCGTAGGGAACTTACCTGTTTACCTTACAAGAGGTACGACCAAGTAACCACGCAGAAATAAACAGCTCCCCCACGCCGACCGATATATACCTGCACTCCCGTGCGCATATATGGCAAGCATGAGCGTTTGCACTGCTTATCCTTCTGCTAAAAATTGGTCGTTTTCTTGTAAAGGATAAAACAAAACGCTTCAAAAAAATATGTCTGTCGAACAGACCAAACAGCCGAACGACTTGGCGAAGATAGTGTAAAGGGAAATTAAAAACAAGTTTTATATTGTGTTTTTATCTCCTAATTACATAAAGCCTATATGTATACGATACAGAGAAAATCCCACGGAACTAACCATACTTGAATGCTGACTATTGAACTCGATTACAAGAACAGTAAGAAAAAGTTAATAAAGTCATTTAATAAAAAAATCCCCGGAAAGAAATTCTTTCCGGGGATATATACTTGGAGAGTGTTTCAAAAATTTAATTTCTCTCTACTGCCAAGAAGGCTCTATTTCAATCAAAAACGATTAAATACCCAACTCTTTTTTAATCGCTTCGATTTTGGCATCGGCCGCTGCATTGGCTGCATCATAATCGGCATAGTTATCCATCTTGATACCACGCACTTCGATATAAAATTTGATTTTAGGTTCTGTACCAGAAGGACGAATAGAGACTTTGGAACCATCTGCCGAAAAATATTGCAAGACATTGGAAGTTACAGGCATATCGAGTTTCGATTTCGTACCATTCACCACATCGGTAGCTTCAAGCGATGCATAATCTTTTATAAGAATCACAGGAGAACCACCGAGTTCTTTCATAGGATTCTCACGGAAATTCTTCATCATGGCGACTATCTCCTCGGCTCCCGATTTCCCTTTACGAACGACCGAGATACCCTTTTCTTTGGAATATCCATATTTAATATAGATATCCTGCAACATTTGGTACATAGTCATACCTTTGTCTTTCGCCCAAGCGGCGATTTCGGCCATTAAAGAAATAGACGATACAGAGTCTTTGTCGCGAACGAAATCTTCGGGCAAAAATCCGTAGCTTTCTTCTCCGCCACCTATGTAGCGGGCTTTGCCTTCGTTCTCACGAATAACAGAAGCAATCCATTTGAAGCCTGTATAGCAATCGTACATTTTGAATCCGTTCTGCTCGGCGATCGTCTTGATAGTCTCGGTCGTCACAATAGTCTTAACGATATATTCGTTACCTTTCAGCAGCCCTAATTCTTTATTACGGGTCATCAGGTAATTGAGGAATATCATCACAATCTGATTACCATTCACCAAAACGAATTCACCTTTATCGTTACGCACAGCGATACCGATACGATCGGCATCGGGATCAGAAGCCATGACCAACTCGGCATCGGTTTCAATGGCTTTCTTAATAGCCATATCGAGAGCCGCAGGTTCTTCGGGATTGGGAGAAACGACAGTCGGAAAATCTCCACTTACAACATCTTGTTCGGGAACGTGAATGATGTTGGTGAATCCGAAGTTTTTCAACGAAGCAGGAATCAACTTCACACCCGTACCATGTATAGGCGTGTATACGATTTTCATATCGTGATGATGAGCAATGGCCTCGGGACTAAGCGATAGAGTCTTAATACGGTCGAGATACCGACGATCTATTTCCTCTCCGATAATCTCGATCAGCTCTGCATTTCCCCGGAACTTCACATCTTTCACCGAAGTGATTTTATTTACTTCGTCTATGGTATTCTTATCGTGAGGTGCTATCATCTGTGCCCCGTCGTTCCAATAAGCCTTATATCCATTGTATTCTTTGGGATTATGCGATGCTGTAAGTATCACTCCACTCTGACACCCCAACTCTCGAATGGCAAAAGAAACTTCGGGAGTAGGACGCAAAGCATCGAACAAATATACTTTAATACCATTCGCCGAAAAAACATCGGCAGCGACCTCGGCAAATTTGCGGCTGTTGTTCCGGCAATCGTGACCGATAGCAACCTTTATCTGGGGCAGGTCGGCAAAGGCCTTTTTCAAATAATTGGACAATCCCTGAGTAGCAGCTCCCACCGTATAGATATTCATACGATTCGTTCCGGCTCCCATAATTCCACGCAGACCACCCGTACCAAATTCGAGATCCTTATAAAACGCCTCTATCAAATCGGTCTTATCTTCGTTATCGAGCATGGCACGCACAGCGGCCTTTGTTTCTTCGTCATAGCCATCGCCCAACCATATTTGAGCTTTGGCGGTCACCTGTTTCAATAAATCTTCATTTCCCATATCGTAAAGAATTCAATAGTTAATTATCTTCTGTCACAAATTTAGTTATTTCAACGAGACCACCACACTATTTAAGCAAAAGTTTCTCATTAATTTAACATTCAGTAATCCAAGAGCTACCTCACTCCCCCAAACAATTCCCGACAAGACTCAATACTTCGGAGGCGTTTCGAGAAAGCGATCGCCCGTCTGCCGCACGATTTCTTCATAGTACTCTTGGGAATATCCGGGGAAAAGTGGAGAATCGGGCAATCCATAACCATTATCCTTGAATTTTCCATTTTCTTCTTGCTTTACATTTCCATCGAGGAATTTCACCATAAGATACTCACCTAACTTCTTCCAACGAGCGGTCGAGGCTTCGGCGGCATCGCAACTATATTGCGTGAGGTAGGCAATAGCCTCTTGGGGAGAGGTCGCATACAACTCGACAGCAGCCTTATCGACCGCCGGCTGACGGAGATTCAACGAGGTTTCGACAGCCGACTGGACTTTGCGAATATCTCCTATCATAGGCTCATAACGAGCATAAGCCATATTCGCCACCCAATTATGAATCCAAAAAGCCGAGGTCCATGAGAAATCATACATCGATCCATTCTCCGGACTAAAACATTCGGGAACCTGTGTAATACCACAATACATCGGAATATAAACACATGTATTGGCATCATCGACTCCGAACCAAAGTACACCACCGACAGGATCGGGCAACCAATTCCGCATTTGTCCGACTAACGTAAATCCGGTCTGCTGCGTGGCAATGGCTCGTTCCATGCAGTAGGATTTGCCATCTACCTCGAATGACATGGGGCGGAAACGATAAGGGACTTTGAATGGCCCAGCCCCTACATCTTGCGTCATATCGAAAGGCGTATCTTCGAAATGGTCACGCATAGCCTCTTTCATATCTTGTACAGATAACTTTCGCGAGGGTTTAACATAAAGCGGAAACGGTTCAGCCGATTCTCCATTGACATAGGGCAAATAATTGTCCATCGAACTATCGTACTTACGGAAGAAAGACCACACCCGAGCATCGCAAGCTCTCAAAGCTCCGAAATCGGCGGGTAAATAGGCTCGCGCAAAACTGAAATCTTTATTCAGCCCATCAAAATACCCCATCTCCCGAGCAAAAGAAATCACATCGGGAGAGTACAGGCAATTCTCTTTATCGTCCATAGGAATCTTGTGAATACGAGGATAGTTGGCATGACCGGCGATACAATCGTCAGGAATACGAACCGCCACCCAAACGGCTCCCCGGCGTCCGGGGCCCTTGCCGATCAAGTCCAAAATCCATGCTTCGTTGGGATCGGCAATCGTGAACGATTCTCCACTACTATAATATCCGTATTTTTTTACAAGTCCGGTCATTACCTTTATAGCTTCGCGTGCGGTTTTCGCCCGTTCAAGTGCAAGTTGCATCAACGAGCCATAATCGATAATACCTGTCGTATCGACCAATTCGGGACGACCACCCCATGTCGATTCCACAACAGTAAGCTGATGTTCGTTCATATTGCCTATCACGGCGTAGGTATGTTCTACCTGTTCTATTTCTCCCAATGGTTTATTCGTATCCCACTCTACAATCGAACGCATAGAGCCCTTTGGCCAATCGGCAGCAGGAGAAGAAGTCAAAGCTCCGTACAAAGTATGAGAGTCTGCCGAATAAGTAACCAATACACTACCATCGACAGTAGCCTGCTTCCCGGCAATCAATCCCGTACAAGCCCACACGTGGACAAAAAATCCTACCGTAAAAAAAACTAAAATCGCAATTTTCTTCATATCAAATAATTTTTATTTACCACACAAAAGAGTTCGTATAAGACTGCTCGTTGCCACACATATCGTAAACCACAACGTGCAACGTATGCTCGCTACCTTTTTTTACCCTGTTACTTTCGAGACGATATGAAATTCTACCTGTCTTCCCGTCTAATTCGAACAAAACAAATTTCCCGTCGATCTCTCCCCGATAACTTTTCAAACCACTTTGGTCATCGCTTATTTTCAAAATGACTTTTTCCCGAGTCGACCATTTGTCTGGTGCAATCGGAAGTATCGTCGGAGGCAATGTATCTACCGAAACGGCATAAGACCCGAACTCCGTAATTTTAGCCTTATACCAACCATTTGCATACTCCCCGCAAACCGGATAGGATCTATCATCGTCCAAACGAACCAAATAATATTGCCTTTTATCTGACAATTTATCCTCGGTCAACCGTACAGAAATTTCGGCAGCTTTATGCAAAGGGGGTACAGAAGGTGCAATAATGTGAATATCGGAACAATATTTTTTCGAAGGAATCTTTCTTCTCGTAAAATCGAGATTTTCATACAAAGCTCCGGCCGGCACAAAAATGCCAAAATCGTCTTTTTTATAGAGATTATCTACTGCATAAGAGAAATATATCCCCTCTTTTTTAGGGAGTGGAGGTTCCTGCAATTTTCCAATCAATGAAAATTCGACAGAGGAACTATTCCCGTCATAATCGGTCAAAACATACCGACAACGATAGGCTCGCTCCTCATCGACATGAAGAATGCCTCTATTTTCTACTTGTTTATAAATAGACTTCAACCGATTACCCGGTGCAATATAAGTGCGCATAATCACTCCTTCTTCGGCAAAGCTATTAATATAACGAGTCTCGTCAAACGAATAACGATAGATATAGGTCGAAAAAAACAGGCTGTCATCGATATACAAATCGACTTGATGGACTCCATATTTATTCGTCGTACCCGTCATTCGATCATACGCCTCGATACCAAACGATACATCGCCCCATACCGGAACCGACTCCCCTATCGAGTAAGAACCGGCCGAAGCGCGCACCGCTTTTCTTTCCATGCGACGAGTCGTATTTCCCATCACCCCTTCATGCGTATAAAAAACGAGGTTACGAACTTCGGGAGCTACATCGTCTGTGATTAAAGGAGACAACCATTCCTGAGGATCCATCGGGTCTTGCGTATCGGTATCCCGTATATCCAAATGCAAATGAGGACCGCCAGACGATCCCGAATTCCCGCTATATCCGATTATATTGCCTTGTGCGACAGGGATTTCACCTTCGGCAAATTCACAATCGATAGAAAAATCCTCTTGCTCATACTGCTGACGGCGAACAATTTCATCGATAAAAGGCGCAAACCGGTCCAAATGTCCGTAAACCGTAGTCAAACCCGACGAGTGATTGATATACACAGCTCTGCCAAATCCCCACGGAGAAACAACGACCCGAGAAACATAACCGTCGTCCATAGCATATACTGGCAATCCGATACGTCCTTGTGTCTTCAAATCAATCCCCGAATGGAAATGATTCGGTCGTAATTCTCCGAAATTAGCACTCATCAATAACGGAATTTTCAAAGGCGATATCATCTCACCTCTACTCACCGTTAAAATTAAAAAAGAAAATATCCCTAAAAATATAGGACGTAAATACATAATATTCCTCATTCTTTTCTATAACATGCAAATAATATAAAAGATCAGGCTTGAAATTGCCGGAACACAACTTATCTGTATCCCCATCTTCGCATAATGCAAAGATAACGCAAGCAGGGGCAATATGAAAATTTAAACAAGTTCTTATCCATACAATTTTCTATTTTTTATAGTTCGAAAAAATTTGAATGTAACTATAAGGGTTATACATTCTTTTTGTGTCATAATAATAAACAAAATTCAAAAAGCTCAAAACCATGAAAAAAGTCTCACTTTTATCTATTTTCATCTTTCTTGTTCTAGATCCTATATTTGCCGTTACTTATGATAATTTATATGTAGTAGGCAATGCTTGTTCGGCCGGTTGGAATCCAGACGGAGCACTCGTCATGGTTCAAGAAAGTGAAAATACTTTTACGTGGAGCGGCCCATTAAAAAAAGACAACGGGAATCAAGAACGATTTAAATTACTCACAGCACGGTCTTGGACAACCTCACTGACTTGTAACTTGGAAAAAGCAGGCCATCAAATAATTACTTCGGGCGGAGAGTATGATTTATACATAAAATTAGAAACCGACGGTAAACCGGATAACGCTTTCCAAGTAGCGGAAACCGGAATATATACGATAGAAGTGAATACATCGTCCATGAAGATGAAATGCACCAAAATCGCCGATTATGAAGATCCCAATCTTGTATTTACCAAAGAAACATTCCATTCAACCTCGGAAGGGTTGCTAAATTACAGGAAATTGGAACCACCAACCATAGAAAAGGGTAAACAGTATCCCTTAGTTATTTTCCTGCATGGTGCGGGAGAGAGAGGCTCAGACAATGAAAGTCAACTGAGATACGGTTCCGAAATGTTCACAAATCCCCAAAACCGAAAGGATTATCCTGCATTCGTACTATTCCCACAATGTCCTCCGTCCAATTTTTGGCCATTCGAGTCACAACCGGCCTCCTATGATGCTACAACTTTCCCAATCGATTATCCAACCTCCACACCGACCAAACTGGTAAAAGAACTTATCGATTCTTACCTTCAAATGGAAGAAATCGATAAAGACCGTATATATATCCTCGGCATTTCGATGGGTGGCATGGGTACATTCGATATAGCCTGCCGGTATCCCGAGACTTTCGCCGCAGCTATACCCATTTGCGGCGGAGTGAATGTAGAAAGACTAGACAACAAGGTAAAAAACATATATTGGCGACTTTTCCACGGCGACGCAGACGGAGTCGTTCCCGTAAACAATTCCCGCCAAGCCTACCAGAAACTTACAAATATCAAAGCTGACGCAGAATATATAGAAGTTCCCGGTGCAAGCCATTTCGTATGGGACGAGGTTTTTAAAAGAGAAGACTTTTTATCTTGGATATTCGCCAAAAAACGTCAATCGACAGGAGGAAGCGATGTTGAAACGAGTAAAACCGATACATCTTTACGATGTTATTGTTATAAACAAATGTTGTATATCGACACGAACGATCAAACGCCACTAAAAGCCAATGTATATACGACATCAGGTGCGCTAGTTCATTCATCTTGCTACAACAGGTCTTCTATCGTTTCACCTCTCACCTCATTGAAACCGGGGATTTATATTATAGAGATTCTTCAAGGAGAGAAGCGATACCATTCGAAAATTTCGTTATAAACTTCCCTGCCAAAAAAACTTCTTCTTACATACAATAAACGAAGTCCGACCGATATAGATTCATTATCGACCGGACTGTTTTACACGAATCTAACGCAACTAATTATCGCCCGGTAGCCTGCAAATAGGCTGTAAGTTTCTGTTGGTAAGCCGTACATGCCTCGGCGTACTGATCATGGCTTTGCTGCATAAGCGACTGAGCATCGAGCAAATCGGACAGAGAGACTGTCCCCGCCTTATAATAATCGTTATTGAGACGAAGATTTTCGGTAGAAGATTCTATGGATTTCTCGGAAAGAAGCACTTGCTGATAGGCTTCCTGTAAATCGTTCCATTTGACTTCTATCTCAACCAACATCATTTCCCGGGAATCCTGCCGGGTATTTTCGGCTTGCTGTTTTTTTATTTTTTCCCGTTTAATGGCGTGCGAACCTCCCCACCATGAAGAAATAGGAACCGACACACTGGCAAAAATCATTCCGAAATCGGTATCTTTTTCCATCAAATCATGATAAATATACCCGGCTCCTACCCCCACAGAAGGAAGATTTTCTCCTCGCTTCATGCGCAGTTGCAATTTAGCAGCCTCTACACTCTTATCGAGCAGTTTACTTTCGGCACGATTTTCAAGTCCCGTCTCGGGGGCAACATAATAGTCCAACGGAGATACAGCCGAAGGAAAATCATCGAAAGCAATATCGAATTCACTCTTATCGACACCTATAAGTTGGCACAATAGCATCTTTGTCACTGACAAACCATTCTCTACTTTTAATCGATTCGCCATAATGTCTTGCTGTTGCAACTCCACTCTTAACAAATCGTTTCGTGTAGTAAGCCCCGCATCAACCGCTGCTTTTACATCTTTATATATTCCTTTGAGTTGAGTTTCCAACGTCTCCAACGTACGCAACTTCTCTTTTAGTGCGACAATCTGCCAATAATATTGATTAACAGAGGCTTCTACCTGATCTTCTGTAAGAGAAAGCTGATATTTACTCACTTGTTTTCCTATATTTGCCAACTTATTCCCATTGACAATGCGACCACCCATAAATACAGGTTGAACCAAAGTCACCCCTGCCGTCTTCCCTTTCTTCAACATCTCCATAGATAAAGGCGGTATTCCCGGAACCGGCAGTGCCATATCCATCTGAGCCATTCCTTCACTGGCCTTGAAAATCGCACCTACCGCCGACACATTCGGAAAGTAATTGGTAAAAGCCTCTTTGGAAGTTTGTTTGGCAGCCTCGACTTCAAACCGGCTGTTTTTCATTTTTGCACTATTTTCCAATGCCAATGTTCTACATTCTTCGAGTGTATAAAGTTTCTGCGCATTTGAAGATACCACGCTTAACATCAAACATAGCGCAGGATATATAATTCGATTTCTCATAATTGTTCTTTCTTTCAATGATTTATACTTTTGCGATCGGCTCTGCTGAATATTAACCAATAGGCTACGGGTAATATCGTTACAGTCAGTACCATAGAAACAATAGTCCCGAAAAACACTACCGAACCCATAGGGGACCACAACGGACTACCGCCAAGAATCATAGGAATAACTCCCATCGATGCAGCAGCAGAAGTAAGAAAAATAGGGCGCATTCTACGCTTCGCTGAGTGCAAAGCGGCTTCCCTAACCGTCAAACCTTCTTTTTCCCTTAGCTCATCGGCATAGTCGAGCATAATAATGCCGTTACGTACAAGGATACCCATCAAGCTCACAATACCCAATACGGCTGTCACACTCACATCGAGTCCCATTACCCAAATGCCGAGAGCCGCACCCAATAGACACAATGAAATGGAGCCCAAAACAAGCAACGCCATATTGATTCGGCGGAAATGAAACAGCAAAATAAAGAATATAACAACAATGGAAATAAACAGACCGCTCAATATCATATCCAACATCTCATTGTCTGTCTCCTCACTACCACCGACTTCAAAATCAACCCCATCGGGCAAATCGATTTTTTCAATCGCCTTTACGATCTCCTTAGTCAACGCAGCCGCATTGAACCCCTCCTTTACATCGGATTGTATCGAAATAGACGGTATACCGTTACGATGCGCGATTTGGGCATCGTGCCAGTCAGGCTCAATGTCGGCAATCTGCCTTACCGGGACAGAAACCGTACCCCCCCATGCCGATACATATTGATTGCCCACATCTTCATACGAAGGTTCTATGTTGCCACCGTCTTTCAAGACTACATCGATAGGATAATCTCCGTCCCATACGGTAGTTACCGGCAACCCATTCCCCAAATGCATGGACAAACCGGTCGATAACAATGCCTTGTCAATACCCAATCGGCTCATCTCGTCGTCTTTCAATCGCAACGATACTCCGGGAAGTTGCCCTTCCCAATTATCATGAACCAGCGAAAGTCCATCAAATTCGGACATTACCGACTTTACCTTATCGGCCGCCAAGCGCAAACTATCCCGATTATTCCCTTTCACTCTCATCTCAATCGGATAGGCTGCTTCGGAATATTCGAGTTGTTTAAACCGGACTCTGACATTCGGGAAGTAATTGAGATATTTGTCCTTGTATTCGGCAATCATCTCTTCCGTAGCTTTATTACCAATGGTATTGACAATAAATTGGGCATAATTAGAACCCGGCATTTGAGGAGCATAACTAGTATGGAAACGAGGAGAACCGTCACCTTTAAACGAAGCTACCGAAACAACTCGACTATCTTGCCGAAGTATGGACTCCAAACTATCCGCCACAGCGGCTGTCTGTTCGAGTGCCGTACCAAAAGGCATATATATTTCCACCGCAAATTGATTACGCTCGGCAAACGGCATTAACTTCATCGGTAATGATAAAAATATAACAACACCAGCAACAATAGAAAGAAGTCCCACCCCCATCGTCCGAATCGGATGAGCAAAGCACTTAACAATCAATTTGTCGTAAGAAGATTGAAGAATCGTCAAGAACGAACGACGTTGCTTTTTCTCCTCTTTGGGCTGTTTTCTAAACCCCGTATGAATAAAATGATATTGTATGTAAGGAACTAGCAAAACAGCTACCAGCAAGGATAAAAACAAAATAATAGTTATCGCCCACGGGAAGGATTGCAAAAAATCGTTGATCATTCCCTGCGAGGTTATCAAAAACGGGAAAAACGTGATACTAATCGCCAATGTAGCCGAGAGGATCGATTTAAAGAACTCTTTTGCACTTTCTATCGCAGCAGTCCAACGGTCTATTCCGCTATCCAATTTTTCCATATAACAATCGATAATCACTATGGAGTTATCGACAATCATACCCAATGTAGCAATCAACGCCGCCAAAGTCACCGTATTCAATTCCAATCCACAAGCATAAAATACCAACAGGGACAGAAAAATAGTAATAGGAATCGTCGATGCAGCCACCGAAGCGACCCTCAAAGGCATTAACAGCATAACTACAATAATAACCGCAATAATAGCGATCAACAACTCTCTGAGGAAAGTCGTCACTGAATCTCCCACCACCTGTGATTGGTCGGTAATACGAAATATAGAAACATCATCGGGTAATTCCTTCTCATATTCTTCCAATACCTTATTGACCTCCTCACCCATTTGAACGATATTGTTCCCCTCGCGCATCTCCATAGAGAGGACCAAACATTTCGTTCCGTTGTTCGTAATGTAAGAATCCGGCTCGGAATATTCCCGCACGACACGCGCCACATCTTTTAGACGTATAGCATGCCCCTGCGGATCGCTAAAAATTATTTGATCAGCCACATCATTCACACAATCATATGCCTCGGATATGTGAATGGGGGCCACAAACTTGCTATTATCAACCGCCCCGCTCATCGTCGTAAAACCTTGCGCTAACAACTTTGTTGCCAATGTCGTGTTACCGATAGCATATCGGGCTAGTTTCGCAGGGTCGAGATAAACGCTTATCTGTTCTTTCTGCACACCGAATGTTCGTAAATTACTTACCGCATCAATGCTCCTTAATCGGTCTTTAAGTTCGTCGAGATAATTTTCCAGCTCCCGATAGGTCTTATCTTTCGATTCGATCGTTATCAACATGGCTGACGTATCGCCGAAGTCATCGTTAGTAACCAATGCCAATACCCCGGTCGGCAACTCGGATTTAAAAGCCGCAGCCCTATGTTTGAATTTAGCCCAAAATTCATCTTTATCGGTTATGTCGTCGTTCAACTCGACAAAAACGATCGCCATGCCATCTCGACTGAGTGAATGGGTCTTAGACTTTTTTACTTCTTTAAACTCAAAAATAAAATCTTCAAGCGGTTTAGTCACCTGCTCTTCCACCTCGTCGGAAGTGGCTCCCGGATAAACGGCTATCACTACTCCCTGACGCACTGTAAAAACAGGGAATTCCTGTTTGGGCATCTTTATCAAAGCATATATACCCAAGAAAAACATCAATGAAACAATCAGAATGACAATCTGACGATATTTCATCGCAGCTTCTATAATACCACCTTTTGTTTTCATTGTTCCGATACTTTCATATTTTCACTCACTTTCGACGCACCCTCGACAATCACCTTATCACCGACTGCCAAACCAGAAGAAATAATGACACCATTCCCCGACAAAGCGCCAACCGATACGGTCTGTTTCACCGCTACCCCGTCGCAGCAAAGCCAAACGAAGTGATCGCCATTATAATCTACCTGTACGACAGAATTGGGAATCACTATCTGCGAATTGTTCCGACTTCCCATGTTAACCACGCACACCATACCCGGCAACAACTCTCCCTGCCGGTTTTCTATCCTTGCAAGCGCCTTATAAGTGTGTGCCAGAGGATCGGCAGCAATTCCTTTTTCCGTAATCTTTCCAGAGAAAGATTTACCACCCAAAGCAGCTACTGTAACCGTTACATCGGCTCCCATCTTCACATCGGCAACTTCATTCTCAGGAACAGAAATATTCACATTCACCCAATCGATCTTCATCAGTTTAAATGCCGGTACACCCGGAAGCACAGTACTCCCCGTATCTATACTTTTCTGAGCTATTATCCCCGAATATGGAGCTCGCAACTCGACATCTTTCAAATTTTTCTTGGCTATTTGCTCCATACTACGAGCCTGTTGCAAAGAACTTTGAACCTCTACCCACTTAATTTCGGGTAAACTTCCGCTCTTATGCAGTTGCTCCATACGAGCATAAGCATCCTCGGCTTGTTTCAAAGTAGACAATGCCGCATCATAAGTGCTTTGTAACGTAGTCTCGTCCAATCGAGCCAACAGCTCGCCTCGCTCTACCCGTTGACCTTCTTTTACATATATACACTCTACATACCCCGGGACTTGAAAACTCAACGAGGAAGAAGATTCGCCCTCAATTTCTCCTATATAACTGCGAGTATAGACTCCTTCTCGAAGAGACACCGTCCATGTCTTCACCGGAATCTCCCTGACAGCTCGTTCTTCCTTACTCGAAGACGTACATCCTATACTCGTCATCGACCATACTGCCAAAAACAAATAAGCAAATGATTTACCATTCCTTTTCATACTTTTCTCCATTAAATTTTGATACAAAGATGACGCAAAGCCCTCCATCGACAAAGTCCTCTTTTTCACAGTTGATGTTCTAAAAGTCGTATTTAAATAATATTCACAGCTAAAATTCTAAGTTATTTAGTTACATTTGGGCAAAATATCGTATTTATGGATAAAAAAGGCATCGAAAGTTTCACTCTTGCCCAACTTTCGAAATTGATAAAAAGAAATAATCCCACGGGATTAGATGATGACTTCATCATTATCGGAGAAAATTTACCGAACACCGAATTGTTCAAATATCCTTGTCGAGTTGATGCTCTGGTAGCTGTAATATGTTTAGAAGGAGAACTAATATGCAATATTAATTTAAAGGAATATCGCATCACTACCAACATGATGATTATAAACACTCCTGAAAATATTATACAGGTAAAAGATATAGGCAATTGTAAATTCTACGGGATAGCCGTTGCAAGCGCTTTCTTCGAACAATCCTTCCTAGACGCACGAGACATGATTCCTCTATACATGCAAATACAAAAAGAATCTTGCTTTCATTTATCTAATGAAGATACTGATATTTTTTGTCGGTTTATCTCTCTCATGCAGCTCATTTGCCACACACAAGATACACCCAAGAAGACTGCAACGCTCCTAAGACTCGGTTCTGCTCTTGCGTATAAAATTCATGACAAGATACTTACCCATGATTCACCCTCCAAAAATGACGTTAAAATGAGTCGACAGGAAATCTTTTTCGGAAAATTCATCACCCTACTCACCCAATATCACACACAAGAACGAAGCGTTACTTTTTATGCAGAAAAATTGTGTATCACACCCAAATATTTTTCGACTCTGATAAAGAAACAAACAGGAAAATCAGCGGCTCAATGGATCGATGATTATGTAATACTCGAAGCCAAAAATCTTCTGAAATTTTCGGGCATGAGTATACAGGAAATCGCCTATCATTTAAATTTTTCGACTCAATCGTTTTTCGGGAAATATTTTAAGCACCAAACCGGACTCTCCCCTAGCGAATATAGATCGAGCGAATAAATTTTTTTCATACACCCACCGAGAAATTACTTTGCTTTTTGGAAAGAATTACCTATCGATTTTATAATTTATCCCCGCACGTCGCGCCTGTGAATGCTGGAATTCCCGACGAATACGATATACCTTCCCTCCTTTACGCAATCGGGCTCCGGTTTGGTGAAAGCTAAACGGGATATCGGCTGCTATACATTGTCGGCGTATATCCAACACCCAATCATAATCGCAAACCCTCGCATCCATACCCGACTCTCCTCCGACCGACACTTCCTCTATATCGTCATCGAGATAGCCAGACAAATCCAACGCTCCTAACAAGGGAGCACAAAACAATAGTTTATGCCGTATAGGCAACGAACGAAAAAGAGGCAACCGATAATTCGCCTTGTCTTGATTTTCTACGGTACAAGCAATAGCGACATGGTCATAACCATCGCCCCAATCACTGGGCAAAGATACTCTGAAACGGTCTATACGTTTCGTCGGAATTAGAAACGATAGATCACAGCGTTCCCTAATTATAGCCCATGCTTCGGCTCTCCATTCATCGGCTTCTTCAAGAAAAAAATCGGAAGTAAAACACGTATATACCATTTCACCCGAGGGTATACGAAAATCACCGTTACGTTTACGACGCAAAGGTAAATCGAAAGCTGCCGTACGTGTCACGACGCTACTATCCTTATCATATCGGCTATCTTGCCTATATACATAACAATGCCTACACCCTTCACTTATTTTATGACAACCATGCCACAAATTCCACGAAACCGACATACTCACACTCCCTATTTTTTTGCAAAGGCAGTCTCTGTCATACAGAAAATTACCACAATTATACCAAGACACAACCCTGCATTTTATGCAAAGATAGCGAAAGGTGAGCGCAGAGACAAACGGAATTCCTGTTTCCAATTCGACCATGCCGAACCGCATCCTATTTTCGTAGTTACAAAGACATAAAAAATGGAGGAGGTATGTCATGATAACAGACATACCTCCTCCATTTTTTATTCAATCGTGTAATTACGATAAGAATCCAAGTAGAACACCGGCAGCCACGGCCGAGCCTATAACACCGGCTACATTGGGTCCCATAGCGTGCATCAACAGATAGTTTGTCGAATCGTATTCAAGACCAATATTGTTGGAAATACGCGCCGACATAGGTACAGCCGATACACCTGCATTACCGATAAGCGGATTAATCTTCTTGCTCTTGGGCAATACAAGGTTAAATATCTTGACAAACAATACACCCGAAGCAGAAGCTATGATAAATGCCATGAAACCTAAGGCGAAAATACCGAGTGTACTGGGTGTTAAAAACTCGGATGCTTGCGTAGATGCTCCCACGGTCATACCTAACAGAATAGTCACAATGTCGCACAAAGGACCACTCGCCGTCTTAGCCAAACGAGAGGTAACACCGCTTTCACGAAGTAAATTACCAAAGAACAACATACCCAACAACGGTAGACCCGAAGGCACTAAGAAGCAGGTAAGTAGTAACCCAATAATGGGAAACATAATTTTCTCATTCTGAGAAACCGCACGCGCCGGTTTCATACGAATAACCCGTTCTTTCTTCGTTGTAAGCAACCTCATGATAGGAGGCTGTATAACCGGAACTAAGGCCATATAAGAATATGCCGAAACCGCAATGGCCCCCATAAGATTCGGCGCCAGTTTCGATGAAAGGAATATAGCCGTAGGACCATCGGCTCCACCGATAATGGCGATTGCACCAGCTTGATCGGGAGCAAAACCAATAGCCAAAGCAACCATATAAGCCCCGAAAATACCAAACTGGGCAGCCGCACCTACTAACATCAATTTAGGATTAGCGATAAGCGACGAGAAATCGGTCATTGCTCCAATACCTAAAAAGACCAACGGCGGATACCAACCGGCACTCACTCCCTGATAAAGGATATTAAGTACCGAGCCTTCTTCATAAATACCAACTTCGAGACCAGCATCGATTTTGAAAGGAATGTTCCCGATGAGAATACCGAAACCGATGGGCACAAGCAACATTGGCTCGAAATTTTTCTTTATTGCCAAATAGATAAAGAACAATCCGACCAATATCATGGCCAAATGAGGGAGTGTACAATTGGCAAAACCTGTATATTCCCAAAATTGAACCAAATTATCTCCTAAGAAATCTATAAATCCCATAGCCTTATTCTATTATAATAAGTTCGGTTCCTTCGAGTACCGAATCACCTTTATTTACTTTGATGGCTGTAACTTTACCACTCTTGATAGCATTGATATTATTTTCCATCTTCATAGCTTCAAGAATAAGCACAGTCTGTCCCACATTCACCGTATCGCCAATTTTTACTAAAATATCATTGACAACACCGGGCAGCGGCGATTTTACAGCATCTGCACCAGAACTTACAGACGTGGGTTTGGAAATAACAGGTTCTCCCGTAGCCGTACGAGGAGCCGAAGAGGGTTTAGGTGCACTCACTTTTACAGGTGCAGCTTCTTCCATCTCGACATTATAAACAGTACCGTTAACCTCGACATGGGCTATGTTTTTTTCTATCTCTCCAACGGAAACTTTGTAAAGATTTCCATTGATTTTATACTTATATTCTTTCATAAGATTTTAATCGTTATTTTGAGAATTACTTTTTATTGGGAACTTCCCTCAAAGAATAAATTTTAGAGTTCCACGGCGAATACGCTTTCTTCACTTTGTTTATGGTTAGTATAGTATCTTCCACATCGTGTACTTCGAGATGTTGATATAAAGCCATAGCAATAGCGGCATACACTTCGCCCGATTCACGACCAAGACCTTTTTCCTTAGCCTCTTCCTTATCGGATATTCCGTGAACCCGCATAGCATTACGCTTTTTAACAAACACCGTTATTTGACCAATCAAGCGGAACATCAAATAAAGCAGTAACAATCCGGAAAATACAATAGCCATCGCCATAATAGCCATGCCTACACCAAAAGGATCATGTTCCGAAAACATTTCGATCTTTTCATTCGAGTCGAGCGTAACGTTATTCGTACTTGGAGTCACATACCCCGATGTCTCATCACCGCCTTTGATGATCCACTGCCCTACACCATCTTCGATACGAGCATAGGAGTGATCGGCAGGAATACCGGCAGGAACTGTCACCGAGTCTATCAGATCTTTTCCATTAGCATCATAAAGCCCAATCCAATTATCCTTATCGGGATCCAATTTAAAATTCACATGAAAAGTCCCTCTATTGGGCATATCATCTGCCCAAAACAGCAAATGCTGACGAGGAGGCATTTCTGTAAGTACATCGCCTTTGGGAATAGGATACTTTTTGGGATTATTCCTATCGTTTGTCAAATAGCAACTGCGTATATCGACAGTACCGAAGGTCGTATTAAATATCTCTATCCAAGCCGATTGACAACCGTAATCGTCCTGATAATTCGTCTCGTTCGTAACCAAGACTTCATTAATACGCAATCCTTTGCGGCCCTGTGCCCACACCGAAGACATCGTAAAAACGGCGAACAGGAATACCCCTAAGATTTTTTTATTCATCGCTTATATACTTTAATGTATTACAAAGGAATATTTCCGTGCTTTTTAGCCGGATTTGTTAACTTCTTAGTCTGTAATTGCTGTAATGCACGTATAATACGGAAACGGGTATTACGAGGCTCGATAACGTCGTCGATATATCCATACTTGGCCGCATTATAAGGATTAGCGAACAACTTGGTATACTCGGCTTCTTTCTCGGCCATAAATTTAGCTGGATCCTCAGCTTCTTTGGCTTCTTTGGCATAAAGAACTTCCACGGCTCCGGCCCCACCCATAACGGCGATTTCGGCAGTAGGCCATGCGTAGTTCATATCACCCCGTAATTGCTTACAGCTCATCACGATGTGCGAACCGCCATACGATTTACGCAACGTGATAGTCACCTTAGGCACAGTAGCTTCACCATAAGCATAAAGCAATTTGGCTCCATGCAGGATCACACCATTGTATTCTTGTCCGGTTCCCGGCAAGAAACCCGGTACATCGACCAAACTTACAATAGGAATATTGAATGCATCGCAGAAACGCACGAAACGAGCAGCCTTGCGGGAAGCATTACTGTCGAGAACACCGGCCAAATATTTAGGCTGGTTAGCGACAATACCGACAGATTGTCCATTGAAGCGGGCAAAACCGATGATGATATTTTTAGCATAATCTCGCTGTATTTCCAAAAATTCACCATTATCGATAATAGCACCGATTACTTCGTACATATCGTACGGACGATTAGGGCTATCAGGAATAATTTCGTTGAGAGAATCCTCTAAACGATCGATAGGATCATTACAAGGAACCAAAGGAGCTTCCTCCAAGTTGTTCTGCGGTATATAGCTGATGAGTTTACGAATAATAGACAGAGCTTCTTCTCCATTCTCGGCAGCAAAATGAGCTACACCCGATTTAGCAGAATGAACTTCGGCTCCACCCAAAGCCTCTTGTGTAACATCTTCACCTGTAACGGTCTTTACCACTTTCGGCCCGGTCAAAAACATATACGAAATACCCTTCGCCATGATCGTGAAATCGGTCAAAGCAGGAGAATATACCGCACCACCGGCGCACGGACCCAATATAGCTGAAATCTGAGGTATAACTCCAGAAGCCATGATATTACGTTGGAAAATCTCGGCATAACCGGCCAAAGCATTGATACCTTCTTGAATACGAGCTCCACCCGAGTCGTTCAAACCGATACAAGGCGCCCCCATTTTCATGGCCATATCCATGACTTTGCAAATTTTCAAAGCCATTGTCTCGGACAAAGAACCACCGAACACAGTAAAATCCTGAGCGAAAACATAAACAAGGCGACCCTCTATCGTACCATAACCTGTAACGACACCGTCGCCTAAAAATGATTTTTTCTCTTGTCCGAAATTGGTACATCTGTGTTTCACAAACATATCCAATTCTTCAAAACTGCCTTCATCAAGGAGTTGCGCAATACGTTCACGAGCCGTATACTTGCCTTTCTCGTGTTGCTTATCGATAGCTTTCTGTCCACCGCCCAAGCGAGCCTGAGCGCGTAGTTCTATCAGCTCTTGTACCTTTTCAAGTTGATTGCTCATATTCTTATTTATTAGGATTTTCACAAAGTTCGGTTAATACGCTACAAGTGGATTTGGGGTGAAGAAATGCGATGTTCAACCCTTCGGCTCCTTTGCGAGGAGCTTTATCGATAAGGCGTACCCCTTTGGCTTCTACTTCGGCCAAAGCATTGGCGACACCGTCTTCGATAGCAAACGCCATGTGATGAATTCCCTCGCCGCGTTTTTCTATAAATTTGGCAATAGTGCTATCCTCGCTTGTCGGCTCCAATAATTCGATTTTGGTCTGCCCCACTTTGAAAAAGGCCGTCTTCACTTTCTGGTCGGCAACCTCTTCAATAGAATAGCATTTAAGACCTAAAATGTTTTCATAATAAGGAATGGCTTCTTCGAGACTCTTCACAGCGATTCCCAAATGTTCAATGTGAGAAATGTTCATAATAATTAGTATTTAGTTAACTATACTTTCGATAAAAATTCCTGTTTATAAGATTGGCAAATTTACATCATTTCGGTTTAATAACGAAATAAATCGGGGAAATAAGTACAAACAGAACCAACCCATACTCGCTCGTTTGCGTTTTTTAGATAAACAAAAGAGCAAAGTCAATATGACAAATCGACAGCATTACTGACACAGGACAACAAAGCACTTTGGAAAAGTCTGACAAAAAAAAACATTTTCCTTGCTTTCGTTTTTTGGCATAACATTTGAACAAGATGTTGTGTCTATAAAAAAACAGATAGTAAACAAAATAACGAATTAACAATAAAAGATATAAAATTATGGGAAAGATTATTGGTATTGACTTAGGAACAACCAACTCGTGTGTCGCCGTTATGGAAGGAACCGAGCCGGTAGTAATTGCCAACAGTGAAGGCCGTCGTACGACTCCTTCGATCGTGGCTTTCGTAGATGGTGGTGAACGCAAGGTGGGAGAACCTGCCAAACGTCAGGCCATCACCAACCCTACGAGGACTATTTTCTCGATTAAACGTTTCATGGGTGAAACATTCGATCAGGTAGCTAACGAAATTTCTCGCGTACCTTACAAAGTAGTAAGAAGCGATAATAATACACCGCGTGTAGACATCGACGGTCGTCTCTATTCTCCACAAGAAATTTCGGCAATGATTCTTCAAAAAATGAAAAAAACAGCCGAAGATTTCTTAGGGCAAGAAGTAACCGATGCCGTTATTACCGTACCGGCCTATTTTAACGATTCTCAACGTCAAGCCACGAAAGAAGCCGGTGAAATCGCAGGCTTGAATGTACGTCGTATTGTCAATGAGCCTACTGCTGCCGCATTGGCCTACGGCCTTGACAAGTCAAATAAAGACATGAAAATCGCCGTATTTGACTTGGGTGGTGGTACGTTCGATATTTCTATTCTTGAATTGGGAGACGGTGTATTCGAAGTAAAATCGACCAACGGTGATACTCACCTCGGCGGTGATGACTTCGACCACGTTATCATCGACTGGCTTGCCGATGAATTCAAAAAAGACGAAGGTGTCGATTTGAGAGAAGACCCGATGGCTTTGCAACGTTTGAAAGAAGCAGCCGAAAAAGCTAAAATAGAATTGTCGAGCTCGACATCGACCGAGATTAATTTACCTTACATTATGCCGGTGAACGGTGTACCCAAACACTTGGTTAAAACATTGACTCGTGCCAAATTCGAGCAATTGAGCGACCGATTGATTCAGGCTACTATCGAACCGTGTCGCAAGGCTTTGCAAGATGCGGGTTTAAGTGCCTCTGACATAGACGAAGTAATTCTCGTGGGTGGTTCTACTCGTATCCCTGCTATACAAGCGATTGTAGAAAAATTCTTCGGAAAAACTCCTTCAAAGGGTGTTAACCCCGATGAGGTAGTTGCGGTAGGTGCTGCCATTCAAGGTGCGGTATTGACTGGTGATGTGAAAGATGTATTATTACTCGATGTAACTCCCCTTTCATTGGGTATCGAAACACTGGGTGGCGTAATGACCAAATTGATTGACGCCAACACGACTATTCCTACCCGTAAATCGGAAGTCTTCTCGACGGCTGTCGACAACCAGCCCTCAGTTGAAATCCATGTATTACAGGGTGAGCGCCCTATGGCAAAAGACAACAAAACTATCGGTAAATTCCACTTGGACGGAATTCCGGCAGCCATGCGGGGTGTGCCTCAAATCGAAGTCACGTTCGATATAGATGCCAACGGAATCTTGAATGTATCGGCCAAAGACAAAGGTACAGGTAAAGAACAAAGCATACGTATCGAAGCATCGAGCGGGTTGACCGACGCCGAAATCAAACGAATGAAGGACGAGGCTGCTGCCAATGCTGAAAACGATGCAAAGGAAAAAGAACGTATCGACAAACTGAATCATGCCGATGCTCTCATCTTCCAAACCGAAAAACAGCTTAATGAAATGGGAGACAAGATTCCGGCAGACAAAAAAAGCGCTATCGAGTCGGCTCTGGCTAAATTAAAAGAAGCTCACAAAGCTCAGGATATTGCCGGTATCGATGCCGCTTCGACCGAATTGAACAATGTATTGCAAGCTGCCGCCCAAGACTTGTACAATGCTCAGGCTCAACAACAAGCTGCCGGAGCACAACAAGCTCAACCGGGTGCAGATGCTTCACAAAGCGGAAATAATGGTAAAGATGTTACCGATGTCGATTTCGAGGAAGTGAAGTAAGTTGCAACAAACAACGATAATGAAAAAATAATCTGTGTAGTAGTTACACAGATTATTTTTTTTAACGTCCTCTTCCTTCATTCCATTATCCCCAATAATCCAAAATTCAGACTCTAAATTCTACTCACACACGAAAGCTAAGGATAATAAAGGGTGATTAATTCTCGAACCTTTAAGACATAGGTTCAGCCTCCCTATCCATTGTTATATTCCTCGTTTTCTTATCAATATTTTTCAATTCGAAAAAATACAGGGAAAGCGTTCAAAATGAATTTACCCTCTCTCCTAAAAAATTACCGGGCCTATTTGCTTTTTGCAATAGACCCGGTAACATTATATTAGATTCTATACTTCCCAATTACAGGAGGTACTGCGAACTGATAGACTTATTCTCGTAGACCCGACGAATAGTATCGGCAAACAAGTCAGCGATACTGAGGATATGTACCTTATCGCATTTTTTGGTGTAAGGAATACTATCCGTGAAAATCAATTCGGTCATAGAAGAGTTTTGAACCCGTTCGCTGGCAGGGTCGCTCATCACGGCATGAGAAGCTATGGCACGTACCGAAAGAGCTCCTCTGCTCATCATTAAATCGGCTGCTTTGGTTATCGTCCCGGCCGTATCGACCATATCGTCTACCAAAATGACATTCTTTCCTTCTACATCTCCTATCACTGTCATGCTTTCTACCACATTGGCCTTAGCCCGTTGTTTATGGCATAAAACCAAAGGTACACCCAAGTATTTGGCATAAGTACTGGCTCGTTTGGAACCACCCACATCGGGGGTAGCAACCACCATATCTTTCAATTTCAAAGACTGAATATAGGGAATAAATACAGACGAAGCATACAAGTGGTCTACCGGAACATCGAAGAAACCTTGTATTTGATCGGCATGCAAATCCATCGTTATAAGGCGATTGATACCTGCAACGCTCAATATATCGGCCAACAATTTCGCAGCAATGGAAACACGTGGCTTATCCTTGCGATCTTGGCGAGCCCACCCGAAATAAGGAACAACAGCTACAATAGACTTGGCAGAAGCTCGTTTGGCAGCATCGATCATTAATAACAATTCCATCAGATTGTCGGAATTGGGAAATGTCGATTGCACTAAATAGACTTGACAACCACGGATCGACTCTTCGAAAGAAACGGCAAATTCTCCATCGGCAAAATGCTGAATGTTCATTTGACCTAACTCACAACCCAGACTATTACAAATTTTCTCAGCGAGATACCTTGAATTGGTTCCCGAAAATACCTTGAAAGGAGGTGTTTGACTCATGATTTTTGTGTGTAAAACAGAGATTATTAATTGTACGGCAAAGGTACAATTTCTATTTCAAAATTTTCCTGTACTTTTTTATTTTTTCTGTATCTCTTTGGAAAAATTTTTTAACTCTATTTTCCAAACCGCAGCTCCATACCCCGAAAGGGCGCAAGCAAACGGTATTTCGGGACTCAACTCCTTCATCTCTTTATCTCCTCCAATCAGTTCTAATGCCTCGTATTTACCCGGAACTATTTTCATCGTTTCGAATGCATGATCGGGGATATTGATCTTCACATTCGCCTGCCGGTCATCGAAATTAACAACAATAACTAATAACTCATTTCCATATTTACGAAGGAATGCATATTGCCGATGCGGATTAAAACATGGATTTTCCCCATTGACATACATCAAATCAAAGAAATCGCCATGAACAACAGCTGATTCCAAACGACTAATATTAAGAACCGTTTTATACAAATTTCGTAGTTTTTTCTGCTTTGCTGACAATTTAGATACCGAGCAACGCCCGCTATCGTACCACTGTCTAACCGTGGGCACACTCCAATAGTCGAATATCGTCGTACGACCATCTTTTCCACTGAATCCCTCGGCATCCTCTGCACGCTCACCCAATTCCTGTCCGAAGTATATCATCATAGGTCCTGTATTCATCATCGACGAAACGACCAATGCAGGGAGGACTTTATCGGCATCACCGGCAAACTGGTCGGAAGCGAAGCGCTGTTCGTCATGATTTTCGAGAAAATTCAACATTTTTCCTCCTATTCCATCGACAGACTGCCAACAATAAGTGAGCTGCGCAGCCGATACCTGATGACACAATACCCCTCTCAATTTATCGTACAATCCTACTTTATCATATAGGTAATCGAATTTACCTTTCTCGATATAAACCCGATACAACGCCTGATCATAAATCTCTGCAATGAATATAACCGAGGGATAATTTCCTTTCACTTTCGAAATAGCCCAATTCCAAAACTCGACAGGAACCATGTGGGCCATATCGCAACGAAAAGCATCAACACCTTTCCCACACCAGAATAGGAGAATATCGAGCATTTTGTACCATGTATCGGGTATAGGGTCGAAGTGACAACGGCCACCTCCTGTATAATCCACTCCATAGTTCAGCTTCACCGTTTCATACCAGTCATATTCTCCCGGGAAAGCCCCGAAACAATCATTTCCGGTTGCCTTCGCAGGATATTCGAAATAGCGATCCTCTCCTTCACCTATGTAAAATTGCGGCGTAAATGCCTGCCGAGGTATGTAATAAAAATTATTGGAAGGAGAAAAATGCATCTCCTTGTTGTCATGAGCACCCAAATCATCGACACCTTCTGGCGCAGTATCAGAATGATATTGACGAGCCACATGATTCGGCACGAAATCAAGTACTACTTTCAATCCGACTTCATGTGTACGGGTTACCAACGCCTCGAATTCTTGCATACGTGCCGATGGATCTTCGGCCAAATCGGGATCTATATCATAATAGTCTTTGATAGCATAAGGCGACCCGGCTTCACCCTTAACCACATATTTATTATCCTTTCGAATCCCATATTTCGAATAGTCTGTCTTGGTTGCGTGTTCTATAATCCCCGTATACCAAATATAGTTCGCACCCAACTTTTTTATCTCTCGTAAGACTTTCGAGGTAAAATGGTTTAACTTACCGGCTCCATTCTGCACATAAGTACCATTAGGGACACATGTATCGCACATATTGGAGAACAATCGGGGGAGAACCTGATAGATAACTATTTTCTCATCGGACATATCGCGCGTTTTTTATTTATTCAATTCATTTATTTTGGAAGCATGTTTTCCTGTAAAAAGTTTCAATGTCTGCTGATAGCCGACATTAGCGATATCACGCAAAGCATGAATATCAAATACGGCATATCGTGCAGCCTCTTTCATAGGAATAAAAAGATCGCACAATTTCATATCCTCGATCACATTGCTTTTAGACATGAAGCTATATGAACGAACCGCTATATCCAATATCGATTGCTTATATTGCTTATTAACTAACGGGCTCACATTGATACCTATAACGACATCGCACTCGGGACGAATGGGGTAAACCGGCAAATTACGCAAGACACCTCCATCGACATAATGCGTACCATCGATAAGAACCGGAGGAAATATAATAGGAATACTACACGAAGCCGTTACCCGCTCGGCAATCTCTCCCGATCGCCATGCTACATACTTTCCATGATCAAGGTCGGTAGCCGTAACGACAACCGGGATAGACAAATCCTCGATATTGACTGCTCGCAACGACTT
The DNA here is from genome assembly GCF_023656675.1 of Barnesiella sp. B2-R-119. Taxonomy (NCBI): domain Bacteria; kingdom Pseudomonadati; phylum Bacteroidota; class Bacteroidia; order Bacteroidales; family Barnesiellaceae; genus Barnesiella; species Barnesiella sp. B2-R-119. The sequence continues at coordinate 306,142 of NZ_JAMOKL010000001.1, forward strand.
TTGCAAGAAATGTTTAAACCGATCTATTTTAAAAAAGCAGGAACGGGGCAAAGTTATTTCGGCCAAATCATTGAAAGACAAACCTGAAAAAAGGTCTAAGATTTCATCGGGTGAATAGCCGTCGGCATAAAGTACCGCAATAACAGCTCCTGCGCTCGTACCGGATATTATATCCGGCCGAATCCCCAATTCTTCCATTGCTTTCAATGCCCCTACATGGGCAAAACCTTTGGCTCCTCCCCCGCTCAACGTCAAGCCTACACGATAGGGGCGAACTTCTACCGGCAGATTCTCTCTTTCTCTTGCCATTTTCATTTTCGTTTACTGTGCGAAGATAGCATTTTTCAATAAAGCCACAATATATTATGTAGCAAACCATTTATAAATAATGCTTTAAAAATATGTCGGGGAACTTAAATCAAAGCGTACGACGAACTATCACCAATACACCGCCTATCGTCTCATTAATGAAAAGTTCCCCCAAAGCGCGCATACCGGCAAACAAAAAAAGAAATACTACCCGGGAGTTTTTTTCAAAACAGCTCCTAAAAAACGAAGATTTGTTCACCATTATGCTTTCGTTTGTATTATCTTTGTTTCTTGAACAGAAACAAGAGGATATGTCCATGACAATCAACGACGATATAAAACAGGCTTGCGAGGTCATGCAGCGGGGGGGAATCATTTTATATCCCACCGACACAATATGGGGTATCGGTTGCGATGCTACCAATGCAGAAGCGGTACAACGAGTTTATAAAATCAAACAGAGAGCCGACAGCAAAGCCCTTATTATACTTACAGACAGTGAAGCGAAAGTGGAATATTATGTTTCGGAAGTACCCGAAACGGCGTGGCAACTACTCGATGTGGCCGTAAAGCCTCTTACCCTCATCTATCCCGGAGCACGCAACCTTGCAACGAATTTGCTCGCCGATGACGGAAGCATAGCCATACGCATCACAAAAGAACCGTTCTCACAACGATTGTGCCGACAGTTCAGAAAAGCTATCGTATCAACCTCGGCCAATATCAGCGGGAATGCGGCTCCCCATAACTTTTCCGAAATATCGGACGAAATAAAAAATGCCGTCGATTATATCGTAACGGCACGCAGAGACGAAATAAAAGAGTCCCTCCCGTCGAGTATCATCAAACTCGAAGCCGACGGAACTATCAAGATTATACGAGAGTGATCAACGGTAAACGACAAATACGGAGATACGTACTGGGGGATTACCTTACATCGAATGTATCGTGGTTCCTTTTCAATATTGTCCGTTTCCATTTTCCGGGAATTGCAGCGGGCGAATCATTGAAAATGTATTTGCTTTCGCCTCGTGTCATAGAAGGACAAATACTTTTCCCGCTGTTAATGATGTGCGTTTATTATTTGTCGGGATATTACAACCAGCCTTTTTTCAAATCTCGCATTCAAGAATTAATACAGACATTGGGATCTGTATTGGTCAATACACTGTTTATATTTTTTATTGCCCTCATCAACGATGTTCTACGAATAAGAATAGACAATTACGAATTGCTACTTGCTTTATATGCTTTACAATTTGTCTGTGTATATACAGGGCGGGCCATTGTCACAGGAAATGCCACATCTATGATTCACCGCCGAAAATGGCAATTCAACACGCTTATCATCGGTTGCGGTCCCAAAGCAATCAAGCAAATGAAAGAACTCGAAGAACCCAGACAATCGCTCGGTTATCATATCGTCGGATTCATTCGGGTCAACCACGAAACGCCTGCCCCGGAAGCCGAAGGAAGGACATACCCGATAAAACAATTATCCTCGCTGTGTAAACAAAAGAACATTCAAGAGCTTGTCGTTGCCCCGGAAGAAAACGATTTAGCAGAGCTTCATAAACTTATCAATACACTATATCCACTCAACTTACCCATAAAATTGGGGACAGACGAGTTTAACATTATCTCTTCGAGAGTAAGACTAACCAACATCTATGGGGCTCCGCTCATCGACATGAGTAATTGCGCTATCTCCGAGGGAGAAAAGAATATGAAACGAGTAATCGATATCTTTGTTTCTTTTATCGCATTGATCTTACTTTCTCCTTTGTTTCTACTCTTAGCCATACTAATTAAAAAAGACTCGAACGGTCCTATATTTTACAAACAAGAGCGCATAGGTTACAGGCACAGACCGTTCAAAATTTACAAATTTCGAACGATGAAAGCCCATGCAGAGAACGGAATCCCTTTGTTATCGGAAGAAAACGACAAGCGGGTTACTAAAATAGGGAAAGTATTACGGAAATACAGATTGGACGAATTACCACAGTTTTGGAATGTATTGAAAGGAGACATGTCTCTCGTAGGGCCGAGACCTGAACGGGAATACTTTATCCGTCAAATCGTCGAACGAGCTCCTTATTACGTATTATTGCATCAGATACGCCCCGGAATCACATCTTGGGGAATGGTAAAATACGGATATGCTCGAAACGTCGATGAAATGATAGCTCGGTTGAAATACGATATTCTTTACTTGGAAAATATGTCTTTGCTGGTAGACCTCAAAATTATCATCTACACCATCAGAACCGTTATTACAGGAAAAGGAGTATAAATAAACATATATGATTGAAGACGAAGATATAGAAATAGAAGATACCCAAAGGGAAGATAGGCACGATTTGATGATGCGGCTGTTGATGTGGAGGGAAAAACACATCAATGAACACAATTTCGTTTTAATTCTCAGTTTTATTATCGGAATTTGTACTGCCGCCGCTGCTCTCATTCTTAAATTTCTCATACATTTTATACAACAGTTGCTAACATCGCATTTCAATGCCGACAGCGCCAACTATCTTTATCTCATATACCCGATAATAGGTATTTTATTGGCCGGCTTGTACGTACGTTACATTGTAAAAGACGATATCAGTCATGGTGTCACCCGCATACTTTATGCCATATCGCAAAAGAAAAGCCGGCTTAAACCACATAATATGTACACATCGGTCATCGCGAGTTCTATCACAATCGGATTCGGAGGATCAGTCGGAGCGGAAGCTCCCATCGTTTATACCGGGGCTGCGATCGGTTCGAATATAGGAAGGTTGTTTCGCCTCGACCAACGATTACTAATGCTTTTGGTGGGTTGCGGAGCTGCCGCCGCCATTGCGGGAATATTCAAGGCCCCCATCGCCGGAATCTTGTTTACACTCGAAGTACTGATGATCGATATGACTGCAACTTCGGTTTTACCTTTACTCATCTCGTCGATTACCGCAGTCACTGTTTCTTATATCTTTACCGGATACAATGCCGAATTTAGTTTCGTCCAAACCGAACCGTTCGTCGCCGCCCGCATACCATACGTTATTTTTCTCGGTTTCTTTTGCGGATTTGTTTCTCTTTATTTTACCCGCATTATGAACCGTATGGAAGATATATTCCGCCGGATAGGGACTCCATGGAAAAAATTCATTCTCGGTTCGCTCATTCTAAGTTGTTCTATTTTTCTATTACCGCCACTGTACGGCGAAGGTTATGGAGCCATTACCAGCTTGCTGAACGACAATCTCAAACAACTGGCCGAAGGGAGTTTATTTTATACTGAGAATGGAAATATGTGGGTCATGATGCTCTTCTTGGGACTCATCATACTCGTAAAGGTATTAGCGACCAGTGCGACCAATGGCGGAGGTGGTGTAGGAGGAACCTTCGCACCCAGTTTGTACGTAGGGTGTTTCGCAGGTTTCTTCTTTGCCTATGTTCTTAATCATACAGGACTATTACCCATGGAGCTTTCTGACAAAAATTTCGCATTGATGGGTATGGCAGGAGTCATGGCCGCCGTTATGCACGCCCCGCTCATGGCTATTTTCTTGACAACGGAACTTACCGGTGGGTATGATTTATTCCTACCGTTAATGATTACCTCGACCGTAGCTTATGCAACGATAAAAGTGTTCGAACCACATAGCATATATACCATGCGTCTGGCAAAAAAAGGAGAACTACTCACCCATCACAAGGATAAAGCCGTACTTACTCTTTTGAAGATGGACAGTGTCATCGAAAAAGATTTTATCGAAGTACACCCGAATATGAGTCTCGGAGACATGGTAAAGGTTATTTCGCAATCCCATCGTAACATATTCCCGGTAACCGACAATGACAATACATTATTAGGCATCGTCATACTCGACGACATACGCAATATCATGTTTAGGCCAGAACTGTATAACCGTTTCTATGTCAGAAAATTCATGACCATGCCCCCAGCCAAAATAGAAATAGGGAGCAACATGGATAATGTCATGAAATTATTTGACCAAACCAACGCATGGAATCTACCTGTCGTAGAAAACGGGAAATATATCGGGTTTGTTTCCAAATCAAAAATTTTCAATTCGTACCGGCGGGTACTCGTTCACTTTTCTCAAGATTAAAAACAATGGAAAAACAAGATTTACGCATCATCTATATGGGTACTCCCGACTTCGCTGTCGAGAGTCTGAAACGCCTTGTCGAAGGAGGATACAATGTCGTGGCTGTTATTACCATGCCTGACAAACCGGCCGGCAGAGGCCACAAAATACAATACTCTCCGGTCAAAGAATACGCTCTTAGCCGAGGTTTACCGATTCTACAACCGGAGAAACTGAAAGACGAGTGCTTTATCGAACAGTTGAGAGAGTTACACGCCGACCTGCAAATTGTAGTAGCTTTTCGCATGCTTCCCGAAATCGTATGGAACATGCCCCGTCTGGGTACTTTCAATTTACACGCTTCGCTTTTACCTCAATACAGAGGAGCCGCTCCTCTCAATTGGGCTATTATCAACGGCGACACAGAAACAGGAATCACGACATTCTTCCTCAAACACGAAATCGATACGGGCGAAATCATACAGCAACGAAGAATCCCTATACTTCCCGAAGATAATGTAGGGACAATACACGACAAATTAATGACATTGGGAGCCAATATGGTAGTCGAAACTGTCGACGCCATTATCTCCGGGAATGTCACCCCTATCGATCAAGCCTCTATCCAAACTGACGAACCCTTACGGCCTGCGCCCAAAATATTTAAGGAAACATGCCATATCGACTGGAAAAAGACAAGCGAGCAAATCCATAACCTCGTAAGGGGACTGTCTCCCTATCCGGCCGCATGGTGCGAATGGATATCGCCGGATAATAATCGTTTCGGAGTAAAAATATACCGTACAACCCCCCTACCCTCCAAACATAACTATGCACCGGGGTCTATACACACAGATGGAAAAAATCATATTGACATAGCTTGTACCGACGGATTTATACGGATAGAAGAGTTACAACTCGCTGGGAAAAAGAGAATGGCTGCACCCGATTTATTACGGGGTTTTCATCTTAACGACGAATTTCGTTGCGAATAAAAAGCCGACTACTTCCTACGTACCGGAACAGTATGCACAACATGTCCGATAAAAGAAACAATTTTACGGGGAGAAAATGATTTCGCCGCAACGATGAGAATTACGGCAACAAGGATCATAAATATACCGATTCCCAACCGCAACGTAAAAATCTCACCAAACACAGTCACACCGATAATCACGGCAGTGAGAGGCTCCAATGCACCCATAATAGCCGTAGGTGTAGAACCGATAGCATGAACGGCCATAGTCATCGTCACCAAAGAAATAACCGTAGGGACCAAAGCTAACATAATAGCAAACAGCCACATACGTGGAGTAGTAAGCGGTTGCAAATAATTACTTCCGTCGAAAAACGAATGAAAGACTATGGCTACCATACAAAACAGCAAGACATAAAAAGTCAGCTTTATAGATGAAAGTTTTATCGACGACTGATTGATTACGACAATATAAAGGGCATAAGTTAACGATGCAATCATAACCAACGATACGCCCAAACCATTTAATCCGGCTCCTGTTCCTCCCCGGTAAAGCAAGGCTATCCCCGATAGAGCAAGAATAATCGAAAACATAGTCACTGGCGATATACGCTCCTTAAAGAATAGAGACATAATGACAGCTACCATTATAGGATACACAAACAACAAAGTCGAAGCTATACCGGCATCCATGTGGTGAAAACTCGTATAAAAAGTCAGAGAAGACACAGCAAACAAGATTCCTAACAAACACAATGTTTTCACCTCTTTGCGAGACAATTTAAATGACTGTTTCTGAATAAACAGAATACATGCCAAAACAACTGCCGCCAATGAAAAACGATAAAACAAAACCGAATTCGAATTCAATCCTTCTTGATATAAGAATAATGCCCCCAACGGGTTTGTTCCATAACTGACCGCAGAAACAATTCCTAATATTGTACCCTTGACTTTCAGATTCATCTTACTTTATTTTTTGGGGTGCAAAGATAGCAAATCTCCAAAAGAAAGAATTATTTTTATAGGACTTTTTCTGCTTGTTATAAAACCCTCTTAGAATGCATTTTTTTCTCCACGAAAAGCATTCACGACAGTGAGGAATATAATCTTGATGTCGAGCCAAAAATTCCAATGTTCGATATACCAAACGTCATATTCTACCCGACGTTCCATCTGCCACAACTCCCGAGTCTCCCCTCTATACCCGTTTACTTGTGCCCAACCGGTAATGCCCGGTTTAATAAGATGACGAAGCATGTATTTATCTATAATCTTCGAATAATCCTGCGTATGTTTCACCATGTGAGGACGCGGACCAACGACCGACATATCCCCCACAAAAACATTGATAAATTGAGGTAATTCGTCCAAACTCGTCTTCCGTAAAAATTCTCCGACTCTTGTTTTTCTAGGATCATGACGAGAAGCCTGCAACTGATCGCTATTAGCATTGACTTTCATCGTCCGAAACTTATAGCAATTAAATTCTTTCCCCTTAAATCCTGTCCGTTTCTGCTTAAAAAATACTGGACCCGGAGACGACAATTTAACGGCAATAGCAATAGGAGTGAAAATAATGGGAGAACAAACCAGTACAATTGATGAAAACAATAGATCGAACACCCTCTTCAAGAAACGCGAAAAGATATTTTGTAAAGGTTCTGGATGCAACGAAAGAACCGGGACATTACCTACTAACTGAAATTCGAGCTGACGATGAATATATCGACCGACATCAGGAACCATATAAAACGAGATATTACTGGCTTCGGAAAACTTCAATAACCGAGTTATCTTTTCTTCTTGCCTCATCGGTAACGCACAATAAATCTCATCGACTTTATTTTCTATCACGAAATCCTCGACAGAAGAACAGTCCCCTTGAAAATTCGGCAAAGATTTCTTTAACGACAGATTATCATCGAAAAAGCCCATAAATTTATAGCCATATCCGGCATCGGAACGTAACTCGTCTAATAATTTTATACCCATAGCCCCGGCTCCTACAATAACTACTTTCTTGAAGTTATAGCCTTTCCGTCGAAAATATTTCAAAAGTTTTCTCGATCCGATCCACCACACGGCCAACAAGACCGATAGAAGCAAATAGAACCTCAACAATACTCGCGCTCCAATATTATCGATTTGCAAAAAGAATATCAATAATAGAAAAACCGCTAAGTGGCACAACACGGCCTGTGTAACTTTTATCAAGACTCTATCGACATGTAAAATACGCAATTCATGTATTTTTGCAAAAAGTGAAAATACCGGGAAATAAGAAAGATTAAGTAACAGCCATATTATTTTCACACCAAATCCGCCGTCGAATCCGCCACCCCAATAACAAACTACGGCATAGGCAATATTCAAGCAAAAGAAGTCGCCGATGACAATCAGTGACTTTATCATATGTCCATACCGCCCACGTGCCATTCTCTCTTTCTTACTTTTTTACACGACTAACTACATAAATATTTTTCAGAGAGCTTTACTTTTCTCCCGGAAATAACAGGGCAACTCCAATTTATTGAGCCGCCCTGTTTATAAAATACGTTGTTCTTAATTACAAATTCTTATCTATAAGTTGCACTTTTTGTTCGATAAGCTGCATATCCTCTCGAATTTTTTGCATTTTCCGTTCCATCTCTTTTAACAAGCCACCGGATTTCTTCGAAGATATATTCAAAAATCCTATATTATTCTCATAGGTTTTCAACTCGCCTTTTTTCTGTTCATACATGCGCAAAAGTCTTTCTCTCTCCCGATAGAGTTTATCGTGGTTCGTATCGGCCATTTGCTGTACCGTAGCCGAGAAGTTACTTAACCGATTGCGATTCTCATTCATATTCAAACGGGAGAAAAGAGTATCGAGTAAAGACTGATATTCTTTATATATTTTATCTTTCTCTTTAAAAGGTACATGACCGATCGAATTCCACTGAGCCATCAAGTCACGAACTATTTTGACGGCTTCTGTACTATCCATAGATTCATCTATCTCTTTCAATTTATCGATAATACCCCGCTTGTTTTCCAAGTTTTCTTGTTCTACTTGTCGAGTGGAAGCCAATTGTTCATTCTTTTGCGCAAAGAAATAATCACATGCCGTAACAAAACGTTTCCAAATAGCATCGGAATGTTTTTTAGCCACAGGGCCTATTGTTTTCCATTCTTTTTGCAAAGCGACAAGAATGTCGGCAGTAGCTTTCCAATCAGTACTGTCTTTTAATGCCTCTGCTTTTTCACACAACGCTTTTTTCTTTTCGAGATTCTCTGCCATTCTTTCCTTGACAGCTTTGAAGTACTCGGCTTTTTTTGCAAAAAATTCATCGCAACTTTTACGGAATCTCTCGAATAACTGATTATTCATCTTCCGTGAGGCAAACCCCAACGTTTTCCATTTACCCTGTAAATCGAGAACTTGCTTCGTAGCATCGTCCCATTGAGCAAAAGAAGTCAATAAACTTAAATCCATCGACTCGATTTCCTCACATAAAGCAATCTTGGCTTCTTCATTTTTACGTTCCACTTCTTTACGCGCCTCAAAAAAACTTTGATAGCGTTTATTTACTTCTGTTGAAGCATCTTTAAACCTATTCCACAAATCTTCTCTCAGCTCCTTGGCGACGGGACCTATTCCGCGCCATTCGTCATGCAATAATTGTAATTGCTTAAATGCTGCTACAACATCGTCATTTGCCAATAATGCTTCTGCTGCATCACAAAGAGCGGTCTTCTGTTCCAGATTTTTCTTGAAATCATAATCCCGTAACTCTTTATTTATTTTCAACAAGTCATAAAAATTCTCGACGTAAGACTGGAACTTTTTCCAAAGACCAGACACCGCCGCCGAGGGTAATTCGCAAGGCTCTTTGAACGATTGCTGCAACTCTTGAAAACGGGTATATTGTCTGTTTATATTATCCGAATCTTCGGTAATAGATTTCATCTCTTCCAAAATTTGTTGCTTACGCTCCAAATTTTCTTCTCTTTGCTTTTCGAGCAAGGCCGTATATTCGGCTTTTTTCTCTCGAAAAACAGATAACAAAGACTTTAATGTTTCCTCCTGTTCATCGGGCATTGGCACAAATTCAGCCTCTGGGTTACCCGCGGCTATAAAGGCGTTACGAGCCTCTTCTATTTCAATTTTTTTCTGTTTATAATAAGCCTGTTTCAGTTCGTCAACTTCATCTTTGACTTCTTCAACCGAACCTTCTACCAGTTTTCTCAACGAGTCTATAATTTCTTCTCTCGAAAGCCGTGAAGTCGATTGTACCGAATTTTGTTCCTCCTCGGCGGGAGTAATAGTTTGACCTGCAAGAAGTTCTTCTGTATTCATGTCAGGTTTTTCAAGCGCTGTTGTCATAGTATAATCTATTTTTATGAGGAATAAACTCTCTATTATCTATACAAATTAAAAAAAATATTTTGTCATTTCATACAAAAAAATCATATTATTTTCACAGAAGTATCGTCTTTTTCATCAGAAAGGAAATTTTGGTCATTAGGAGTCGTATCTTGACGAAGAATCTCTACACAACCAAAACCAAGATTTACTTTCTCCCCTATTCCCGTTTCATACATTATCTGATGGAGAATAGGACTCATTGATAATTTGAATTTATACATATATCCTATAACTTTCGACTCTTCGGGAGTAAACCGCATCATAAAAATTCCTTTTCTTTTCGGTTCGGAAAGCAAACTCCATGAAAATCCTGTATCACCATCAAAAGGCCGACCGAAAATCTTTTCATATTTTCCCAGCACCGAGCGATAAAAACAATCGGCATACCCGGGATAATCGGGCCCGACATATTCCATGCTCCGATTGGGGCGAGCCACCATAAACACGATTGGAGATAAAGCCAAATACTCTGCTTCCTCTCCAAACTCAGGAGCCGGACATTCAACGATATCTTCGACCTCTAACTCCACCCGACTACGCCTATCCCAAGTACAAAAGTTTCTCCCGAAAAAAGTTGCTTTACAAACTCGTGAGTCCCCCGAACAGGCAAAAAAGAAATCCACATTTGAACCCTCTTCACCAAAATATGTAATCTGTCATACTCTACCCGAATGCGGGGGATATATAAATTTGAAAACGAAAACAAGCGATTACGGCAATCATCGATCGGAGCGAAACCGTTGCTCGAAAGCCAGTGTAAATATAGCTCGAAATTTTCCCGAATACGACGATATACAGCTGCCGACAATTCGTATTGGTAGCTTACAGGCAAAACACTACCAAAACTTTCCGATTTAACCGACAACACTAACTTAAAACGCATAGTACTATTCTATATCTTTTATCAATCAGAGACATCTGTTATTATTTCTCGTTTTGCATGTACCGATTTGTACCATAATGTAGAACTATTTTCCGGGACAAACAATTTTTCCGCAATACGCCGCAAATCGAAAGGGGTAAGTTTTTTATATTTTTCGACTTCTGTATCAATATTTTCCGCTCCACCCAACAATTCATAATAAGCTAAATTGGTGGCTTTATTCAGATAGTGCAAATTGGAAAACAAATCGTTCGATTCAAAACGATTTATCACCTTATCCAATTCCCTTTGCTCCAACAGTTCTTCCCTCATTCGTCGCAATTCCATTTCAATGGCTTCTTCTCCCTGCTCCAACGAAATTCCCGGTGATAGTTTCCCTTTCAGTAAAAACAAACCGGGCTCTATATCACCGGTAATAGAAGAATCTATTTCTGTAAATAGTTTCTTTTCCATCACCAACCGTCTATACAACCGAGAGGATCGACCGGAAGCCAATACATCGGAAAGAGCATCATACCCCTGATAATCGGGATGCTTACGGTCTACCATATGATAGGCCTTAAAAATCGCATCTAAGGGAACCTCTCTTTCCACTATCTTTTTATGAGGTTTTGTCTGAACCGGCTCCTGAGGTAAATCGCGGCAAGCGACTTCTCTTCGAGAAATAGGAGCAAACCATTTCTCACAAAGCAATATGGCTTCATCGAATGGTAGGCTTCCCGAAATACTCAATATCGCATTGTTGGGCGCATAATGGGCAAAAAAGAATTCTTTTACTTCTTCCAATGATGCATTACCAATATGCGAAGTATTTTTCCCGATAACAGGCCACCGATATGGGTGTACCCGATAAGCCATCGGTCGCAATAGCAAGAACGAATCTCCATAGGGTTGGTTCAAATTACGTTGCTTGAACTCTTCTATAACGACTTGTTTCTGTACAGACAAAGACTCGGAAGAAAAAGCAAGGCTTAACATTCTATCCGACTCCAACCAAAATGCCGTCTCGGCATTATGCGTAGGTACTACCGTATAGTAATTGGTCACATCGTTACTTGTCCACGCATTATTCTCTCCTCCTGCTTTTTGTAGAGGGGTATCGAAATCGGGAATATTCACAGACCCACCAAACATGAGATGCTCGAACAAATGTGCAAATCCTGTCCGCTCCGGCGATTCGTCCTTCGAACCGACATCATAAAGCAGATTCAACGCAGTCATTTTCGTAGAGCCATCGTAATGATGAATGATGCGCAATCCATTAGGCAATATGTGACGACGAAACGATATCACTATTTGACCACTTTCATTTTCAAGATTTTGACATCGGTTTTAGGCCTGTCGGCAGAGCCTGTTTCGACTTGTTGTATCTTGTCTACAACCTCCATTCCGTCTACCACTTCACCGAAAACAGTATATTCACCGTCTAAATGAGGCGTTCCGCCAACAGTCGTATAAGCTTCACGTTGCGCCTGCGTGAGCGTCCGCTTTCCTTCCTTCTTAATTTGTTCATGAGTTTGAGCGATCAATGTATCTTGCAACGCTTGCAGTCCCTGCATATCACGATTTCTACGCATATTCATGATTTCCTCCCTATGATTTGCCGCCAACGACTGAAAAACCGATTGCTCTTGCTGCATCTGCATTTGACGTTCCAGCTGGTCAATCTGTCCCGGATTAAAAACTTTCCCCGTGACAATATAAAACTGGGAACCCGATGAGGCCTTATCTGGATTTACCTGGTCTCCCTGCCGAGCCGCGGCCAAAGCACCCCGTTTATGAAAATATTTCGGATAAACGAACTCTGCGGGAATAGTATATCCCGGATCACCCGTACCTAACATTTTTCCTGCCGGAGCATTTTTGGACGTACCATCGCCTCCTTGAATCATAAACTCATTAATCACTCGATGAAACAAAGTCCCGTCATAATATCCTTCCTCGACCAACTTTATAAAATTATCACGGTGAGCAGGTGTATCATCATAAAATTTTACTTTTATATTCCCCAAAGACGTTTCCATAAGGACAACAGTTTCCTTATGACTTCTCGACTCACAACTCATACTGATTATTATAGTTAATAACAAAATAAAATAAATCTTCTTATCCATACAATTGCAGTTTTAGCAATTCCCATTCATAAAAGCAATATCGGCTCAAAACCGAATCAAGCGAATAAATTTACTTTCTAACGTTGATATATCATATATACAAAGGTACAAAATTAAATAAATTATTAACAAAGGGAAAAAGAAATTTAAACTTGTAGATAAAAAAACGTCATGAGAATAATTCTCATGACGTTTTTTATGAATAGACAGTAATTATTTCACCAACACCTTAACTGTGCTTGTCCCTTGCGATGTTGTCAATCGTACCAAGTAAAGCCCCTCAGAAACAGAAATCTGGGCACTGTTTTCAAATTCTACTAATTCCACAAGCTGTCCAGAAACGCCAAAAACCTCCGCCAACACTTTTTCGCCTTCTATCGATTCCAGACAAATAGCATAGTCTCGGCTATATACCTTTACGGTCGGAACAACTACATTTTCAATCCCGCTATACTGAGTTGTAAACACATACTCTTCGACCTCAGACTCCCCGGATTCATATATTGCTTTTACACCAGCTGTATATGTACCATCATCTAATGCTTCGAATGTATAGGAATTATCAGTTATCGCAGATGCTTTTTTCTCTCCATTCAAATATATATCATAGGTAGCATTTCCAACTTCGGGAGCCGGAGCATCGTCCGAAGGACCGACATAAAAATTATCCACTTTAAGCATCCACCCGTCATTAGAAACATAATTAACCGCTAAATAAACCTCCTGATCCACATAATCTTTCAAATCGACTGTTACTTCATACCAACCGCTCTCGGTAAAAGTATAATTATATAGTTCGACAAACGAAGAAAGATCGGTCTGGGCTCCTGTGGAAGCCAACACCTTAATGGTTTCGGGATAAACCGTAGCCATACTCGGATAAACATGCACATAAAAATGAGCCACATACCCCTTGTTGATTTTCTGTTTCGGAGAAACGAGCCAGTCGTCCGACAGGTTGCTTTGGACTCCAAAAAACATGATGTATTTTTTCCCGAAAACCGTATTTAAAAATGCATCGCTATCACACCGGGGGGTCGTTTTTTCAGGATTGAATACCATTACCGGAGATTCGCCCTGTTCAAGTCCGGGAATAGATATATGCGTATTATTTATGGTTATACCGTAAGGACGCAGACGATCTTTATCGAAAGTGGCCCAGCCACCGAATTGGGTCGCAAAATCATCATACTCTTCGAAACTATCGCTCCAACCCAAATCTTGATTCCACCTAAACAAGACATCGGTCTTCTTATCCGTGTCACGATAAGAAAAATCAACAGATAGATTATATGGAGCAGTAATTTTTTCCACCAACGACAAATTTATCTCCATATCTTTGTCTATATCGATGAGCGTATCTACCGCCAAAAAGCGATCATCGTTAATACTAATCATATATTCCCCTTTTTTCAAAGAAGCAAAATGAGATATTCCCAATTTGATTGTATCGGTCACCTGATAAGAACCGGAAAGATAGTTCACAGCCACTCCCTCGGAAGAACCTCCGTTCGTAGAAACTTTTACTTTTACATCGGCATAATCCGAAGTCGCCGGAACTTCTAACGTCGTTGTCGCTATATCCGACTCGGAAACTTTATAAACCGACTTAACACCCAGCGTATGTGTTCCAGCCGAAAGATTCTCAAAGATAAACGAATTCGTTTTAACCGACCCGACCTCTTGTTCATCTAAATAAACCGTATAACTTTGAGGGGCATCACTCTCCGCTGCTTTGCGAACACGACGTGTTTTCGGAAGACGAGCTTTTATAGACGAAGGATTTAACTTTGCCGGCCCTACATAAAAATCATCAACCATCAACATCCAACCAGCTTGTGTAATATATTGAATGGCAATATAAACATCTTGTCCTTCGTACTTCGAAAGATCATACTCCATCGTAAGCCATTGTTCCCATTTAACCGACTCATAATTACCCTGTGTCAAAGGTTTGAAATCACTTTCCTCTGTTCCGGTGGTCGATATCCATACTTTGAATTTTTCAATAGGAGCATCCGCTGCTTTGGCTTTAAATCGAACGACGTTATTTACACCGACATGTACCTGAGGGGTTATCGCCCAGTCATTATTCGTAGTTCCGCTTGCCGTACGAATAAATCCCATATATTTCTTTCCACTATAAGCTCGCAATTGTGGGGCATAAAACCACCATGAAACCTCACCTCCCGTAGTAGAAACATAAGCCTCGTCGGGAGCAATAATAGTCGCATATTGTTTCAAGCTACTATTCGGATAACCTCCTTGCATTAACATAGCAGCTTCTGCCTGATCCTTATCGATTCCGGTCCACGGAGCGAAATCGAGCGTAAAAGAGGTATAATTCTCGAAATCATCGAAGAAATAATCGGTCTCCTCATTCCAAACCAACGAAGCATCATTAACTCCCGTTTTAGGATCATGGGCTAAAACTGATTGCAAATTATAAGGTGTACGTACCGGTTCTTCCAACTTAATCTTTAACACGGTATCGCCTTTTATATCCAAAGCAGAATTATCATAAGTCTTTAATCCCTCTTTTTCAATCACCAAATGGTGTATACCGGAATATATGTTATTTATTGTATAAGTTCCATTCTCACCTAGTACTCGGTCATAAATCAATCCCGACTCTACCCGTTCCAAATGAAACGGAGTCCCAGCCATATCCTCTCCTGTAACAGCCGACACTTCCAAAGTCAATGTACAAGGTTGCTGAGCCTCAACAATAAAAAAACTTAACAGAGCTGTTACAAAACACAAAATTTTTCTCTTCATTTTTTCTACAAAAAGTTTGGGTTTATAGTTTCAATACAATTTTGAAACAAATTCTTACAAATCTTTCTCGAAAGGCACAAAGAGGACTCCTCAATACGGAGTCCTCTTTGGTATACATTTCCCGATTAAACGGGCTCTTTTATCGTTTCATTACTCGTGCCGTAGAAACCGAATCGCCACACGATACGGATACGATATACATACCAGAAGCCAATCCTTCCAAAGACACAGACTCGACTTCGGTCAAATCTTTTATACAATTTCCGGCTAAATCATATACCTTCACATCGGCTTTTCCTCCTGCCCAATAGACATAATCGGAAGTAGGATTAGGATATACAGTCAGATTTTCTTTCTTAATTTCCGAAACGGCTAAGGTAGGCATATCTTTTATATCTCCAACAAATATCTCATCGAGAGAAGCCCCGCCCGAAGAAACTCCGGCATTTTCAGTAGCGACAAAACGCCAACGCATATTCACACTCTTACCAGCATAATCGACGAGTGAAACATATTTATGACGCCATTTCGTGCGGTCCTGAGTATAAGCCAAAGGAGTCCAATCGGCTGCATCGACAGCTCGAATCTCGAAATAGAGAGTTCCATCGGCATCATTAACTTCGGAAATAGGCCCTTCGGTGATCGCCTCATTTTCATACCCTTTTTCAAGGCGATTGCAAAGAGCACCACCCCAAGCAAAAGAAGCAACTATATCACCGGTTTCAGGGATTGCGAACACAGGAGAAGTCAGGATAGAAACCTCGCCCGCATTATTATGCCATACCGAAGCAGAATATTTTCCAGCAAACGGCTCTATCTCATTAGATTTCCACATCTGAATACCTTTGCCTTCATGATCGTTTTTCCAGCCCATAGGAGGAAATTCTCCGTTATTTCCTTCAAATCCCATAGTATAGGGGAAATCACGTACAGACTGATCTTCCATCGTAGTAAACGACCAAACCGAAGCATTTTCATTTTTACCTACTGCATTGTAAGGTACAACTTTCCAATAATAGGTAGTAGCAGGTTCAAGCTCGGGAATCGTATAAGACACAGATGTATTTCCTTCTAATTTCTCATTTTCCAACAAAGAGGTAGGGTTGGATTTATCCGTTCCTACCGACAATTCATATCCATCGGCAAACAAAGCGGGCTCCCAAGAAAGAGTCAACCTGCTATAATCGACGTTAGAAACGCCATTCACCGGATTGGGTGTCGTAATTGCCAACGGGAGCTCTCCTTCTCCATATAGCTTAGGCAACACTACATTATCGAAATAGATATCGGTCACCACCATATTATCGAGACCACCGTCGCCCATTTCAAACTCATAGGTCCAACGTAGGTATACATTATCGTCCACTACGAAATTTCCATTTGCGTCTTTAATCTCGATTTCTTTTTGTACCCATTCATTATACTTACTATCATCAAGAGAACACCACAACTCCGTCCAATCGGTATCGGTATTTTTCTTATAATAAAGAATGAAATATGTTGACGGTAAGAACGAATCATCGATGTATTCTTCACCGGTAGTTTCGATATAATCGAATTTCACTTTACCGTTTCCAGCCGATAAATCCAAACGGGGAGAAACGATATCACACGTCATCATACCGCCTACTGTAACCGACTTCACACCCGATGTAGCCATACCTTCCATCGTCTTCCAGCCTTCATTACGAGACCAACCGGCCGGTGGGAAAATATCACCTTCGAAACTTTCCAAAGTATATCCTTCTTCCAACATAACTTTGGTTCCCGACAAATCGACCGACAAAGTTCCGCCATTCGTATTTATTTTCATGACCGTGCTTTTGGCTCCCGTAATCGTAGGAGTATAATTGACGCGGTATGAAAGCTCTTCTCCCCTCTTCAAAGAAACGGAAGCGGGATCGAGTGTCGTAGAAAAATCTGTACCTTCAATACCCTCAATGCTGGTTATCGTCAACGTGCCATAACCCACATTACGAATAGTCATCGGTTCGGATTGAGCCAAATAACCAATATAAGAATTGGAAAACTCGTAAGAAGTCGAGCCCTCTATAACCGGCAAATTTTCAATCTCTTGATTTCCCACTTTTACATTGTCAACGGCCAATGTCGCTTGTGTATAATTATTTACAAGAATAGATCGAAAATAGAATGCAATCTTTACCGTCTTCCCGACATACGCTTCAAGGCTCACATTAGGGGTTAACTTTTGCCAGTTATTTTCTATCCCCATAGCATCTTTATTCCACGGCCATGTCAGTCCAGAGTTTTCAATATCTTCCTGAGAAGCTGCATTCCACAAATCGCTCCATGTATCTCCATCATCGGTAGAAACTTTCACCAAAAAACTTCCGTATTTATTGGTCATAAACGATGAAGCGTTACACCAAAAAGTAAAAGACAGCGACGCATTATCAGCAACCTGCACGGCAGGAGTAATAAGCCACTCCTCCTTCGAAATACCGGCCTGTCCTTCTTTAAAGTCACTCATCACTTCGGCACACCCCGAACCAGCGATACTGCAACCCGTCACTTCATTCCAATTAAGGCTCCAATGCGCATAACCCGATTCAAGATCTTCCGATAATTCAGTACCTTTTACAACCCACCCCGAAGGAGGGAATGTTTGGCTCTCAAAATCTTCGCTGAGTACAAGATTTTCAGCGGAAAAGGTTTCTGCACTGCCTAACAACAATGCACAGGCGAAAAACATACTTTTCATAGTTTCCATAGAATTAATTATCTTTTAATAACTTGGGTGGTATTGACTTGATCTCCCAATTGCATGGTTACAAAGTAAATACCCGACGATAACATCGAAACGTCTACACTTTCTACTTGCTCGGCAAAAAGCAGCTGTTTACCAGAAATATCGGTAACCACTACTTTGTCACACAGTTCATTCAAATAGAGCGTGGAAACGACAGGATTAGGATAAACCGTCAATCGATCACCATTTACGCCTTCGATTCCCGAACCATCAGTCACAACAAGAATAATTTCTTGTACAGTTGTCTTTGAACCATCTGAAACAGATAGTTTCATAATCACTTCTTGTTCTGCCCCCGGAATGCCGGTAATCGTACCGCCGTTAGTACCCGGAGTATGATTCAGCCAGAAGGGTTTGCCCTGCAAGGTCACCGTCAACGGATCTCCATCGGGATCGGCCACAGAATAGTTATAAGTCCATTTCTTCCCTACCGTTGCTGTTGTCTCAGGAACCGTAGTAAAGTAAGGAGCACTATTGTCACTATTGACATATTCAAAATTTTCGAAATAGAAATCATCGAAGAAAGTCACAAAACCATTCGACGGAGTATTATTACGAACAGCTATATAGATTTTCTGTCCAGCATATGCACTTAAATCCACATCAAACTCTGTCCACGATGTCTGACTATCGTTATTATTCTTGTGAGGAACTTGAACCGATGTAAATCCAGACAATGGAGTAAAGCTAGACACAGCGTTATCTGTCGTACTAACCAATACTGTCAAATAAGCCCACGGATGATAAGTGTTATCTCCATCATACGACTTAGCATAAAACCGGAACTTGGCATCATTTCGAGCCGTCATTTGGTCGCTGATAATCCAGTCTACGGCTTCTGTCCCATCGGCAGTCGCCATCGTCGCTAACAGTTGGTCTCCCGAACGAGGATAGATATTCCTCCAATCGGCTCCTTCTGGTTCCGGTTGTTGATTAATGACAATATAGGCATAAGCATTCCCAATATTCGGATAGTTTATCATAAGAGGTTGAACTGTCGCTTTATGATCGGCATCTACCGTTGTAAAGCCTTTGGGAGCCACAGAACCAAATTCATCATCTTCAAAACTAAAATAACGAGTGTACATACCCAACGCATTACCCGAAACAGGCAACGTCACAGCAGGAGCATTGTCGAATGTAACAGTCATCTCGTCCTCTACAAGGGCATCTGTTTCACCGGCAGCGAACGTGATATTGAAATCTACGCTTTCACGACTGTCTAACACTAAATCCTTGTGCAACGAAGTAGAGAAATTTTTATTCTTAAATGACACATCGGTGATTTTCATTGTTTGCTCGCCATCGTTCAAAAGATTCAATGTCTTTGAAGTAACGGCTTTATTATAATTCACATCACCCGCATTCCAAGAAGTCACATTAATAACAGCTTTTCCTCCAACGGGAGCTTCTTCAACCAAAATATTATCCAAAGCACCTCCTGATCCTGTAAAATCTACTGCACTGTAACGCCAACGGAAATTCACATTCTTACCTCTATAATCGGACAAAACGATTCGCTGACGAACCCATTTTTGACCTTCGGCCTGAGCGGAAGAAATATGGGCGAGTTCCTGCCATGTTGTTCCATCGGATTTTATTTCGAAATAAAGCGTATCTTTGTTAATCGTCATCGTCTCTTTTACCGATTTCGTCAATCCAGACGGAACGGCATTTCCCCAGTAGAAGCTAACCTGCATATCTTTATCGGCAGGAAGAACGAACATCGGTGTTTGAAGAATGCCTTGCTCGTTGGATCCCCCAGCAGAAATATAAGCTGATTTTTTACCATCGTATGCATTATAATTAGATCTATCCCATGCCGTATATCCCTCTTTCTCGCTCTTCCAACCTAACGGAGGAAATACGTCACCTTCAAATCCCTCAGACCACGGGAATGTGTTCACCGTTTGGTCGGCAAGCGTCGTAAAACTCCACACCGAAGGATTTTGCGTCTCTCCCATATCGTTATAAGCAACTACTTTCCAATAGTAAGTAGTAGCATAGTCCAACACAGGAATCGTATAAGTGCAACCTTCTACCTCTGTACCCGGAACGACCAAAAAATCTGTGGTAGAAGTTCCAACATATACCTTATAGCCCTTAGCAAACTGTACTCCGTTCCATGACAATACAATATCTTCGTTAAATACATCGGTTGCTCCATTTTCAGGAGAAGGGGTAGTTGCAGCTCCCGGAACAGAAGTTCTACCATAGAACGGAGGTAAAACTACATCGTCCAAGAAAGTAGACGCATACTCAGGCTCATCGTCCCAACCACCCGACAAATCGACATCGAGTACATATTTAAACATGATATAGCAATTATCGGATGCCGGGCTTCCCAAATCGAGCTTCATGTGCCACCATTGGTTGATAGAATCGCACGTAGCAACTTTCTCCCACGTTTCCTTGCCATTTTTTGAAAAATAGACTTCAAATTCGCTTTCAGGAGCAGGAGCATCATCTGCCGTCGGCTCCCAAACATTCGCATAGTCGAACTGCAACTCGTGAGTACCCGTCGAACAATCGAGACGAGGAGAAACCAAAGTCGGGTTATTCTCTGCAAAACTACAAGAAGCCGAATAGTCTCCCGACGTAGCATAAGTTCTGCTTGCGGTCCAACCTTTATCGGCAGTCCAACCTACGGGCGGGAACGTTCCACTCTCAAAACTTTCCAGATTGTATTCATCGGGTAAAATTATCTTTGTTCCTTCTAATACGATAGAGACGTCACCTCCGTTCGTATGGATAGTCATCGTAGCAGATTTACTACTCAACTCAGACGAGGGAGTATATTTCACATAAAACTCATACTCTACACCCGGTCTCAACGAAACCTCCGAGGGAATCATATTGGTTGAAAAGTCGGAACCTTCTAATCCAGAAATTCCACTTACCGTCAAATTGCCCACGCCCTTATTCCGCAATACAAATTTCTCCGACCATTTCCCTACTCCGATATAGGTTCCATCGAATATATAAGAAGTGGGATTAACATCTGCAATAGGAGCATCGATCGCTTCGCCCGTTTCCACGACAACATTATCAACCCATATACTATTACCTTTACCAGCGCCGCTGACCAATAGACAATGTACAAAAGCTATTTTTATAGTCTTACCGGAATAAGCGCCTAAACTTATCTTGGAAGTGTTTGTAACCCATCCAGTCCAGGGAAAGGCAACCCCGCTATTTTCTACCATGCTTTGATCAAGGAAAGAGAAAACAGTTTTCCAACTTTCACCATCGTCTTCCGTGATACGCACTTGAAAATCATATTCGTTCTTAAATGCAGATGCCGAAGCTCCTTTCCACAGAAAACTCAAATTATAATTCGTCTCACTCAATGTCAGAGATGGAGATACTATCCACTCTTCTTTCACAGGCTCAATAGGATTCCACTCACCACCGTTACAATAAAGACTCACTGAACCGGCACATGCCGATTTGCTATTATCGACAGTCCAATGATTAATAGCCCCTTCTTGGGTGTCGTTGATTACAGTCCAACCTCCGGTCGGAAAGTTCGTCGTCGACCAACCTTCAAATCCCTCATTCAACAGAGATTCGGCACGCAATCCAAACACAAATAAGAAGAGTACAAAAACAAGCGTAATTTTCTTTGTCATTGTAAATAATTTATTAGGTTCATTATAAAATTTACATTACATGCAACAAACAGAAATATTATAACTATTAATTTATTTGCAGCAAATATAAGAATTTATTATTAATATCTATATATTTCAACAAAAATATTATCGTAACACTCTTATTTTTTTATAAAAAACGAATGTTTATACAAATAAAAAACAATTTTCACCAAAAAGCGGACAATATCTATTTTAAATGGTAACAGCGATACTTCAAGTTCCATAACAAAGCGGAGGCTTTCCCTCGTTAGGGAAAGCCTCCGCTTTGTTATTTTTCAAAAAACTAAATTATATCGTTCACATAAACACGCTTATAAATACGCCTGAAATTATCACTTTCTTGCTTCAACTCCTCTGCATGCGACTTATAGTCTTCACCCCAAATCCCCGACAACAAATCGACAATATATTTGTGTTCTCTATCTTTCGACAAAGAAGCCGCGATGAGCTTGTCAATAATTTCCCTATATTTCTCAGCTCCCGTAGCGTGCAAATATAATGCGGCACTCACCGTAATCTGCCCCGTCATATCTACCCGTATAATATTATCGGCTAGGACGGGCATATCTTCATCACAAGAGCCCATATGATTGGCAATATATTCGTAGGTGAGCAATCCATCAGTATCACTATTCAATATTTTTTTCAAATCATTATTCATAGCTGACCTCTTTTGAATGACACAAATTAAATAAAAACTTTCTTCGCAACAAAATATTTCACAAAAACAGTTCAAGAAACCCTAAAAAACAACTTCTGTAAACAAAAAAAGATACTTGATATAGGAATTAATATTTTTTTGATGTATGTTTGCTTATGAATAATCGAATCTACAACCATCATGAATGACAATCTCATCATTACCATAGGCCGTCAATTCGGAAGCGGAGGACGAGAAATAGGAAAACGTTTGGCCGATTTATTCGGCATAGCTTATTACGATAAAGAATTAATCAACGAGGCTTCGAAATCGAGCGGACTCAGCACCGAGTATTTCGAGAAAGCCGACGAGCGGGCTCCAAGCGCTTTATTAAATTCTTTTTCAATAAACTGGCTCACAGGAGCAGGAGGAATATGGGGCGACGGAGGTCTATCGAATGAATACATTTTCAAATTTCAATCCGACGTCATTCGTCATTTGGCCGAAACTCAATCGTGTGTCATCGTCGGACGTTGCGCCGATTATATTCTCAGACAATACCCCCGATGTTACAATGTATTTATACATGCTCCCCTTGAAGACAGAATTGAGAGAATCATCAGCCGCTCACAAGGAATGACTCGAAAAGAGGCTATCGAACTCGCCGAAAAGAAAAATAAATTAAGAGCTTCTTATTACAATTTTTATACCGATAAGGGTTGGGGAGTAGCCTCTTCATACGACCTCTCTATCGATTCTTCTATATTGGGCAGTGAAGAGACAGCCATATTTATCCGCGATTTTATCCAAAAGAAAGACGGGAGGCCTAAATGGGAGAAAAGGAAATAGGCATCAATTCTCTTTCTCTTTCAAGTAATCGGAACAAAGAGAATAAATAATACCGTCAACGATTCCTATGGTAGGAACCCATATTTCTCGTGCGCCGATATGCGTCGCTATTTGTAAATAAATATCGGCGGCAGGTACAATCACGTCGGCTCGGTCGGGTTTCAATGCAAAACGGTCGATACGTTCCACGATCGAATAGCTATTCAACTCATTCCTCAGGGTCAAAAGCTGCTCCACAGTCAATGGCTCCCGAGCAGATACGCCAGCCAAATGATGCAGTTTATTGATATTACCACCCGACCCGATAATAGAGATATGCCGATACGTTTCTTTCAAACGCTTTAAATCCCTATACATACGGAACAATTCACTACGGCTCAGTTTTTTATTCAAAATACGTACAGTTCCTATATTATAAGATTGAGATTGGAGTAACGAACGGTCACTAATTATACTTATCTCGGTACTTCCGCCACCAACATCGACATAGATAAAATCACCCTCTTGTTCCAGCTCGTCCACGATATGACTGTCATATACGATACGTGCTTCTTCAAGACCATTAATAATTTCGATATTTATTCCACTTCTCTCCGAGATATATCGGACAATATCGGCTCCATTCGAAGAATCCCGCATAGCCGATGTAGCACAAGCCCGATAAGACAAGACATTATAAACCTGCATCAGCTGAGAAAAAGCATGCATGAGACGTAATAATTTTTCTGTCTTCTCCGTAGAAATACGACCTTTTGTAAAGGTATCTTGTCCCAATCGCAGCGGTACACGCACAATAAAAACTTTCGATAAATCCGATACACTCTCTCCCGGATAAATACCTTTGATAAGCAATCTCACTGCATTCGAGCCAATATCTATGGCCGCAAAATTAAGTCTGTCCATAAAGTTTCTCATTCTATAAGCGAAGATAATCATTTCCCCAATAAAACATCTCGATTAAAAATAAAGTCTCATTCAAAAACATATAATTTATAATCGCTCCAAAAATGAACTTTCATTCAATATCACTTGTTTTTACCTTGAAAACCATAGTAGAAGAACAAATTTGCGCAATAAATGAAGTGATTGGTTATACTTGGGCAATTGCGCAGTTTCCCCAAAGCGGGAAACAGGAGACTCCTTCCTATTTTTATTTTCAAAAATTCAATCAATAGCTTCGGAAGGAGTCTCTTTTTCAAAGAATATCATCATGCCAAAATAGAGCCGCATACCGGGTGTACCTTTACGAAAAATTACCAGCTCTATGAAATCGAGAATTACATTTAACGGCATGAACCGTTATTCCCCACCGAACTCGGCACAGCCGGGAGATTGCACAGCTATTGTCAATTTACGAAATCAATCAAACTGCCTCAAACCTGTCGGGACACCGGAATATCTATACACTCCGGAAAAGAAAAACCATCGGCTCGTCTATGTTCATATCTGCTACGACGGAGAGCATCATATAACGGAAAATGAAAATACCTTGTATTATGAGGCTCTGATAAAAAAAGAAAACGGAAATATCCAAAAAGAATCAAGCCAGTTGTTCGAGCTAAACGACCTACAAGTTCTGTCTATTCAATCCATAGGAAACACACTCATAATCATCTGTACCGAAAGTATATACTATTTACTTTATAAAGAGGGAAAATATATCTTTTTGGGTGAAAAGCCCGACATACCTGAAATTTCATTTTTCCCTTATGTAGAATATACCGATGCCTACTTCGTAAGCGAATATACCTTTCAACATGGATACAGCAATCCGACCCGACTCGACACCGAAGACATCAATTATTACAACGATGCTTACTACAATGCATTCTTTCAGCTACAAGAAAAAGCATGGAAACGGCACTATTTCATACAACCCATACTCATACGTTATGCCCTCACTTTATATGATGGGAGCCGAATTTTTTCATCGGCTCCGGTCATGGTCTCTTTGCCACACCCCATACAACCCTATCAAATGAGCATACGGTTGAAAAATTCAAACAATCTTTGCTTAGGTTCTCATGAAGGACAAATCATCGCCGGGAATTATAGCCTGAAATATTATATTCATCAATTCAATCTCGACAACTGGAAAGATATCGTAAGAAGTATAGACTTTTTTGTCTCTCCCGAAGCCACGATCTTCGAACCCGATCAAAAACAACAAGGCCTTAAATTTACGATCGAACGTACAGAAGAAAACGAAACGATCTCTTTTCTACTGAAAGGAGACATCTCGTTTCTCGACCTGAAAGAGATAAAGAAACGCTACTTACAAGATTCTCTATTTTATAAAATAGCGACCATAGAGGATTGGAGCGACTGGAAGGAAGGTGAATCGTACGCCATAGAAAATAAGATACGGCCAGATTTACTCATACACGAGGAGGTTCTTTCGCCAGATAATACGACACTGCTTTCTACGGGAGCACATGTCAGCTATATACACAACAAAAGACTACACATAGCCAACTTAAAGAAAAAACTTTTTCCCGGATTTCCCCTCAGTCTGTTCAACGTGGGAAACAAAAATGCCGAGACTGTCAGTGCTTATATCTGCACTTATCTCAAAACCGAAAGAGGAGAATGCAAAGTCGTTTGGCACGGGAAATCGAACTATTTCTTCAATCAACTTTCACCTTTGATTTCTTACCCCGACAGTAACGCCTATAAAATGGAAATCGTCGTAAAAAGCGAGAAAACCCGATACAAAGGGAGCTTTCTACTGACAGCCTCCGAATATGAAAATAGGGCCGATTATCTTGACGAGACACTCTCTGCAATCACATTGGAAAACGATTCTCTGCCGGCCTCTACCCCACTCGATATACCCTTGTCCGAAAATGACACTTACACACAGCCTAATATACTGCGGGTTTCGGAACTCGAAAACCCGTTTGTATTCCCGTCCGAACAAACTTATACCATCTCGAACGGAGAGATTACAGGCATAGCGACCATTACAGCAGCTTTATCGGAAGGACAGTTCGGTGAATTTCCCTTATATGTATTTACAGAAGAAGGAATATGGGCTTTGCAAAACGGAAACGGAATCGTATGTTACGGAGCACAACATCAACTGAATCGAGAACCCATACTGCCGGAAAACCCTATCGTCCCTCTCGAAGACATGATTATGTTTACTACGGCAAAAGGATTATTTATCATACGAGGCTCCGAAATACAACAACTCTTATCGTTCGACGAAACCGCCTGCGAAAACAATAGCCCAATCGATCACCACGACATAAACTCTACATTAATTCCTGCGACCACCGATCAAACGACTTTATCTCAGTTTATTCAAGGAAGTATCATCGCCTACAATACAATCGAAAAAGAATTGATATGTTGCAGGCCCGATCTCAAATATAGTCTCATTATTCATATTTCTTCTCTCTACATGTATCGCATAAGCCGACAGTACTCTTCCCTATTCTATGATGCCAGTCATCTACTCGCCCAAGACGCAGAGGGAAAAGTTTACGATTTACAAAAAGAATCAGCAGAGATAACCCCAATCGCACTCGTATCCCGACCAATTACTCTCCAAAGTGAAGATTACCAAAAATGGAGAGAAGTTTTCTGGCGGCTCTCGATGTCAGAAGGAAAGCTCCTGCTTTCTCTTTGGGGAGGCAATGATGCCGAAGGCAACTTTTCCAAAATCTGTGAAATATCGAGCGCATCAAAAATAGCTGGGCAATTACCCATGCGTTTTACAGGTCCGGCATATAAATATTTCAGGCTTATTCTTTGCGGAAACGTCTCCTCTGATTTCCATCTTTCGTCTGTCGATATCTACTCCGAAAACATCATCAGCAATCGGTTACGCTAATATAAAAAGGGTAGGACTTATTGTATAAGTCCTACCCTCCTATTCACATCTTACCGCAATCTACGGTTTATAGTTTTTCAATCCTTTCAAAGCTGCTGGATCGGTAGCCTCCTCGATACTCATAGCAAAGCCTCCACCCGGAGCACAAGGCTGAACGATACGAGTCTTGTTCGTCACAATATATTTACAAATCGTATAAGCCTGCGGGTTATCCTTATAATGAGCATCGGGAGCATCGGCATATATAGTCGCAATATACTTTTTCCCGGGCTCCAAGAAATCTAAGGAGAAACGAGCCGTATGCCCATTCTCATCGACCGTGGAACCTACATACCAATTATTACCACCTTTTTCCCGGCGTGCCACCGTAATATAATCTCCCGGCTCTGCCTCCAAATAACGGCTGTCGTCCCAATCGACAGGCACATCTTTAATAAACTGAAAAGCATCGAGGAAACGATTATAATTTTCGGGTAAATCGGCGGCCATCTGCAAAGGGCTATACATGGTCACGTATAAAGCCAGTTGCCGAGCCAAAGTAGAACGAACATAGCTGTGGTTATCGGGATTAAGTTTAGAAATATCCGTTTCGAAAATACCGGGAGTATAATCCATCGGACCTCCGATAAGCCGTGTAAACGGCAAAATAGTGGTATGGTCGGGATTATTGCCCCCGAACGATTCATACTCGGTTCCTCTCGCCGACTCGTTACCGATAAGATTGGGATAAGTACGGCTCAAACCCGTAGGACGAACAGCTTCATGGGCATTCACCATAATCTTATGCTTGGCGGCTTCGGTCAATGCATAGAGATAATGATTAACCATCCATTGTCCGTAATGATGTTCCCCACGAGGTATAATATCTCCCACATATCCACTCTTCACGGCATCATAGCCATGATCGTTCATAAACTGATATGCTTTCTCCATGTGCCGTTCATAATTACGAACCGAACCCGAGGTCTCATGATGCATAATCATTTTCACCCCCTTCGATTTGGCATACCGCTCTATTTCTTCTACATCGAAATCGGGATACGGTGTGATAAAATCGAATACATAGTCTTTCGACTTACCTATCCAATCTTCCCACCCAATATTCCAACCTTCCACCAGTACAGCGTCAAATCCATGTTCTGCGGCAAAATCGATATATTCTTTTACATGCTCGGTATTAGCGGCATGACGTCCATTAGGCGTCAAACGAGAATAATCGACCAAATCGAGTTTCACATGAGGCAAATCGGTATAAGCCCAAGTACTTTTCCCGGTTATCATTTCCCACCATACACCTATATATTTCGTCGGTTTTATCCAACTCGTATCTTCATAGACACACGGTTCATTCAGATTAAGAGTCATTTTGGATGCAAGAATATCACGCGCATCGTCACTAACAATAATCGTGCGCCAC
Source organism: Barnesiella sp. B2-R-119 (assembly GCF_023656675.1). Lineage (NCBI taxonomy): Bacteria > Pseudomonadati > Bacteroidota > Bacteroidia > Bacteroidales > Barnesiellaceae > Barnesiella > Barnesiella sp. B2-R-119. The sequence continues at coordinate 334,895 of NZ_JAMOKL010000001.1, forward strand.
GGAGATTTCGCCGGGGTTTGCATATATCCCTTATCCCCCAATGCATCGGGTGTAAGGTGAGACTCGAATATCATATTTTTATCGTCCAAATCGAGCGACATACAAGAATAATCGACCAATGCAGCTTCATGCAAATTAATATACAAGCCATCGTCGGTTTTCATCATTAAAGCCGTTTGCACCCCCGTAGGAGAGAATGGAGTTTGAGAAGAATTCGGTGTAATAGCCTCGTTCATCAATCCACGGATTTCGGACAATTTCGACGTCACAGTGGAATACTCCTGTGTATCATAATCGCCCGGGAGCCAAAAAGCAGTATGGTCTCCCGCCATAGCAAACTGCGTCTTCTCTTCTTTAATCACAAAATAATCCAAATTGGGCTGATCGGGAAATTCATATCGGAATCCTACCCCATCGTCAAATACCCGGAAACGAATAATCATACGACGATCGGTCGACGGTTGTTCCAATGTTACTTCCAATTCATTATAATGATTCCTAATCTCTTTTACCTCTCCCCAAACGGGTTTCCATGTTTCATCGAAAGTCGATGTCTCAGAACCAGCCAAACGAAATCCATCGGTTAAATTTTTTCCCGACTTTAACTCTAATCCCAATTTACTCTCTTTAATAACCGGCCGACCTTTATAATCTACTTTATAAACAGGGACTCCATTGTCCAATTCAAAATCTAATACAATGTTCCCGTCAGGAGATTTCAAAGTCTCGGCTCTCAAAATGCCATAAGACAACAAAGCCATAAGAATAAAAATCAGTCGTTTCATTTATTCAATACATTTATTTGGGTTTTATAAAACTACGGAGAAGCATCTCAACTGCAAAGATAGGAGTTTAAGCTCCGACTCAAAAATTTCTCTATCCCTCCTTTAATTAAGAAAAACGAATAATTGAAGAAACAGTTTAAACAAACGACCTGTTTAACTTAAAATATAAATTCCTTTTATTTCAATAACGATAATCTCACCGAGATTCCATAATTGCTGTTCGTAATAGGATATGATGAAGAGGATACTAACGGTGTATTAATCTGATGGTCGAAATAAGCCCCTACCGTAATACGTTTACTCAATACATAATTGGCCGTCACTTTCAACATCGTAGTACGAGTTCCACTGGTTGCCTGAGTAAAATTCTGTTCGATACGACGAATAAGAGCCTGATTCTTGCGGAATGAAAAATCGGCATTGATCGTCAAATCGTTGCTAACACCTGTTTGAGACCCTTTCAATTTCAAAATCGTATTAAAATTAGCGATCTTATACCCGGCCCCGATTGTAAAATCGGTTGTCGACGCCTCTACGATTTGTCCGGCTGCCGAATTCAATGTCAACGTGCGGGAATCTTTATACTCTATATTGCCTGTAACATTATTTTTCAGTGTCACCTTTAACCCGATAAGGGGAGCGAACCTCTCGGTTATCATTACCGATGATATATCGAATGGAGAAGAGGGTATGGGATTGCCCGTAAGTTCATCGCGAACGAAACCGAAATCCCCGTCTGATTCCACCCAATTAAGGAACGAAGTAAATGATCCCACAGCATAGGTACACTGGTAAGCATGCGATAGAGTAAACGCTTTAAAGTGTTTCTTTATAAACGGTATTTGCATGAAACCATCGTAAGTAATTCGCCAGTTCGGCAATATAGCCGACAATCCCGGGAACGGAGACAAATCGATTTTACGGGCATCACGGCCAGAATATGCAGCAATAAATGCAGGTATCATTACATCGGCAGAACTACGATTCACACCGCCGTTAGCCGAATCATAGGGCTTATCTCCAAAGCCGGTAGAGGCAATAAAACCTTTATTCGGATAATTGCCCAACGATCCGTAATGCGCTTCTAACCGAGCCGCTATTATTTCCCGATTTTTCAAAAAATCATCGAATGCTTGCGACGAATATCCGTCTTTTGCAGAACTACTCCTAAATGCAGTCTTCAATGCAATATGTGTCTTGGTATAGCTTCCGCCTCGTACAGTCGGCATATCGTCAAACATAAATTGCATTTGAGAACTACGCGTGTCTGTTCTATTTCCTGTCAAGTTTATTTTCAAGCCCCGGATAGGTTCAAGCGCTATTTCGAAATTAAACTCTTCGGTACGACCGATAACCGCCGGACTTATCTGCGTGGAATCACATAAAAGCCAACCACGTTCTTTTGCCCGATATACATAGCTCTCATCAGTAAAACCAAAAGCGAAATCGAGGCCGGGAGCCATAGGACCATACGAAGTCGATTGCCCGAATACATCGCCTACATTCGGGGAAAACAGAGGTAACGAAGTAGTATTGGTCTTACGATAACGCACGCTCGCATTTCTTACCATCATCAATCCCCGTAAAGAATATTCGGCTGCTTCTTTCCAGAAATTACGTTCATTCTTATTCGAAGGAGTAATTATCACATTCAAGCGTTGGGTCCCTTTATCGAGAATCACTACATTATTGGCATCGAGAACTTTCGTCCTCAGAGCCACTTTCTTTCCGGCATCGTCCCTCGCCACAACTTTTACCTTCTTATTGTTGAGATTATGCCTTAAAGTAACCGTAGTATCTTCCCGAAGCAAAATGGTACGTTCGAATTTTCTATTTTTCTTCGCTGCCGCAGCTCTATTATTGGAAGAAAAACGTTTGTTTATCTTCTGCAAATATTTCGACTTATTGTATAATTGTTCAAAATTGAAACGCCCGTCAAAGCTCAACTGCCCTTGATTATTCACCGAGTTACCTAAATCTATTTCCTCTGAAATCTGGGCTCCCCTATCCCAAGTGTATGTAGCGTTATACTTGGCATTAAACGACAAATAATCAAGAACAGGTATCTTGCTGAACGGAGCCGTATACGATGCATTGAAAGTTTGATTATAATTCCACGGTGTTCCCAAATTCTTGATGCTGGTCAACACGGTATCTTTCCATGCTTCGTATTCATCTGGGAAAAGCTGTTTATTCACCACACCGACCGGCTCCTCGATATGAGCGTTCGTCATCGTTTGCAACGAAAGGTTTATCGACTTGGTGAGATTCCATGTCAACGAGAACTGCCGATCCCATAAAAAACTTTTACTTACACTCGTCGGCAATGCCATTCCTCCCGATCCACTCACATCGCGAATCTGCTGTTCATAATAATATCGCGACATATTGGTATTAAACGCAATATTATTAGGCAAATAATTAAATTCCCATTCCTTCAAAAATTTCAAATGCTTAGATTTACTCTTTAATCCCTTCAACGGGACAAAAGGTTTAACAAAAGGAGTATAGGAATAAGTGAAACTACCCCGATAATCGTATGTATTCTCAAATTCGGTAGTAGGGTCTTGTTTCGATTGTCGATTATAAGAATAGCTGATAGAAAAATTAGCCGGATCATAGGGCATAGGATTCTTACTCCTAATATCGAAAGAAACTCCCGACAAACTGAAACTTTCGACAGTCGATTTCTCTATCGAAGCATCACTTATAGAGTCACGCTCGGCTTTACTACCCGCATTGTCCAAAGCATCTTTCAACAAGATATCTTGATCGAGCGGATTGTATTTAGGAGAAGTACGTTGTTCGGTAATCGAATAAAATAACGGGGCTTTCAATTTGACTTTTTCAGGCAAAAAACGCCCTAACTCGACCATCGTAGCTATATTATACTGATAGTAATCGTCTAATCGACGTTCCGTAAGGCTTTGGTCTATCCCCCCAAAACCGACAGTTTCTACATGCCCCGCGATATTCAGCGTAGCAATATCCGACAAACCGAGATTTACATTTGCTTTGGCAGCCCAACCACCCGATTGGTCAAAATCGGTCAAACGCATTTCATTCACCCAAACGACTATATCCTTAGCTGCATTCGAATTATTTCTCACACCGATCATCATCGTACGAACATCGCTCAAAGAAGGATTCCCCACGATAGTCACCTTATTTTGATTTTTATCGGGATCATAACTAGAATAACGAGTTTGAAACGTCACCGTCGAATTATCCATACGCTTCTTTGCATTCCGTTCCAGCTTCAAATCGGTAAACAAAGAAAGAGGGAAATCAAACATATTGGATTGTGGCCAAACCGCTTCCTGATCTTGTGCATTATATGTGCTATAATTACCCGGCTCCGTCAATGACAACGGAACCTCATACTCATAATAATTCGATTTGCTATCGGATCCTAATCGTAAAAATACAGACACATCGCCATCTCGTAAATTAGTTTTATCGTCAATCAGCTTCTCTGCATGTACAAACATCTGTAACCGCTTGTACGTACGCATATCCATACCACTGTTCTTATAAACCGCACGAGCATCTCCCGACTGCAAATCGGTTACTTTCAAAGACATGGCTTGTTCATTAAGCTGAGTTATTTGCGATTGCCCCGGGTCTATGATACGGGTTACCCCCGGAGGTAAAACATAATTAACAGGAACCTGTCCTGCATTCTCCTCAATATTTACCACCGATATATCCATCTTACCCTGAGCCGGAGCATCTCCTTTCAAATTCAAAGCATAGTTATACGTCCGCCATTCACCCCGAACCAATTCCAACGTGGCAAAACGCAAATGTGTCTCACACTCAAAACCAGTCATAAACATGCGGATAAAACGTATCGTCTTAAAATCCTGAATAGATCCCACTTTCTTTTGAGGACGAGACAAAGGGATTTTGAATTGATACCACACAGCTTTTCCTTCTTCACCATTGCGGAGCCGGACGGTTGTCTCCCGTTTATCGGTAATACAGTTTTTTCCCACCTCCAAGCTATCGGGGCATAACGATATGCGGTACTGATAATACCTTTCATATTCGTTCAACGTATTATCCTGATTGATATCCTCCACATCAGGAACGCTTTTGGAAGACTGATAATACGAATCATTCATTTCCTCGGGAGACCGAGAATTGTTTTCTGTTCCGTTATATCGTTTATATCGATCCAATATAGAAGTTTGTGCATCGTCATAATCGTGTCCACGATAAAAATGGTAATTATCCCCGGCCGGATCGTTAAACGGAGAAAACTGATCTTGTCGCATAGCCTCTACTACCGCCGGAGATAGTTTAGTTTCGAGCTTGTTCAAATAATCTCTATAAGATGAGAACCCATATTCCTCGTCATTCGACAGACCGTCTAAACCTACGTCTTGCAAAGCCCGTGCACCACTGGTATTATCGAATGCATAAGTCAACGACTGACGTTTGGATACCTTTCCCCACACCGTAGTCGCTATCTGTGTTGTATCACCGTCGACAGGCAAACCGTTCTCGAAAGACTTCATACCGTCTTTAAGAATATCTTCCGACACTTCTCCCAAATTAAAATACAATTCTCCCCCGTTATGATTAGTCTGATTCTCATCTAAAAACGGATCCATGAGCCAGAACTGTATATATTCGATATTCGATGATTCGAAATCGGTATAATCCATTTTTCGCATAATCCCGCCCCAACGGTTCTCCGGATTCAACAAAAGTCCTTGTGAGTCGATATTATCGGCATCGAGATTGTACGGCCCCCGTTCCTGTGGATAAAATGAAAGGTTCAATGTCTGTAAGGTCGTCGATTCTCCATAATTGATTTCCTTATTGGGAAATATTTCCCGTACACTCACTTCACGTACATAAGGATTAGACAATTGGTCCAAATCATTTTTCAGGTGAGCCGGTATCAATGTCGAGTTTTTCTGAGTAAACATTCTATCGATATAATACCACGATAGCAATGCTCTATTTTGCCCATAACGAATATCATTGGAATAGCGAGCTTCGGGAAACAAAGCATCAGATGAAGGGTCGTACGGAGTGGAAGCCAACGTCCACGAATAAGGAGACTTCAAGTCCAACCCTGTTTGTGTCGATTCGAAATCATCGATATACGATGTTCCCTGCGAGCTGCCGTTTTTGGATTTATGCGGTATCAATTGGGCAAATTCAGCCGTGAGAGCCAACGTAGAAGGAGCTGTTGCGTTTACAGTCGGAATTTTATTCAACAAATTGGTCAACCATAAAAAATTCGTATTATAAGACAAGTTCACTCCCCACAAAGTATTATTCAGTACCTCATCGCCCATATTTACTTTTTCTGTCAGGGACTTTTCAGACAAATGCATAATCGTCGCTCCTACATTAAAATCTTTGGAGAACGCATAATTCAAATCGAGTCCCAGCATTGTCTTACGTTGCATATTGAACATCGATTGATTTTCAAGCGATACACTAATCGGAGTTCCCGCCTCGATTATACTTTGGTTCAATATCGTCACGACACCCATCGCATAATCCACAATATAATCGGAATTTTCGACCAAAGTCATACCTCCGGCAGTAACGACCACCGATCCCCGAGGTACATTCATCGCATTTAATCTTATCTCTGCGCCCGAAGATGCTTTATATTCTCCGGTCATAATAAATTTATTCTTCTCCGATACTTGCTGGGCGATAGTCAATGTCGAATCATACAACTCTTGATAAACATACTTTTCCGCTATCGCCGCATTTCCTATTTTTTCGGCCAAGTGACTACCGAACGGCTCTATGACCGGAAATATAATTCTTCCGTTCGAAGATTGAATCGTATACCCCTCTATGTAGTCAAAAATACCATCGGAATATTCCGACTCATTCGCATCCAAACGGTCGAGGTTCATTACTTGCAACAAAGTCCGATTGGATATATTCCCCTCCGGTATATTATTTACAGCTACCCCCGTAGAATCATTCTGATATTTAATATACAACCTGAATTTATCCTTCTGAACCTGATAGGCCCCCAGCGAATAAACATTTTTCATCATTAAATCCCAAATGGGTAATGAGGTCGATATGGTAGAACCCTTCAACATTTTCAGAAAAAGACATTGATCCGTATCGGTAACATCTCCCGAAAACTCCCCAACCTGATAAACCTGTCCGTTATAAGTATATTCATAAGCGACAGCAATCATCTCATCGGCATTCAGCTTACTTTTCAGAGAGATATAACCCAATTGGGAATTCAAGGTATATTCAGAAGAAGCAAGTTTCCGGGCACTCTCTATTTTCACATAATCCTGCCCCCCCTCGATACCATAAACAGAAAGAGGTTCCAAAGCCTGTGTCACCAAATTGATATTACGAGCATCGGGATAACCGTTTTTAATCTCGGCATACAACGAGTTGGAGTTATTCATCGGATTCTGCTGTGCGGTAGCCGATATCCAATGGTCGTTACCGATATGAACATTTTCGGCCAAATCCATAAAACCGACAATATTCCTCGATTCTTCATAATTGCCTTGTTTATTCGTAATCCAAACTTCTATTCGATTGATACTCACGCCCGATGAGACATAAGGTAGTTTGGAAGCAAATTTATCGTAATTGTCCCTAAAAAAATGAGCTAAGAAAAAGTGCCTGTTTTCGTCATAAGCGTCTGCCCGGATTTCGAAAGGCGTGGTCTGTGCCCCACCACTCGCATTGACCGTTTTCGATTCGGACTGTTGTTGAGAAATAAGAGCGGTAGCCGTCAGTTTACCGAACTGCATAGTCGTCTTTACACCGAATAAAGCCGTACTACCACGTATCAACGACGACCCCGTGGTCATACTCACATTACCGGCTTCGATATTCTTAATAATCTCGTCTTCTTTTCCCTGATATTGTAATTTGAGATTTTTCGAGTCGAAATCGAAAGTCGCATCGGTGTTATAGTTCATATTGAACGACATCTTGTCACCGACTTTCGCCGTTACCGAAGCCTGTATCTTCTCGTCGAAGTCGAAATAAGTCTTCTTTCTGGAACTCATCGGCAGTGCGGGATTATCGAGTTTGTTATGTTTCAATCCCATATTCAACTCGATAGAACCTTGTGTCTTCAATTGTACGCCACCCGGTCCAAAAACTTTTTCCAATGGCCCGAGAGAGAACTGCATATCCAAAAAATTAAACTCCGATTTGCTGTTCTCTGCAAAATTCTGTGCATTTCGTTCCCGATAATACTGCTGCATGGATTTACGCAACGTATAATCGTTATACTCGGCCGCCGACAACATGAAAGGAGTGCAAACATCAACCCCGGCGACTCGGGTATGGATTACATAACAATTCGTTTCGGCATCATACTCTACTTCTGTTTTCAGATTAGAAGGATTTTTCAAATCCATCGGAGCTAACTGCCCGATTTCATCGTACGATTCGGGTGATGTTTTAGTGACAGGATAACGGACTTGTATGGAATCGGATTCTTTATTGCTTTGCGTTGCCGATATACTGCTCGATGAACTTTGCGGATCGGCCGACTGCAAAGCAGCAAAAGCGGAATAGGCTCCTAATCCGCTCACTGCTAGCACAACTATTGTTCCAATCCTTATCCGTCTTCTCATTCGATACTCCTACACAAATTCCCGCCTTTACCCAAAAGGCGACGGCGCCGGTATCAGAGCATTTTCAGAGCCTGCTTAATTACCTCTTCAACTCTCATCGAAGGAGTATCACGCAATAACTTTTGAACTGTTTTTTGCGATTGGGGCTGTGAAAATCCAAGCATCACCAACGCAGCCACAGCTTCCTCGTAAATTTCCGAGGCTGCGGGCGTACTTATTACTAACGGATTGTCGGTAGGTTTTATTTTATCTTTCAAGTCAACAATTACACGCTGTGCAGTTTTAGCGCCTATTCCTTTTACCGACTTCAATAAATTTAGATTCTCCGACGCAATCGCCTGCTCCAACTCAGAAGGATTCAATGAAGACAATATCATGCGGGCCGTATTGGGCCCTACTCCCGAAACAGAAATCAACAATATGAACAGTTCACGTTCGTGACGGTCATAAAAGCCATAAAGCTGATAGGCATCTTCCCGAATCGCTTCATAAACATACAGACGTGTAGCTTGCCCTTTCGAAAGGCAAGAATAAGTATTCAACGAAATATTAAGCAAATAACCTATTCCCATGCACTCCACAACCGCCGTGGCGGGAGTTAAATCGGTAACCTCTCCCGTAATATATTCTATCATATCGTTCTCTTTTTATTCATTTTGTTCAAACTGCAAAGATAGCGAAAGGCGAGTGCAGAGACAAACGGAAATCACATTTCCGTTTTGACTATGCCGAGCCGCATCCTATCTTCGTATTTACAAAGATAGCGAAAGGCGAGCGCAGAGGCAAACGGAATTTTCGGCTCGATATAGTTAATATATTATATATATAATTTTTTATCCATATTTTTTCCTACTTTTGATTCCTAATAAAATATACGTCTCGACATTAAAACCGAGCAACTTATTTGTAACCGCTATCAACCTTTATTACATTTGTATCTAATGAATAAAATTTAGTGTCGAAACTGTTCATCACTTATGTAACAATAGATTTATCACTATACAACAATGAAAAAAGTATTTCTCATTTTCCTTTCTTTGATTTTTATTTTCACGTTTCAAGTAAAAGCTATTACATTGGAAGATATTACTTCCGGGAAATTTCAGTCCAAAGATATAGCAGAGGTTTATCCATCAGCCGATGGCGTTCATTATTTCACAGCGACAAACGGGAATACACGTATCGTAAAATGTGAATACCGGACGGGACACGAAGTCGATACCCTCTTTGACGTAAAAACCGCCAGAGAATGCAATTTGGAACAATTCGACGGTTTTTCTCTCAGCCCCGATGAAAAACATCTATTAATTTATGCCGACTCGGAACCTATTTACCGACGCTCATTCAAAGCCACTTATTACACGTTCGAGATACGCAGGAACTTATTGAAACCGCTTTCCGACGGAGGGAAACAACAAGCTGCCGTATACTCTCCTAACGGCCGAATGGTCGCTTTTGTAAGAGATAACAACATCTTTATCAAAAAACTTGATTACGGTACAGAAGTAGCCGTCACCCGCGACGGAGAGAGAAACAAAATCATCAATGGGATTCCCGATTGGGTTTACGAAGAAGAATTCGCTCTTACTTCTACCCTGCAATGGTCACCGGACGATGCTACATTAGCTTTTGTAAGATTTGATGAAAGCCATGTTCCCGAATATTCTTTCTCTCTCTACGAAGGTTACTGTCCCACATACCCGGAATACACCCTATATCCGGGAAGATTCACTTACAAATATCCGGTAGCAGGCGAGACCAATTCACAAGTATCGGTACTCTCTTATACCGTCGAAACACGAGCCTTAAAAACGATGAAACTGCCTATATCATCAGACAGTTACATACCTCGAATCAAATTTACGACCGATCCGAACAGACTCGCGGTTGTCACGCTAAACCGCACACAAAACGAAATGGATATATACTCTGTCAATCCTAAATCGGGAATCAGCAAACTGCTATTGAGAGAAACAGACAAAGCTTGGATCGAAGAATCTATATTAGACAATATCTCGTTCTATCCCGATTTCTTCGTGATTGCCAGCAGTCGTAGCGGTTATCAACACCTTTTCCGATACAATTATAATGGAACATTAGCTAAACAAATCACCAAAGGCGAATGGAACGTTTCGGCATTTTTGGGTTATGATGAAAAAAGTCGCTCTTATTTTTACGAATCGAATCAAGAAGGCCCCCTTTACAAAGCCATTTACAAAATAAATGAAAAAGGGATAGAAACCAAATTATCGGAACGAATCGGGACAAATCAGGCTTCGTTCAATCCCTCGTGTACTTATTTTATCAACAAATACAGCAACAGCAATGAACCTTTGCTCGTAACCGTATGCGACGCCAAAGGGAAAGTAATACGCACACTGGAAGACAATGCCACGCTAAAAGCACGAATCGCCCAAACCGATTTGCCACGCAAAGAATTTTTTACCTGCCCCAATCACGCAGGCGATCAAATGAACGGTTATATTTTGAAACCCACGAATTTCGACCCCTCGAAACGCTATCCGGTAGTCATGACCCAATACAGCGGACCGGGTTCCCAATCGGTTCTGGATAAATGGACAATAGACTGGGAATACTACTTAGTCAGCAAAGGGTTTATCGTCGCCTGCGTCGATGGGAGAGGAACCGGCGGACGCAGTCGGGCATACGAAACCTCTGTATATATGCAATTAGGGAAACTCGAAACCGAAGACCAAGTAGCGGGAGCGGAATACATGCGGACCCTACCCTATGTAGACGACAAACACATAGGTATATATGGTTGGAGTTACGGTGGGTACGAAACTCTTATGGCCATGTCCACAAGCAACGGTACTTATCAAGCCGGAGTGGCTATCGCTCCGGTAACCGACTGGCGTTATTACGATACGATTTACGCCGAGCGCTTTATGCGTACGCCGAATGAAAACAACGAGGGATACGAACAATCCGCCCCCATTACTCATGCCGAAAAATTAAAAGGAGATTTGTTGATTATATCGGGGACAGCAGACGATAATGTTCATTATCTTAACACATTACAATATTCCGCTGCTTTAATCGAAGCAGGAATACAATTCGATACTCAAATATATACCAATAAAGACCACCATATACGAGGTTGCAACACCCGTCATCATCTGTATACCAAAGTATGTAACTTTTTCCTCGATAAACTGAAATAAAAGGAATAGCATCCCAACCCTATGGAAAAGAAAAAAAGTAACAAAATAAGTTGGTCTACCATCTATTCTTTGGGATTGGTGCCTGCTATTCTCGTATGGGGATTAGCCCCATCGCTTAAAGAAAATGTCATTGTCCTGACATCGATTATCGCCGGTATTATATGGACTATATTCTCCCGGCTTTACATACATTTTTTTAAAGGATGTGGAATAATAGGGTGGATAACAGGGTGGTCTATGATATTTGGAGGAATAACAAAAGCATTCTTGCTCCTTTTCGGGTATTATAATATCCCTATCGTACTTTTTTGGGCTCCCTGCATGGTTGTCATATTATATCTGTTCGAACATCGGAATATACACCCCCCATTCTGTTATCAGTGTATCTTGAAACGAGGAGGGATTCGAGAACGGCATTTACTGGGAGATTTCAGCCGCTATGAAACTCATTATATCGTACGCTTAATTCTAATAGGCTCTATATTAGTAACTATGTTATCATGGATACTCTTTGCTTTTGGCGTGGAAAGGCAAAGCCGTGCCGGGAATTATTTTTACTTCTATTTTCCTCTGGGGTTAAGTATAGCTATCATTATCTTCGAAATTATTCGCCGTCTGCTGATCCAACAACTTATCGAAAGTCACGAGAAAAAATGTAAACGTTATATCAACGACAAAACGAATAATCCCGATATGGATTACTTTTTCACGGTAATTCGTATTATGGTCATAGGTCAAGAAAAAATCTACTTAATCGAAAACAAAGGAGATGAAATAGAATTCAATAGCGGCAAAGGGTTCGATATTCCTATACATCGTTATACAGACTATTGTACGACGCAGGAAGAAGAGGAACAAAAAGCCCGGCAAATCATACGCGAAGAACTTCAAATAGAAAAACCCGATTTACGCCACATATCATCGGCTATCGCCGAAGACTCTTGGCGAAGGGTCGGACATTACGTATTATTTATCTCGGACGAGGATCAAAATAAACTAAACAGATATAACGGCCGCTGGTACACCTTAGAAGAAATAACAAGATTATTCCATAGCAACAGGCTTTACCCTCTATTTAAAGAAATCTATGCCCGTTTCTATACGATTGTCAATACGGCCCGTACCTATTACAGCAATGGAAAAAGGAGATATCCGATAAGAGGATATAAGCCTATCTTTACATTACGTAGAATCAATTTGCTGGATATCGAATTCGATGACCCGGTTTGGCTTTACGTAAGCCGTCACAACGATGACCGCCTTTTATACCGTATAGACAAATGGATTCGAAAAATTTTAGGTAAAAAATGTTCCTCATCAAATTGCTGCGATGCTTGATTTAATCACCATATTGGGTCCCACCGCTTCCGGTAAAACATCTTTGGCGGTGGCGCTGGCCGCCCACCTCGACACCGAAATTATCAGTGCGGATTCCCGTCAGATATATCGTTCAATGGATATCGGTACAGGTAAAGACTTATCCGAATACACCTATGAAGGACACGCTATTCCCTATCATCTAATCGATATTTGCCCACCCGGATATAAATATAATCTATTTGAATATATCCGGGATTACAACACCGCTTACGCAGATATTATCAATCGGGGCAAAACGCCCATTCTTTGCGGGGGTACAGGTCTGTACATAGAAGCCGTACTCAAAGGGTACTCGTTACCCCCCGTACCCGAAAACAAGGCCCTGCGCGAAAAACTTGCTGAAAAATCACTATCCGAATTGGAAGAGATACTCAAAAACTACAAGACTCTACACAACCAAACAGACACCGATACTTGTAAGCGAGCGATCCGCGCCATTGAAATAGCCGAATATTATTCTCGGCAAGAGCCCGAAAAACTTATTCCTAATCCGGTAAAAAACGCTTTGATTATCGGAGTGAACATAGATAGGGAAAGCCGACGCGCCAAAATTTCGCAACGTCTGCGCGATCGTCTCGAACAAGGCATGGTAGCCGAAGTTCAAGGTTTGCTCGACAGCGGCATCGATCCAGAATCTCTCATTTACTACGGGCTCGAATACAAGTATATTACCGAGTACCTCATCGGGCGCACCTCATACGATCAAATGGTTTCATTGCTCGAAATAGCGATTCACCAATTCGCCAAACGGCAAATGACATGGTTCCGGGGTATGGAGCGTCGGGGATTCTCCATTTTTTGGCTCGATGCAGCCCTCTCTCTCGATGAAAAAATAGCTAAGATAGATGAGAAGATAACCCAGTCGGTATAATGCGATACCATATGTTCCATAAATATTAAGAGCTCTTTTCGAGAATACAAAATAAATTTTTACTTGCATATATCAAAAAATTTTACGAATATTGTAAGCAAGAAATTTCACGAAAAGGGAGGCTGTGTAGGGATTAACCTTACTTCATCTTATTTAAATTGAATGTTCATCACACAGTTTGCCTCATGAGTAGTATGGAAGCAAAAGTCGAAATTCTTTGGAATAGCCTGTTGTTAACATGGTCGTATGATTACAGAGTCGCCGGAATCCATACGTTCGATAAAGATGGTTTAGCGATCGGAGAGAATTTGATCGAACGACTGAATCTCGAAACATCGTGGGGAACCGTAACAATTCTGGAAACTACCGATACTTCCATAACTTTTATACACAATGGCACGAAGATAATATTGACCGATGGAGCAAAATATCATTTCGAAGTTCCACAAGTGCTCCCCGGCAGTCAAGGAGATTTTTACATCGAATTGATTTGCTCCCAAGTACGACTCACTCACTGGGACGAATTTTTCGAATGCTCTCGGCAATTCACGGTCGATAAAATCGACTGGGATCTCATGCAAGACGGCGATGTAGACTCTGCTTTACTCATTGCCGAATCTATCGCCGAACAATCACCGGAGTCGCTCGAAATTATCGCAGAATATATGGCCGTTGCTGATAATCTGGGTAGTACAGAGGCTCACGAATGGTTACGCGACTATTACAGTCCCAGCGATATTGCAGAACCTTACTGTTAACCAAAAATGAAACATTATGATAGATTTCTCCAAAGAACACAAGACCTTACTTAGCCGACTGGCGAAGAGCCCGAACGACATGGAAGCCCGTGCCGACCTACTGCGTTGTAACTGTCTCTGGGCCGAAGAAAATATAAAGGGAAACAAAAACACATGGCAAAATGCGAATCTCATACGTGAAGTATTACAATATGGGCCTCTTTTACTCGAAACGGGAGAAATGAGCATGTATGACCTCGTTTACAAAACATGCGACAGAATAAAAAGGACTATATTTTCACATCCTCGCCTATCTGTAAAAATTCTCGAATTGGAAAGGGAAGCCCTTTATCGTATCGAAGCAGAAACTGGTCACGAACTGGGTATCACCGAAGACGTTCAACATGAAATTAGCCTATTAGGAACAAATATATGGTATGCCGACCGTGGTGAATATGATAAAATTAAAGACGAGGGACATTTGAAACACGACCCGGTAGAATGGACTGCCCGCTGGGAAGAGGTTATCGACGAAGCAGAAGCAAAAGCATATACCAGATTACAAGAACACCCTCAGGGCATGGGGTTTTGTCATGCCTATTGGCCGACGTTATCTGCTATTTTGGCCGAAGACTACGATATCCAGTGGCGTAGCCCGTCCCAAATGAACCCCAAAATTCTGTTCGATTAGCAGAGTATTAGCCTAAAAAACAGAGGGATACATGTTAACGATGTATCCCTCTGTTTTTCTATTCTATTTTAAAACCCTTTCTTATTTACAAATCGAACTTATAGCCTAATGAAAGCATGAACATTGTATTATTAGGACTACCCTCCTCATCGTAGACATTAGAAAGTCCGAAATTATAACGGGCATCGATCGTCATACCAAAATCAAACTCATACCCAACTCCCAAAGCAAGAGAAAAATCGAATGTTTTAGCCTTATAGCCATATCCATATGGTTCCAAATCTTTGGACGAAATCTCTTTTCCCGCCAACTTCGCTTTATATTCATCATCGACACAGAAGCCGAATTGAGGACCAAAATGAACATTCAAACCTGCCCACGGATAAATTTTCAACAAAACTGGTATATTCAGATAGTGTGAAGTATAGTTCGATTCCAAAGTTTTCGTGAGAACCGGTATATCATCAAAACCAGCCCCCTGCATCGAATAATAAAATTCGGGCTGAATCGCCAATAATTTATTAATACGATAATTAGCAAAGATCCCCACATTCATTCCTGCTCTGAAATTCGATCCATCTCCAGTCAAAGAAGAGACGTTAAGACCTAATTTCGGACCCATAGAAAGTTGAGCGAAAGCTCCACCCATGCACATCACGGTAGCGACTACCAATAAAATCTTTCTCATTTCTTTTTAGTTTTGTTACACCTAGTTCTCCAAAGGGGTATTTTAATACAATTTCTGCGGGGAGAACTTCAGTAATTTTTTTCAAAATATTTACTGATCGCATGTTAATAAAGCGCGAATATAGCCATTAAAGCTATATATAAAAACTATTTATATTCTTTTTCTTCCACATCACAAAGATACACCCCACAACACATTATCTATCAACTACATAAGCCATCAACATAATAATATAAAATACGAATATTTATATAATCATGCCATAAAAATAAAAATACCAACTATTTTCTTTGTAGCGAACTTAAAAACAAAAATCTATGGCAAATAATTCGTACAAAAATCCGTCGATGAAACAACTCGATATTTTAAAAACCGAAAACGAAATAGAGCGCTCTCACTACCCGATACTGTTACAGGCTCAAAAAGCATGGGAGAATATAGAACATTTCAGGCAAAAGCGAAAACGAAACAGGGACTATACTTATGGAAAACAATGGAACGACTTGATAAAACTACCCGACGGCAGAGTCGTAAGCGAAGATCAGTATATACGGGAACAAGGAAAAGTTCCTCTGAAAAACAACCTGATCCGCCAAATGGTCAAAGCCGTTTTAGGGCAATTCAGAAACAACCAAACCCAACCTGTATGTATAGCTCGCGACAGGCAGGAACAGAGCTTGGGGGAACTGATGAGCACAGCCGTCCAATACGCCTACCAGCATAATCGGTTACAAGAACTCGATAGCCGCACATTGGAAGAGTTTTTGATTTCGGGTATTTGTTTCCAGAAAATAGGATATGGACACCGTAGAGGAAAAACCGACGTCTGGGTAGATGAAATAAATCCGAACCGAATATTCTTCAACGCTATGGAGGACAGCCGCCATTGGGATTGCACTCTCATAGGCGAACTACACGACATGTCTATCGCCGAAGTAATATCGAGATTTTCTTTCGGGTCAAGGGCTCGTGCCATACAATTACGTAACATCTACTCAGAGGCCGACAATGAAACGATACGGCACAACTTCGAGAACCTCACGGCAAAAGCAATCGACCGGCTCGATTTTTTTATGCCGGCCAATCAAGATATGTGCCGAGTCATAGAAATATGGAAACTCGAAAGTCGGGAAGTACTGAACTGCCACGATTTCCGTTCCGGTGAATATTACCACATACCTGTGACAGGAGCCGAGGATATAAACAAAGAAAATAGGAAAAGAGTGCACGAAGCTCGCACATCGGGACAACCGGAAGAGACTGCACAGCTTATCGAAACAGAATGGAGTATAATGCAAACATGGCGGTATCGCTTCTTCTCCCCACTGGGAGACTTATTGGACGAAGGAGAAACTCCCTACTGGCATGGAGAACACCCTTACGTGTTTAAACTATATCCCCTCATAGACGGTGAAGTACATGCCTTCGTCGAAGATGTAATCGACCAGCAGAGGTATATCAACCGACTGATTACCATGATAGATTTTATCATGGGTTCGAGCGCAAAAGGCGTATTACTATTCCCGGAAGATCAAATTCCCGATGGCATGACAATCGAAGATATTGCCGACGAGTGGACCAAATATAACGGTATCATTTTATTCCGTCCCAGACCGGGCTCTCCCATGCCCCAGCAAATAGCGGTCAATGCCACACAAGTGGGAGCTTATGAAATGCTTTCGTTGCAAATGCGCTTGTTCGAAGACATATCCGGCGTCCACGGTGCTATACAGGGCAAAGCAGCCCAATCCGGTACTCCGGCCTCTCTATATGCCCAACAAATACAATACTCTTCGACCAATCTGCTTGATCTATTCGAGTCGTTCAAAACATTCCGAGAAGACCGGGATATAAAAATCATGAAAACAATCCAGCAATTCTACTCGGATAACCGTTATTTAAACTTAGCAGGAAACAATTACGGAAAAGAAATCTCTACCTATACCCCAGAGGAAGTTCGTAATACAGAATTCGATTTATCAATTGCCGAAACACTATCGACACCCGCTTTAAGAATGGCATCCAACGAATTTCTTATGGAGCTGTTTCGCTCCGGGAAAATATCGCTCGAAATGCTTCTGCAAAACGGAGCCTTTCCTTTCGCCGACAAACTGCTGCAAGCTATCCATCAAAGTCAAGCCGAATCGACACAACAAAACACCGCACCGCAAATTTAGACGATCGGTTTATCTTAATCGAAACAGAGACAGAATCCCAAGCGGATTCTGTCTCTAAACTCTAACCATAAATATAAATCAAAACAGACACTACTTCTGTAACACATATTCTTTCATATGAGCTATATCGTCTAAATAATCTTGTAAGTCTTGTTCATGATCTTCCTCCTCTGCCAAAATATGTTTGGCGATATCGCAAGTCGTAAAATCCTTCCCGTCGGTCAATGCAGCGATCGTCTGATAACGTAATATAGCGCAACGTTCTGCTGCGACATTCTGTTTCAGCAACTTGACTACATCTACATCAGTAGGAGGAGTATAAGCACATTTTGCCAAATCGAACCATTTCTTAGGATCCAATACGGGAACCCCCTCCAACTCGATAATACGGTCGGCTATCAATTTAGCATGTTCGAACTCTTCCATAGCATGTTCCTGAAATTCTCGTTGTACATCGCCACGCATAGCGCCTTTCACAACAAGGGCTCCCACCCAATATTGATAAAACGCCAACCATTCTTCCGACAAAGCGGCATTCAACTCATCGAGAACTTCCGATACATCTATTCTTCCCTTCAAAATAGCTACACTTTCTTTTGCCATAATTATATCTCTTTTAGATTAAAAACTTTCCTTAATAACAATTGCGATATCTCGTTGGTTCACCACGACACCTATAATTCTACTTCCATATTTTCAATAACCGATATTCACGTCTCCATACTTAGAGTCATTGAGTATAGAGGAGATTCGAATAAAAATGAAATTAGTCGCTTTATCTTTTTTTCGTCTTTCTCTATATTTGTAGAATATAGGATACGGTTCGGCAGAGTCAAATCGGAAATGAAATTTCCGTTTGCCTTTACACTTGTCTTTCGCTATATTTGTAGAGTTTTTCTTTAATTATAAAATTTCTGCAATGAAAAACATACGCACAGCTATTATTGGAGCCGGCTACCGGGGACGGTACTTAATAACCCTTTTGCAAAAAATAAATCTATTCGATATTATCGCTGTCAGCGATATATCTCCCAACCTATCAGAAATTATATCGCAACTATTCGCGGGAGAAAAGATTCCTAAAATTTACAATTCTGGGACTGACGATTATCGACGAATGCTAAATGAAAACACGATAGACCTCGTCATCATAGCTTCCCCGTGGCATCTCCACAAAGAACAAACCATCGAGGCATTAAAATCTGGATGCCACGTCGCAATAGAAGTGAAAGGAGCATTGGATATAGACGAGTACCCCGATATTATCCATGAAAGCCGACAGAATAAAAAGCAGGTCTTTCCTCTTGAAAACACACTATTCAGAAACGATATTCTGGCTATAAACAACATGATACATGCCGGGATATTCGGTCGCTTGGTCTTTCTTCAAGGAGGATACCGACATGACCTCACCCATATACTCATAGATCAAACCGGAAACTTCGGTGTACAGAATGGGTCTGAATCAGAGTGGAGATCGAAATATTACGAAACCGAAAACGGCGATTTATATCCGACCCACGGATTAGCCCCCTTGTGCATGTTCCTTGATATCAATCATACAGACCATATAAAAAGCATCATGTCTTTCTCCACAAAACCGGGATTAGGACTCCACGCTTGTATGGCCAAGCGAAAAGGATTAAAATATACCGACATACAACAACACATATTTCGAATGGGCGATGTCGTCACTTCGATACTCCAAACCGATTCCGGGGCTCAAATAAACTTATTGCACGATACCACTCTCCCGCGGCCCCGTTCTCTCAACTACGAAGTTCAAGGAACCAACGGGATTTGGAATGCCGAGAAAAATGCCATTTACATCGATGGATTAAGTCCTTTCGAGGAATGGGAACCCGAAGATAAATACATCGAGCAATACAAACATCGGTTCTGGCAGCAATGGGAATCGGAAGCTCTTCGCTATGACGGGCATCATCAAGGCATGGACTACATCATGCTAAGGGTCTTGGGTGAAGCTCTGCAAGGCCGGGAAAATTATCCGGCAACGTTGGAAGATATGGCAACTTGGGCAGCAGTATCGCCCTACTCGAAAATATCCATTCAAAAGGGAACTTCGATACCCTTTCCCCATTTCTAAACCATCTCGAACAGACATAGAAAAGAGTCGCTCCGGATTTTCGGAGCGACTCTTTTCTATACTCTATAAATCAACCTTTATTACAAAAGGCTCCAAGCGACCGTCAATCCCGCCATCACAATAGCGACCATGCTCATTAGTTTAATCAATATGTTCAAACTCGGACCAGACGTGTCTTTGAACGGGTCGCCCACCGTATCTCCAACAACCGTCGCTTTATGTACTTCACTGTGCTTTCCTCCGAAATTACCCTCTTCGACATACTTTTTGGCATTATCCCAAGCCCCTCCGGCATTCGCCATAAAGATAGCCAAAACAAATCCTGCGCTAAGACCACCGATAAGTAACCCGACAACACCCGATACACCGAATATCAATCCCGTAGCAATAGGAGCGATAATCGCCAATAACGAAGGGAATACCATTTCCCGTTGCGCTCCCTGAGTAGAAATAGCTACACAACGTTCATAATCAGGTTCAGATTCTCCGGTAAGAATACCTTTTATCTCCCTGAACTGGCGACGCACCTCTTCCACCATGTGTGCAGCAGCACGTCCCACAGCATTCATCGTCAATCCGCAGAAAAGAAATGCCATCATCGAACCGATGAACATACCCGACAAAACTTTCGGATTCATCAGCGTAATATCATAATACCGCATAAAATCGGTAAATGTCGCCTCACTAATCAAGACCGATGTACCATCGGCAAATTCGAGCACAGTCTCTCCGATACGAGTCAACCCGATACGAATCTCTTCCATATAAGAAGCCAGCAAAGCGAGACCGGTAAGTGCAGCAGAACCGATAGCAAATCCCTTTCCGGTAGCCGCCGTTGTATTTCCCAAAGAGTCGAGGGCATCGGTTCTTTTTCGCACCTCCTCGCCCAAACCGCTCATCTCAGCATTTCCTCCCGCATTATCGGCAATAGGACCATAAGCATCGGTTGCCAACGTGATTCCCAATGTCGAAAGCATTCCCACCGCAGCAATACCTATACCATATAAACCGAGAGTGACATTCGATAAATCGAACCCGGATGCAAACAAATAGGAAAGGATAATACCAGCGACAACGGCAATCACAGGAACGGCAGTTGAAATCATACCCAACCCGATACCCGAAATTATGACTGTTGCAGGGCCCGTTTTCCCGCTCTCCGACAAACGCTGTGTCGGACGATAGGATTGAGAGGTATAATATTCCGTACTGCGACCTATAACAATCCCCACTAACAATCCCACGATTACCGAACCGCCGATAAATGCCCAGTTTTCTAACTTTAAAGCCCATAAAATTCCAAAAGTAGCGAATACGATAAGTACAGAACTGAGGTTTGTACCGAAGGAGAGAGATTTCAACAAATCTTTCATCTTTGCATCTTCCCGTGTACGAACCGAAAATATCCCGATAATAGAAAGCAATATACCCACTGCCGCAATCAACATAGGAGCGATTACGGCTTTCATCTGCATGTCGGTTTCGCCGGCTCCCATAAAGGCCGCAGCTCCCAAAGCCGATGTCGCTAATATCGAACCGCAATACGATTCATACAAGTCGGCTCCCATACCGGCCACGTCTCCTACATTGTCACCCACATTATCGGCTATCGTTGCCGGGTTGCGAGGGTCATCTTCTGGAATCCCCGCTTCGACCTTACCGACAAGATCGGCTCCCACATCGGCAGCTTTTGTATAAATACCGCCTCCCACACGGGCAAACAAAGCCTGAGTAGATGCTCCCATTCCGAAGGTAAGCATCGTAGTCGTTATTACACAAAGTTTATGGGCAGGATTCATAGCTTCTGCCGGAATCACTGCATTCAACAGAAGATACCAAAACGATATATCGAGAAGACCTAACCCTACAACGACAAGTCCCATAACAGCCCCGCTGCGGAAAGCGATTCGCAGTCCACGATTTAATGAAGTACGGGCAGCATTAGCCGTTCGGGCAGATGCGTAAGTGGCTGTCTTCATTCCCAAATACCCCGATAAGCCGGAGAAAAAACCGCCCGTGAGAAACGCCACCGGAACCCATTTGTTCTGGACTCCAAAACCGAACGCCATGATAGAAAACAATATCACTAGAACTAAAAACACCAAACCCACGACCTTGTATTGCTGACGTAAGTAAGACATAGCTCCTCTGCGAACATAAAGAGCTATTTTTTTCATTTGAGGCGTTCCCTCGTCCGTTTTCATCAACTGCTTATAAAAATACCAAGCAAAGAGTAATGCTAATACCGAAGAAATAGGCACAAGCCAGAATAATGCATTTGTCATAGCAATTATATAATTAAGTTAACATTTTTAGACTGGTTAAAGGTAAGTTGGTTTGCATAAACTGCCAAATCTTTTTCTCTAATTTTTGTTTTTTAGTCCTCAAAAAACAGTATCGATCGGTATGAAACCCTCCTTTTTACATTCAAACATTTTGGAAATATTTCTTGGAAGTTACAATTAAAAAAAATATATTTGTTCTTGTTTCCTTTTTATCTTTACCATATTATTTATGAAAAATAGTTCCAAATTCAATTCATTAGGAGGTTTTCCCGATCTCGAATCTTTCAAAGACGAATCTGGGAAATATGGGTATCGAGAGAAAAAAACTCAAAAGATATTTATCGCCCCTCAATTCGATGCAGCATATTCTTTTCACGAAGGAATAGCGGCAGTGAAAGTTGATCATAAATATGGATACATCGACCGACACGGATTAATAGTCATCAAACTCGACTACGACTGGGCCAGTTCCTTTCATAATGGATTAGCCATGGTAGAACGAAACAACCGATATGGATATATCAATCAAGAAGGCAAAGAAATCGTTCCTATTATTTATGAACACATCGACGATTTTCACGAAGGGCTGGCTCCGGTAAAACTAAATGATAAATGGGGTTATGTAGATTGTTCGGGGAAAGTTGTCATTCCTCCTCGATACGACGATTCTTGGTGTTTCAACGAATCATTGGCGGCTGTCAGAGTCGATGAGAAATGGGGCTTTATAGATAAAACCGGACATTTACTCATACCTTTGCAATATGATTATGCTTGGAATTTCAAAGAAGATGTCGCAGCGGTAAAGCAAAACGGGAAATGGGGTTTTATAGATAAAGCGGGGCAAGAATTTCTACCGTTCCTATATGACGAAGCAGATTCTTTCTCAAAAGGATTCGCCGAAGTCAAAATGGATACGCTTTGGGGAGTTATCGACAAAACAGGTACATGGGTAAAAAACGAGGATTGCATCTGACCTCTCTACTATAATAACTTGATCTGAATATTTTACAGGCATCCGATTTTCATCGGATGCCTTTTTATTTTCCCCTCCCGTATGTTTTTCGATCCTGCCACAATTTCCCACTCTTTCTCATAGATATTTGCAGTAGATACATACAATCGAACGAACTAAAAACTTACTAAAATGCTAAACTTATTTTTAACGGCACTTCCCCTGTTAGGGAACTATTTGTTTTCACAAAAGAATAAAAAACAGTCTCAACAAACCATTCAAACAAATCAAAAACGCTATGAACAAAAACTATCACAACTAGATAGTCTCTTCAATAGGAACTATTACAGTAACATTCTCGATCGATCCGACGTGAGGGGGTTACTCGGTAATCTACGCGAACAGATGTCGGAAACGACCCGAAATCTAAAAAATAAGGCAACCATTACCGGAGCTACACCCGAGACCGTCGTCACTGTCCAAAAATCTCAAAACCAAGCATACGGCAATGCCGTCAGCCAAATAGCAAGTCAAGCGGCGACATGGAAAGAAAATACGCTTCAAAATTATTTGTCGGCCCGTAGTGCTTTGGAAGATTTTTACCGTCCGTTGAAATCGGATTATATGAACAATATACTCGGTAAAACATTTCCCTCCTTCAATCCTCTACAAAATCTGTTCAACCCAAATACACAATTTTAAGATCATGGATACAATTTTTACAACAGAAAATTCGCAACCGACCAAAACATTAGCAGACTATATGAACGAAGGGAAAAGTTTTTTGGAAGCCTATCAAGCTCAATCACCCAAAAGACTGGCCAGAGGCAAAGCATACGAACAGGTAGAAATGCTGAAAGAGCTGTTAAACCTGTTACATCAACCGGATAATACAGAGGTACAGCTGGTTACAGATGTTTTAATTCCGAAAACATATCCCGAAAAAGAAAAGAGGTTCCTCAACTATCTCTCATGGTTAACGTTTATCTCTGACCGTAACAAACCGAAACACCCTTGCCCTCCTTTGAGCGAAAAAATTTTATTGCAAGCCTTTCGTATGGGACGTAATGAGTTCGAGCGCAAACATCACATATTCAACCTATTGGTATCCATCGGATACCCTTTACAACAAGCCTGCCTGCTTGCCAAATATTTAGATAATAATATTCATTAAAAAATTTCCAATAAAAATATGAGCACCTTAAACCCCGATTTACTACAAGAAGGTAATGGTATATATGGTTGGGATTTAATCAATCCCTATCTACAAGAATGGTATCGAAAAAAAGAAAATGGAGAGAACGAAGAATCACCCGCTTTCATAGCTCCGTTACCGGGAGAAAATTCGGTTGTACCATTCCCCTCTATTCCTAAACAAGAAACACCAATACCCCTAAAACCCGACTACCCGATAAACCCCGAACCGGAAACCCCGATCGAAGCACCTCGCAAATTAAAGTCTTTAACCGAAGGAATAAATCTAGCGGGCGAACGTATTTGGAACGATCTAAAATATTCCCGAGGATACATACAAGACAAACTATCTGATAGTGAAATGTCCGAAGCCGCCCAAAAAGCGTTGGAGCGACTTCCCGAATATCAAAGAAGCACCGAGTCCCAACTACAAAATAAAGAAGACTCTTTACAAAATGAAACCGAACACAGTACCTCCGATCGTCCTCGTCTTGAATTAAAAGGACTCGAAGAATATCGTCGATTAAGAAATGAGAATATTTCTCCAAACGAAATAAACAGACAACTCTCCGAGACAGCCCGATGGGGAAACGAAGGGAAAAAACTCATGGAAGAAGCTCGCATAGCGAATAACTCTTTTCCCGAAACCGAAGGCTGGGCAACTATTGGTGAAATCATAGCTAATATAGGGAGAGTGGGAATACCGGTTGCCGCCGGAGCCGCCTTCGCTCCGGCAGGTATCGCTGCTGGTATTGCTAATGTTGCCTCTTCCGTTGCCGAAAGCCACGCACAAGCACAAATGGAACTGGATAATTTCGAACAAGAAACAGGACAACGTTTAACCGATGGACAACGTACCGGATTCGTAGCTATTTGTATGGGAGCCGATCTCCTGTTTGACACAATCTTACAAAGCCGATACCTTAAAAATCTAAAATCGGGAGCCAAAAAGAAAGCATCGGAATATTTCAAAAAGACGATTCTTAAAAATCAAACAGCACAGACTGAAATAAGTAAAATAATGAGTAAACTGTCAAAGACCGATAAATCGGCTCTTATAGCAGGAACCTTTAACGATGCGGTAACAGGAGGAACCGCCGAAGCTCTCAATTCGGTCGCTCACGATATGGCTGAAACGATTTACAACGAACCGGGACAATATCCGACCCTCGAATCGATCCTACAAAACGCTACTACCGGTATGGTATCGGGCAGTTTGGTCGGTGCTTCCGTTGGAGGTACGGGACGAGCCATCAATCTGAAAAAAAGAAATATGCGGAGAAACAAGCAAACCACCACAGCCCTTGTAGACCAACATGGATTTGCATGGGAAGTCCTCGACTACGATCCGGAAAACAAAATCGCCGAAGTACTTTCGCCCAATGGAAAAAATACAATAAACGTACCCGATATTGAGCCCGACATGATTCATTCCTTCTCCGTAGGAGAATATAAAAATACCGGCAAAATAAAAAGAGAGATAAACGAACCCGATCCGTTCGCCCCAATTATACCGGACCAGACAAAAGATAAAGTATGGCAAAAAATGTCTACACGTGGGAAATACAGACTAACCAAAGATTTAGCCGAACGTATGGGGCTCGATAACGTTATTGTTTATGAACATGAGTCCGACCTACCGGTCTCCGTCCGATCTCTAAAAAAACAAGGTGGTAAAATAGGCGGATATTATATGCACAACGGTAATATAGGTATCGTTCTCGACAATATCCCTTCCTACACAAGATTGCAGAGAGTCCTATTGCACGAAGCGATAGGGCATCAAGGCCTTGATGCTCTTTTCGGCGACTCTTATTTTAAAGACGAATTTTTAATGAAAGTCTATCGGTCTATGCCCTCCGAATGGAAATTGAGAGGCAATTCGTGGAATGCTCGAAAAACCGATGCCGAAGAGTATTTGGCCGATTTGGCGAGTAACGGCGTATCGTCTTCCGCATGGGATCAAATCTATGGGGAATTGAGAAATATGCTCCGAATATTCATTCCGGGACTAAACTTCTCGGAAAGAGAAATACGTAACATTCTCATACGTTCCAAAAACGCACTAAAAAAGGACGATTCAATTTCCGAGATGAACAAAAAAATCCGACAACGGCATTTAAACGAATCGGACGACTTAGGGACACCACTAACCGAATCCGACCCGGAAACATACCGTTTCTTGTGGGAAAACGACCCAGAATGGAAAAACTACAAAAAATTCTATGACCACGTATATGGAGAAAGGACCGACATAAACGATTAAAAATCGCCCCCGGCTGTTTCTGTCGATCAACAGTCGGGGGCAGTTCTATCTAAATCAAATTACCAAACTTATCCATAACAAATCTCACCATTCTCATTTCGATATTCATCGAAACTCTTATTATATTGAGTCATCGCCCGCAAACTCATACCCATACTCGAAAATCCTCCGTCGTGATACAAGTTTTGCATAGTCACTTTACGAGTTAAATCGGAAAACATTACGATACAATAATCGGCACACTCGTCGGCATTGGCATTACCAAGAGGAGACATACGATTCGCAAAATCCATCAACGATTCCATTCCTTTCACCCCGCTACCGGCAGTCGTCATGGTAGGAGACTGAGATATAGTATTGATTCGAACATTTTTCTCCCTACCATAAATATATCCAAAACTACGGGCGATAGACTCTAACAAAGCCTTCGCATCCGCCATGTCGTTATAGCCGAATAAGGTTCGCTGAGCCGCGACATAAGACAAAGCCAAAATAGAGCCGTACTCGTTAATGGCATCCATCTTTTTAGCCACCTGTATCATTTTATGAAACGAAACAGCCGAAATATCCAATGTCTTGGATAACATATCGTAGTCCAAATCATCATAAGGACGCTTTTTTCTTACATTCGGAGACATTCCGATAGAATGCAACACAAAATCTATCTTACCCCCCAAGACCTCCATAGAGCGCTTGAAAACATTTTCAAGATCCTCCACGCTGGTTGCATCTGCCGGAATAATCTCAGCATTTAATTTTTCACCTAATGTATTTACCTCCCCCATACGCACTGCCATAGGCGTATTGGAAAGAGTGATCGTTGCACCTTCCTCCACTGCTTTTTCAGCTACTTTCCATGCAATGGACATTTCATTAAGGGCTCCGAAAATAATACCTCTTTTTCCCTTTAATAAGTTATAACTCATAATTTATACTTTTAAGCACAATATTGCACAGTTTGTGCAATATTGTGCCGTTTTGCGGCTGCAAATATAGATACTTTTTTTTAATCGCAAAACAAAAAGTTCGATTTTGTTATCTCGACATTACAATTCAACACTTTATAATCTCCAACTTACAAATTGACAAAACCAAACGACCAATGACTCGCTCAAACGACATCGACCATCAAAAAGGATATTTCATTTATTAAATACTTTTAGAATAAAAAAAGCAGCTCCCATCGAAAATTTATCCGTATATTTGACTTTATCAAATATAGGTCTCGATTTGGACAAGACAAAATAAAAAAACTTGTTGTTCATTTTGTCCCACCAATCATCTTTCATTATATTTGTATCGTGAAATTAACTAAAATAATAATTTTATACACACAAAACCATGAGTAAGCCATATGTTGTAGGTATTGATATAGGTGGTACCAATACAGTATTCGGAATTGTTGATGCCCGCGGTTCTATCTTAGCCACAGGTTCTATCAAGACTCAGAAATATACCGAAATAACAGACTACGTAAATGCACTGCACGAAGAACTATCTCGTCTTTTGGCGCAAGAAAACGTAACCGATCAAATTGCCGGTATAGGTATAGGAGCTCCTAACGGGAACTATTTTAACGGAACAATCGAATTTGCACCTAACCTCCCGTGGAAAGGCGTAATCCCCTTAGCCCAAATGGTACGGGAAAAATTCAATATTCCGGTAACTATCACCAACGACGCTAATGCCGCTGCTATCGGTGAAATGACCTATGGAGCTGCCCGCGGTGTAAAAGATTTCATCATGATTACCCTCGGTACGGGTGTAGGTAGCGGTATCGTCATTAACGGACAAATGGTCTATGGGCACGATGGATTTGCCGGAGAACTCGGGCACGTAATCGTACGCCGTGGAAATGGCCGCCTCTGCGGTTGCGGCAGAACGGGTTGTCTCGAAGCCTATACCTCCGCCACAGGTGTTGCACGTACGGCTCGGGAATTCCTCGAACTTCGCAACGACGAATCCACTTTACGGCAGCTTCCTATTCAAGAGATCACTTCGAAAGACGTTTACGATGCGGCCGTGTCAGGCGACAAACTATCTCAAGAGATTTTCGAGTATACCGGTACAATCTTAGGAGAAGTATTCGCCGATTTCATCGCATTTTCAAGCCCCAAGATGATTGTCCTGTTCGGAGGATTAGCAAAGTCGGGCGAACTGATCATGCGTCCTATCCGCGAAGCTATGGAAAAAAATCTGCTTGCTATTTACAAAGGAAAAGTAAAACTGGTACTTTCGGAATTGAAAGAGAGTGATGCCGCCGTATTGGGAGCCAGTGCTCTGGGCTGGGAAGCCAGCTAATCGGCATTAGATATATTAAAAGAAAAGGGCTGCAATGCAGCCCTTTTCTTTTAATACAAACTTATTTATTTCTCCTGCAAAGCCTTGTGCATAGCAGCCGCAGCACGCCGACCGTCTCCCATAGCAAGAATAACCGTAGCACCACCTCTCACAATATCTCCTCCTGCATAAATATCAGGTATTGAAGACTGCAATGTGTCGGCATTGACGACAATCGTCCCTTTCAGAGTTACTTCAAGGCCCTCTATGGAATTAGGGACCAACGGATTAGGAGAAACTCCCACACTGACAATCACCTCGTCGATATCGATGGTCTCGATAGCTCCCGGAATAGGAACAGGAGAACGCCGACCAGAAGCATCCGGCTCTCCCAACTCCATTTTTTGAAGTCGCATTTGACAAACCCTACCCCGTTCGTCCCCTATGTACTCGACAGGATTATGCAATGTCAAAAATTCCACACCCTCCTGTTTGGCATGATGTATTTCTTCCTTACGAGCCGGCATCTCGTCCTCTGAGCGACGATAGATTATCATAACCTTCTCCGCTCCCAACCGACGAGCCGTCCGTACTGAATCCATCGCCGTATTGCCACCTCCGATAACCGCCACTCTACGACCTCTCCACACCGGAGTATCGGAATCGGGATTAGCGGCATCCATCAAATTCACTCGTGTCAGATATTCATTACTCGACATCACCCCATTCAAATTCTCGCCCGGAATATTCATGAATCTCGGCAAGCCGGCTCCGCTGGCCACCATGATACCCTTAAATCCCATCTCATGAAGGTCGTCATACGAGAGCGTCTTCCCGACAATGCAATCGGTCATAAACTCGACTCCCATACGACGAAGGTTCTCTATTTCAACGTCGACAACCTCGTTGGGCAATCTGAATTCGGGTATACCGTATTTTAGAACTCCTCCTATCTCATGCAAAGCCTCGAACACGGTGACTCTATATCCCCATTTAGCCATATCTCCCGCAAAAGAAAGTCCACAAGGGCCCGAACCAACTACGGCTATTTTCACTCCGTTACAGGGCTTCATGGCAGGGAGAGCGACCTCTCCCGAAGCGTGTTCATAATCGGCGGCAAAACGCTCCAAATAACCGATAGCGATCGGTTCTTTTTTCAATTTTTGAGTATAAAAGCACTTCGATTCACATTGACGTTCCTGTGGACATACCCGCCCACACACCGCAGGCAAAGCACTCGTTTCTTTCAACGTACGAGCCGCCGACAAAAAATCGCCCCGTTCTATATTTTTAATAAATTTCGGTATATTGATTCCAACCGGACAACCAGTCATACAAAGAGGCTCTACGCAATCGAGGCAACGAGTAGCCTCCAAAACGGCCTGTTCACGTGTAAGCCCACAATTCACCTCTTCCCGATTAGTTATGCGGTAAGCTGGATCGAGCTCTTTCATTCTCACCCGAGGTATATCGGTACGCTCCTTAGCCTTTCTACTTTTACGCAGCTCTTCTCTCCATTTTTCGGCACGTTGTGCCGATAACTCTTCTTTATTCATAAATATAACAAAACTTGTTACTTCGATTCCAAATCTTTATAGGAAGACAATCGCATAAGCATTTCGTCAAAATCCACTTGATGGGCATCAAACTCCGGCCCGTCTATACATACGAAACGTGTTTTTCCGCCCACCGTAATCCGACATGCTCCACACATGCCGGTTCCATCTACCATTATCGTATTCAGAGATGCAACCGTGGGTATATCGTACTTTCGAGTCAATAGAGAAACAAATTTCATCATCACCGCCGGTCCTATGGTCACACACAGGTCTACCTTCTCCCGATTGATGACAGACTCTACACCTTGTGTCACAAGACCTTTATTACCATACGAACCATCATCGGTCATAATTATTACTTCGTCTGAATGTTCCCGCATTTGTTTTTCAAGAATAATCAGCTCTTTCGTGCGTGCGGCCAACACCGTAATCACCCGATTACCGGCTTCCTTCATCGCCGCAACAATCGGCAATAAGGGAGCACAACCGACACCACCGCCACAACAAACTACCGTACCGAATTTTTCGATATGAGTCGCCCTGCCCAACGGACCTACCACATCTGTAATATAATCCCCGGGATTAAGAGCACACAATTTCGAAGAAGACTTTCCTACCGCCTGTACGACCAAAGTGATTGTCCCGGCCTTGACATCGGCAGCAGCAATCGTAAGCGGAATACGCTCGCCCTTCTCACCGACTCTCACGATAACAAAATGACCTGCTTTACGAGCCTTCGCAATCAGAGGGGCTTCTACGACAAACTTTACAACTTTTTCCGAAAAATATTCTTTCGCTACAATCTTATTCATCGATTTCTATATTATCTCTCTTTCTTACAAAATTATAAATTTCCTTCCCGAAAAATACCCCGGACAAGGACTATTTACGTTCATCTGTCTTTTATTAATCATGCCAAACCGCATCCCATTTTCACATCTCATGCAAAGATGCTAAATTTTAATGAAACTCCGATACCTTACATAAAATTTATCCCTGCTTATACATCTATAACAATCCACCCCAATTACTTTAAAAAGGAATGAATTACATTTAAAAATCAAATACCAATAACAATTTAATAAAAAAAGGCTGAACTTCAATAAGTTCAGCCCCTACTACATCTACTGTACCATTTCAAAACACGATTACACAGCTACCTGCCTCATTCGCTACTACACTTATAGTTCCTTGTGTTTCACTCCACTTACAGGAAACACCTTCACTACTTTCATAAATTGCAAAGTCTTTACCAACAAAACGTTCCGGCAAAGCAATCTGTCTATTAGCCGCTTTTTTAAAATCTATGTAAACAGCCTCTTTGTCTCTGATATATCCGCAATAACAAAGCAAATCTTCATCATCTGCCACAGGAGAGACAAACCACGTATAAGCCCCTTTCCAATAGTCCGTATCACCCTTCGAACGCGATTTGCTGCCTATGACTTTATGATAACTCTTTCCATAAGAATTACCGATAAATACTACGTCCGAAGCATCAACCTCTCCTCTTGTTCCCAAACCTTCATTAAACATGTGTGCCGACTGATAAGCGGTCGAACTTTTCTCTATAAATCGGTGAAAATTAGGATAATTGGTCTTTGTAAACCTATCGACCTGTGCCTGTGGAATCCAACCTATATATTCACCTTCTGGCGTAAAAGTATATTCTTCGTCTTTAAACATCGATTGCATGCCATAATAACGATTTACAGTAACACTACTTTTATTCATATAGGTATGAGTCACCTCTACATTTATAGTATTTCGGCAGATATTATAACTGCTAAACTCCTTACACAAGGTATCGGAAAAAAGATATTTCCCATCTTCTTGATAGGCACTAGCCGGATTGTAAATATAACTCCACACATACACTCTCACATCGGTAGCATTCAACACAGCATCTCCGGTCAACTCTTTATCGTTACATTTAATAATGACTTTATCTGTAAAAGCCGTTCGGGTCGTATTATCATCTGCATAAGAATGATTACCCCCACACCAACCACCAGCCATCAATTCAAACGGACCAATGTTATCACTAGTTGCCTCATTCAATAAGGTCATACTTGCAACATCTTGAGAGTGAGCGAC
Source organism: Barnesiella sp. B2-R-119 (assembly GCF_023656675.1). Taxonomy (NCBI): domain Bacteria; kingdom Pseudomonadati; phylum Bacteroidota; class Bacteroidia; order Bacteroidales; family Barnesiellaceae; genus Barnesiella; species Barnesiella sp. B2-R-119. Next base: position 367,756 of record NZ_JAMOKL010000001.1, read on the forward strand.
CGGCTTACTCGAACTATTCGCAACAACTCCCACCTTCGAAAAAGTGTACAACTTATTGAACATACATTTCTCAAATACATATACGATATCGTTACTTTCATCAAGTTTCGACGATACATAAAGAGCATCTCCAATCCGTTCCACCACACAGCTCTTTTGCAAGTCGATAGGCGGATCATAACTCTCGGCCGAATCACAACTTTGGCACATTAAAGCAATCCATAATGTTCCACATAAACTTTTCATCAACTTATTCATAATTTTACTTTTTATGTCGTTCTACAATCAATTCACACAACTCGTCCATGATTTCCTTATCTCTTTCATCTTCGGATTTATACATTTCATAAATGGCTCTACTTCCACTATAATATGCAATCGGAAGATCAGAAAAGACTCCATTATCCTTAAAAACATCGATATACGATTTCATTCGAGAACGAAAAGAAACCGGCTCATAATCAGATAATGCACGAGAATCGAACTCCATCTCAATAGCCATTCCGTTCTTTTCACTTTCTTTACAAGCCTCTTCCAATCTCGAATCTGGAATATTTTCTTCAAAAAAATGGTTGGGTTGAAGATAGGCCATATCGAAACCAAGCTCTCTCCATTTATCATAACCCACTGCTTTCCAATAAGGAATCCAATAAAACAATAGATTCTTCGAATGTATATATTCGCTCACCGACAAGGATAAATCACCGTTATAAGCAATATCCTCGTCCACCCAATAGAAACCGGCAAGATCCAAATTCTTATAATTGGCATTACGGAAAGACTCCAAAACCCTATCGACGTACCACCGTGTGGCGGCTACTTGGTCTTCCCGATACAAAAAGCACAATGTTTTACCATTCAATTCACCCCAATCTCTCTGTCTAAACATGGCAGCTGGTAACCCGATAACAACCCGATGACGAAATTCGGGCTCGCCTATCTCTTTTTTCACAGTCTCAATACAAGCATCGAGAGCAGACAAAGATTTTCCCTCCTCGAATAATCTTTGTAACAACCACTCCCATTCTTGCTTCCTTGCATCCTTACCGTAACCTTGCGCATAACGCCGGCCTTTCCCATCGCTAAACTCCAAAAAGAGAAATCCGTCAAAAAGCCATTCTTTTCGGCCATCTTGAAATTGATGCATTACATACGGACGAAACTGTTCCTCCGTCCAGTCCATTCGATTTATTCCGCCCTGATAAATCAACGCCAAATCCTTTATGGTATTTTTTCTAAATGCTCGTTCCAGACAATCGCCTATACACTCGGCATAACGAAATTGTCCCAAATCGGTAAAATGGATTCCATCGACCGTCGCCTCATAATCATCGCCTATCAAAGCCTGAGACGGGACGTAATATATATTTTTCTCCTTTTCTTTTTGCAGCTCCTTGTAGACCAATTGCAAAGCTTCATTCTTTTCACGTATCTCATCGGCCAACACCCGATTATAAACAGCACTCGGAAACTGAGGGTCTTCCACGAATATGATAGGCGTCGTCCGATGTTTTTTTCTCAAAATACGATAAAAGGGAATTGTCAGCTCTTTTATTTGAGAGACCGACGCATTCGGCACAAAATCCAATACGTATGCCGAAGCCTCCACCTCGCTCATCAATTCGGCGATCTCCTTATCTAAAAAAGCATTTGCACTAAACCCTAAATTTACGACTTCTCTGTCAAAACGGCGACCGATAATATTAGTAGCTGCCATTCCCGGACGTGATGCACTGGCTCCTTGAAGAATGCTCGTCCCATACATCACAATGGGATTCTCTCGATCGGGACTGTTCAACTCCGACGCAACAATCTCCGCCCCCGGGTCGATACCTATTTCGAGCTTATCGATACCGTCATAAAGCGGCAAATAGAGCATAAATTCTCTTTCTTGGGGTAACATGTTCTTAACGATCGTCACATGGTTTTCTTTCCCGGTAGGAATAGCACTATTCACGAACTGCCACTTCCCGTCTTGCAGACAATACAAGTCCAACCCTTTGACTGCCGTCGCTGTAATGTGATTGAACTGATTATTATATTTAACTGTCCATCTAGCTCCCACACTCGTAGAATTAGTTCTAAAACGAACATACAATCCGGCCGTATTCTGGCTCAAATTCCACAAAGCTTTACGCACTGCCGGCTGCATATCGGAAGAAAGCCGAGAGTACAATGGATTCTTACAATCTCTTATTTTTCCATATACAGGAAGAAAGCCTGCTACATCATGAAACGACCGCTGTGAACGGAGCAATTCTTGCAACCGTTCAGGCTCGTCAGTCGTAATATAATCGACACCCCTATCGATACACCACTGCATATCTTCCAAAGAATTGACCGTCCATACATTTACCTTCAATCCTAAATCATGACATTCCCTTATCCACCCGATGTGCTTTCTAAACACATTGATATGATAGTCCTGTCCCGCCGCATCGATAGACTTTAAATCTTTCGGTAGCCGAGAACCGTTCAAATAATACACCGGTGTACCTTTGGGGGCTTGCTCAATAAGTTCCAACAAACCCTCGGCCGAAAACGTAATATATTCTACCCGTTTTTCGAGACCTTTTTTTCTGACCATCTCTACAATTCGTTTCACGGCTTCGGCCTCTCTCTGTTTATCTTTATGAGGCTTCAACTCACAAATCAAACGCACACTCAACTTTTTAGCCCTATTCAAAAACGCATCAAGCGTAGGAACAGTCTCTCCATTCTTCAATTTTTGCTTCAACAACATTTTCGACGAAGACGACTCTATATCCATACCGTTTATAACAGCATCATGATTTACAATCAATACGTCATCTTTCGTCAGCCAAACATCGAATTCCGATCCGTACACACCTATCGAATCGGCCAGTTCAAGTGCCCGTAAAGAATTTTGAGCCGAAGAAGGTGTCTTCCAATATCCCCGATGGGCTATCACCTTAGGAAGCTCGGCCATACTGTTCGAGCAAAATACCCCGAACAACAATATCCACAAAAAAGACTTTATCTTCATCTCCCATTATTAATTATCTAATCTATCGTCATCGTCTGGACAGGGACAACAGGATTAAGTACACGATTAACACCCCATCTTTGTTGTTTTTTCACTTTTATATCCCGAACCGACCTTATATCTTCACATGAAGCCCCGAAACTTACTTTGTACAGACCCTTCTCCAATACCCACGACGAAGAGGGTTCATCGAAATGAGCCAAATCATAATCTGTAAAATTCATTGTAAGTATCTCACTTTCTCCCGGTTTCAGCAATTTTGTTTTCCCGAAAGCTTTCAACTCACGAAGAGGATTTTCCGAAGCTCTATTTTCTGCCCCCACATAAACCTGAACAGACTCATGGCCTTCTGCCGCTCCTACATTCGTAACCTTTATTTTAGCCACCCACCTGCCCTTCTCTTTTTTTACAGAAGGTTCGCTATACAAAAATTCGGTATAAGATAAGCCATACCCGAAAGGATAAGAAACCGCTTTATTCACAGTTGTAAAATATCGGTAGCCTACCCATACTCCCTCTTCGTAAGAGGTATAATCAAAATTTTTCCCGCTTAGAGTTTCTCCCACAATCGGATAGTTTTTAGAAGAAGGAATATCCGAATATCTTACAGGGAATGTCATCGGAAGTTTCCCCGACGGATTCACAGTTCCTGTCAATACATCTGCCACAGCATGCCCACACTCCTGTCCCGGAAACCAAACAGAAAGAATCGCATCGGGTTTATTCTTCCACGAAGCTGTTTCCACCACACCTCCGATATTAAGTAATACAACGACCTTTTTATTTCGAGCATGAAACTCCTCGCAGACCTTGTCGATCATATAAATTTCCGAATCGGAAAGATTAAAATCATCATGCACTTTTCTATCCGACTCCTCGGTCGAACCTCTTCCTATCACGACAACAGCCATATCATTCGATTTAGCTTGCTCCCCAACCAGTGTCTTATTGGGCATCAAATCCATTTCTGGATAAACATACCGACGATACGAAAGACGTTCCCAATCGGTTGCCTTCGGGTCGACCAACAACGCCTCTTGGTAAGCATTATACTTGGTATAGAGGTCTTTCAAAGAACGATCCAAGACAAAACCTACCTGTTCGAGTCCTGTCGAAATATCGACAATATGAGATTTATTCACATTAGAAGAGCCTCCTCCACCGGCAATCGAGTGATAAGCGGTTGCACCAAAAAGAGAAATATTTTTTATCCCTTTCAACGGCAATACACAACTGTCGTTTTTCAAAAGTACCATACCCTGTCCGGCAACCGAACGGGATAATGCAGCATGCTGTTCCAAATCGGGTAATGCGGCATGAATGTCCTTTCGAAAAGCTTTGGTCTTTACCACATAGTCGAGGATATGCTTCACAGCATCATCGATAACCTCCATCGAAAGAGCACCGCTCTCTATTCCGGCTTCTATTTCTTCAAGTTGCGCCTTTTCTCCGGGCATCAACAAATTAGTACCACCCTCTAATTGCTCTGGACTATTCCTTTTCCCGTACCAATCCGATACGACCAAACCGTCATACCCCCACTCTTCCCGAAGAACAGTTCGTAATAATTCGGCATTCGATTGAGTCAATATTCCACCGATTTTATTATAGGACGACATCACCGTCCACGGGTTCGAGTGCTGCAAACAGATTTCAAACCCTTTCAGATAAATTTCACGCAAAGCCTTAACCGGGATACGAGAATCGTTATTCAGTTTATTCACCTGCTGATTGTTGGCGACAAAATGCTTTAAACTTGTACCGATACCCCGGCTCTGTACTCCATTCACCATAGCGGCTCCCATTAGCCCAGATAAAACAGGATCTTCTGAAAAATACTCGAAATTACGCCCGCACAACGGATTTCTCATAATATTGATTCCGGGTGTCAATATGACATCGACATCATAAACAGCAGCCTCTTCGCCCATTGCTCCGGCTTGTGTCTCCACGAGCTGAGTATCCCATGTAGAAGCCAGCAAAGTCGAAGACGGGAAACAAGTACAATAATGACGTTTTCCATCAACCTTAATAGGAAAAATACGTACTCCCACCGGACCGTCGGCCATGACAGTCGAAGGTATGCCGTATTGCGGAAAGGCTTTTGTATACCCAGCCGCACCCGGCACATAAACTGTTAATGAATCTTTTGAAACCAACGACTCGCATCCGACCAATAACATTGCTTTTTCACGAGGCGACATTTGTTTGACAATCTCATCTATATTATCCTCTGCCAAACGCAAACTTCCTCCCGCACTTCCTAAGGAGCAAAACAAAAAGCCTAAAACAATCCAAACTCTATCTACACACTTCATACACAAAAACTATTCGTTATTTTACTATCAATTTCAGAGACTTCACATTTTTATCTTGGATAACATTCAAGATATACATACCTCTATCCCATTCGGAAGTATCAAAGCTCACACTTTTTTCTCCTGCATTTACCGCAATACGACTTACCAATACGCCATCACTCCGACACACAGACAACAAAGCGTCGGAAACCTCCTGCAAATCTACCGAAACCGCCGTACCCTGCTCTACCGGATTGGGATAAATCATTAATGCTTGCGAGTTATCGACCGAAGAAATTCCGCTTTCTCCAATCACCGTCACAGACAATGTAGTAGTCAAATTTCCATAACCAGCAGTCAACATGTGAGTACCGCTACCCGAAGCATTCAATGTCGTTCCATCATTCGTTATTGTACCCAAACTCGAACCACACGACAAAGTAACACCTTCTACATTTCTATCGACCAATACTCCATACTGATTATAACCATAAATAACCGGAGTATATGCATCTCCCTGATTCAAAGTCTTGGCGTAATCCATAAAGCGGATAGTCGTTATCGTCACATCATTCTGAGGAGCATCGGTAGACAAATACAATCCATCGGTCACCGAACGTTCCGAACCGTCACTAGGTTGGTTAATGACTCCCTCGCCTTTTACATAGAATGTCGACGAACCACCCCCATCGAAATTCATAGCCTCGGAACAGCCCGCATAAATCATAATATCGGCTAAAACTTTTGAAATAGGTCCCACCGATATAGAGCTTCGGCCATCGGCTACGAGCATCACCAGCTTATTCTTTTCAGCATTATACCCTACGGCAGTACGAGGTTGAGCCGAAGTCAAATGATCGAGTGCATTTTCCGTATCGAGAACCTTACCTCCCGAAACAAGCATAGGGCAACCACCTAATGCCTGTTGTATTTTACCTCCGGTAAATCCATTAAAACGAATCGCACAACGAACTTCGACCACATCGCCCTCACTTAAATTACTTACAAAAGATTCTTTCGTACCACTACCCGAAAGAATATAACCATTATCGGGAATAGGCATAGAACCCGCATGGCTCGGGTTCCCCTGAACTCTCATTCTCACAGTTGCACCCGGTGTCAAAAAATTTCCTTCACCATCGGGAACCAAAACGACCTCCGAACCATTACTATCGGTTCCTGTATTCGCTCCTTTTCTCGAAGAATACAAAACCAAACCATTCGTCTCTCGTTCCAAATTCATAGCACTAAGCTCCGCCGTACTATAATCGGGAGCTGTAAGTTTTACATAAAAATCGCCTCCTCCCGAGTAAGGAATTTTGTTGGCATCTATTCCAAACAAGGACCAACCACTGGCCTGATCACTACAATACACTTCACCGTCGACTACGGTGATTCCGCACGGCATAGAACTCGAAAAAAAGTCGGCGTTGATCCCGGCAAAATAAGAACGGTTGCTCGTACTGTGCGATTCCGCTGCATTCGATACCGTACCAAGCCCCGTGAGCGTGTCCTTATGTTTGATAGCCCGCACATCGACATTTTCATTTTTCAAATCGGTCGTTGTATAAAACACACGCAGATTGACAGGACCAGCCAATTTTATAGAAGTCTGAGTCGTGCCCGGACCGATATAGGCATGATACAATGTATCTACTCGATACTCTTTTCCATGTAATATCCACGTGCCGGATGCAAAACCAGTCATGACATATAATAGTGCAAAGACACAGGAAATCAGCCTTTTCATCGTTTTTTATTTATTGGTTTATGAAACGGAATTAAAAAGGAGACGCTTCATGAAGTGTCTCCTTTTTGACTTATCGATTGTTAAATTAACGAACAATCACTTTGGAGACTTTTCCATCTACCTTTACAAGATAGATACCCGCATTACATTTGACATTCATTTCATCTTTGCTAATCAATATACCTCCCACGTTGTAAACTTCCACGCTATTGGCATTACCGATTACATTGATCTCTCCGTGGTTGGCAACTACCTTAGCCGTGGTAGTCTCTACACCTTCTACTGACGAAGAAGCTAAATCGAATATATATTTCGAAATAAACGCATTATTGGCTCCTGCGGCCGGGAAATAATGATAAATCTCGGCTTGTGTATCGGAAACAGGTACTGCGGCAAACCACTGTCCGAACGCCGGATTGGCCAAAATATTCATTCCTTGACTTTTCATTTCGGCCACTTTCTCTTCGTCGCTCAAACGTAAAACAGCAAAGCCCGACTCATAAGCAACCTCTGTCGAATAATAACGCTGACTATATACCAGATAATCTTCATCTCCTATCGTAAAGAAACAGCTTCCAACCATATCGGTAGGAAAACATGTCATACTTTCCGTTTCTTCTTTCAAAGGAACAATCGTATAATCTTTCACTTTGGTAGCATTTCCGTCTTCTTCGATATGCATTCTTTTCACACCACACTTACGTTCATGAATAATGATATCACCATCATATTCATAAGCAATCGTCTGAGTAGAGGCTGTACCCTTTAACGTTCCGTCATTGCTATTCTCAAAAGCGACCGACACATCGACTGCATTCATATTGTCCACATCTTGTGCACCATTCTTGATCGGCAGAATATAAACATACGGACTATTCGCACACAACAAATAGAATGTACCTCCTTCTTCGCTCAATACGTTACCCGAAGCTTTTCCGAAAAAATCGCTACGTCCGCAGGTTACACTCATAGAAGGCAATATCAAGGTTATATCGACAGCCTCTCCTCCTGCCGCAGGATAAATACGGATAGGACGAGAATCTCCCGTCTGAGTCCCGAAAGTTCCACTCTCATTCTGCACGATGATATTACCGGCATCATCGGCACAAATACCCATACTACCTTGCGTGGAAGTCAATGTAGATTCTTTTCCGTCTTTAGTCCATACATCGACAGTACCATCATTTTTATTCTGAATATAAAACTTACCGTTCGCATACGTTCCTTGACGCATGTTTGTAGCATCACCCACTGGCGTTTTCCATTCTTGTGTAATTGTTGCTAACTGTGCAGAGACTCCCACAACAGAGAATAATGCAACTGCACTTAAAAGTAATTGTTTCTTCATTTCTAGATCAATTTAAGTTAATAATATGTTTTTCACTTATTTAATTTATTTGATATATATCACTTATTTAATAAATAAATTTATTAACATTTCAAATATATAGACTAATATTTATATAACCAAATTTTTTTGTATAAAAAATTTGGTTATATAGTATTTTTTATCAGAGATTTATTCTTTTCCCCGATAAAGGTTTCATTTTCAAGGATTTTCCAGATGGTAAAATAACTTCATGAGCCAGTGTATCCATATTTACGACATACCAGACATGTTGCCCGCCCTTCGACTGCCACTCAGAACCCATCACTACATGGTTCTTTCCGAAAGTGGGAACATCGATCTGCGGATTGTCACCACCGGGAACAAACTCTCTGATATATCGTCCCTCGATAAAGATATCGTGCTGTTTCTTTCGTAATTCCATCAAAGTGCGCAGGAAAGTAGCCTCTGTCTTCGCCTCGTCACGCATCAATAGAGTCGGGTCTACCCAACCGAGTTGAGAACCGTACAGGAAACATTGCATGTTCTGATAACGGAACTCGCCTTTTGTCACGTCGGCAGTAGGAGTATAAGTGTAGGCGCAAGTTATCACCCGATCGGAATAGACCGTAGGAAACAACGGCACGATACGACAATTGGCATGGGGAGTATTCACTGTCAACAACATATCGAACAAAGGAATATAGCATTCCGAATTTTCTTCGGAGAACACAATTTTATCCTTTCTCAAATGATTGCCCCGAATCGAATCGATTAAAGTTTTATACGATTTATACCAAAAATCTCCGCCTCCTGCGGCATGTCCGTGATTCTTCGCAAAACAAGGCTGAGGAGCCGCAGCCGCAATCTGATCGATATACACCCCGTTCGTATGCAATTCGTTTTGAATTTTATCGGCCAACCCGATAATAATCTCGTGCCACAGACTTGAAGCCGGACAAGTGACTGTATTCAAAACTTTCGATGTAGGATAAATTTCGGTATAAAGCGTACCGTCGGCCTTACGGCAAGATGCAGAAGCTCCATTCAAAGCTGTATAACTATCGGCTGCGGGATCCCACAATCGACCGTTTATATAAGGGACGGCATGACATTTCCGCTTTTGAATGGTAGAAATCATTCCTTCAAACTCCGGTTTAGCCGGGAAATAATCGGGATAATGTGTATCATAAGGATAGTTATGCCAATAGTAAGTATGTACACCGATACCTTCACCGAAAAAGTCGATCGTCTTATTGATAGCCGCCATAACGGTATCGGTAACACCTTTCGAACGTATCCACAAATCTTTATCCAACAACCACTGCGGTATATTGCGAGACTGCAATGATTTATTTCCCCACTCACATGTAAATGTAAACGGCCTGTACCATTGCAGTGCAGCAGCTTGCCAGCCGTCTGGATTATAGCCGACAACAGTAGTCCACGGCAAATCGAAACGCCCGGTCGTGGCATCGGTCCACCCCTCGGAAGTTACCACCTCCGTCACAAAAGTAACACTCTTGCTTCCACACACGGCCCGCAATTCCTTTCCGCAAGCATTACGATCTTCGGTCGCATAATAAAAAGAACCCTCCCCGTTATGCATCAACAACAGTTGCATGGAGCCGGTACATGATGGATAAGTTACTTTATAGGCGCCTCCTGTCGCCATATCAAATTCATTCCCCCAGCCGGCAGAAGTAATCATCTTCCCGTCTTTTGGGCGAACTACTGCTATACGCGGGAATTGAGCTTTGGAAATAACCCAACCCTTAGGAAGATCGGCGGTCAAATCCCAATACAACAGTTCGGAATGATCGGTAGCCGTCACTTTCATACGAATAGGATACATACGTTTCTCATACGATAAACGCATATCCCATACGAACACGACAGAAGCAGAGGTATCGTTTTGTATCACCTCATAACCTTTATAGACTCCATGTTCGGGAAACAACATGGGATTTTCTCCTTGAATACCTTTATAAGTGAGTACCCACGGTATGGCATTCGTCGACGGAACGACCATTTCCTCTCCATCGTTCAATTTCATCGATTGAATATTGAAAGCCTTTCCTTTCGGGACTATCAACTCCACGCTGCCATTACCAACTTTCACTGCATCAGCAGTCTCCTCTACCAAAGCTCTATGCGTTGCAAAAGCCGGCAAAGTTACCCAACAAGCGAAAAGGGCAAAAAATACCCTTCTCGCTCCTAAGAACCATTTATCATTCATTATAACCTGGATTTTGTGTTAAATTCGGGTCTTTATTTCTCTCTGATTGCGGGATCGGCCACAAATAGAATTTATCGTCCCAATAACGACTTTGATCCCTCACGTGTAATTTATCCGAATAGGCATCATACGAAGCGATATCATTCAAATCGTGACGGTCGCTAGTTTTGAAATTGGGAATATCGGTTGCCTCCATACCTGCATACGTCACAGTCGACAAAGGCGCTCCATAACTTGGTTTAGCGTTTTCCAAATCGCCAATTTGCCAACGCCTCATATCAGCAAAATGTAATCCTTCCATCGCCAATTCTACCTTTCTTTCCCGACGTACCAACTGACGCATTTTATCTATATTACCTTTACGATCGGACGAAACCTCTGGCATGCCGGCACGAAGACGCACTTTATTAATCGCATCGTAAACCGTATCGTCGAGTTCTCCCAATTCTATTTTTGCTTCGGCATAAGTGAACAGAATTTCGGCATATCGCATAATAGCAATGTTACAAGTAACCGTCGAATAATCTTCGGTAAGCCCACCTACATATTTGTACCATAAATAACCGCAACCATTGGACACGAAACTCGTCCATGCTGCCGTTCCATTTACATCGGGATTATTCGTTTTCATCCATCTTTTTAAAGCCGCGTTGTACATTTGAGTCTGATTGGCAAAAGCTTCCACTATAAATTTATTCGTGCCCGAAGCCGTATAATAGTCGATCGTATCGCCATGCATTTTCAAAGTAGCACCGAAACGAGGGTCTCGGTTCTTATTCGGAGCTTTCGGGTCATACAATGGAGACTCGTCGATACGGAGCCCGTCGATGCACTCATACGTATCGGCCAATAGACTACCCGGATGTTGTCCGGTCTGAGCGAACATACGAGGACCATTGCCCAATGCAACCCAATGATATTTATTCGTATTATTTGCCATTTGGTCGGAATACATCAACTCCCATAACATTTCATTACGCACATCGGATTTTGTCTGTCCTTCTTTGGTAAACAAATCGGCAAAGCTCTTAGCCAAATCACGTTGTCCGATCACTCGATTAGCGGCATTAGCGGCAGTACGAAAATAATCCATCGCTTTACCACCGAAATTAAGGCTGCCGGCAAACAGAGCTGCTCTCGCTTGCAATCCATAAGCTACAGCTCTATCCACGCGGCCGCGTTCTGTTGCCGTCCAGGGCATTTCTTCGGCAATCAATCCAAGTTCTTCGATAACAAAATCCATAACTGTTTGTCTCGAAGTGCGAGATGCATTATAATCCTCAGTGGTAGCCGGTTTCGTAAAAAACGGAACATCACCGAAAGCAACGACCAAATTATAGTAAGCATAAGCCCTCAATACACGCGCCTCGGCATAGTAACGTTTAGCCTCATCGCTCATATTTTCAATATTTCCCGAGGCTCCATAAATTACAGCATTAGCTCGTGCAACCAATTTATACAAACCAGACCAATACGCCAATATACTACTATTGTCGGGAGTACACCCCGAACCTGCGCCAATGGTCGTATTCTGAGCTCTCTCCATACTCAATCCCGTAAAATTATCGATAGTGACGACAGCAGGACGATGCAACGAGTTCGTAAACGTCCCCTCCATATACAATAGATTGTAAATACCTACGACACCCTCCTTCAATCCGGCTTCGCTCTCATAAATTCCACCGCTGTCATAAGAGGGAGATTGAGTATCCAGAAAATCGGAACATGCCACGAAGGCAATCCCCGCCAGAGCGATTATTATCTTATTTATCGTCTTCATAATCATATTTTTTAGAAATCAAGATTTATACCGAAATTAAATGTTTTCATCACCGGATACATAGCTCCGCTGGTTACACCGGTTTCGGGATCATAACCTTTATAACCACTATTGATCGTAAACAAATTAGAAGCCGTGAAATAGAGCCGCAAATTATCAATGGACACTCTGTTCGTCCACTTCTTGGGCAAGGTATAACCCACAGTCAAATTTTTCAATCGCAAATAGGCTCCGCTCTTGATCCAAAATGAAGATACAATATTATTCATATTTGTAGAACCTGCATCGACTAACAAAAGAGGATATTCCGCATCCGGGTTTTCGGGGCTCCACGTATCGAGCTGGCTCTTGAAAATCGTACTGTTTTGAACCAAAGGTCTTGCCCCAGCTCCGGAATAATACAAATCACGTTTACCGACTCCCTGAAAAAACAGAGACAAATCGATTCCCTTCCATTGGCCGCCGAGCGTAAAGCTATACTCATAACGAGGCGTGGAATTACCCAAGATAACTCGGTCTTTGGAGTTAATCTCACCATCGTGATTTACATCGACATAACGTATATAACCCGGTTTGATATTCGCTTTGTTCCCTCCATACACGCAATCGGCCATATCGATTTCTTCCTGACTTTGGAAATAACCGTCGGCGACATAACCGTAGTACGATCCAAGTGCTTCTCCCTCTCGCGTAATCGTCGGCGACGAATCATATTCTTTCCCGTAAAGATTGGTAACCGTATTCTTTACATCAGACAGATTCGCTTTCACATAATACGATAAATCGCCTATCTTGTCTTGCCAACCGATCGAAACTTCCCAACCGTTATTGCGCATAGAACCGGCATTCTGCCACGGAGCGCTCATACCTACGAAATCAGGCAGATCGAATTGCTGAAGCATTCCGCTAATGTTACGAATATAATAATCGGCGGTCAAAGACAAACGAGATTTGAATAAAGTAAGGTCCAAGCCCACGTCAAACTGTTTAGACTTTTCCCACGTAATCAATTCGTTAGCCAATTGAGCCTGAGCGATTCCGGTCGTCAGTTTTTTATCGAACCAATAATTGACCGTACCCGACAAACTATTTACGGCTGCCACATAGGGATAATAGCTACCGATAGACTGGTTACCCATTGTACCATACGAAACCCTCAGTTTCATATCGTCCACCACAGTCTTTGCAGGCTCGAAAAATGACTCTTCCGAAATTCTCCAACCGGCCGAAGCCGAAGGAAAGAATCCCCACCTACTCTCCGGGCGGAAACGGGAAGTTCCATCATAACGTCCGTTTAATTCTATCAAATACCGGTTATCGTAAGAATAATTTACCCGATAAACGTAAGACAACTGCGCCAGCTCATATCGGTTACTGGAATTACCGGCAGTAGTTGCATCGCCATGCATTAAATCTTCATAGCCATCGTATTGGAAATTTTGACGACTGGCTAATAGATAATTATAATCAAGTTTCTCTGCTTGGAAAACGCCCATTACCTTAAAATAATTACGTTCTATCGTTTTCTCATACGAAGCCTGAGCAATGAACTGCTGATTCACTGTTTTCGTACGTTCTTCTTGTCGAGTACCATTATCGCTCGTCGAAGGATAGGTCATCATGAAACGGCCTCCCTCATAAGTATCGTAAGGCCGTATAAATACAGCACCCTCGGAATTCACCTGACGGCGAGTATAGTCGGCTTTCAAATAAAGACCTTCCAACGGAGTAAGCTCGGCAAAAGCCCTGAAAGTCACTTCGGGAGCCACATCTTTACGAGTACCTCCATCGTTCACTATGGCCAAAGGATTATATCCGGTTCTTCCGTAACCATAAGTACCATCATCGTTCAATGCCGATGTAATCGGAGTCATGGTAAGAATGCTCCCGATAATACCTGAGGCAGAATCCTGAGAAGGACGTATAGCAGTAGCTTGCCGTATATGGGCATCGACTCCGACCTTCAACCATTTCCGAACCTGCATATCGGTATTCAAACGTAATGTAGCACGCGAAAAACTATTATTAGGAATTATACCGTTTTGATAATAATACCCCGCATTGGCAAATACATTCAACAACTTCGTTCCACCGCTCACACTCACCGAATGACTTTGCTGGAATCCCGAATCTTTCAACACCAAATCTTTCCAATCGGTATCGTAATAGTTGTAATTATCGGCTCCCTGAGTTTTATATATCTCAATAATATCTTTATACACAGGATCCTGACCATTATTGACATAAGCCTTGTCCATCTGAGTCATATATTCGATTGCACTTACAGGTTCGGGCAAGTAGGTCGGTGTCGAAAACCCGGCATAACCATTGTAATTTACTTTTACCTTACCCTCGGCTCCACGTTTGGTCGTAATCAAAATGACACCATTCGACGCCCGTGAACCATAAATCGAAGCCGATGCCGCATCTTTCAAAATCGAAATAGACTCTACCGTATTCATATCGATACGATTCATATCGCCTTCTGCTCCATCGATTAGCACCAACGGAGAAGTCGATGAATTGAGCGAACCGATACCTCTAATCTCGATAGAAGCGTTATCGGCTCCCGGCTGACCCGACGATTGTACAGCCGACAATCCCGGCACAATTCCCTGCAAAGCTGTCGATAAATTTGAGGTACTCTTTCGAATCAAGTCCTGCCCCGATACGCTTTGCACCGCACCGGTCAAATTCACTTTTTTCTGTGTACCATACCCCACTACGACAACTTCATCAAGCTCTGTCAGAGAAGAAGATAACTTTACATTAAGTTCATTTTCTTTACCGACCTTTACAGTCTTCGATTCCATTCCCACATACGAGAATTTCAGCACATCACCCTCGCTCGCTTTAATGGCAAAACGGCCATCGATATCGGTACTAACAGCAAGCGATGTCCCGTCCTTTACAACTGCTACACCCGGCAACGGTTCTCCGTTATCATCGGTAACAATTCCTCTCACCGTCGATTGCGCTATCGCCATCGATGGCAGCATGAAGAAGAGTAGCAAGAAAAACAATAAATTTCTCGCAACTCCTTTTTTACTCGAATAAGACGCTTTCATAAAAAATGTGTTAATTATTATATACTCTCTAATATCTGCCAACACTGATAAAGCCCCCTCGGTACATGGAAGCAACCTTTCCACTTTCCCCCTTTCAACGGGAGCAACACTTCTCCCCGGCGATTCAAATAACCGAACCATTCGGGATATTCCTTGTCCTTAAAATGAGACCATGTATAATCATGGATTTTTTCGAACCATTCCCAACAGCCCCTATCGCCGGTCATTTGATATCCCTTCAACATAGCGATGAGCGTTTCGATATGGACCCACCACAGTTTTTGGTCCCATTCGAGCTCCTGCGGAGGATATCCTTTCATATCCATAAAATAGAACAAGCCTCCATACTCTTTATCCCAGCCGTAGTTTACCATCTTCAACGCCGTATCTTTCGCTTTCATAATAAGCTCCGGCCTATTCAGCCGTTTTCCTAAATCCATAATAAACCACATCGCTTCGAGCGAATGGCCGGGATTCATATGACGCCCTTCGAAACAATCGGAAAGCTCACCGTTTTCAAGAACATTTTCCACGACCAAACCTCCCAATTCTGGACGGAGGAAAATCTCCATAACCTCATGAATACAATTTTCAAACGTTCTGCTCAGACACTCCGTACTGAGCAAGGGTTCTATTTCAAGAGCCAGATTACATAAAATCATTGGGAGTGCGAAGTTCTTCAAATCACGAGTCCCTTTATGAATCTTGTTCCATTTACCTTTGGGGTTATCTGCTTTCGACAAGATAATATCGAATGTCTTCTTGGCTATTTCGGCATACTCCTCGTTACCTGTCGCGATATACAGCTGTCCGAACGCCATGACCGCAAAGGTATACGAGAAAATATTATACGGTTCTACAAGAGGATTTCCCTGACGATCGAGAGAAAAATACCAATTGTAATTCCCGTCATGCCCATACTTTTTCAAGAATTCTGCACCTTGAATCGCACAATCGAGCCACTCGCGACGCTTCTCTACTTTATTGTAAAGCATAGAAAACAGCCATATTTCCCTCCCTTGTAGCCAAACGAACTTATCTGTATCGTAAACGCTACCATCTCTATCGAGGCAGGAAAAATAACCTCCATACTCCTTATCTTGAGAGTTCTTTAACCAAAATGGTAATACAGAATCGAAAAGCTCCGATCTATATTGCTCTGCCAACACTTTAAAGTCCATAATATCTAAATTTTAACTATTTCCTCGACAACCAATACTTTTCTATCTCTTCGAGAGATTTCCCCGCCGTTTCGGGTATATAGCGCCACATAATCAGCATATAAGGCACACACATGACTGCAAACAACAAGAATGTCCCGGCCGGAGTTATCGTACCCAATAACCACGGAGTAAGCTGGCTAACCAAATACGTTCCTACCCATAATGCAAATCCGGCAATGGACATAGCTATACCACGCACTTTCGTCGGATACATTTCGGACAACAACACCCACACAACAGCACTGATCGAAACCGCCGTACAAAATACATACAACAAGAAAAAAATCAGCATCAATATGCTCGAAAGGCCTAACGATTCCCCGAACGAGAAATAGAAAGCGATAAGTAATAACGAAACAATCATTCCGCTGACGCCATAGTACACCAATTTCTTACGCCCTATTTTATCGATGATGAGTAATGCCAATATTGTCGTCCCCATATTCACGACACCGATCAAAACCTGATAGAAAAGGGAATCGCCTCCCGACAGTCCGGCATTTTCAAATATCGTAGGCCCGTAATACAAAACAGCATTTACACCCATAAACTGTCCCAAAATCGCAATACATAATCCGGCAACGACAGCCGTAAGAATTCCGGGTTGGAACAAATATTTGAATTCCGATTTCGTCTCGTTGGCTATATAAGCCTGCAACTCCTCGACCTGCTTCTTCGCCCGTTCTTTCCGAGAATAAATCTTCCCGAAAATAGACTCCGATCGGGCGACCTTCCCTCGCAACAACAACCAACGCGGACTCTCCGGTATAATAAACAAAATGATGAAAAACAAGAGTGCAGGCAAAGTTTCCATACCCAGCATCCCTCTCCAAACTTCATCGACAAATATCCAATTCATCAACTCGCTATCGAATCTCGTGCTCTCCGAGACACTCAACAACCAATAATTAATAAGGTATGCTCCCAAAAAACCGACGGTAATAGCCAGCTGATACAGCGAAACCAACCGGCCCCGATACTCGGTTACCGCTATTTCAGAGATATACATCGGCGAAACAATCGAAACGATACCGATTCCTATTCCACCGACAATACGATAAAAAACAAGCCATTGATAACTTCCACACAATGCACAGCCAATGGCCGAAACCGAAAACATAATCGACGCGAAAATCATCGTCAACCGACGACCTATCCAATCGCTCATCGTCCCAGCCACGGCAACCCCGGCGATAGAACCTACAAGAGCACACCCCACATACCAGCCCTGTTCTATATCATTTAGCCCGAACAAGGTCGTAACCTGTTTAATCGTACCGGAAATTACCGCCGTATCATACCCGAACAGGAAACCTCCACATGCAGCCACAACGGCCAGAAACAAGATATAACCGATATTATACGATGATTTTTTCATGGTCATTTTATTTCGAAATATTCCCGGTAACGATCATAAAGATGCCCAGCCTGTAAATAGGCCGATTGAGGGCTCATAAAATGAGAAAACTCAAACGTAATAGCTTTGTCGTAGCCGGCACGTTTCGCAGCTTCCAGTTTCAAACGTAATTTATCGAACTTAATCGGGAAAAACTTAATAGGCATATCCCGATCGAACGACTCCGCATTCGTCCAACATTGCATGCCGTATTTATCGGCGAGTTTCTTATTGACCGAAAAAAACGCATCGAGTTCGTCATAATCGATATGCCCGTCTTGAAATGCACAAGCATCGACCACATCGTGTATTCCATCGAAAATCTCGTTCCATTCCCGTTCATGCGTTTCCACCGAAATAGATTCGGCCTTTGTCAATCGCCCGCTCGAAGCCTGAACCGCCTTTTTACCGTCGATCCACGGCGATATGAACGTAGGCAACCCTCCCGAAACGTCTTTGCATTGTTTCCCCATAGCACGGAAAGCATCGATTGCCCCTTTGGTCTGGCGACTGATTTCCCCGCTTATATACCAGCCTCCGAAACTTTTGTACTTCCCGTAATTCTTCCAAACCTCATCAATCACATATTTATTATGTTCGATCTCGTAAGTCATATCCCGGGTTTCCCAAAACTTACCGGAATCGTACAAACCGAACCAAAATTTCATACCATATTTCTCGGCCAGCCGAAGAAACATATCGACCAAATCGACCGACGGCATATAACAACCTTTGCTCAACAAATACTTAGACGGATAAGTAATAAATTTTTTATATCCCGAACGAATAAGTATGACCGTATCGATTCCGATGGCTTTCATATACCGGAAGTCCCGATCCCATTCTTTCTCACCCCAATTCTGATGTGGAATATCGTGAGATATTTCGTCGAGAAACGTCCCTGTGATTTTCAACCCATTAGATTTAGGGACAATAAGTCCACCGCCCTCCGAGGTTCCAGAAAACGACGAAGACACACCATTACTACCCAATGCTTCTATTTGAGAACCTATTACCGCCGAGGTTCCAGCAAGTGCGACTTTTTTAAGAAAATCTCTCCTGTTATTCATGATATATCTAAAAATATACTGTGTTTTATGCAATAGTTAAGCTAAAATGTTAATTACTTAATTATTACACCTACAAATATAGTATATTTTTATTTATATACCACAGAATAAATAAAAATTTTTATTATATATACTTATTCTTCGAACATTCGACTTCTCGATATTAGACAAGAACCTATCAAACCGGCATTATCGCCAAGTTTAGAAATCACAATCGTCGTATCCCGATTGACCAAATTGAGGGAATATTTTCGCACCGCCGTCTTAATCGGTTGCAAAATATAATCCCCGGTAAGAGACAAAGCCCCTCCTATAATTACTAACTCCGGGTTAAGGATATTAATCAAACCGGCAATATGTTTTCCCAAATTATTACCTATGTCTTCAATCAAATCGATGCACATCACATCGTCTTTTTCCGTTGCGGCAATCACATCTTTTAATGTAAGGGCATTCTTCTCTCTTATTCGGGAAGACAACAAAGATATTTCTCCGTTCGCCTCCCGCTCCATCAATTTCCTAATTAAAGCCGAACCGGAAGCCTCGGTTTCGAGACAGCCCTTTTTTCCACAATGGCACAATACTTCATTATCGTAACTAACGACATGACCGAACTCACCGGCGAAACCCGATTTCCCCGTATATATTCTGCCATCGACAATAATGCCTATCCCCAGTCCCCAGCTCACATTCACGAATATAATGTTTTTCTCGCCATGCACATTTCCTTGCAAGTACTCTCCATAGGTCATGGCACGAGTATCGTTCTCGATAGTCACATTATACCCCAGCTTTTCCCGAAGAACCTCCGCCAAAGGCCTCTCTTCGAAATTAAAAATACTATAACTATATCCCGAAGCAGGATTTACCCGCCCCGATATATTGATATTTATATTCAAAATTTTCTCGCTATTAATCGAGAGAGTTTTAATAAACTTCTGTATGATACCAGCTAATGCATCCAAGCTCTCTTTGGTATTGGCATTCTTAAACGGCACATCTAATTTCTTATCGATCAAGTCGCCTCTGAAATTCACAACGCCGATATGCAAGCTGGAATGCTTAATATCTACACCGATAAAATACCCCGACTCTGGATTCAATCCATATAAATTGGGATGCCTTCCCCCATTCGTTTCTAACTTCCCATAGACATTCAAGTAGCCATTACCGCACATCTCATCGATAAATTTCGTAACAGTAGGCACACTCAAATCCAATTCTTTGGACAGCTCTGTAATCGTAGAACAACCATTCTGAATATAATGAGTAATAATTCTCTTCTTTATAAGAGAATTTTTCGACCCTTTCTCAAACTCTTTCAACAATAAATGAGGCATAACGAGATTACTTTTTTCGACTTACATTGATAAAATAGGAATAAAAAACAAACCCGATCGAAATACTCCCGTCAAACTTATCTTTATTCCTGCTTGCGCTATCTTTCCGTAAAAATAATAAATTTGTTCAAAACAGAGAAATTAAATAAATATATTTATTAATATTTTTATCGACAAATTCATTACCGACCACCTTTATGATTACAAACAGACAGAAACCAACCGTAATCCTACACATCTACTCGCTATATCATCGCACAAAACAGAAAGTTATTTTTTAGATATGCCCTATCATCTCATAAATAAAAGAACGGAGAGCCGAATTCGACTCTCCGTTCCACCACGAATCTAAATTCTTACTTATTTATTCCTCAACTTTGAAAGCATCGATCTCACGGATACCGGGAAGACCATAGTTAGCTTTTTTAAGACCGTTAACATAAACAGTCATACCAATTCTCTCCGGATGGCCTTCAAGTTTAGCAGCATCTCTCAAACTCTTAGCGGCATCAGTATCATTTAATTTTACCAAAAGACATTTCGAACCATCTGTCTCTTCTGCATTATCTGCAATAAATACTTGGCTATAACCAGTAAATTCAGCAGCACCAGCCCATTCTATATCTCCGGCTTGTTTAGCTTCATCGAACGATTTATAAGAAGTCTTTGAAGGTCCATTTTTAATACAACCCACAACATATCCTTTAACCGCAAAAGTTTCGCCATTTGCAATTTCCAAAGCCTCGGCAACAGTTTTAGCTTTTGTCCAATCCACTTCGGGAGTAGGTTCAGGTTCTACACCTTCCTCGATGAAATGAGCTACCTGATTACGGCCAAAAGCAAAATCATCTATGCAATAAGTTGTAGATTTCGATTTGCCTCCTTCGGCCACATAATGGAACCCGATATAAACGATATCGCCTTTTCCTTCCAAGCTGATATCGCCCGAAGCCACCCATTTGAAATTGCCATCGGCAGAAGTAGCAATCTTCACATCAAGTTTTTCCTTGCTCGAAGCGGTAGATTTAGGCTCGTTCAACACATAAACTTCAAGTTTGGTAGATGCTTGCCAATAGGAACCTTCACTATAAAAAGAGAAGATTTTTTTAGCCGCATCCTTTACATTCAAAGCCGGAGAAATCATCCACCAGTCATAAGCCAAACCGGCATTTTTATCGGTGCTATCGTGAGCGGTAGCCTGAATATATTTATCTACCGAGTTATCGGTCTTATTTGTAAAAATCTTACTTTGCCATGTACGGTCATCGTCAGACGGGGAAATAATCTCGTGAGTCCAACCCGGGCACAATTCACTGATAGGCGTATAATCTGCCTCGATATTGTTGAACTGATAAATCGTATCTTTCACAACAACCGACGGAGTACTAGGATTTCCTCCCTCACCTCCATCGCCACCCTTACCGGGCAGATCCTCGTCTTCACTGTTCGAACAAGCGGAGAATCCGGCAACTGTCATAGCTGCCATAAAAAT
The DNA here is from genome assembly GCF_023656675.1 of Barnesiella sp. B2-R-119. Classification (NCBI taxonomy): domain Bacteria; kingdom Pseudomonadati; phylum Bacteroidota; class Bacteroidia; order Bacteroidales; family Barnesiellaceae; genus Barnesiella; species Barnesiella sp. B2-R-119. Next base: position 389,748 of record NZ_JAMOKL010000001.1, read on the forward strand.
CCATGCAAATTTTCTCATCTTTTTCATATTAAAATTTATTTGGGGTTAAAAATATTATTACGATTCATGCAAAAATAGGTTGCTCCTCGGCATAGCCAATTTCATTTGATTTCGCGCCCGACTCACCCTATTGAGGGAAATCGAATCCTTTGAGATCGGCAAACGGCTTATCCAGCGACCGTACGGTCAACTGCCAAGTTCCGTCACGATCCTCGTTATCTTGGAACCAGCCTGCAATCGCAGTAATTTCTCCTTTGTTGTCGCTACGGGGGGTAGGAATGCGACGATCGGCAAACCGGGCGTATTCACTGGTTGAGATATATACATCTACCGTATTGCCACTGTCATCGGCAATCACCCGAGAACGCGGAAACCCGATATTATATTTTTTATCGGCACTATAAGTAGAAGGCGCAAAAATAGGGTTCAAAGCGTACTTCGCCAAAGTGGCCGTCACATTCTTTCCGTCCGACGGGAACGGAAGAATCTCATCGTTCAATTCCTTTCCATCGGAATCGTATCCTGTAAAATAGACATCTTTAATCTTCACGATTTTGAAATAACCATACTTGTCCATTTCGGTGATCTCTTTCAAAGTCTTTTCTTCCACAACTATTTTAGAAGGGTCGGGAGTTCCTATCTTCTGGATATGTTTCATCGCCAGCGTATAAGGGATACGCCCGGGCTCTTCACGAGTCTTGTTGTCGTTGCGATATCCGCGTACTCCCAACTGGGGTGCTGCCGCATAACGTCCCAAAACCAGCCCGTTACAGCGAATGGCCACCACTTGTCCCAACGGCAACATACCCGAAAGACTGCCGGCATCGACCGAAACTTTCAAACAAGTATGGTCATCGTCCAGACTTTGTATAACGAAATATTTATATACGTTGCCCGCACGGTCATCGGTAATCACCCTGCCTCTAACGATAATGTCGTTGGGAGAATCGATCGTATCGATTGTAAACAGGCCCTCTTTCGTATCGAAATTTTCGATAAGGTCGTGAATGGTTACCGTCTGGGGCCAAGCCTCATCGCTGCCCTCGGGAACCGTAGCAAAATCTTCGGGAATGGCATCGAACTCTTTTTCACACGCCGTAAACAGCATAAGAGCTGCAAATACGACACCGATATATTTTAATTGTCTCATACTCTAAACGATTTATTAAAATTTGAAACCGACATTGATAAACATATTGAAGCCCCAAGCATAATAATATTTATTGGGGAATTTGTCCACCGACTGTATATCTTTGGTTACACTCTTGTTATCCCGGCTGACACGACCTTGTTGATAACCGCCGGTAATCATGCCGGTATTATTGAGAATATTATTGAAGCTAAGGTTGATATTCAACTGTTGCTTACGATTGTTGAGATAAATCAATTTACCTACCGAAGCATCGAGCAAGAACCCGCCTTTAAGTTTCTCCTGCGAACCGATCATCTCCTTCTGATTATAGTACTTAACGATATCGGAACCTTTATTCCCGTGATAATCCCTAACAAGAACCGGTTTACCGGTCTTTTGATCAAAGCTCCAAAGCATGGAAGTTTGGCCATTCTTATCGATACCGATAATGCGATAACCGTTGTAATTCTGCTCCAATCCCACTTCATTGGGATATTTTCCGCCATACATATTCATGTGCGTGAAACGCGACGGAGAGAAATCGAGGTAATTGTTATCGAAGTAAGAAAGCGTTATGTCGGCAAACCACATCTTCGGGTGAAAATAATCCAGCGTAATGCTTGCGGCCAACTGAGGACCGTTGCTCACATGAAGACCTTCGGTGTAAACTTTTTCGGTATAATCGGTCGAAGCGGCCCGCCCGTCGACTATAACCGGCAATTGTTCGGTAAAGAGATTCATACCGTTCTCGGCGCTCATCGTTCCCATACAATCGTTGGTATATTTGTAGCTGCCATACGTTCCTGCCGCCGATATAGTGAAGCTGCTGTTCAACTTCACACTCACACCGGCCTCGACACCGAAGTGACGTTTATTCACGCCCGACAACGTATGATTTACATACGTGCGGAACTCATCGTGATAATATCCCGTACTTTCTACGCCATCGCGGAATTCCGTGAAGAATCCTGTTACCCGACCTTTTACAATCGATGTATTCAATTGATAGGTCAAATCGGCCGAGAATACTTTCTCCGATTTCAAACCTCTGATACGAGTATCTTTAATACGAGGCGCTACATAGGCATAACCGGCCAACGGAGCCCGAGATTCCGCCAAAGCATTTAACGACAAACGATTATGTCCGTCTATCTTATATACGACACCGGCCTTGATACTGGGATCTATAAAATACATCTGTTTACCCAAGCCCTTAGACCGGGCTCCAACAACCTCGGCACGACCGTTTCTCATCAAACCTTCACGTTGGAAAGAGGTATAGGATAAACGTGCGGCATAATAGATATCGAACAAGGGTAATTTCCAATCGTTCTGTATAAATGCCGAAGCATTGATAACATGCATATTGTAATTATATCCGAACTTATCACCTTTATAAACAGCTCGGTTCGGGTCGTCCAAATCATTCTGGATAATGTCCTGATTGTCGGTAAAGTCACGCTCGGCAAACTGGTCTATATCGATCCACTGATTAGCCCCCAACAAGTCATCGATGGTTTTGTAGTGCATTCCTTTCGCATATTTGGCTTCGATACCGGCCGTCAATTTGAGTTCGCTGTTCAACTGATTGGTGTACAAAAAGTTCAAAGGTATTTCCATCAAGTTGTTGTGACGACGCTCCAAAATATACTTGGCACTTCCGTTGGGATTTATGGCATTGTTGGCATAGTTCGCGCTATACATCGCATTCCAGTTAATCTGGGTCACATTGGGATCGCCGGCTCTCCACAAATCGGCAATCTGATTGGCCAATCCCTTATTCACCTCTTTGTAATAGGCATTATAAATATCGTCGGGACCATCTACCGCCAACTGATAATATTGCCAACTGGGCAAATTACGGTAATAATCGGGACGGGGATCGGGCGCGTTATAAAAAGCTATCGCCGAATTACTGTATTGGCTGTAATGGAATCCTACGCCGGCAGACAATTTGCTCTCATCGTCGATTTTCCAGTCCCAATTAAAAATTGCCGTAGGGTCATAGCTGTGGACAATGCGGGAATTACGCTTTTCTCCGTCTTGGTATCCCCAATAAGGATTGTAATAAATTCCCCGATAATCGTAAACCTCCTGTGAAACGGCAGCCGACTGTGCCCGTTTGGTCGGTGCACCGAACGTCGTCAAGGCAAACCGATGGTCGCCCAATACTTTCTCGGCAGCAAGGAAATAGCCGAAAGAGTTGTAAAAGGTTCCTTCCGTGCGTCCCTCGTCGGCCCAACGATAAACGACCGACCCGGTAAAAGCCCAACCGTTGTCCATAATACCGGTCGAGTAGATAGCCTGTCCGCGCAATTTATAAGCACGATTCGTGTAAGCGGCATTTACATTCGTACCAGCTGCATAGTTGGTTGCCCGCGTGTTGATGTTCGTCGTTCCTCCCAAAGAACCGTAAGCATATCCCGGCATTTCAAGACCATTCACGGCATCTTTATTCCTCATGGCATTGTTCAACCCACCGAGACTCGAATAGTTGAAACGGCCGCGTTCCAAATCATTAAAGTTAAGTCCGTTTATATAGGTAGAAGATTCCCGTTGTTCATATCCCCGCACATTAAAACGCATAGGGCTATATGAATAACTGGCCGCTTGCAAATAAACATCGTCGGCAGCGCCGGACAGATAGGATGCCGATTGAGATGCGGCACTGCCCTCATCGTCTATCGCCGACTCGTCGAGCTCGAAAACATTATCTTCGAGAACCTGTTGATTGAGTGTATTGTCTGCTTTCTTAGGTTGCAAAGAAGCATTCAAGGTATTTACGCCGTCATTTACCACAAAGTCGACAGAATAAGCCTTATAATCAGCCGCCGTAAATACAACAACCACAGACCCTGCCCTAACTTTCTTCAACTCGAAATTTCCGTCAAAATCCGTAACAGCCGACACGTTCCGTATCGCAACTTTTACATTCGCAATAGGTTTGTTTGTTTCATAGTCAACGACAACACCTCTTACTGATGCGGCCTGAACAAAAGCCGGTACGACAAGAAGCCATGTCATTAATAACCATAGTTTACGATTCATTACATCAAAAGGTTTAATTATAACTGTGTTTATGTTTACAACCCTATTCCCCCTTTTATCAAGGGGCAGAAAAGGAATTTGCAAATTAAAAGATTATTTTCCATTATACAAACTTCTACGTTGGGAATATTTATTACAATCGTGTTAAATTGTAACCCTATATAAAATGTTAATTATCGGACAAAATGCAAGAAATTTTGGGAAATAAGCTAACTTTCAAGTTATTAAACCTATCACTATGTTAAAAATACCTTTCTAAACGACAACTGCTAAATCATATCTCACCCATCGTCCTAATACATTATCTCCATCATAAACATTAGAGCTAATGATATAATATGATTCTTACGAACGTCGCACACGGAAAGATGTCTTTAAACGCATTTATTCCTGCCGATAGAGATTTATTCCTAAAAAAATTTCGCTTATTTGTCAAATTAGAGTTATCTTGCGCCACATTTTAATTTAAGTCGAAAATTTCAAAAACAAAATTCCACACAAACTATGAAAAAAATAGGATTCTTGCTATTAGCCGTATTCTTGACAGGAGTGACTGTTACACAAGCACAAAAGAAACAATACGCTATATATGCGGTAGCATTCTACAATCTTGAAAACCTGTTCGACACGATTAATCAGCCGAATACGAACGACGAAGAATTTACTCCTTCGGGGTCGTACCGTTGGGGCGGATTAAAATATCGGAATAAACTCAACAACCTTGCTTATGCGATTAGCAATTTTGCCACAGACAACAGCAGCCCGTTCAAATTAAAAAACGGACCTGCCGTTATCGGCGTATCGGAAATAGAAAACAAACAAGTATTGGAAGATTTGATTCATACCGGCGAATTATCCAAACGGAACTATGGAATCGTACATTACGACTCTCCCGATTTTAGAGGAATCGATGTGGGTCTTATATATGACAAAGACCAATTTACACTCGAATCGAGCCGTAGCGCACGACTTCATACCCCTCAATTCCCCAACCTTCATACCCGCGACCAATTAGTCGTTTCGGGAATATTGGCCGGCGAACGGGTACACTTTATTGTCAACCACTGGCCTTCAAGACTCGGCGGAGAAAAACAATCGAGCCCAAAACGGGAAGCCGCTGCCGCACTGACTAAACATTTGGCTGACTCTCTTTTAGCGGCCGACCCCGACTCGAAAGTCATCATTATGGGCGACCTCAACGACGACCCGTCGAACCGCAGTTGCAAAACCGTATTAGGAGCCCAAAAGAAACAACAAGATGTTCAGGCTGGCGGATATTTCAATACCATGTGGGGAATGTTCGACAAAGGCATAGGCACATTGGCTTATAACGGCTCTTGGAACTTATTCGACCAAATCATTATTTCGGGAAATCTGTTGGGTAAAGATCGCTCCACCTTGAAATATATCCGGTCGGAAGTATTCAACCGGGATTTCCTAAAACAAAAAGAAGGCAAGTACAAGGGTTATCCTTTGCGGACCCATGCTGCGGGAGTTTATCTAAATGGTTACAGCGACCACTTCCCCACTCTCATCTATTTAGCCAAAGAGATAAAATAAATAAAGCTCGAAACACAAAAAGAGGGGTGATATTGTTCTATCACCCCTCTTTTCATTTTCTCCGGAATTAAAATATAACACGACGAGTTATCCTATCTTCATTCGATGATATACCCTCTCATTTGCACTATCTTTGCGCAGGATGCGAAAATAAGCTGCATTCGGCAAAGTCAAGCGAGCTTGCTTTTGCCCTCATTTGCACTATCTTTGTGTCGAAATTTCAAAAGGGATTGCCCCATGACTCAGAAAGCGAAAACTTATATGCTACCCGTCGCAATGGCTACCGGAAGTTTGGCGGGATATTTACTCCCCGACCTTACAGCCCGATGGGCTACACTTCTGGCCCCTATCCTTATTTTTGCTATGCTGTTGGTTACCTACTGTAAAATTTCCCCGAACGATCTACATATAAAACCTCTACACGGTTGGCTTCTCGCTGTTCAGGTTATCGGTGGATTAACCATATTCGGTGCGCTTTATTTTTGGGATCCTATCATAGCGGAAGGAACTTTCATCTGCCTTTTCTGTCCCACAGCGACAGCCGCTCCCGTCATTACCGGAATGCTCGGAGGAAACGTCCCGACACTAATTTCATACAGTCTAATCAGCAATATGGCTGTGGCCATTTTATCGCCGATTATTTTTTCGTTCATGGGAATACATGCCGACATCTCTTTCCTCGACTCTTTCCTAACTATATGCAGTAAAGTGTTACCACTACTTATCCTACCCTTAGGAGTGGCAATCCTCTTACGACAATGCCTACCCAAAATCCACACGGTACTGAATAAGCGGCAATCTCTATCGTTTTACATGTGGGCAGTTTCGCTTTTTCTTGTAGTGGGCAAAGCGGTCACATTCATCATCGGACAAGGGAGGGAAGCTATACCTCTCGAAATCGCTATCGCCCTCCTCTCTTTGATCGTTTGTATAGGACAATTTTATATAGGGCGAAAATTAGGTGGACGATACGGCGATAAAATTTCAGGAGCGCAAGGATTGGGACAGAAAAACACCGTGCTTGCCATTTGGCTGGCACTCACTTATTTGTCGCCTATCACATCGATAGGCCCGGCATCATATATCATCTGGCAGAACAGCATCAATAGCTATCAACTTTACTTGAAAGAAAAGCAGACAATGAAAGGCTCTTAGAAACTGTTTTCATTTTTTCAAATCGAATCTTTTCCGGTCGAACGACCTCAAAACTATTCCAAATTCAAACATAAAAAGCTAATTTTCCTCTTCCTCCTCATTCACCGCCGGAAGATTCTTTTTCGCTTTCACCCCCATGACTTTAAGTTTCTCTACACGTCCTATCAGATTTCCGTTGCCGGTTTTCAGTTTCTTCATGGCATCGGTATAAGCCATAGCCGTCGTATTCAACGATTTACCAATCTTCTCCATATCATCGACAAAACCGGCGAACTTATCGTACAATTTTCCGCCCTCCTCGGCTATATCGATTGCATTGCGGGTCTGCTTGTCCCGTTGCCACAAATCGGCTACGAGTTTCAGTGCGGCAATCAAATTTGTCGGGCTCAACAAAAGCACCTTCTTTTCATAGGCATATTGCCACAAAGCGTGATCGGCCTGCATTGCAGCCAGATAGGCAGCCTCGTTGGGAATAAACATCATTACATGATCGCCTTTCCCGACATAATCTTGATAGCTCTTCCCGGCCAGCTCGTCTATATGTTTCCTCACCGATACCAAATGCTGCTTCAATGCCAATCGAGCTTCGTCGGCATCTTCCGCATTGACGTAATTGACATAAGCCGTGAGAGACACTTTCGAGTCGATCACCATTTGATGATTTTCGCCACCGGGATAACGGATAATGACATCAGGACGCATCTTCCGCCCATCGGAGCCCTGTATGGTATGTCCCTCTTCGTCCCGCAAAGTTTCCTGTACGAAATATTCCCGATCTTTTTCAAGTCCCGATTTTTCGAGAATACTTTCCAATATCATCTCCCCCCAGTCACCCTGTATTTTGGAATCTCCACGCAGAGCATGAGTCAGCTGTTTTGCCTCCGCACCTATGGATTCGCTTCTCTCTACCAGTTCTTTAATCTGTTCTTTCAACGAAAACCGTTCGCGAGCCTCATTATTATAAGTTTCTTCCACGGTCTTTTTAAATCCCTCCAAACGCTCTTTCAAGGGATTGAGTATTTCGGCGAGACGTTCGTGGTTCATCTCGGAAAAACTCTTCGATTTCTCCTGCAATATCTCGTTAGCCAGTACCTTGAACTCGTTGTTCATCTCTTGCCGGATACGTTGGACTTCCTGCTTTTGAACTTCCATATTTTCGGAAAGCATTTGATTACGAGCTTGTAAATCGCCTTTCTCACGATTGAGTTTCTCTCGCTCCCGATTAGCAAAATCGAGTTGTGCCTGTACCTCGGCCAACCGCGCCGTACAGCTTTTCACCTGCGCCTCCAACACACCGTTGCGTACCTTCAAGTCAGCCGCCTCGCTTTCGCGTACCGCCAGCGACTGCTGCCACCCTTTACGACTCGAATTATACACGACAAAAAATACCACGGTAGCAACCAAAGCCACCAATATACCAACCCCTACTGCTATCATAATGATCTAATCTATATTCAACACCTCAAAAAATCGTTGTGCAATCTGCTCGAACCCGTTATTACCCGGATGAGAAGCGATATCCTTATCGGTAGTTATCGTTTCATATCCTTGCCAAGTCAATGTTTTAGCCTCGGTATTATCGCTATAACTTTCCGTTTGCACAATGGCTTTGTATTTCTTTCCACCGACGTTAAAATCTACTTGTAACCGATTATCCGACAACACGGTATAACGAGTATAATTCAAGGACTGAGAGGTCGGTTCCACACGGGTGATAACCGTTCCTATCGAACTGCGATTACCGGCTTTGTTAATGCCGTCTATCGCTACGAGGGTCACGGCATATTGTTTACACGCATTTTTTACAGACTTGATGACACTATTCGATACATACCAGCCATAAATCCACACGATACGAGCCCGAGGCGCATAGGCTTTTATGGTTGCTATCAGCTCTTTTGCCCCTTGCTCGAAGGCTTCTCTTTTACTCGATGTATTTACATTATCGCCAATCTGTATAACGACCAAATCCAAATCTTCGCTCAACACGGGGCACAATCTATTATCCAACCAATCCATCTGTTGAGCCCGGTTTTCACAAGTCTCAAAATCGACTCCCGATAATTTCGTATCGGTATAGGCTGGATTGGCTTTTAAAAACTTTCTTTGGATAACGGCATGATAATCGCTCGTCGAGTCGGTTGCATTCATTCCGAAAGCGCCATTACCCAATAGCAAAGAATTCCCAATAAACAGAGCCTTATCAGGCATTTCAAATTTTCCATGATCGAAAATCAAGTCGGTTAGTTCCTCTCCAAAAAATTTGTCGCACGAGGCCATCGTTATCGACAAGATGATAAGGCATAAGTAAGAAGAGAAATATTTCATAAGCCTATACAAACAATTGTATTTGAACAATGTGACAACAAAGATATTAAATAACACGAACAGAGGCAAACGAAAAAATCATTCCCGCATAAATATTCTGCATCACACCTCTACAAACAGACGATAAATTTCACTATTCACACTTTTATAATTACTTTTGTACAAGTAACCGACAAAATTCCAACGCATGAAATTAGGAGATGTATGGTTCTCGGCCATTGCCGAAGCCGAAAACAGTGACCGCATGATTGTCGTTTCGGGACGTACCGAGATAGAACCGTTCATTCAATCGGGCAAGTTCAAAGAACGTGTTGAAATCACATGGAAATACGAGGCCGATAGTAAAGGCATGCCCAATGAGACTACCGGAAAACTGATGGAAGAAGTGCAGACCGTATTGAAACAGGCTATGGAAAAAGATAAACTGGCCATTTTCACAGGAATCTATACCGGAGACGGCGAACGCACATGGGTATTTTATACCCGCAATATACCTGCATTCGGACGTATGCTCAACGAAACTCTCGCTCCGTTCGAAACGTTACCTCTCACCATCTATACCGAGAAAGACCCCGAATGGAACGAATATCGGGAAATGTGCGAGCTTCAAGATCAGGATAATGACGATGAAGACCTCGATGAATGAAAGCGATACAGCACTGAACGTCCATTCGCACAATGAAAAAAGCATTCTTACATATAGGCATATTCATTCTGTTTTCGGCTCAAATGGCATGTTCACATGGAGAAGACGAACCGGAAGATATTACTACTATCTCTGTCAATGAACCGGGCTCCCTATCTGAAATCATCGTACCGAGCCAACGAGGCAGTATTACTAAATTAGCCGTAAAAGGATCTCTAAATTATAGCGATATTTCCTATATCCGCCAAATGCCGGAATTACTTTACTTAGATGTAGGAAGCGTCGTACTGCCCAACAACTACTTCCCGGATAATGCCATTTCCAGCCATGAAAAATTAGAGGCCGTGATTCTCCCTGTATCGCTCGATTCTATCGGGGCATCGGCATTTCGATGGTGCGAAAGGTTGCAAGCCGTCCGCCTGCCCAAAAAACTTAAATCCATCGGAGCGTATGCATTCGCCGGCTGTATCAATCTGTATGATATAGAATTACCCAACTCTTTGCTACATCTCGAAAAATATGCCTTTTCCGGTTGTAAAAGTTTATATACCCTGAAAATACCATCGAAATTACAACGTATATCCGACTATACTTTTTCCAAATGCATCAGCCTTACCGAAATAAAAATACCGGGAAATATTCGGGAAATAGGATATAAATCTTTTTCGGGTTGCAGCGGACTCCGAGAAATTAGCATCCCCTCGACTGTCAAAACAGTAGGTATCGGAGCCTTTGAAAATTGTACCGAATTAAAGGATATATCCTTGCCAACTACTCTTACCGAAATCAATTACTACACATTCTCAGGCTGTACCAGTCTCACTACTCTTACACTACACAGCAAGCTCACCGCTATCAACAACTACGCTTTTGCCGGATGCAAAAGCCTTACTGAAATACATTGTAAAAACAGCAACCCGCCTTTGATCGGAGAAAATACATTCCGAGACGTAAATCGCATCGGCTGTAAAATATTCGTCCCGTCGAAACGAGCGAAGAAAAGTTATAGTACAGCCCTCTATTGGAATGAATTTACCATTTATATAGAATGATGCCTACCGTTGTTCTTTATTCGAATCAATTATAATGAACAGGAATTATAATACTAAAAAACGTATTTTTATCAAATCAAGATTTTAATTTATAATTTTTTTCATTATACTTGCATTAAACAAAAAAAACAATCTGCTCCATCAACCAACAGAACATACACTATTCATATTCTTGTAAAATCCTAAACGATAAAGCCATGAAAAATACATTACTTCGAACAGTCGTTATCCTCGTCGCTCTTTGCATTTATCCCAGTATCCACGCTTATGACTTTGAATGTGACGGATTCTATTACGACATCACCTCCGATTCGACGGTAAGTGTCACTTACGAAGGATCCACCGAATATGAATACGAAGGAGATATTATAATCCCTGAAAAAGCAACATTTAATAACAAAACTTACCAAGTCACAGAAATTGGTCCATTAGCTTTTTTGGGGTGCAATATCGGAACAATTTCGATTCCAAACAATATTATTGCAATTAGAGAAAAAGCCTTCACTTCCTCTTCATTAGACTCCATCGATATAGGATCAGGAGTCTTGATAATCGAGCCGTCAGCTTTTAGCTATTGTAACTTAGGCCATATCAATATCCCCGATAATGTCACAAGAATAGGGCATCATGCCTTTTATGCAAGTTTTGGTTTAAAAACTGTAATAATTGGCAATGGAGTTACCCAAATAGAACAATCAACATTTCATTTTTGTCCGAATTTAAAGCACATCACATTAGGAAATAATACCACCACAATCGGAGCAGAAGCATTTCTCTCTTGCGATAGCCTAAAATATATAGAACTGCCCAATAGTATCAACGAAATAGGTAAAAATGCATTTAGTGGCTGTGAGGCATTATCATCTATTACACTCAGTGAAAATCTATCAGAAATAAGAGAGGGAACCTTTGATAATTGTACAAGTCTGACCTCTATCGTAATTCCCAATAAGGTATCGACCATAGCAACATCTGCATTTTGGAATTGTAATCATCTGGTCTCCCTAAAATTGGGAACAGGTGTTACCGATATATTTTACGGAGCTTTTAGGGCTGCCCCGTTAAAAGAAATTTACGCTTCCTCGACAATTCCACCGATAGCCTATCATACAAACTCATATACGGACACCTTTGACGCAGACATTTTTAATCAATGCACTCTGCACGTACCTGCCGGTAGTTTACAAGCCTACAAAAATGCAGAAGTATGGAAAAATTTCAAAAACATCGTGGAGAATGATTTCACAGGAATAGAACGCCCCTCACCGAACAAAGCAAAAATTTTCGGAAACAAAAATAGTATTGCATTTCGAAATATCGAACCGGGTACAGATATAAGTATCTACGACACAACCGGGAAATGTATAAAAACATTTGCAGTGGACGGAGACAGCGAAATACCCCTCCCCAGCGGTATTTATCTAATCAAATATGCCGGGAGAACCATAAAAATAATATTATAATCAAATAGGCTCAGTAAAAATTGGTGAGGGTAAATATGAATTTTAGCGAATACGATAGATTGTATTTTCCTTCTCCCCTGCCGTGTCCCGTAGCCTTACGGGGTGTTGCGTCAGCAATAGGGGAGAGACCGAAGTAACGGCAGTTTCTGTGGAGAGGGGTTGAAAAGATTTCATTAGTTTTTGGGCTGTAAGAATTAACCCCTCCGTCCGACGGACACCTCCCCTATATTTTGTTTGACAACAAAACACAAGGGAGGAGGTTATCGTGTTTGTTCTTCTCCCCTATTGTACGAAACATACGGGGTATTGCGTCAGCAATATAGGAGAGAGACCGAAGAAACGGCAGTTTCTGTGGAGAGGGGTTGAAAAGATTTCAAGAATTTTTGGGCTGTAAGAATTAACCCCTCCGTCCTTTGAACACCTCCCTTATATTTTGTTTGACAACAAAACTGGGGGGGAGGAGGGCAATACCTTCTGTATCGTTAGATTATATAAAAGTACAATCCCCTCTGATTTCCTACTGAGAAGCTATAAAGGAGAAATGGCACTATAAATAAAAAGAGATGTCGGTAAAACATCTCTTTTTATTTATTTCACAAGACAGTTGTACTCTATTCTTATTCTTCGTCTTCCTCTTCTTTCATATTGTGGAAAACATTTTGTACATCTTCGTCTTCCTCAAAACGTTCGATCAACTTTTCGATAGAAGCGCGTTGTTCGGGTGTTACATCTTTCACATCGTTAGGAATACGTTCGAATTCGGCACTGACGATTTCATAACCGGCCTCTTCGAGATGGTGTTGGATATTATTATTCTCCGAGAACTCGCCATAAAGTACGATTTCTTCCTCATCGGCCTCCACTTCATCGACTCCATAGTCAATCATTTCAAGTTCGAGATCCTCCACCGAGACACCCTCTTTGGGTTTGATATGAAACACACATTTGTGGTCGAACAAGAAAGAAAGGCTACCAGTCGTACCCAACGATCCTCCGGCTTTATTGAAATAACTGCGTACATTGGCGACAGTACGGGTCGTGTTATCGGTAGCAGTTTCTACGACGATAGCGATACCGAAAGGACCGTATCCTTCATAAACCACTTCCTTATAATCGCCGGCATCTTTCGACGAAGCTTTTTTAATAGCCCGTTCTACATTTTCTTTCGGCATATTCGCCGCTTTGGCATTCTGCATCAATACACGCAGACGCGGATTGGCATCGGGATCGGGGCCACCGGCTTTAACGGCAATAGAAATTTCTTTCCCAATTTTCGTAAATGTACGGGCCATATTGCCCCACCGTTTCAATTTTCTGGCTTTACGATATTCAAAAGCTCTTCCCATAGGATATCTTTTACTTATATTTTATTAAATCGAATTATCTTAGCTGTGCCTCCAATTTCTGTTGAAGATTGGCTATAATTTTATTCATGATGGCATCTATCTGCTTATCGTTAAGCGTCTTATTCTCGTCTTGAAGAATAAACGAAACGGCATAGGACTTCTTACCTTCGGGGAGGTTCTTCCCTTCATAAACATCGAAGAGATAGACCTCTTTGAGCAATTTACGCTCGCTTTCCCGAGCCACTTTCTCGATATCGGCAAAAGAAACCGCCTGATCGACCAACAAAGCCAAATCCCGTTTCACCGCTTGAAATTTAGGCAATTCGCTGTACAATACCGCATGTTTCGCAGCCATTTTCATTAGCGAATCCCAATTCAACTCGGCAAAAGAAACCTCGACATCGATATCGAAACGTTTGAGTACCTTATGCGAGACAAGCCCCATCTTTCCTAGTATCTTTCCTCCCCGGTTGCTATAAGTCAAAGCTACCGAATAAATCTCGTCGCTTGTCTGTGTCGCGATAATATCACCGGCGATTCCAAGACGGGCAAAAATATTCTCCACATAAGCCTTCATTTCGTAAACCGAAGATTTCTCATCGGCATGCGCCCAGCTTCCTTCCACTCGATTACCGGTCTGCCACAAAGCGAAATGTTTTTCTTCGGAATAACCCGACAAAACTTTCTCTTCATTATGAGCCTCCGGGTCAAAGTAATAACAATTACCACATTCGTAAAAACGCAAGTTGGCCCGACGACGGTTTATATTGTGTGAAATACTTTCCAATCCACCGAATAAAAGGGTTTGGCGCATTACATTCAAGTCATTGCTCAACGGATTAAGCAAAGCCACGCAATGCGCACGAGGCCAAACTTGCAAATCGTCGTAATAAGCGCCACAGGTTAATGAGTTGTTCATGATTTCATTAAACCCGCACCCCGTGAGCTGTTCCGAAACTAAATTTTGGAACTGGTGACTTTGGTCGGTAACAGTCTTATAAGAAAGGCTGGAATGTACCCGATCGGATATTTCGACATGATTATATCCATAGATACGAAGTAAATCTTCTATCACATCGACATCTCGCTGCACATCGACCCTATATGTAGGAACTTGCAACGAAAGTTCCTTTTCTGTTTCAGAAACGATCTTTATTTCAAGGCTGTCCAATATGCTCTTGACCGTATCGGCCGGAATATGTTTCCCGATGAGAGTATCGATTTTTTCATACGTAAGGGTTACAGGGAACGGAGCTACCGGATTGGGATATATATCCACAACTTCACCGCAAATCTCACCTCCGGCCAATTCTTTCACCAATAGAGCCGCCCGTTTCAAAGCATATAGAGTATCATTAGGATCGACACCACGCTCGAAGCGGAAAGACGAATCGGTATTCAATCCTTGACGGCGAGCTGTCTTACGCACCCATGTGGGATTAAAGCAAGCCGACTCCAAGAAAATATCGGTCGTATCGTTGGTTACACCCGATTTCAAACCGCCGAACACACCGGCGATACACATCGATTCCTTCTCATTACATATCATTAAGTCGTTGGAAGTCAACGTACGCTCTACCTCATCGAGTGTGACGAATTTCTCACCCTCTACGGCAGGTTTCACGATGACTTTCCCTCCGGCAATTCGATTCAAATCAAAACAATGCAGCGGTTGTCCGGTAGCATGGAGTATATAATTGGTAATATCCACCACATTATTGATCGGACGCAATCCGATAGCGGACAAACGTTGCTTCAACCAATCGGGACTTTCTGCCACTTTCACATTCCGCATCGTCACTCCGCTGTACCGGATACATGCTTCATGGTTCGCTACATCGACATCGATACCGCCCTCTTTTCTATCGATAGCGAAATCGTTTACCGACGGCCTGTGCAATCCGGCATCTTTACCCCTTTGTGTCAAATAAGCGGCCAAATCACGGGCAACGCCATAATGCGAAGCTGCATCGATACGATTCGGGGTAATATCCACTTCGAGGACATAATCGCTCTTTATGTTATAATAGTCTTTGGCCAGTGTACCGGGTTTTACCTCTCCCGGCAACACGATAATGCCATCGTGCGAAGTTCCTATACCTATTTCGTCTTCGGCACAAATCATACCGAAAGATTCCACTCCGCGAATCTTCGATTTTTTAATCGTAAAACTTTCTTCACCACTATACAAAACAGTACCCAACGTAGCCACTACCACGTATTGTCCCGCCGCGACATTCGCAGCTCCACACACGATTTGAACAGGCTCGGATTCCCCCAAATCCACGGTAGTAATGTGCAAATGATCTGAGTTGGGGTGATCCTCACAAGTGAGAACCTTACCGATAACCAGCCCGTTAAGGCCGCCCTTGATGGTTTGCACCTCTTCAATTCCACCGGTCTCCAAACCGATAGAGGTGAGAGCTGCCGAAAGTTCCTCGGGAGAAAGGTCAAAATTCACGTAATCTTTCAACCAATTATACGAAATATTCATAACGAACTAATTTTATCTTCTTTCTAAAAAACGCCGAAAAAGCCTTGAAAAAGCTCTTCCGAAAATTTTGCCAAAGTTAATAAGAAACTGTTTAAAAAGCCAAGCTATCGACCAATTTAAAAGGTTCTAAAAGCTATTTCTCAGCAGTATTTATTCTATTTGTCCCCGATGTTATCGACAAGAATCGAGCCGGTATGGGAGTCTCGAAATTCATCTCACGCCGTGTTACCGGGTGAGCAAAGCGTAATTTAACCGCATGTAGAGCCACACGTCCCAAAGGACTGCCATGCGCACCGTATTTGCGATCTCCGATAATACTATGACCGAGATCATGCATGTGAACCCGTATCTGATTTTTACGTCCCGTCTCCAAATCGAGTTCTACCAACGAAAAACGGCTGTTTCCTCCCAATACCTTATAACGAGTAATCGCCAACTGCCCCTCATCGGGATTATCGGTCGAATAAACTTGGAAAGCCGCATTTTCGGTCAAATAGGAACGAACCATTCCCTCGGGTTGCTCCATCACGCCCTCTACTACTGCTACATATTTACGTTCCAATACGATATTGTGCCAATTATGCTGCAACTGTTCCTGTATTCCTTTGCTTTTAGCAAACATCATCAAACCCGAAGTATCCCTGTCGAGACGATGCACGATGAACAGCTTGTTCTCCGGGTTCTGGGATTTCACATAATCGCTGAGTATACTATATGCCGTTCCGGTCTTTATACGTTCTGTCGACATCGAAAGCAATCCATACCCCTTATCTATGACAATGATATACTCATCTTCATAAACCATCTTCAAACGATTGTGTTTAAACACACTGAAACCTCGCTTAAAATTAATTTTCAATTCGTCCCCGGCATGCAACATCGTGTCGAATTGGGTAACCGGCATATCATTGACAGCGACTTGCCGGTGAGACAGATAAGATTTAACTGTCGTGCGGCTTTTGTCTCCAAACAAAGTCAATAGATAATTCAGCAATGTATCGTCGTGCTCTACTTTGAAACGCTTGATATCTTTTTCGGAAAACCGACGTAAGGGCCGTTTATCGGAAGGTTGGCGCATATTATTTATTTTTTGTGCAAAGATAGTGTAAACCAAGAGCAGAAACAAATTTATTTGGAAATGCCGAAGTATAGCTTATTTTCGCATTAACACGGTTCTATAAAAAACAACGGGGATAGGCATGAATTTTGGCGAATGCGATGAATTGCGTTCCTCCTTCTCCCCTGCCGTTTCCCGTAACATTATGAGGTGCTGCGTTAGCAATATAGGAGAGACACCGAAGAAACGGCAGTTTCTGAGGAGAGGGGTTGAAAAGATTTTATAGACTTTTTGGCTGTAAGGGTTAACCCCTCCGTCTTGCGGACACCTCCCCTATATTTTGCTGTGCAAAACACAGTGGAGGAGGTTTAATTCAATCGCAAAGACAACTTCACTTCCCTCTTTTTATATGCTTCGAAAAAGTGTAAATATTAGTATAAACCATGCCCATTTTCTAATCGGGCAACATTCCCAATTTATCAGCGACACCCACGACAAGTCCCCACACAAAGAAACTGACGACACCGGCAATTAACGCAGAGAAAAAACCATCGCTAATCCAAACAGAAATCACCGTAACAATAATACTCAACAATCCTCCATACAAAATGATATACCCCATAGCCTTCCATATGAAAACCACAGCCGATAAAATAAATGCCAACACCGACCAAACAAAACCGAAAAATCGAGAAAAGCCATCGCCTACCCTTCGCCAAAACGAACGCCTCGGCCGGTGAGGATATCGCGGCCTGCCCTGTGAAATGATTTCACCGGTCGACATATTCACACGAGTCCCGTTACGCAACGTAATGATACGATCGCCCATAGCCCCAAAAACTATCTACACTCCAAGCACTCGGAATCTTTTTTCAATTTTACTCCATACCAACGGAGTATCGTCAAATGTCTATTCGGATTCCGATTGAATGGAGCCCAGTTGGCAAATTGGAAATCCCGACGATTGGCCCAAATATAATAATCATAGGTCAACTCTTCTATCAGCGAAGATATGCCGCACTCGATTCCACGAGATAGCTCGTTCAATGCCAATTTTACCATCATATTGTTAATCGGTGCGATATCGGTCGATAATCCCACCTGAACCATCGCATGAGCATCCTCGTCCGACACATATGCCGGTATAACTCCCAACTCTCTGGCCCGACGCACATCGGTAATCTCGTCATTCTGATGATAAATAGGATTCCCCGTCAAGCAGGCATAACACGGTCCACCCGGTCTTACGCGTAATATATCGCCACCCTCGGCGCGAGTGACAGCCCTGCCAAACAATCCCACTTTACCCAATTTCACCAAACGGGCATTGATGTTATATCTGCTCGCATACTCGTCCGTCGCAACTATGGTAAGATCCGATTCTGCCACACATTTTTCAAGAATATCAAGCTGCTTATTCATATCGATATCGTAGGTCTCTACTTGCGCATACGGGTTTTTCAATAATATGGCATCTTTCACGGCATTTACTTTGAGCCGTCCCAATTCGTTCACCCCACAGATATGACGAGCGATATTGTGCAATTCTATACGATCGAAATCCATCAGTATAAAATGCCCTACACCGGCTTTCGCCAACTCGACGGCAATAGGTGCGCCACCGCTGCCTAACCCTACGATAAGGACCTTTTTCGACTCCAACGCTCCCACTTCGAGTAGCCCTTTACTGCGAGTATAAAGCTCACTCTTGCGAGGCACATATTTCACAACCGCCTCGATGATTCTTCCGTCATCGACAATAAAAGCACGAGAGCTGACTTTCGTGTCTTCGACATGAATGCAAACAATAACAACCGGAACTCGTTTTGCCTCTTCCGGCATCGATGCATAAACAGACAAAACCACATCTTCGGCCTTTTCATAATCATCAGTATCGACTACCCGAAAGAGACAAGGCATGGAATATCCTGTCGGAGCCACCTGCGGATACTTGATGTAGACATGGTAAACCTGTTCGCCTTTCCACTCAAAAGCAGCGCCGAAACATTGTGATTGCCCGCTATTCCAAAAATCCTGCAAATGATCCTGATAAATGTACACTATCGGTTCCATAGCACCTTATTCTTTATCATTATAATAAGGTTTGGTTCCTATTGTCGTGCCCACTTTTTCCTTTCCGCTTTTTTCCGCTTCATCGGGAGTCATCGCTTCCAGTTCTCCATCGTCTCCGATAACCAATTCTACTTCTCTACGTCCACTGTTGGTTTGAGCCAGAGCTTCACCCAAATCTTCACAATCGTCAGTTTGTTTTTTTCCAAATAGTCCCATAGTTAGTTATATTCTTTAATAGATCAATAATTTGCCCCTTTCAAAAATTCATCGAGCGTCTTTCCCGTTTTCAGATGACATTCATACATTTCGAGCCAAATGCGAACCTTAATAATAATCTGATACAAAGTTATTCGATTCGGAGCCCAATCCTCATAACCGTAATGACAAACCCTCACACAGCCGTTTTCTCCGGTAAGCGTATGCATACTGTGACTGGCTTGCAGCATACTACCGCCGGAACGCGTCAACAAGGGTTTAGGACTCGTAATAAAAACCTTCGGTATATTATAGGGATAATTGTCCGAAAGGTCTATTTTCACCACGTAGCATCGTAGAGAATTAGTCTGAATGGCGACCGCCAAATACGGATACGGCGTGTCCATATCCATAAATTTGTACTGTTTCGATTTTATCGTCGAATTTTGCAATACACCTAATTCTATTTGATATCTGTCATAAGTCATATCGATAAATATTTTAAACTGTTAATAACCGATTGTCCCATCTCTGAAAACGACGAAAGCCAGTGAGGTGTACCGTTTTTTCCCAATGCCCCCAAGCTCCAAGAAGTAGTTTCTCCCGCCTCATACCGGACAACGTAAGGCGCCCGACTCGGAAAATCTTTATCGAAAACAATCCTCCAAGAAGACCGACGAGGTATATCGAATCTGATTTCAATAGTCATGTCATCTACTTTCAACAGTTTCACAGCGGAATATTTCGACTGTATATAAGAGACGATACGCTTCAACTGCAAACGGTTTTCTTTATTATTCAACCAAAAACCGGTATCGAACGTCACGCCATTCTCCGGCGGCATCTGTTGTACCGGAATCATATTCAACCCATGATACACAGCCTCTTTGACCTGCGGCATTATCACAGAATCCCGATAAGCCGCATCATAACGACTCCTTACCGAACCGTCTCCTTGCACCACATTCCACGGCACTAAGTTCATCTTTACCCCTTCGCCAGTACATACAAAAGAAAAAGCATTGACAGAGGCCCCTGCCCTATCGCAAATTCCAATAGCCAATATACACCGCGACAGCCCGTCTGCCAGCATACCCTCTTGTATCGATTGCACATCGCCTCCGCTCGGATGCGACAATCCCAAACCATGATGCGAATGCCACACACCGATATGGGAGAGATGGTACTCTTCGAATAATCTATCGGCATGCAACTGCAAATAATCGGCATCTTGTATAAAACTGGTAAAACGACAGACCGACTTTCTACCGGGACCCAACACATACATGATTACGGCATCTCCGCTCGGCGTCCAATAGCCAAACAAATTACCGCCGGTTTCCATGTGAGGAGAATCCAATATTGTCCTCGCCATGAAATCTAATTCCCCCCGATAAATATATACGCCCCCATGAGCTATTCGCCCAATATCCATAATCTCTTGTTTTTCATGATTACGCAATATAAATAAAAGATATCGACATTTACAAACTTATAACTATAAATTTAATTATAAGAAGCTGCTTTAAATTTATTGAGAAATACTATTATCATTTCAAGCAGATATGTTCCGGCCATATTGAGCCCCTGTCTCGCATCTTGAATCCCTTGATTTTTGTCAATAGCCCCCTATTGACTGCATATCTCGGACTCCAATCGGCTTCAACATAGGTCTCAATCTGTCTCGGAATAAATTTAAAACAGCTTCTAAACTGGTCTATAATTCTCATTCACTTTCCCAATCATACAAAAAAGAGTCCTTGTTTTTGTCTTTCCATAAATAACTATTACCTTTGTTCGCTACTTCTAAATCGAGTTAAAAGATGAAAATGAAAATACACCGAGAAGGGAAAAATATATTACTTATTCTTTTTATCATTCTGGCTCTTTTGAATTTGCCGGTATATCTATGGATAAAAATAACATGGCTGGCTTATCTAATCCACGCCGTCTCCATTATATTTTTCTTTCTGGTAGTTAATTTTTTCCGGTCTCCCAAACGGCATTTCAAAGGTAATCCTAAAAATGCCATAGTCGCACCGGCAGACGGTGTCGTAGTCGTTCTTGAAGAAGTTCTCGAAGATGAATACTTTCATGACAAACGTATGCAAGTTTCTATCTTTATGAATATATTCAACGTACACGCCAACTGGTTTCCCGTTGCCGGAAAAGTAATCCATGTAAGTCATCAACAAGGCCGCTTTATGGCAGCCTATTTACCTAAATCGAGCACAGACAACGAAAGATCCACGGTAGTCATCAAGGCTGAAAATGGTGAGGAAATCTTAGTCAGACAAATTGCCGGTGCAGTGGCGCGTCGCATTGTAACTTACGCCGAAGTCGGTGATACCTGTGACATCGACGAACACATGGGCTTTATAAAATTCGGTTCACGCGTAGATTTGTACCTTCCGCTCGATTGCGATATTAAAGTAGCTCTACACGATAAAACAATAGGCGACCTCACCGAAATAGCCCGTCTAAAATAAAGCTCTCATGAATGCCATTACAAAAAATATCCCTAATAGTATTACTTGTCTCAATCTCCTTTCAGGGTGTTTTGCCTGTCTTTTCGCATACAAAGGAGAGTACGACATAGTTGCTTTATGCATAGGGTTATCCGCATTATTCGACTTTTTAGACGGCATGGCGGCACGTTTGCTCCATGCTTACTCTCCGATGGGAAAAGAATTGGATTCACTCGCCGATCTTATCAGCTTCGGGCTTGCACCGGGATTCATGGCCATGCATTTCATGCTATACGACAGTGTCTTTCATGGAATAAACGATTCCTATCAGATCTGGTGGGCATTAAGCGCATTGCTCATTCCTGTTTTCTCCGCACTCCGTTTAGCGAAATTCAATATCGATGCTCGTCAGACAACCTCGTTCATCGGGTTGCCCGTTCCTGCCAACGCTCTTTTTTGGATAGGAATATGTCAAGCCGGCTTACAAATAGAGGACAAAGCCTGTGGATACGCTATCGTCTGCTTAGTCATTCTCTTCTCTTTCCTATTGATTTCGGAGATTCCCATGTTTTCTTTAAAATTCAAGAACTTGAAGTTAAAAGAAAATTATCTTCGTTACTTGATTTTAATCGCTGCCGTAATTTTCCTTATCTTTTTCGGACTGGCAGGCCTCGCCGCAACAATAGGCTTGTATATAATATTATCGCTGTTGACAGCCAAGAAGCATTAACAACAAAAACGGAACGATTTTTGTTCTAACATACATAAACTTAACAAGTATCAATTATGCATGCTCTTGGACTGCTCCTCATCATAGCTTTTATTATCTTCATAGTACCCATTATAGGTATATTTCAACTTATCCTCCGGTTCTTCTTCGGGAAGAAAAATAGCGTCAAGGATCCCTTTGGACAACAGGGACAAAACAACAAAGGGCGTACCACATGGTACACCCATACGAAAAAGAACAAAAAGGTTATCCAAGACGACGAAGGAGAATATATAGATTTCGAAGATATAAAAGAGAAATAGATAATAAGTTTATTATCTATTTTCTACTTTACAGATAAAATCTCTTCTACTATAAAATTGCTATATCCACGCCAGGGCAAAGCTCCAAGATATTCGTTATATTTCAGCTCCACATGACGGCCGCTCAATCGCATGAGAGAGTCTGCCAAATTGGCATTATCCACAGAAAAGACAAATTGATTGGACTGTAACGTTCCCCGGCTCTCGGTGCGAAAACCTTCCATAATGAGAATTCCCTCATAGGTTTTGAATACATATCCTTTTTTTACGACATAATTCAAAGTACCGGCTTTTACCCCCGACCCAAAGACAAAATAATAACGTACATAAAAAAAAGCTCCCCCAACCAATAGGAGCAATACAATGGCAACCCGAATGAAACGACGGAATGATCGACGCACCTTGCCAGAGACTTGGTTACTCGATTCATTTTGATTTACATGACTATCCATCTCATTTATATTTTTCAAAATTTACTCAAATTATCCTACTTTTCAAAAAGTATCTTCCTATCCAATTACAAAAAACACTTTGTCGAACAACAAATGCACGCCCTGTTTTCACACCAGCGGAAAACTTACTGGAAGGCTCTTATTTTCCACACAAAGATAACATTTTTATATACGACATATACAACAAACAAAAAAGCCGTCGATACCGCTTTCCATATCGACGGCTTTTAACGAATATTGTATTTAATCTTTTTCCGGAATATTTTCAAGGACTGCCACCAACAACTTCCAGAAAGTCTCGACCGTAGAAATCTCAACTTTTTCATTCGGTGAGTGAGGGTGCTTAATAGTAGGCCCAAAGGAAATCATATCCAATCCCGGATAATTAGCTCCGATAATACCACACTCCAATCCGGCATGCATCATTTTTACATCAGCCTCTTTTCCGGTAACTTGCGGATATATTTTTTTCATCAAGTTCAATATATCCGATTTAAAATTAGGTTCCCAGCCGGGATATGCACCATCAAACTCCACTCTGGCTCCTGCCAAAGCAAAAGTACTTTCCAATTCCGATGCCAAAGCCATTTTCATGGTTTCACTCGAACTCCGCACCAAAATCTGTATTTCGACAAGCCCCTCCGAAGTACGCACAATAGAAAGATTGGACGATGTTTCTACCACCTCTGGGGCATCAGGAATCATACGATACACGCCATTATGACAAGCGACAACGGCATTGATAAGATCGTCTTGTATCTCTTCCGGCAAAAGAGTTTTCGGGAGTGAAACCTCCTCGGCTTTAAAAACCAACCTATCTTCAATAAAACCATATTCCCGTCTCAAAGTGGAGAAAAACTCATCGACAGCGACCATGAAATCGGTTTTATCTTCTGATAAAATAGTCACCACAGCCTCTGCTTCACGCGGTATGGCGTTTCGCAACGTTCCTCCGTTATAATGAGCCAAACGAGCTCCATACTCCGATACAGCCTCTTTCAAGAACCTGAACATCTCCTTGTTAGCATTCATTCTTCCCAAATGAATATCCACACCCGAATGACCGCCATGCAATCCGCCCAAAGTCAATTTCAAAGCTATCTCACCAGCAACCGGAGTATAAGCCTCCTCTTTGTATTTAAATTCAACATTTACATCTACCCCTCCGGCACAGCTCATATACAATTCGCCATCTTGCTCCGAGTCGGTATTCAATAATATTTCACCTTGCAACTCACCCGATTCAAGCCCTATGGCTCCATACATACCGGTCTCCTCGTCGTTAGTAAACAAAGCTTCGATAGGTCCATGCTGTATCTCTTTCGATTCGAGAATCGCCAAAATCGAAGAAATACCTATACCATTATCAGCTCCCAATGTCGTTTCGGTAGCGCTCACCCATTCACCGTCGATACGAGGAAGAATCGGATCGGTCTCGAAATTATGGTTCACCGATTTATTCGCCTGAGGAACCATATCCATGTGTCCTTGAAGAATAACCGGCTTGCGGTTTTCCATACCGGGTGTGGCAGGTTTGCGAATAATGACATTCCCGGCCTTATCCAAAATGGTCTCCAATCCCAAAGAACGACCTACACCCATTATATACTCGGTGATTTTATCGAGATGACCCGACGGACGAGGTACTTGACAAATCGCATTGAAATATTTCCATACTGCCTGCGGTTGAAGAGATGTGATTTTGTTGTCCATAGTGAAAATTTTATTTGCCAATAATATTTTTAAGGGCGATCCGACTTTGGAAGTTCAGTCATGACCTCTGCCATAATCCTTTCACCCTTTGGTTTCTTTTTGTCACACGCCATCGAAATAAAGGCATATATACCTATCAGAACGATTAGCACCATTTGAGAGCCATGTGCCACAAAAGCAAATGCCCCCGCCTCGTTACCGGTTATGCCATAATAGGACAACCCGGCAATTACAGCAAAATGCCACGGCCCGATTCCGCCCTGCACGGGAAGTAACATACCCAAACTACCCAATACATAAAGCAACAAGACCGCCGAGACCGTCAAATCTTCCATACCGGGGAAAGCGAATATGCAGACATACAGTTGCATAAAATAACAGAACCAAATAAACAGGGTATAGAATACGAACCAAAATTTCCCTCTCATCGTAATAATCGAGGCAAAACCGTCCCAGATGTTGGCCATAAAATTCTTTATCTTCAATACAATCTTGCTCCGACTGTTCGTATAGAAAAACCAAACGACAGCGACAATACATACAAAGATTCCAACATAGAGCCACACCGAAGTCAATACATTCATCACCCCTGTTTCGATAGAAGGATTCTCATTCAAAAATTGACGGAACGGCTTCATTTGAATCATGAATACCGCAAACGTAAGCATTGCGAGCATTATCGTATCGGAGAGACGATCGGAAACCATAGATCCCAATACTTTCGTAAATGATGCCTTTTCTCGCTGGGCCACATAACCGCAACGCCAAACCTCTCCCAACCGGGGAAACAACAGATTCATGGCATACGTGCCGAAAATAGCGTTTATCAAAACCCGCATCGACGGGGTTATATTCAACGCTCGCAACTGCAAACGCCAGCGAAACGCACGGGCAATATGGCTGAATGCTGCAATAACCATAGATAGGATAATCCAAAAATAATTCACATCTGATTTGAGGATTTGAAAAATGGTATTCATATCCAATTTCTGGTAGACATACCAAAACAACCACACACCACAAAGCAGAGGAAGCAGATATTTTACAATATCCCGTATTATCCTTTTCAATTTTCCCGTTTTAAAAATTTGTTATACTTTTGTAGGTTGCAAAGATAAAGGTTTATCTTCAACTTTGTAGCTGGCAGAGGTATGAAAAATCTCTGTGAGAAAAAATTTATTGACTGACAACTGAAACAAACCCTTCATGAGCTACATAGTTAGACCTAAAAAATCGTTAGGGCAGCACTTTCTCATCGATTTGAATATCGCACAAGCCATTGCCGATACGCTCGACAATTACAAAAATACCCCCATACTTGAAGTAGGCCCCGGCATGGGAGTCTTAACTCAGTATCTCCTATCCAAAGGACACGATTTGACAGTCGTCGAACTCGACCATGAATCGATTGAATATTTACAAGAAAATTTTCCCGAATTGAAAGGACACATTTTAGAAGAAGATTTTCTAAAACTCGATTTATCGAAGTTGTTCTCTGGAAATTTCTGCGTTATAGGAAACTATCCCTACAATATATCCAGTCAAATATTTTTCAAAGTACTCGAATACAAAGATCATATACCTTGTTGCAGCGGCATGATTCAAAAAGAAGTCGCCGAACGAATGGCTGCCCCTCCGGGCAGTAAAACTTACGGTATTTTGAGTGTATTGCTGCAAGCTTGGTATGAAATAAAATATTTATTCACAGTCCCCGAACACGTATTCAATCCCCCACCGAAAGTCAAATCGGCAGTCATCAAAATGACACGAAACCAAGTCCGGCAATTAGGTTGTAATGAACCTCTATTCAAACGAATCGTAAAAACCGCATTCAATCAAAGGCGAAAAACCATGCGGAACTCATTAAAAAGTATGGTCGGACAAGATTGTAAAATATTGGCAGAACCGATTTTCAACGAACGCCCCGAACGGCTATCGGTCAAACAATTCATAGATTTGACAAATCTATTGGAAAGTTACATTATAAAATGAATAATCTACCGGAATATTTACGGAAACGACATTCCGGTCTCAAAGTATAAGGAGGGAAAAACATGGATAAATTTACACCCGAATATATCCAAAATGTTCAGCAAATCATTAAAAACGACGAAAAAGACAAAGCCCGTGAATTACTGAAAGATTTGCACCCGGCCGATATAGCGGAACTATATCAACAGCTGAACCTCGATGAAGCAGAGTATATCTACATGCTTTTAGACGGGGAAAAAGCGGCAGATGTACTTCTCGAACTAGATGAAGACGATCGGGAAAAAATGTTGAAACAACTGCCAAGCGAAGTCATCGCCAAACAGTTTATCGACTACATGGATTCCGACGATGCCGTGGACCTCATTCGGGAAATGGACGAAGACGCTCAGGAAGAGATCCTCTCCCACATCGACGACGTAGAACAAGCCGGAGACATCGTTGACTTGTTGAAATACGATGAAGACACCGCCGGTGGTCTCATGGGTACAGAAATGGTTGTCGTAAACGAAAATTGGAGTATGCCCGAATGCGTCAAACAAATGCGGATACAAGCCGAAGAGCTAGGGCAGCTTTATTATGTCTATGTAGTGGACGATGACGACAGATTGAAAGGAGTTTTCCCCCTAAAAAAAATGATTACCAATCCCTCTGCCTCAAAGATAAAGCATGTCATGCGTAAAGACCCTGTATCGGTAAAGACCGATACTCCTATCAATGACGTAGCTATGACTTTCGAAAAATACGACTTGGTAGCCGTACCGGTGATAGACAGCATCGGACGTTTGGTAGGGCAGATTACGGTCGACGACATCATGGACGAAGTTCGTGAACAATCGGAACGTGAATATCAATTGGCATCGGGTTTGTCCCAAGACGTGGAATCGAACGATACTGTTTTCACTCAAACGGCAGCCCGGCTACCGTGGCTGCTCATCGGTATGGTCGGAGGGTTGGCAAACTCGGTAATCTTAGGAAATTTTGAATCGAACATCGCTAAAAATCCGGCCACAGCACTCTTCATACCGCTGATCGGCGGTACAGGAGGAAATGTGGGAATACAATCATCGGCCATCGTAGTACAAGGTTTAGCAAACGGTAAATTAGATTTAAAAACAGCAGGGAAACAATTATTCAAAGAATTAGGCGTAGCCCTAATCAACGCCTGCATGATATCCCTACTCGTATTCGTTTACAACTGGTTTTTCCTTGACAATATAGCGACTACGGTATCCGTATCGCTTTCCTTGTTTGCCGTAGTGATTTTTGCCTCCATTTTCGGGACTCTCGTCCCTTTAACCCTCGAACGATTCAAAATAGACCCAGCCATAGCCACAGGGCCTTTTATCACCATCACCAATGACATTATAGGTATGCTCATTTACATGAGTATCAGCTATGCGCTCTCTATATAAACCCCTATTTGAATAAAATATCGCTATCAACCGTAAAATTCTGCCAGTTATTTGTATTTTTGCACTTTTCGATTTAACCGACACAAGCTCAAAAATGAAAAGATACGTATTAAATATATCCGATTTACAAGACATTGCACCCCAGTTCAAAAGCGAAAGTGGAACCAAGATTCTCAAATACCTTTTCAACCTTTGCAAAATCAACGAGATCAATGCTTTGTACGATCGCTCCTGCGATTATCGGGGAGCAGCATTTTGCAATTCTATTATAGACGATTTGGACATCACTTGCCAAATCGACCACGAAGAGAAACTCGATAACTTACCCGAAGGTGCTTTCATCACAGTCTCGAATCACCCGTTCGGAGCACTCGATGGCGTTATTCTCATCAAACTACTTGCCAATCGCCGCCCCGACTACAAAGTCATGGTCAATTGGATATTGAACCATGTCGAAGCCATGTCCGACAATTTCATTGCCGTAGACCCCTACTCCAATCCAGACAGACGAAAAGTCTCCCTCAATGGAATAAAAGAGGCTCTACTTCAAGCTAAAAACGGACATCCTCTCGGCTTTTTCCCCGCCGGGGCTGTCTCTAAACTAAGATGGGACCTTCGCATTGAAGATAGAGAATGGCAATCCAGTATAATCAGATTGATTCAGCAATTAAAGAAACCCGTCGTCCCCATTTTCTTTCATGGACATAACTCGCTATTTTATACGATATTAAGGATATTCAGTTGGAAAATGTGCGCCATGCGATTACCTGCCGAAGTATTCAAAAAAGAACACAAAACTATACGCATCTCTGTGGGAGACGCCATTTCTCCCGAAACGTTGGCTCAATATCCCACCATTAAAGAATTGGAGAAATTCTTAAAGCAAGAAACCTATAAATTGAAAAAACGATAATAACTATAAATTTACAAAGGAATCCGTTTTAGTGTAACAATCACTAAAACGGATTCCTTTTCTTCTGTCGTGGCAAAATCTCTACCTATAAAAAGGAGCCATAATCATACGGCTCCCGATTTCGCCCCGTTCAAAACCTATCCGAATTTATTCCTTTACCGGGATAAAAGTAAAATCAAACTCATAGGATTCTAACGGCAGCCAATAGACAGGCAGCACACCCGGTCCGCAAGTCGCAGTTCCTACCCCAGTTTGTGCAGCATCCACATGGACTGTCACTTCACCGTCAAAATTCAGGTCATTGATATGTGTAGCAGCTTCGATGTTTATATCCGAGTAAGGTAATACACTGAACTGGAACGGTTTGTCGGAAATTATTTTCCAGCCACTACCCTTTTCTCCGGTTAACGCCAGCCAACGGGTATCTATGCGATTACCGGTAGACTGGGGCATCACATAATAATGAAACATAGCGAAAGGCGAAGTCTCATAAATTCCTATCTTCCCGGCAGCCCTATCTACATAGTTCTCAAAATCACCCCGACCTAAATAAGTCACATCGCAACAATTCGCCACAGGCATACGGAATGTCAATCCCACCCGAGGCAATGACTTCACGATAGCTGTATCGGGAGTAAAGACAGTATTTATCTTTAACATACCCTTCCGATCCAATGTATAGACAAAGCTCCCGGTTCCTATCTCATTGTCTTTTGCGTTGAGAACAGAAACATCGACCGTAAAACCATTCTTAGAGGGCTTTATCGATGTCACTTTCTGGGAAATTTTATCCAACCCCGCTTTCTTCCAAAGCATGCCTCCATGTTTGTCTTTTTTGTCATTCTCGGTCAAAGGTCGATATAGCGATAGTTCCACCGGTTGTGAAAGCCATTCTTCACCTCGATATTTATATGAAATCAATGCACCTGTCTCAGGAGAAACCGTAGCTGATACTTTATCGTTAAACCACGTATATCCGTCTCTTTCTAATTTTGTACCTGACGGTAAATCTATTTTTGCTTCATATTTGGAATTGGCAAGAAGTACAAACTGGTCATATGCCACTTCACAATTCGTGTCCACAAAAGCCGAGGCTTGATTAGGAGTCCAACTAAGATTCAGATAGGCCTCCTTCACATCACGAGGCAGTTTCACTTTCCCAAGAACAATCTCTACCGTCTCGTGCGGGGCACAAGCCGTTATCACCTCTCCCTGAGCCAATATGTTCCCGTTATCGGCGGTCACATTCCAATGCAAAGTATAATTTTTCAAATCGGTAAAGTCATACCAATTCTTGACCGTAACCGTCAAATTCTCGTTATCTATCAAACGAGATTTGATATATTGATATACTTTTTTCACTGCAAACAAATGAGGATGTGGTTCCCGGACAGCATTTACCAACCCATTACAACAAAAACTACCAAAAGAAGGGACACCCTCGGGACCATAATCCCCTCCGTAGCTCCAATACCACCGACCGTCGGAATCTACCTCTCGGAAAGATTGATCCACCCAATCCCAAATACAACCGCCCTGAGCCATCGGTTCTGACTCGAAAACGTCCCAATAATCTTTCAATCCCCCCACGCTGTTACCCATAGCGTGAGCATATTCACAAAGAATGAAAGGGCGATAAATATCCGGTTGTGCAAGATAAGCCTTTATCTCGTCTATACTACGATACATACGGCAATAAATATCGGTATTGAAATTTTGTTCTGCCCGTTCATATTGTACCGGACGGTTAGTCTCCACCGATTTCAGCCACTCGTAAGTTTTCTCAAAATTAATCCCATTACCGGCTTCATTACCCAACGACCAAATCGTAACCGAAGGATTATTCTTTGTCCGCTCATACATACGGCGGGTGCGGTCCATGTGTGCACTCAACCACGATGTATCCTTAGCCAAAGTCGCCGGACCGTACCCCATTCCATGAGATTCGATATTCGCCTCGTCTATAACATAAAGACCATACCGATCGCACAACTGATACCAATAGGACTGATTAGGATAATGGGCACAACGCACTGTATTGATATTATTTTGCTTCATCAGTTGTATATCTTTCAACATCAACTCTTTACTAACCGTACGGCCCTGTTCTGAGAACTCGTGTCGATTCACTCCTTTTACCAACACAGGGACTCCATTGATACAAAAACGACCATTCTTAATCTCAGAGGTTTTAAAACCCACGGGACACCCCGTCGTTTCTATTACTTGCCCCTGCTCGTCTTTCAAATCGACAACCAACGTATAAAGATAAGGATGCTCGGCATTCCACGGTTTAACATCAGGAATAATCGCATCAAACGATACGATACTGTCTCGCACCGGAGAACCGCCGTCCTGTGCGACCATTCGATGATCGGCATCGAATAATCCATAATGAACCGTTATGCCGTGTCGGCCTTTCAAACCACCTATATGCACGTCCAAAGAGAACTCCCCATCTTTATACAAATTTTTATCCAACGGAGAAACCACTTTATAATCGGCAATATACTCTTCGGGAGTGCTATACAGGTAAACATCGCGTTCGATTCCACTCAATCTCCACATATCCTGACATTCGAGATACGCCCCCGCACTCCAACGATAAACTTCGACAGCGAGTGTATTCTCACCCTGTTTCACCTTATTAGTAATATCCCATTCAGCCGGGGTTTTGGAATCCTGATTATATCCCAAAAGCTCCCCATTGAGCCACACATAATAAAAAGAAGTAACACCCTCGAAACACAAGACGATACGACGTCCTATCCAAGATTCAGGCAAAACGAATGTACGGCGATAAGAACCGACCTCATTATCCTCATAGGGAACAAAAGGAGGGTTTTTCTTAAAATGAAACATCGGATCGTCAAACTCGTATGTCTCATTCACATATATAGGGATACCATAATTCTGGCATTCCCAGTTCCCCGGAACCTGTATATCATTCCAGCCACCGGTATAAAAGTCAGGACGGTAAAAATTCACCGGACGCTTATCGGGATTCCGTACCCAATTGAATTTCCACGTGCCGTTCAAGCTCATATAATAAGGAGACTGTTCATAGTTTTGTGCCCGCACGCTGTTTATATCCCCCTCTTTATACGGCCAAACATAAGCATGAGGAGCCAATTTATTCAAGCCTATGGCATATTGGCTCTGCCACTCCGGTGTCTCTACCCGAGCGAAAGTCTTTCCCAACGGGCACAACAACATACAAATCAAAAACAGGATATTATTTTTCATCATCTTATTCTTAAAATGGATATATTTCAACAAATTTTTTCCGTTATCATTTAAGCGGAAGAGCAACTCGCCCGTCTTTTATTTCCAATAATTTCGCTGCTAATTCTTCGACGACATCGGGATATTGTTCGGCTACATTTTTCCGCTCTCCCAAATCCTTATGCAAATTGTACAACTGGGGAAGAGAACTATTACCGGTTTCAATACCGACATTTTTATTGAATGGTTCTCCTTTTCCGGGTTCTATATACTTCCATTCGCCGGAAGTAATCGATAAATTATTTTGTGCATTCTGTTCAACCAAATAAGGACGCCCCTCGGCTTCTTTTCCCAACCACGTATCTAAATAATTCTCACTATCAGGAGCAGCCCCCTCGGGTAAATCGGTTCCCAGCAACGAGGCAAACGAAGCGAACCAATCAATTTGGCATACCAACGCATCCGAAACGGTTGGCTTCACTGTCTCTACCCAGCGAAGAATACAAGGGACTCTGGTCCCGGCCTCATAAGAACTATATTTACCACCCCTAAAAGGCCCTCCGGGTTTATGTTCTCCCAATAGCTCCACAGCCTTGTCTTCATATCCGTCGTCTACAACCGGGCCGTTATCGCTCGACAAGATAATAATTGTATTTTTATCTAATCCGTTTTTCTTCAAGGCCGATAAAATCTCACCCACACTCCAATCGAACTGCAACAAGACATCTCCTCTCGGCCCCATACCCGATTTCCCGGCAAAGCGTTCATTAGGAACACGGGGGACATGTGCATCCTGCGTGGCAAAATAGAGAAAGAAAGGTTCGTCCTTATGATTCTCGATAAACGAAACGGCTTTGCTTGTAAGCTCATCGGCAATTTGGTCGTCTTTCCACAACGCAGATTTTCCGCCCTTCATATATCCAATACGAGAAATGCCATTGACGATACTTTGGTTATGACCATGCGAAGGATGCATAACCAATAAATCAGGATTCTTTTTCCCCGTAGGTTCTCCCGGAAAATTCTGCTTATAACTGACATAAATAGGATCTTCCGGATCAAGATTTACAACCGCCCCATTCTCTACGAATACACAAGGGACTCGATCGCCCGTAGCGGCCATAATATAAGAATAATCAAATCCTATATCGGCAGGATTCGGCGACAACCGTTGATTCCAGTCTTGTGTCCCTTTTTCATCTCCGAGTCCCAAATGCCACTTACCGACAACCCCGGTAGCATATCCGGCATCTCGGAACATATCGGCCAACGTGTATCGTTCGGGACGGATAATCATTCCCGCATCCCCATCGGCAATACCCGTACCTTCCCTACGCCATGCATATTCGCCGGTCAACATCGCATAACGGGAAGGTGTGCTGGTAGCCGCAGCACTATGAGCATTAGTAAATCTCACTCCCTCGGTAGCCATGCGTTGCACGTTCGGGGTATTTATAGTCTTAGATCCATTACAACTTAAATCGCCATAGCCTATATCGTCGGCATAGATGAACACGACATTCGGACATTGCGGCATCTCCACGTTCCCTCTCTTTTCGGCTTGTCCCGAAATTGGGAGTGCCATTAACGGTAATATCAACGGTATCGATTTCATATCTATTTTTCTACTAAAATAAACATATTTTTTTACACTTTCCCTCGAACAGGCCATTTATTTACAACCGGAGAAAAAAGTATTAATTATTTTAATTTACAATCAACTCATCGAAATACATCCATATCTTCTGATCCTCACGTATATCTCCGATGGGACAAAGTCCGGGATTTTCCATTTCGAGCTTCAAGTATCGGGCATTCAAATCCAACCCACTGAAAACGGCATCTTCCACGGCTGTACGATTCTTAAAAATATCCTCCTGAGAAAAAGTAATCTCTCCTACCGGAACGAATGTTTTTTTATTATTCGATACAGATAACCGAATTAGCGAAGGTTTATGAACGGCCATTCCAGAGTTAGTGATACACCCTATACGAACTTCTTTCACCGGAGTCCTTTTTCCCATATCCAGAACAAACGATGCATCTTCGTCATACCACCCGGCCCATTCAAAATCGGTATGACGCAAACTGCCTCTAACACCATTGGTCAACACATATCGTTTTTCATTCGAAGCCAATACCTCTTTTCCCGTAGCCTTGTTCCACTGTAAATCCAGGAGTAAAGTCTCCCCCATTTTCTCTCCGTTCATGAAAGTCGCGGCTTTTATACAGGTCGTACTCTTTACCGTCAAGGGCGAAGCGTAAAGACTCGACGATGCGACAGGTTCCGTTCCATCTTCGGTATATCGGATTTCTACATCAGGCCTAATACACGAAAGCTCCACCATCAACTTTTTCCCCTTTGGGGTAACCTTATGATCTATATTGTACATCGAGCGGGCACAAGTAATGTCCATTGCCTCGATATGAGGCAAAACCTTATCGATCCTTTTCAAAAAATCGCACCAGTCTTTTGTCCCTTTTTTTGCCCAAGCGATGTCAGACAACGCCAATAACCGAGGGAATAACTGATATTCCACATCATCGGGAGAATTACAAAATTCTGTCCACATCGATGCCTGTACCCCCATCAACAAATCCTCATAAACAGGGTTCCAGTCCTCTTGAACGGGCTCATAAGTATATACGTCTTTTAATGTATTATTTCCGAAATAGGTCAAAGGCTCAAACCACTGAGGCCCCTGATAGCGAATAAAGTAAAGAATCCTAGCAGGCGTCATAATAAACCGATGCCCTTGTGCGGCAGCTTTCAACGCCGCTTTTCCAAAACCTTGCCAACCATAAATAATCGCACCTTCGGGCAATGTGCTGTTCGTTAATTCGTCCCAACCCATCACTTCTTTACCCTTGCTCCTTACATAATTGCTCATACGAGTCATGAAATAGCTCTGCAACTCCTCGGTATGTTCTATATGCTCGGCCTCCATGCGAGCCCGACATTTCGGACACTTCGCCCAATTTACCTTCGAGGCTTCGTCTCCCCCCAAATGAATATACTTGGAAGGGAACAGTTCCGACACTTCGTCAATTACATCTTCCAGAAACGAAAAGACACTGTCATTACCGGCACAATAAACGATCTCTGAATTTTTACCACCGATACCGGGCAACACACCGATAAAACGATCTACGACCGGGCATGCCAATTCAGTATAAGCAGCCAATGAAGAGTTCGTATGAGCCGGCATCTCTATTTCGGGAATAATCTCGATTTGCCGTAATGCGGCAAATCGAATAATCTCTCTCATATCGTCCTGAGTATAATACCCTCCGACAGAGACAGGTTCGCCTTCCTCTTGATTCCTACGATTCGGAAAAGGCTCGTCGCGTTTCACCCGCCAAGCTCCCACTTGCGTCAATCGCGGATATTTTTTTATCTCCAATCGCCAACCGTTATCATCGACCAAATGCAAATGTATCTTATTTATTTTCAAAAACGAAGCTGCATCTATAATCTTCAATAAATTGTGCTTAGGCATGAAATACCGCGATACATCTATCATAAGCCCCCGATAACCGAACCGAGGACGATCGTTAACAGTCATCACAGGGATTTTATACTCCATCGTTCTATTCTGCTTCTTGCCCTCTACCACACCTACCGGCAATAGTTGGCGTAGCGATTGTAAAGCATAAAAGAATCCGGCATCGCCCGCAGATTCTATTAGAATTTTTTCCGAGGTAACGATCAAATTATATGCCTCATCGGGCAAAGACGTAACTGTTTTCAATCGTACATCGGCCGTTTCGGAACCGATCATAATGCTAGGTATAAAACCGGTCTGCCGCCCCAATAGAGTTACAAAGTCGGATACCATACGTAACTGAGATTCATTTTCAACCCCGAACTTCATATCGGCATTGAAATAGAAATATCCCTCACCTACCGAATACTCTGCTGGAACCGGAACCACAGGTAAAAAGGTATTTGCGACCGGAGCTCCTATACAAAAAGATGCACAAAACCAAAAAGAGCCTAAGACTAACGCTTTTCTTATCTTCATATTAACCATTCACCGTTTTATTCATTCACCAATAGGAAATTCTTTCAAAATAGGGTCGTCATACTGGACTTGCAGTCGCTTCAACTCTTTCATCAAATCGGCTGTAACCTGCTCGGTTCCCTCTTGTCCGAAAATATTGTGCATCTCCATCGGGTCGTTTTGCAAATCATACAACTCCCACACATCTATATCGTTATAGAAATGTATCAATTTATACCTATCGGTCCTAACGCCGTAATGACGTTTTACCGCATGCTCTGCCGGATATTCATAGAAGTGATAATACAGAGAAGTTCTCCAATCGGCAGGCGACTCTCCTTTTAACAACGGGAGCAACGACACCCCCTGTATATCGGAAGGAACAGAAACACCCGCCAGTTCGAGGAATGTCGGAGCATAATCTATATTCTGCACCAATTGAGGAATGTCTCCTCGCTTATCAAAACCTTCTGGAAGACGCATAATCAAAGGGGTACGCATTGACTCTTCATACATGAAGCGTTTATCGAACCACCCATGCTCTCCCATATAGAACCCTTGATCCGAAGTATATACGACAAGCGTATTATCGAGCAATCCTTCCTTTTTCAAGTAGTCAAGTACCTTTCCCACATTGTCGTCCAATGACTTCACCGTCTTAGCATAATCCCGCATATAACGTTGGTATTTCCAACGTACCAAGTCTTCACCCTTCAAATCATCTTTATAAAATTTATCGATAATAGGAGTATAAAATTTATCCCATACAGCTTTCTGAGCCGAATCCATACGCCCATAAAATTGTTCGTATAACGACTTT
The DNA here is from genome assembly GCF_023656675.1 of Barnesiella sp. B2-R-119. NCBI lineage: Bacteria > Pseudomonadati > Bacteroidota > Bacteroidia > Bacteroidales > Barnesiellaceae > Barnesiella > Barnesiella sp. B2-R-119. The sequence continues at coordinate 427,328 of NZ_JAMOKL010000001.1, forward strand.
AAAGGAGTTTCCTTATCAGATCGCTGCATTTTCAAATCGTAAATCAAATCCATATCCTTTGCAATACTCATTTCTTGCGAAGCGGCAGCCAAACGACCATCATAAGTATCGAAGAAATTTTCGGGATAAGTAAACTCCTTATCTTCATATAAATTCAAATCGCAAGTATCGGCCATCCAATTGCGGTGTATCGCTTTATGATGGATAAAAAGACAGAAAGGTTTACTTCTATCCCTCTTGTTTTGTAACCAATCGAGACTCTCGTCTGTGATGATATTGGTCACATATCCCCTTTTATTCACGGTATCATTTGTCTGCGTAATAAAATCGGGATTATAATAATCGCCTTGACCCGGCAGAATTTCCCAAAAGTCGAATCCCGTAGGCAATGTTTCCAAATGCCATTTCCCGACAATAGCGGTTTGATAACCAGCCTGCTGCAACAGTTTCGGCATGGTCTGCTGAGTTCCATCAAATTTACAGGTCGTATTATCGGTAAACCCGTTTTTATGGCTGAACTTCCCGGTCAACATACAAGCCCGGCTCGGCCCGCTGAGCGAGTTAGAAACAAAACTGTTGGTAAATCTCACTCCATCTTTCGCTATGCGGTCGAGATTAGGAGTCTCTATATACCGTGTATCATAACAACTCATCATCTGAGACGTATGATCGTCGGTCATAATATAAACGATATTCAATGGTTTCTGTCTACTCTGACAAGAAACGAGACCACCCAATACAGCAAAAGAAGCCGCCGTGTAAAAGAAATTAGGACTGATCGATTTCATAAGCAACGGTATAATATTATATAATTTTATATGACACAAATATAGCACAGGAATACAATTTACGACACATCGAATCGTGTACGAAAGTATTCCACAAAACACTTTGTAAAATAATGAATGCCCGGAAAAACCGAGTCATTCATTATTTATACGGTATATCAATATCCGAAGTTTTGGTCTGCGGCCGACAATCCGTCGTTAGCACTTAATTCGGAATGAGGAATCGGTAAATGCAGATTCTTTTTCAAGAAACTCTCGTCGCTCACTTTTCCATAGAACGTCGCATCCTCTCCGAAATAACGATCTCTAAACCTTTGATCCGGATTGTTGTGTTGAGCCTCTCCTTCACAATGCTCGTAAGTTATATCATGACGGTTCACGATTTCCAATGCCATTTTCAAAGTCTCCGTTCCCCCTCGACGTATATCGAAATACATCTCGGGCTCGGCAGCCAACTCAAACAACCGTTCATAAAATATTTTCTTACGCATTTGGTCTTTGGACAATCCACTGGGGAAGTCAACCGGTTGCGAAGCTTCTGGCGAAACCGAAGTACGTGCCCTTCTCAAAACCTCATTTACCAGATTGGCAGCTCTATCCGTTTCATCTAATTCGTTATACACATCGGCCATTAGCAACAAAAAGTCGGCATAACGGTACAATATGATATTGTTGTTGCTCTGTTGCGCTTGACAATTAAAATCGATCTGTTTTTTCCATAAAGGCCACCCGGCATGATCACCCACCGACGTCGCAAACTGTCCCACCAAATTAACGACATTCTTTTCGCCTGTCGTCGTATTCTCGGTGTAAAACTGTTCCTGCAAAACCGTCAATTCCTCTACGGTAGGGTTAGTAGGATCGGCCATCTGGTCATACGGGATATAAGCAACTGCATCCGCTACACGGCTCGTTGATTTGGTCTTATACGTCTTATATGGATAAGTATATACCGAATCACTTATCAAGTGATAAGAACTGCCGTTTTTCACATCGTACCACCGAGTCAAAAACGTAGCATCATACCGAGGATCTCCCGGATAAGTTCCACGGAACAGATCGTGAAATGCTTTGGTCGAACGGATACGCTGATAAGCCGTACCCGGCGATGCATTGTCGGCAGCAAAAATCCAATTCAATCTATTCCAAGAATAATCCGACGAAGTAGTAAAATTCAACTGGAAGATAGATTCCGGCGAATTCTGTACATGGTTTACAAAAAGATCGGAATAACGGCTTTGCAATGAATACTTTCCATAAACCAAATCGCACCAGAATTTGGCATCTTCTAAATAATCGGCTTTGCGGTCGGCCAAATCGGGATTACACGAAAGCATCCAATTTAGTTTGGCCAAATAAGCGGCAACTCCCAACTTATCGATATATCCGTCAACGTGTTCGCCATTCTCCGGCAAATTGTCATACGCATACTTCCAATCGATGAAAATCTGGCCGACAACGTCGATAAAAGACGATTTCGGTTCCGAAATCGCATCATGCGCCGACGGTTCGATCCGCAAAGGAACATCACCCCACATCATAGAAAGATAGTAATAACACAACCCGCGAATAAACGAAGCCTGCGCCGTGTAGTTTTCTTTCAGATCTTCACTCAACGAACCGTTATTCATATTCACGATGAAAGTATTACATTCCTGTATAGCTTTGTACAATCCTCGCCAAGCCCACAGCACGGCATCACCGGCCGTAGTGGCATTCAACGAAGCGTAACGGTCCGGTTCCGAACCATTTGTCTGCGACCACGAGAGCCCCGATGACCCCACTGACATTTCATAAACACCCTGTCCGAAACAGTCTTGTGTCGTCAAATAGCCATAACAAGCATTCAACGCCTGCTTAGCGGTCTCTTCCGAATCGAATATAACGGTATTATCCACAGAGTACTTGGGATTCTCGTCGAGCCAGTCTTCACAAGAAGAGAAAGTGACACCCGTCACTATTCCCAAGACAATTATATATTTTAGCGATTTCATAAATTACTATATATTAAAATGAAACATTCAAACCAAATATAAACGACCGAGCATGAGGGAACGAACTCATATCCACTCCCGGACGTAAACCATCGAATGCAAAAGAGTTAACCTCAGGATCGTAACCACTGTAATCGGTTATAATAAAAGCATTTTTAACCGATCCGAAAATATTGATCGAATTAAACCCGATCTTTTTCATCACCGCCTTCGGCAAATTATACGAAAGGGTAATATCGGTACAACGCAAGAAACTGGCATCCTCTACATAGCGATCCAACACAGCCGGTGTAGGCAATGTATAATTTACTCTCGGATAAGCGTTCGAACGGTTTTCGGCAGTCCACGCGCCTACCCAAGCCTCGGTTCGCAAGTTGCCACCCGTACGGTTCGGGATTGCTTGATAACGAATATTGGTATTGATCATATCCTTCCCGTGCACTCCATTAAATTGAGCCGAAAGACTCAGACCGCGCCAAGTAAAACGAGTTTGAAAACCGTAAGTAAAATCGGGATTCGGGTTACCGATAATCACACGGTCATCGGTATTGATCACACCGTCTCCGTTCTGGTCTATGATTTTAATATCACCAGCCTGAGGCGCTCCACCCGTACTTAAATCTTGCGTTACATTATACGAACCGCCATTTGCCGGCAAATCTTCTTCCTGAACGATTCCATCGGTTTGATAACCCAAGAATAGCCCCGGCTCATGTCCTACCCAGAACAAGTGTGCATTCCCGAAGTGGTTACCCAACGAGTTTCCTTCATAAGCCAATATATTCTCATACACACCGAAATTACCTCTCGAAACACCCAGACTATTGATCTTCGGGTTATTTTTTCCGATATTTCCCCCGAACGTCCATGTAAAGTCTTTCGTTTGGATAATATCGGCTTCGAGACTGAACTCGATACCTCGGTTCAACAAATTCCCCGAATTATAATAAATGCTCGGGAAACCGGCCGAAGGCGGCAATACTCTGGAAATGAGCAGGTCTCTCGTCTCTTTATTATAAAAGTCGAACGAACCTCTCAACCTGTTTTTCAATACCCCGAAATCCACACCGACATTCCACGACTCGGTCGTTTCCCAAGTCAAACCTTCGTTCTGTAATTTATCGACAGCCATAGCGAGAACCTTGTCACCCACAGCATTAGCATAGTCTATAATTTGACTATAATTCGAGAAACTACTATACGGATCGATAGCCGAGTTTCCGGTCTGTCCATATCCCACTCTCACCTTAAACTGGTCGAGCCAATGCACATTATCCTTTATAAAATCTTCCTGTTCCATACGCCATGCCAATGAAAAAGAAGGGAAATATGCCCAACGATGTCCACGGGCGAAACGACTCGAACCATCGGCACGGAACGATGCCGTCGCCAGATAACGACCTTCGAGGAACGACATGTTCACGCGTCCCAGATAAGAGAGTAACTGATAGTCTCTTTGTACGGGTTCGAGGTAAGATATGCGTTCGGCCATGTGCAATCCGTCTATACCGAAACTCATATTGGAGAACTGACGGCCCTGTGTTCTCTTATTCAGATAATTGTAATCGTCATAAGTAACAGCCCCGGTTACATCTAAATCGAGAATACGGTCGAACGTATGATGATAATTCAACATATTCTCGACAGTGATATTGTTTTGGCTCAAATCGGTGATACCCAAAGAACCTTTATCGTTATTCCCCCGGAAAGTCTCCGTGCCGAACCAACGGGCACGATATTCGTCCCTCAAATTGCCACCTGCACGAAGATTATATGTGAGGCCTTTCCATATTTTCCACTTCAAGTCCATCGAAGCACGAAATGCGTTCTCAGTCGTTTGGTCGTCATAATCATTCAACCAACTGAATACAGTGATCCTCTTCTCCATACCGTTCGTACCACTCAACGAAGGGTCGTCGGCGGGATACTCAAACGGTTGGGAAGTAATAGCGGTTACCGATACCGATCCTTGTGCTCCACCGTTGGCATTGCTACCCGACATCATATCATTCTTTTTCAACGACCCGCTTAACGACAAATCCACCGATACGGTCTTCGACAAGTCCATCGACAAATTCGCACGTAAGTCCCCCTGTTGTAAACCAGTCTGTTTTACAATACCGTTGATATCTTTGAAAGAAGCCGACACAAAATAACGTACCTTGTCGGAACCACCGTTCACCGAGACCGAATAATTCTGTGAGAAAGCCGTACGATAAATCTCACGCTGCCAATCCCGTTCCTGCAATATGCGATACGAAGTAGGGTCGGTCTCGTCGTATTTTCCACCCGAGAAAATATAACGCACCTCGTTCCCCGATTTGAAGAACTGGCGATCGTCGGGACCAGACTGAGCATTCCGGTAATCGGCATAATCGCTCAAATTCAACATATCGTACAATCGAGTGGCATTCGCAACAGTAAAGTTAGCATTCACGTTTATGCGAGGTTTACCGCTCTTTCCTTTTTTAGTCGTAATCAATATGACACCATTAGCACCCCTCGACCCATATATCGCCGTGGCCGAGGCATCTTTCAAAATTTCAATACTCTCTATATCCGCAGGATTCAAACTGCTCAACGGATCGGCCGCGGTTTGATAATCGTCATCGCCGAATGCGGAAGCGGCGAACTCACCCGTAGAGGCCTGAGGAATATTATCGATTACATATAACGGTTGGTTATCGCCACGTAACGAACTGGCTCCACGAATCGTTATAGAGGTAGCGGCTCCCGGAGTCGTGTTGGTAGACCCTACCACCAAACCGGCAACTTTACCTTGTAACAAGTTATCGAGAGTCACGCTCTTCGAAGCGTCCATCTCATCGGGACGTATCGATGCGATAGCTCCCGTCACATCGCTTTTCTTGACACTACCGTAACCCACTACGACCACCTCGTCCAGCAACTGGGCATCGCCTTGTAGAACCACATTGACAACGGTCTTATCACCTACCTTAACTTCTTGTTTCTGATAACCCACGTAAGAAAACACGAGTACAGCATTCTTATCCGGTACAGAAATCGTATAATTTCCGTCCAAATCGGTTGCCACAGCTTTTGTCGTACCTTTCGCCTGTACAGTAACGCCCATCAATGGTTCAACATCGTCACGGACATTACCCCGAACGGTTATACTTTGTGCGTATGCAATTTGCATGCCCGACAGCATGACAATTACAACAGACAAAGCCTGTCTAATCATATCCTTTATTTTCATGTAATTATATTTTAAGATACTTATTTAATCCTGAACTTAAAAACATCTACTCCTTCCGACGACCTCACCCGAGCGATATACACACCCGGAGAAAAACGATCGGTCGATATGGTATATTGCTTTCCCGATATTCTTTCGTCCCGAAAAAGGACACCCGAAGCCGAGAAAAAAGCGATCTGCGATAAATCGGCATCCGATGTCGAAAGCACTACTATTTCCCCCGACCGGTCATTACAAATGAGATTGGTCTTTTTTTTTCCCTCTTTCGATAAAACCGGCAGTGAAGACACCCCGTCTGTCCGAGTGATTAGTGTATCTACATTGGCCGAAATAACCGAGTTCGCAGCACGAATCAAACTCAACGGGTTGGAAACTGCCACATCGTTCCCCATGTCAAAATACATGACTGTACCGCTATTCTGTTCGAGAATGAAGTTCATCTTGTCCTTTACGCAATCGACACCATTAAAAGTATAAGAGGACCCCGACATAGTCGCCGTATTCGCATCGGTAGACAAATCGGGATTGGCAGCTACAATATTTTTATATCCTGTAACGTTGCTTCCTGTCGTCGCCGTAGTAGGATAAGACATACCTATTTTTTCTTTCGGAAATCCCCACGACACAAACTTATTATACGCCGAAACATAATTGTCATACGCAAACCAAGTCACCTGAGGCCCATAAATCTGGAAGGTATAATAATCGGGCATATCGATCCACTTCGTAGGCAGAAAATAAGCTACCGGATGCAACGAAACACTGAACACTTTATCCTCGGGAATAACAGCACGCAAAGCCTCTACCATCGGGCCATATCCCGAAGTCCACCTCGAATCGCCGCTATACAACCACTCGAAATCGACATCTATACCGTCGCAATAAGGCAGCAACTCGGCGACGTCCGCAGCCAATCGTTCGCGCCATGCAGCATCCGAAATATGCGAAGGCCACACCTTGTTCCCGTTCTCACTGTCGGAAGAGATCAAACCCAAACGTATCTTGAAGCCCCTGTAACCATCATACATTTTCCTAATCTGCGACAACAGTTCTTTCCAGCTCCGAGTGTTTTTCCCGGGGCTATCCGCATCATTGAATTGCCAATACGACAACAAATAAATAGCTCCGTCGCCACCGCTGGGAAAAGTGAGGTCGCCAGACGTTCCGGCGGCATCCTGTGCTATCTGGGCACTTGTCCGGGCATTTCCCCAAACCGCTACTTCGTCGATGTATCCTTTGAAATTCTCCCCAATAACGGCATCGGCCGAAGTATTCATAAATGTAAAATCGTCTTCGTCGGGTATCGTCGTAATGTCATCGGCATAAGTTTGACTTGCTCCGCTATCGGTAAACAGCCGAATACGGGATATAGCCCGACCGGTCGTCGAAACGATAGACACGGCAATATGTTCCCAACCTGCGGCAGTGAGCGCATTCTCAAAATTATACGTATAACCGTTGATTCCTACCAACAATTCCTTCTTCGACTCATCGCCCAATTTTATGGAAAACTGATTGGATTCATCGCTCTTATTAAAAATCGCTGCCCCCGTTCGCCATTCTTCAATAGAAATCCAAGCCTCGATAGTAGCGTAATTCATTGCTGGAAGCCCGCCGGTATTCTGCAAAACTTCTTCACTCACATTCATGCCGGCGCCTTCGCCATTCAAATGAAGAACTCCGTTTCGCCCTTCATATTCGGCCACATACGAAGCATTGGACAGCACACCTTGATTATCGGGGTAAGTCATCGTCACTGCTCCGGTATAGCCCGACACTTGTGCATCGAGAAATATCAAATCATTAGTCATCAAATGCATATCCCTATCTATCTGCAAACGGTCACAATGACGCACGAAAGAAGAATAACCCGTTACCACTCTATATTTAAAGTAATCGTTATCGATAACGGCTTCACGCGTCACATTCGTGGGTTCGCCATGATGTGCCAATTTATAATCCACAATATCTTCGCACTGGTCTTGGTCAAACTTGTAATAGAACAGAAGATCGTCATATTTCGGGTGGAATTTGTTCACCGTATTACGGAACATCAGGTTCTCGGGTTCAGCTCCCGGCATCTCCGTTTTCCAGAAACGGAATTCGTCGATACGTCCTTTAAAGTTTTCTCCTATGACAAATGGCTCCGATGTCTCAGGAATAACTGCTCCACCGGTATTGGCAATCCACTTTTTCTCACCATTAGTCCACACATCGATTCCATTGGCAAATGCCGAAATGGTAAGTTGCGTCCACGAACCTATCGGCAAATCGTTCGCTACGATAAATTCTTGTGTCGCTGTTTTATAAATCAACTGCCCCGAGGTTCCGAACCGTAAAGAATATTCTTCGTCTCCGTTTCCTCGTTTAAAAACATAAGCATTTTCCACCCATTCGGACGGATTCACCAAACACTGAACCGAATAAAGATCCAAATTATTTAAGTCCGATATAGTTCCGCAATCGACTTTTCCGTCACCATTGAAACGTAACGCAAAATTTGTAGTCTGTGAAAACAGCGAACCATAAAAAAACGAACTGAAAAGAATAAGCAAAAGAATCCTCGTTTTCATGCATATTTTATTTAAGAGTATAACAAAACAAAGAAAAATAAAGCCGAGGAAATTTATCCTCGGTTTTATAGATCTCATTTATAAGTCATTAAAGCACGACTTTCGATGCTTTGTTTCCATATTTCACCACATAAGCACCGCGAGACATCGGAACTTCCACGAACGAATCGGTTACCTTCACGGTTTTCACCAATGCACCGTTCAACGAATAGATAAATACCTCGGTCCCGAAGTCTATATCGTTCAAATAGATATACTGACTATCCCATGCCACGAATCCGTTGGTCTCACCTATCGCGTCAATACCAGTAGCAGGTGATCCATTCGGGGTATCCCAACCATCGAAATTCACAGGATCGAACTCAGGACATTCTCCGCTCGGATTAGCTGTAAATTGTATCGTTGCGATATAAATGGCTCGATTGCCCAAGTGTCCTCCGGGAATATTGTACCGTATCCGCAAAGGAATCCTATCGTCGCCTGTAATTCCGGCAATATTCAAATCGGCATATATCGGCCACCATTTCGTATCGATCGAACTGTAAGTAGTAGTTTCGGGGAGTGGTACATTGGTCGTTGCCCCTCCGAAATTCCAAACAGAAATCTTATAATCCGCAGTTATAGGACCTCCTACTACTTTCGACACGAAATGGAAACGTACCGGAGTATTAACCGGGAAATCTGTTTGTGTAAACATACTGACGTTTATATACCCGGCCAAAGCATCAGCGGCTGACAATGTGGGTTCTTCGGCACTACCGTCCCCTTTTATCAACAACATATTTCCATAATCCGAAGCAACGATGTGACACCCTTTATTAAAGCCGGCCACACTGGCATCTTCATTTTTAACTTGACCTCCGGTCAACACGACAGTACCCTCCTCTTTCAACTTCTCGGTAGGATAAGGTGAAACAGGATTGGCTCCCTGCGAAGAATAATGAACAAATTCATACGAGCCGACCGCTTGATCGGCAAATTTCAAATGACCGGGAGTAACATCTTCATCGGCAGCCCATGAATAATTAGCACCCAGCAAACATAAAGTCGAAATAAGTAATGCTTTCGTTTTCATACATACAAGAATTAAGAAATTAAACAATAAAATAATTTGCTTTCACGAATGCAAATATAAAATCACCCCTAACAAAGGCATGTTCGAAATTGTCTAAATCATTTTCGAAATCGTCTAAAACAAGTATAACAGGCTATTGAGAAAAAACAAAACGTTTGAAATTAAGCCGATGGCTCGTTCCTTTTCTGCTCTCGGTACTCCCGAGGAGTCATCGATGTAAACTGCTTGAAGCAGGTGCTGAAATAACGAGCATTGGAAAACCCGATACGCTCCGATACCTCTGCGATCGGGATATCGGTATCGGTAAGCAATCTCATGGCTTGCTCGATTCTTATGCGATTGATTAAATCGTTCACGCCTAAACCAGTCAATGCCTTCACTTTGTTATACAAAGAAGCTCTGCTCATGCCCATTTCGACCGTTAAATACTTCACATCTAAATCGGAGTTATCTATATTATCCAACACCAGCTTATTCAATTTCAACAAAAATTGTTCGTCAGCATTACTGAATGTCTGGTTTTTAGGCATGATAGAAACCTGTACGGCATCGCGATAATAGTTTTTTATTTGTTCCCTATTCCATAACAAATTGCGTATAACAGTCAAGAGCACATCGTCATCGAATGGCTTGGCAAGATAAAAGTCCGCACCCAATTTATATCCGGCTGCGAGGCTATCGGGGTTATCCCTTGCAGTGAGCAAGATAACCGGAATATGACTGATTTGAATATCGCTCTTCAACAAACGACAAAATTCGAATCCGTCCATGTGGGGCATCATAATATCGCAAATCACCAAATCGGGTTGGTACTGATGAACGACATGCAAACCGTTCACTCCGTCATCGGCCGTATAAATTTGTTTAAAAACACCGGAAAATGAAGTTTTAATAAAAGAACGTATATCCATCTCGTCATCGATAATGAGAATAGAATAATCTTGGAGAGGAAAATCTTTTTCGGGAACTGTCGTCTCCGGCATATCGGTTGCATATCCTATATCGTTCAAATACATACCCGGAGCACATGCGACATCTTCGTCGTTATATGCCAACGGTAACTCAAACCAAAACGTGGCCCCTTTGTCCTCGTTATTGTATGCACCTATTTCCCCGCCATGCAATACCAGCAGAGTCTTAGAATAAGACAGACCTATACCGCTGCCGCTCAACCGGTGATCTCCCTGATAGAACCGAGTGAATAAATGGGATAGGTCATTCTCGTTCAATCCTATTCCGTGATCCTTGACAGAAATGCGCACACAACTTTCTCTACGTTCGGTGATGACCGTTACCACAGTTCCTTCCTCACTGAATTTAAATGCATTCATCAACAGGTTGGACAATACGATCTCGCATTTCTCTCTATCGAAAGAGATTTTATCTATCGTCTCATCGGGATTGAAAAGAAGCATTATTTTCTTGGACTCGAACTCTTCCGAAAAATCCCCGATGACAGCCCTTACCCACTCATTCAATGAATAAGGAGCCAAATGCAATGCTTCATATCCCACCTCCATACGCCGCATATCGAGTACCATATTGATGATATTGCGCATACGACGGGCCTGTTTGAAAATCTGCATTAACTGTGTTTTCAGCATATCATCGACAGTGCCGCTCTTTAAAAGTCGCTTTAACGGAGCATAAATCAAAGTTAAAGGTGTTCGCAGTTCATGACTAACGTTGATCAAGAACCTTACCTTATCTTCATACACTTTACGTTCCCTCTCTTTCATTTCGAGTTGCAACCGGGAATTTTTTCTTTTTACAGTGTAACTTATCATCAAATAACACAAACCGGCCGCTACAATCACCACGAGAGCAATAAACCAAAACGATTTCCACCACGGTGGAACAACCTCTATCTGCAATATGCACCGGGATTGGCTCCAACCGCCGTCTTCCGTACTACACGAAGCCATTACCCTATATGTGCCTGCCGGCAAAGTATATAAAGTCAGAGTATGGTCGTAAGTTTCTATTTCCGATCGACCGAGGCCTTCGATGTTGAACCGGAACATCTTCTTCCTGAAAATATCCTTCTCCCGTACCATCGTCTTCAAAGTGAGCGAAGTATAATTCCATGCAACACGCAAGCTCCGGTCTGTATCGCCCATTTTGTTCATCACCGATTTTCCATCGAGAACAACATCAGACAACTCGACCGACGAAGGAGAGAGGGAATTGTACTCCTTGTATATTTCCCGATCGATATGTAAAAGTCCGGTTACACCGCCCATATAAATGTGAGCTCCGTCCCGAGTTACCAAAGTAGATTTATGCAAATATTCGTTAGGTATAGCGCCGTCGGATTCGCCGTAAATAAAAAATTTATCCTCGCCTATGGAATATCGGAAAAGCAGACCGTCGGCGCCTAACCACAGATATTGATTGGCATAGGCAACCGAAGTCACCTCCCTAAACATATTTGTTTTTATTTCGTTCAACGCCCGGGTATTCACATCGTAGTGGAACAGCCCCTTGTCGGTCCCTATCCAAAAGTTTCCTTCGTCGTCCCTACAAGCCGCATTGATGACCGCTTTTGAACCGAAAGCAAGAAGACACACAGCAGCATTCTCCGCATGGTCGAGCCGCAAGATATAATTGCGGCCAAAAAGATAGGTAATATCCTTATCGGAATAAAACCGCTGAACCGTACCGTAATACCGAGACGAATCGGCAACATGCGCAATGGTAAAAGAGCCCGTCGATTTATCATAAGTATATATCTTGTCCGCAAATAAATGGATTTTATCGGTATCGAAATAATCGACATTGACCGATATGCCCGAATGTATAATCTCCTCGTTACGCCTATCGTTCAATAAAGTAAAAGGCCTTAAATTACCCGTACGTTTATCGAACAAATATAACCCTTTGGAAAAAAAATACATCAATAATTCTCGCTCGTTATAACGGGTTATCGAGGCAACTTTATATCCGTAAGTATTGGGATAGTGGGTAAATCTATTGCTCTTCGGCTCCAAACGGTTCAGTCCCCCGCCATCGGTCCCGACCCAGATAATTCCGTCCTCATCTTCATATAAGCACAATGCCGTTTTATCGCTCATGCCGTAATGATTGCCCGGAGAAACATCGCGATACGTTCTCATATGTACCTCTTTGATGCCGAATAATCCACCTCGTATCGTTCCGGCCCACATATTGTCGTCCCTGTCCTTATATAAACAAAATACCGAACTATACGGAAATGAATAGATATTGCCGGGCGTATATCGAATATTGGAAAAAGTCTCGTCTTTCAAGTTCAAGATACTGATTCCACCGCCATCGGTAGCCAGCCATAAAGAACCGTCCCGCTCTTCTATATCGAGAATCACATTATTGGTTAGATCTGAGTTCGACACATCGTAATGCTTTTGTTTTCTACCGCCGTCGATATACCGGTCGAGCCCCTTGCCATAGGGCGAAATCCACAAATCTCCCTGGGTATCGACTTTGACCGACATAATCTCTTTCTCCTTACAGAACGTCGGTCGTTCTATTTCCCCTGTACGGCAGTCCAATAGCCACAATCCGTTCCATCTCGACGATAATACCCAGCAATGCTCCGACCACGGTATCATGTGATTGAAAAACGCGTATGACTTATCTTTCCACCGAACAGGAACCGTATCCATGACAGCCCGGTGATAATCCCATCGGTATATTACTCCCCTTCCTCCCAAAAAAAGAGCATCGTCAGTCAACAAATAAGAATGAGCCTGCAAAGCCTTCTGCCTCCAAAGAACAGTCTTGAAATCGTCGCTTTCCCGCTGATAAACACATACACCCTTATCGGTCGAAATCCAAATATTATGACGGGCATCCTCAACAATGAAATGAACTAAATTGCCCGGTAAAGAAGCGGCTGAATCGGGAACAGACGAATAATTCTTGAACTCGTGATAATCGAAACGACTTATCCCCGACTTCGTCCCGACCCACAGAAAACCATCGTGGTCGAGCATGATAGAACGCACAAAATTTTGAGAAAGCCCATCTTGTTGGGATAATTGTTTGAAATAAAAATTGGGAGCCGCTTCGACAATAACTGTCTCACACGCTATAATACCTGCGATTAATAAGAGATAAATATAAAGCAAGCGTCTTCTCATACAAAACAAAAATTCAAAAATAAAATACGGCGACAGCGAGTTTCCTCAATGGTTTTATCACCCCGATTCCGATATCCTAAATATCTCTTCCCGGTGTCGGTTAGATTAACCTCTGTAATCTAAATAACTAGCCATATACAAATATATTCCTCTCTCTCTAAATTTCAAAAACGATTTCATAGAATGATATCAATTAAAAACAAAATTATGAAAATCTTGATGTCTTTCGATATATTTTCACGAGAATTTCCATACCACATTCGGAATAATGAATTTTAAAGTAAAAAGAAATTCTATCCTATTCCCAAAGTAATAAAAGAATTACAATTCTCTTAAAAAGTTCAAATAAGCCTCGATACCGATAAAATCTCGCCGATAAATCCCATTACCGCTTTGCCCGACAAATAGAAAAATATGTATCTTTGCATAAAATGCGGAAATAGCATCGGTTCAGTATGAAAAACGAATCTATTCATTTCGTTCTGCATTTACTTTTCGCTATGTTTGTAAATACATTTTTATTAGAAAACAGATGATTCCGGCAGAAATACAGCAAACCAAACAACGATTCGGCATTATAGGAAATGCTCCGGGTCTGATTCGAGCCATTACAAGAGCTCTACAAATCGCACCTATCGATTTGGCTGTGCTTATTACCGGAGAAAGCGGTGCGGGAAAAGAGTTCTTTCCACAGATTATACATGCCAACAGTTCCCGAAAGCATGGAAAGTATATTGCCGTAAACTGCGGAGCGATACCCGAAGGAACCATAGATTCCGAATTGTTCGGGCATGAAAAAGGAGCTTTTACTGGCGCATTATCTGCACGAAAAGGTTATTTCGAAGAAGCCGACGGAGGAACAATTTTCTTGGACGAAGTCGGCGAATTACCCCTCACGACTCAGGCTCGATTATTGCGCGTACTCGAAAGCGGAGAATTTCTAAAAGTCGGTTCTTCCACTGTTTTGAAAACCAATGTAAGAATCGTCGCTGCAACCAACTTGGACATGGTAAAAGCCGTTTCGGAAGGAAAATTCAGGGAAGATTTGTATTACAGACTCAGCACGATACACATCGAAATTCCCCCATTGAGAGAACGGTCTGAGGATATTCTCCTATTATTCCGTAAATTTTCTACGGACTTTGCGGAGCGTTACCGAATGCCCGTAATCCAGCTGACGGAAGATGCACGCACCGTACTGCTCAACTACCGTTGGCCGGGAAATGTAAGGCAGCTAAAAAATATCACCGAACAAATCTCTATTTTCGAAACAAATCGAGACGTAGACGGAGCAACGTTGCAAAACTATCTGCCCCAATATAATATCGAAAAATTACCGGCTCGCGCCACCTCGAACGAACAAGAGCACTCCTTCTTCGAGAAAGAAAGAAAAATGCTCTACAAGACCCTGTTCGAAATGCAAAAAGAGCTGGCAGACCTACATGCGAAAGTAGAAGAACTGACGAGGGAGAAAATTCAGGGACAAACTTCTTACGCTCAAACACCCCAACCGGTTCCTGTCGCACAATCGATGGCTCTTACTCCTATTGTACCATCTGTTCCGGTACATGTCCCGTCCGCCAAACGAACGGCCATAGAAGACACCGTAGGAGAGATAATACCCAACGAACCCGAATATATCGAGGAACAACCTACAACACTCGAAGATACGGAAAAAGAGACCATCAAAAAGGCATTATTACGGAATCACGGAAAACGGAAAAAAACAGCCGAAGAATTAAAAATATCCGAAAGGACTCTTTATCGTAAAATTAAAGAATATAACTTAGAATAGAGCCGCACGACAATGAAACGTTTAACGACTATATTACTCGTCATACTGTCGTCATGCAGTATCTCTTATAAATTCAACGGAGCTTCGATCAATTACGAAACGACCAAGACCATATCGGTAGCGAACTTTCCCATTAAAGCGGCATTGGTTTACCCTCCATTGGAAGAGTTGTTCACCAATTCATTGAAAAACGCTTATACCCGGCAAACGCGATTACAAATGGTTAGCAGCGGAGGAGATCTGCAATTGGAAGGAGAAATCACAAATTATGACCTCACCCCGCAAGCCGTAACAGAAAACGCATACGCATCGCAAACGCGCCTGACTATTTCTGTAAGGGTAAGATTCACCAACACCAAAGACCCTCAGTATGACATAGACCAAACATTCTCCGGGTATAAGGACTTTTCCAGCGACCGAATGTTAACCGATGTGCAAGATGAACTTATTCAACAAATCACAGACGAGCTGGTAGATCAAATTTTCAACGCGACGGTAGCCAACTGGTAACACTATGATAACCCGGGAACAAATACGAAACCTTCTAAACGGGATTGGCGATGAAACAATCTCGAAATCCGATGCCGACCAAATGGCCGCGGATTATCCCTATTTCAATATCCCGCAACTTCTCTATCTGAAATTCACACCGGGAGCCATGCCCGACGAGAAGCGCATACAACAAGCTCTGATTTACGCCAGTCCTCATGCGCACTTAGAGACCATTCTCGGAGTCGAAGGAGAATCTTTCGCCGACCTCTATCCGAAAGCTCCCCGAACCGACAGCACCATGCAAGCGATCGATCTGTTTTTGGGGACATACCGTAAAGAGCAAAAACGAGGCAATGAAGAAGAAAGCCTCGACCGAATTATTTCAGGCAATATACTCGCTCAATCGGACTATATAAGCAACCTGCAAAAAGAAGAAGAACAGGCCAATCTAGTCGCAACGCCGATTCACGAGCACGAGACAAATCCATCTCCTGCCGTTCTACCGAAAACAACCGGTCGCGATCAAGAGAATACAGAACAATCCGCCTCCTCCGAAAGCAGCAACGACGACACTTTCTTCACGGAAAGTTTAGCAAAAATCTATATCAAACAAAGACGATATGAGAAAGCATTGCAAATAATTAAAAAATTAAGTTTGAAATATCCAGAAAAAAATATTTACTTTGCAGACCAAATAAGATTTTTGGAAAAATTGATTATTAACATAAAAACAGAATAATAAAAAATGTCAGTAGTATTAACCGTTTTTATCATCTTGGCATCATTGCTGATGATAGGTATTGTATTGGTTCAGAAATCAAAAGGAGGAGGTCTTGCTTCTAACTTCGCATCATCGAATCAAATCATGGGAGTTCGGAAAACAACCGACTTTGTGGAAAAAGCGACATGGACCCTTGCTATTGTTATCATGGTTCTGAGCATAGCTACCGTATTCGTTTCTCACAACGGGCAGCAATCTTCCGTATCGGAAATTAAAGACATTGTAAATACCGAAGCACCGGCAGCTCTTCCCGGATTTGAAACGCCTGCTACCGGAAATAACGCAGCACCGGCACAAGAGGCTCCTGTTCAAGAAGCCCCTGCAAACTAAAATATGAAAAGACTTTTATAAATTTTCATATATCAAGCCCGAACGTAATGTGTTCGGGCATTTTTTTACAAATCGAAATTTTACTTTTACCATGGACGACACAAAACCATTCTGGCATCTTTTCCGACATAACCGAAACGATGAAAAACCTTCGGAAATAGAAATCGAAGCAAAGCTCAAAGAGCAAATACAGGCACTTGTTCGTAACGGAATCTTTTTCGATTTTGAAAAAAGAAAAGCAGCCCCCGTACAATCTAAATTCGGGGGAAAACCGGCCTTACCGAAAAAATTCGAATGGCCTCACTACACCGATGAATACGGCGAACACATCGTTCTCCCGTTTTTCCTGCAACTATCTTGCGAAGAACTATCGGTTTACGACACAGACAATCTCCTTCCACACGAAGGCATGTTCTATCTCTTTTATGATCTCACGAATCAACCGTGGAGAAATAGTAAGGGAGCAAAACTATTATATACCCCCACTCCCATTTCCGAATTAGTACCGGCCGATTTCCCCGACAATCTCCCGGAAGAACACAGGCTTCCCGAAATGGCACTCAAATTCACAGCACATACTTGTGCTCCCGATTGGGAAGATTATGTCGGTATGACAGGCGATGACAACACCGCATATACCGATTGGGATATCATAGAACGAAAATTAGGGAAATGGGGATATCCCCACATGGAATCGGCCGGACGTATCTTGGGATACGCCTCACTCATTCAAAACGGTATAGCCGAAGCATGCGAATCGAGAGCGCAAGAGGAGAAACAACAGACATATAGCAAAAAGTCTGCCCGCGAATGGATTTTACTTCTGCAACTCAACTGTATCGAGGAAGAAGAGGTAGATATACCGTTCGGGGACTGCGGAAGCCTTTACTTTTATATCCGGCAACGAGACTTGGAAAGGCGAGATTTCAGTCAAATTCAATTCGAGCTGCAATGCTATTAGAAAATTCGGCTCAGTAGAAAATCAAGGGGGAAACATGAATTTTAGCGATGTCTTGCCGACAAGCACATTCCGGTTCCCTCGGCGAATGGTTAATCAAGCAGCCGAATAGATTTTTGACAAAAATCAACCCCTGCTTTACTACGCGACACCCGCCCTATATCTCGCTTGACAACAAACACCCCGTGAGACAGTGGGGCACAGCAGGAGGAGAGGGTGAAATCCACTTCGAACATTTTTAAACACCTCCCCTATGTGGCATCAGTCATAGGGGAAGTGTCCGAAGGACGGAGAGGTTAAAAAATATCGGCAACAGGGAAAACGTATCAAGGAAACTATCCGCCCTTCTCTTCCATGCGACAAAAAAAATAAAAGAGACTACAAAAACAAAAGATGTTGAAAAGAGAGACTTATGAAAAATACTTCATCGGTAAATAAAGAAATGATACATACCATTCCTCTTTTTTTGCTAATTTTGCGACAAAACCCACAGCGAACAAATGAATTACAAAGTCTTTGCTCCACACGATTGCCACATAGAAGTCGAACTGCCGGCATCCAAAAGTATCAGCAACAGGGCTCTCGTCATAAACGCCCTGTGCGACGATTCGATACCGATAACCAACGTGTCCGACTGTGACGACACACGGGTCATGAAACAGGCTTTCACGGAAAAAAACAGTTCGATCGATATACACGGAGCAGGAACAGCCATGCGATTTCTCACGGCCTACTATGCTCAAAAACGAGATTACGAATGTATCATATCGGGCTCCGAGAGAATGAAACAACGCCCCATAAAAATACTGGTCGATGCTCTACGCTCTCTGGGAGCAGATATCCGATACTTCGACAAAGAAGGATTCCCCCCTTTGCAAATTTTTGGGAAAGAACTAAGAGGCGGAGAGCTTTCTCTACCGGGCAATGTCAGCTCCCAATACATATCGGCACTACTCATGATAGCACCTTATATGCAAAACGGATTGGAGCTGACCCTCACAGGCAAAATAGTTTCTACGCCTTATATCGAAATGACTCTCGAAATGATGTCTCATTTCGGTATAGAGACACACCGCTCCAACAATACCATACGAGTTCCGGCCGGCCGATACTGCCCGAAGCAATTCCGAATAGAACCGGATTGGTCGGCAGCTTCCTATTGGTATGAAATCGCGGTACTCGCACCCGAAGCTGAGATATTCCTGCCGAATCTCTCGAACAAAAGCCTTCAAGGCGATGCCCGCATAGCCGCACTTTTCGAACCTCTGGGTGTTTCCAGCCTGTTTTCTCAGGAAGGCGTAAAACTAAGAAAATCGGACAGAACCATTTCATTATACGAACAGGATCTATCCGAGCAACCCGACTTGGCTCAAACCCTTGTCGTAACTTGCTGTTTAATAGGGCTTCCGTTCAAATTCACAGGGCTGCAAACCCTTAAAATAAAAGAAACAGATCGCATATCCGCCCTACAAAACGAACTTATTAAATTAGGATATAAACTAATATCTTCGGACAGATCGCTCGAATGGGACGGAGAATCTATCGCTCCGAAGGTTGCACCGGTCATAGAATCCTACGACGATCATCGCATGGCTATGGCATTTGCCCCGGCTGCGTTTCTCTTCCCGGAAATAAAGATTAAAGACATTTCGGTAGTGGATAAATCATACCCCAACTATTGGAAAGACCTTTGTAAAGCGGGCTTCTCGCTTGAAAAGGACGAAAAAGAAGGAACACGATTATGATTATACTCATCTCTGCCATCATACTCTTAGGTATTGTTACTTACTATTTCCATCGACGGGATTTAAAAAAACAGGTTGAAAAAACTAATAAAATAGCTCAAACCAAAATTCAGGAACCTCCGCAAGAATGTTGCGGACGGCATCTCGTTTGCGAACGCGACAGCCTGCTCGCCGGAGTAAGCAAAACAATAGAATACTACGACGACGAAGAGCTCGATGCTTGGAAAGGAATCGACCCCGACAGCTATACACCCGAACAAATAGAACTCTTTCGGGAAATTTTCTATACGCTACGACCGGAAGATGTGCCGGGGTGGGTACGCAGTTTGCAATTACGGCAAATCGCCGTCCCCGATTCACTGCGAGACGAAATATTGCTCGTTGTCAATGAACAAAGAACGATCGACAAATAATTGCTTATGATAGACATTCTCAATTATACATTCTTTCAAAATGCTTTGTGGGCGATACTACTCATTTCCATAACAAGTGCCATCATCGGCACATACATCGTCGCACGCCGCATGCTATTTATTACCGGGGGCATAACCCATGCATCTTTCGGTGGTTTGGGTGTAGGGTATTACCTCGGCATCAATCCCACGCTTTCGGCTCTTGTTTTCGCTATCCTTTCAGCATTGGGAGTCGAATGGCTGTCTCGGGGCAAATCGGTTCGTGAAGACTCTGCCATAGCGGTCGTATGGGCGTTAGGCATGGCAATCGGAATCATTTTTATTTTCATGACACCCGGCTACACACCGGGGCTCACGGAATTTCTTTTCGGAAACATTCTCACCATCACCCGCATGGATATATTCATCTTTGCGGCCTTTGCCGCATTATTGATTTTCTACACCGTGTTGCAATACAAGACCATCGTATATACGGCTTTCGATGCCGACTTTGCCCACACCCGCGGTATCAAGACACGCCTCGTCAACTATATCATGACATTTTTTGTGGCGACCGCCGTGGTTCTTACCATTCGTCTGGTCGGTATCATGCTCCTCATCTCCATACTCTCTTTACCGCAAATGATCGCCGAACTTTTCTGTCACAAATTCCGAAATATCGTTTGGCTGTCGGGAGCAATCAATCTCCTCTGCGGCATAGGAGGACTGTTACTCTCCTATTGGCTCGACGTCCCTGCGGGGGCAACCATCGTATTTACCTTGATAATCGCCTATTTTGTTGTAAAAATTATAGCTTCCTACCTACATTCTGCAACCGGTAAAAAGCAATAAAACAGGAAAAATTCAGTTTAAAAAATGGAGCATTATCCCTATAACATCGATTGAAAAAAAGAATACTACATACTATCGGTTTATTTATTGTTCTTACACTCGTATCTTGTTCCACGAAAAAGAATACGGCGGTGACACGTTTTTACCATAGCTTTACCACCCGCTACAACGTCTATTTCAACGGAATAGAAAATTACAAAGAACAACTCAAAGAGATGGAAGAAGGATACGAGGATAATTTCACGGACCTCCTGCTCATGCATCCGGCACAAGCCTATGCAAATCCCAAAGATCCGCAACCATCGGGAAGTTTCGATCGGACTATCGAGAAATGCCAGAAAGCCATACAGTTGCATTCCATTAAGAAAAGGCCGAAAAGAAATTCTAAAAAAATGAGCGACCCCAAATACCGGGAGTATATGAAACGGGACGAATACAACCCGTTTATTCACAACGCATGGAGACTTATGGGAAAAGCACAATACTACAAAGGCGATTTCCTCGGAGCCGCTGCGACCTTCCTTTATATATCCCGCCATTTCACTTGGATGCCCGATTTGGTAGCAGAGTCGCGCATTTGGCAAGCTCGGTGTTACATCGCTATGGGCTGGTTGTACGAAGCGGAAGATATACTGCTCAAAATCAACAACGAGAAATTGCCCGAATCCCAAAACAACTGGTTTGCGACAGTCAATGCCGATTACCTTGTTCACAAAGGAGAATACGAAAAAGCCATTCCTTTTCTCGAAACGGCCATTAAGTCTGCTTCGAGCAAACAACAACGCATCCGAATGACATTCCTGCTGGCGCAACTCTATGCAGCCACACAAAATCCTACGAAAGCATACCAGACATACGGAAAAGTCATCGGCATGAATCCACCCTATCGAACCGAATTCAATGCTCGGATCAAACAAACCGAAGTCTATTCGGGGAAAGATATTTCGAAAGAAGTGAAGAAACTCACCCGTATGGCTTCCCGGGATCGTAACAAAGAATATCTCGATCAAATATACTACGCCATCGGCAATCTCTACCTGTCCCGCAAAGATACGCTCAAAGCGATGGAAAACTACCGCTTGGCAAACCAGAAGAGCACTCGTAACGGCATAGAAAAAGCCATCTGCCAAATCACGCTCGGCAATCTCTATTTCGAAAGAAGAAAGTATGTCGATGCCCAACCGTGCTATGCCGAAGCCATTCCCCAACTGAAAGAAGACTATCCCCAATACGATCTGCTCTCCCGACGATCGTCCGTCCTCGACGAGCTGGTTGTCTATGCACAAAATGTCGAGCTGCAAGACAGTTTGCAAAACTTGGCGGCCATGAGTGAAGACGACCGGAACAAAGCCATACAAAAAATCATCGATGACCTCATCAAAAAAGAAAAAGAAGAGGCCGAAGCACAACAGCGAGAAGAATATCTCGCCCAACAACAAGGGCCTCAATTCAACAACGACAACTCGGCCAAACAAAATACGACGATTCTTTCTGGGGACAAATCATGGTACTTCTATAACAAGCCTATGGTTTCTGCCGGTAAAACCGAATTCCAACGGATTTGGGGTAGCCGAAAACTCGAAGACGACTGGCGTCGTCGCAACAAATCGGGATTCTCCATGAGCGACTTTGCCGAGCAATCGGGAAACAGTGAAAACGAAGATTTGGCCGACAATTCTCTCCCCGATGAAGAAAACCCCGACAGCATACAATCCGACGCGGCCGACGATCCTCATAAACCCGAATTCTACCTCAAACAAATACCCATGACACCAGAGGCAATGGAAACATCGAACGAAGTCGTTGCCGAAGGTTTGTTCAATATGGGTATTATCCTCAAAAACAAACTCGAAGACTACCCGGCGGCCATCGCCAACTTCAACTTATTGGAAGAGCGGTTCCCCGAAAACCCCTACCGACTCGACGTATACTATAACATGTACCTCATGTACATGCGTAACGGAGATGTCGTCACCGCAGGGATATACCGGGATAAGATTCGTTCTGTATTCCCCGAAAGCCCCTACGCGCAAGCTATGGCCGATCCGCATTATTTGGATAATCTGCGACGCATGAGCACTGTCCAAGATTCTATTTACGAAGCCACCTATGCCGCTTATCTCGAAAACGACAACAGAACGGTACACGGGAACACGACCTTCATGAAAGAAAAATATCCGCTCTCGCCGCTTATGCCCAAATTCCTTTTCCTCGATGCGCTGGCCTACATCGGTGACAAACAGTACGACCATTTCAAAGCAGGCTTGAAAGATCTGCTCGAACGTTACCCGCAAGCCGACGTTTCGCCTATGGCGACCACAATGCTCAAAGGAGTCGCTCAGGGACGTCAGGTTGCCGAAGGCAGCGGGAACATGCGGGGAATGATTTGGAAGGCACGGCTCACCAACGATACGACGACGTTGGCGAACGATACCGCTCAGGCAACGTTCACACAAGACCTGAATGCACCACACGTGCTGCTTCTGGTCTATGCGACCGACAGCGTATCGTCCAATCAATTACTCTTCGACGTGGCGAAACACAACTTCACCAGCTTCGTCATTAAAGATTTCGACCTCGAAATAATGACCTTTAACGAAATAAGTATGTTAGTTGTCAAAGGATTTAATAACTTTGACGAGTTATCCCACTATCGTCGGGTTCTCGATAACAGCGAAACATTCCGTTATCCGCCGGGAGTAAGACCCGTAATGATCAGCGAGGATAACTTCAAGAAACTGCTCGAAGGATACAGTTTCGAAGACTATTTCTTATTCCTTGAAAACAATCCTCAACCGACAGAGCCTTATGAAAAACGGTAAAATACTTTGGGCCGACGATGAAATCGATTTACTGAAACCGCATATCCTCTTTCTACAACAAAAAGGATATGAAGTCACAACTGTATCGAATGGACGAGATGCGCTTGAAAAAGCAGCTCATGAGACCTTCGACCTCATTATCCTCGACGAAAACATGCCGGGATTGAGCGGGCTCGATACCCTCGGCCAGATCAAGATGGAAAATCCCGAGATTCCCGTCGTCATGATCACCAAGAGCGAAGAAGAAAACATCATGAACCAAGCCATCGGAAACAAAATATCCGATTACCTCATCAAGCCGGTCAATCCCAATCAGATTCTCCTCTCCATAAAGAAAAATCTCCACCACAAAGAGATCATCTTGGAAAAGACATCGAGCGACTATCGACAGGAGTTCCAACACATTAGCAGCCAGATAAACGACTCCTATTCTTGGAACGACTGGTTCGAAGTTTACAAAAAGCTCGTGTTCTGGGAATTGGAACTTACACAAGCCGAAAGCGATATGGACGAACTGCTCACCATGCAGAAGACCGAAGCCAACAGCGCTTTCGCCAAATTCGTCAAGAAAAACTACGAAAAGTGGATTACCGGAGGCGAGCATCCCTTGATGAGCCATGAACTTTTCAAAACCAAAGTCTTCCCCCTCATCGACAACGGGGAGAAAGTATTTTTCATACTCATCGACAATTTCCGTTTCGACCAATGGAGAGTGATCAAACCTCTGCTTAACGAATACTTTACGGCCGAGGAAGACCTCTATTTCAGTATCCTGCCCACAGCCACGCAATATGCCCGCAACGCTATCTTCTCCGGTTTGCTGCCCAACCAGATAGCTCGCATGTTCCCCGACCTATGGGTAGACGAGGACGAAGAGGAAGGCAAAAACCTGAACGAGGCTCCCCTCATTCAGACACTGCTCGACCGGTTCCGCAAACGATATACATTCTCTTACAATAAAATCAACGAATCGGCATTCGGCGAAAGACTCATTCAAAACTTCCCGCAAATCGAGAATAACCAACTCAATGTCTGCGTGCTCAATTTCGTCGATATGCTTTCCCATGCTCGCACCGAATCCAAAATGATTCGTGAGCTCGCCTCCTCGGAGGCCGCCTACCGCTCCATTACCGAGTCTTGGTTCCGCCACTCGTCGGCGCTCGACCTCTTCCGCAAAATCGCCGAAAAAGATTTTAAAATCATTCTCACCACCGATCACGGGACGGTACACGTCAATAACCCCATCAAAGTAATCGGCGATAAAAATACCAATACCAACTTACGGTATAAAGTAGGGAAATCGCTCAGCTACAACCCCAAGCAGGTATATGAAATCAAAACACCCGAACGATACGGACTGCCGTCGCCCAACGTCAGCTCCACCTACATATTCGCCACGAACCACGACTTCTTTGCATACCCCAATAATTACAACTACTACGTAGGGTACTATAAAGATACGTTCCAACACGGAGGCATCTCTATGGAAGAAATGATGATTCCCTTGATAACACTCACAAAAAAATAAAAACTCATGCACACGCTTACGATAAAAAATCTCGACCAAATACAAGAAACAGCCCGCCAATTCATTAAGCTCATGGGCGACAATACGGTATTCGCTTTTCACGGCAACATGGGAGCCGGAAAAACGACTTTCATTAAAGCCGTTTGTGAAGAACTCGGTGTAGACGACCCCGTCAATAGTCCCACATTCGCCATTATCAACGAATACCGGTCCGCTACTACCGGCGAACTCATCTACCACTTCGATTGCTACCGGCTCGACAAAATCGAAGAAGCCTATGACCTCGGAGCCGAAGACTATTTCGCCAGCGGGGCTCTCTGCTTCATCGAATGGCCCGACAAAATCGAAGAGCTGCTCCCCTACGATTGTGTAAATGTCCATATCGCCGAGACCGAAAACGGAGCCCGGTCGATTACACTCGACATCTGAAAATCATAGTATCGCCCCGAAACTCCAATCCTATATTTTTCTTGCCAAGCGAGGTATCGGAAAAATAGGAGAAATATACTCAGGAAAAAAATGTTGAACCCTCTACCACAATGAACGACACTCCGGCACTCATTCCTGCACTCATCGTTCTATGCCTGTTTCTCATATCGGGCATACTGTCCCTCTGTGCGGCGATAGCCGACTGGAATTGGTTCTTCAACAGCAAGAACTGCCGCATGCTCACATCGAGACTTTCCCGCCGAAAAGCCCGTTGGCTTTATGGAATCATCGGCTGTCTCATTCTCTATATGACAGTAGTCATCGCTCTCGATATCTTATCAAAAACCCCGATTATCGACGGATAAATCAAATTGCCCCCTTTTCTCTCTTTACCCCCATAAAAACAAAAATTCTTCCTCATTGTTATATAAATAGATTCAGTCATATTGACTCAAATATTAAAATATAACAATAACATTATGAAAAAACTTTTGTTGGGAGCAATCTCCTTTCTCGTCCTCTTCTCTGCTTGTAAAGACGATGACAATGTAAACAGTAACACCACACCGCCGGAAGAGACTCAACTGGTAACCCCCGAAGTAAGAGCCCGTATCGCCGACCCTCTTAACCAAAACCCGTTTACGGGTATTCTCGAAATTTATCCGTGTAATGCCGAAACTTCCATTTATTACGGGAACTTTATCAACGGAAATAAAACTGTGTTCAATGGATACTATACCATATTAGACGGGCATGTATATGGAGAATACAATAGACCGCTCCATCTTCCTCTGGGAACATACAATATGGTATATTGGGGAACTCCGAAATACGATGACCCCATTTATAATACACCGGCCATTAACTCCCCCGGCATAACGCAAGGAGTTGACCTTTCCAATTTATATTTCAGATTAAGGGCCAATACCGATAATACTTACATGCCCGTATATGATTTAGTGCATGCTGTAAAACCGGCACAAATAGGAAAAGAAGATTTACAGGCTTCATTGACGCGTGTAACTGCCGGACTTAAAATAATTGCAAAAATGAAGCAAAACGAAGTTTTCAGCCCTATGATTACAAACATTCAAGCTCGTATCGGAGGTATTGCCGAAAAGATGAACTTCTATACAGCCGAAACTGAAAACAAGACCAAAACAGTAAAATTTAATCTGGAACGTTCTACCGACGGGACAATCATGAGCAACGCTACGGTCATGCTGTTCCCCTCCGCCGAGAATCCTCCTTTGGAACTGATCATTACATTGGAAGACGGTAGCGAACATAAACTCTCCAAAAATTTAAGTTCGACCCTTTCGGAAAACACAAAACTGACTCTCAACATCATTTTGGGAGAAATCATGTCCGGTGAAACGCCCGGCGACTTCTCTATCGAGGACTGGAACGAGATAAGCGAAACTATCGAATTCCCTGTTATAAATTAACAAACTATATATATTATACTTACACAAGAAAAGCGGTCAAAGAATTGACCGCTTTTCTTGTATGATAACCCCATTTCCCTATCTCGGGATATCAAGTAGAAAATCAAAGGGGAAAATAAACATAAATTTTAGCGAACGCAATGAATTGCATTTATCCTTCTCCCCTGCTTCGATACTTAGGAGAAGGTCGAATACGTCTTGTCTTACCGGCAAATTACGCGATAAAAGAATGTCGCAAAACACCTCCCCTATCTTATCTACGATGAGCAGAGGAAGAGGTGCATACCCTATTTATTGCTGCTGTTGATATTACTCCTTCTCTCCTGCCGTGTCCCGTAACATTACGGGGTGTTGCGGAGTAATATAGGGGAGGTGGCACGTAGTGACGGAGGGGTTAAAAAATATCCGCAATAGGAGAAACGTATCAAGACATCAACCTCTCCCTCTGCCGTGCCCCGTAGCATTACAAGGTGTTTCTGTTTTCTCTATCGGAGATATTTAAAACTCCTCCCCTATGTGGCGCCAGCCATATAGGGGAGGTGGCACGTAGTGACGGAGGGGTTAAAAAATATCCGCAATAGGAGAAACGTATCAAGGCATCAACCTCTCTCCCAGTGTGCCGCAAATATCGAGAAGATACCGAAGAAACGACAATCCGTTATTCCTCCACGATTACTATTTCCTCGTCCTCTTTAATCTGGCGATACATAGCCACCGTCATGAACATAGTGATAATCATAGTTACGAATACACCTATAATCAAAGCTACGAGCCCTAATAAATTCAGAACGATAATCATCAAAATACAAAGAAGGATAGTCCACATGTTTCCCTGTGTCATCGTCCAGCTTTTACGAACCGCACCCATGACTCCGATAGAAAAATCTTCGACGTAAGCATAAACGGCGAACATCAACCGCAAAGCAATATAAAAAGACACCAAAAGCAGCACCAAAAACAGAATACCCGTCACTCCGCCGAATGCCTGTCCCATAAAATGTCCGAATGAATAAGGATCGGCTAAATTAAAAGAAACCGCACTTGCTCCCGCTCCGATAAACAAAACGATAAAGCCCAACACCAATGGAATACAATAACAAACGGCAACAATAACATTCACCCCTATGAGTCCGCCCAATTTCGGGAGTAATTCTCCGAATACTGAGAACGAAGGTTCTTCCCCATCGTATGCATTCAATAAAATTTTAGCGAATCCCGCATTGACCCACACAGACAAAACCAGATTCACTAAATACAAAATCCAATAGCGAAACGTAGTTGTATCAGCTCCGCTGAGCAAGCTGATGACCCACAATAAAACCATATAACCCAAAACCAGACCGAGCATAACGATAAAATGCTTCTTGGTCAATTCCCAACCCTTTTTGAGAGCGCCCGAGGGCGACAGATGTAGTGATTTCATATCATCAAAATTTAATTGTGTTTTCAATACATGCCAAGAAGGTGCAAACGCAATCAGAAACAAATTCTTCTGAATATGCCGAGTGCAACCCGCTTTCGCAACGTATGCAAATATAATATATTAAAAGAAAAAAACATAACTCAAAAACAACAATAATGTAATTTTTCGCTAATTTTGAGAAGTTGTTTTAAATTTATTCCGAGACAGATTGAGACCTATGTTGAAGCAGATTGGAGTCCGAGATACGCAGTCAATAGCGGGCTATTGACAAAAATCAAGGGATTCAAGATGCGAGACAGGGGCTCAATATGGCCGGAACATACCTGCCTGCAATGATAATATTATTTACAATAAATTTAAAACAGCTTCTGAAATATCTTTTTTATCCAAAAGAGCAAAAACGCATGAAAACCATTCGTATCGAAAACAATTTTGCACAGGTCTGCCCCGGCCTGAAAATTGGTATCATCGGAGCACAAGTAACCAATACCGAAACCGACCCTCGTCTGTGGGAACAAATAGACGACGAAGCCTCCCGCATCGCAGCCGCCTACAAAATCGACGAAATAAACAAACGACCCGCTATACAAGCCACACGAAAAGCCTATCGGTCTTTCGGTAAAGACCCCAATCGGTATCGAGTTTCCTCCGAGGCCCTTTGCAGGCGCATTATCAGAGGTCTGGGAATCTATCGCATCGATACGTTGGTCGATCTCATCAATCTGGTCTCTGTCCGTTCGGGATACTCCATCGGAGCTTTCGATGCCGATCGTATCGAAGGAGACACTCTCATTTTGGGAGTCGGGAAAGAAGGAGAAATCTTCCGAGGTATCGGCCGGGGCGTTCTCAATATCGAAGGACTCCCGGTTTACCGCGACGATAAAGGAGGTATAGGCACGCCCACCAGCGACGAGGAACGGACTAAAATAACGCTCGACACCAAAAACTTGTTCGTTATAATCAATGCTTATGGCGAAGAAATGCCTCTCGACGAAACCATAGCCTTCACAACGGGGCTGCTACGGCAATACGCTTCTGCCGAGAATATCCGCACAGACATAGTTTCGGCCGACCTTTTCATCGATTAAGATCGAGTACTTCTGTAAAAGATAGCGCTGCATTTCCTTGACAAAAAGGGAATATTTTCCTATTTTTGCTAAAAGCATCAGCGTTATGAAAAAATTTCGGATTTCCCTCCTGTGGCAAGTCCTCATCGCCATAGCGACAGGTATCGCGCTGGGACAGTTTCTGCCCGTTCCCGTCGCACGTATATTCGTCACCTTCAACGGGCTGTTCGGCAACTTTCTCACCTTTGCCATTCCGCTCATTATCATCGGACTGATTATCCCGGCCATTTCCGATTTGGGGAAAGGCGCAGGACGGTTGTTGCTCGTCACGGCGGCCATCGCCTACGGTTCCACCGTATTTTCGGGATTCTTCACCTATTTCAGTGGAAGAGCTGTTTTCCCGGAACTGATTACCGAATCCGCACACACAGCGGCGATAATAGACAACCCCGGTAACATGGCGTTAAAGCCCTATTTTACAGTCGAGATGCCTGCCCCTCTCGACATCATGACCGCCCTGCTGCTCTCTTTCTGTATTGGATTGGGACTATCCGTAGTCAAAGGCAACACCCTGAGAATGGCCGCCGCCGATTTCCGCGACATTGTCTCCTTGCTTATAGCAAAAGTCATTATACCGTTATTGCCGCTACACATTTTCGGGATATTTCTCAACATGACGGTTTCGGGACAAGTCGCCTCGATTATCTCTGTTTTTGTCAAAATCATCGTAGTCATATTCATCTTACACATTCTTCTGCTGCTCGTTCAATTCGTCTTAGCCGGTATCATCGGGAGAAAAAATCCGCTGCGATTATTGAAAAATATGCTTCCCGCTTATGCCACCGCGCTCGGCACGCAATCTTCCGCAGCGACCATTCCGGTCACGTTGGCTCAAACCATTAAAAACGGAGTGAGCAAAAACATTGCCACCTTTGTTATTCCTTTATGCGCCACCATACATCTATCGGGTAGCACGATGAAAATCACGGCATGTGCTATGGCGATTATGATGATGAGCGGCATGCCCGTAAATACGACAGATTTCAGTGGGTTCATACTCATGCTCGGCATTACGATGGTCGCAGCGCCCGGAGTCCCCGGCGGAGCTATTATGGCGGCGTTAGGCATACTTGAAAGCATGCTGGGTTTCGACGAAACGGCGCAAGCTCTCATGATAGCGCTATATATTGCGATGGATAGCTTCGGAACCGCTTGCAACGTCACAGGCGACGGAGCCATTGCCGTCATTGTCGACCGAATAGATGGGAAAAAAGAAAATCTCATGCAGCATTCCTAAAACAAAAACCGTCTTTCAAATATATACTATTAAGTAAAATTTATTTATAAATACCCAACATATTAACACTTTCAGACATGAAAAAAGGAATATGGATCATCGTGGCAGCTCTCCTTTCGTTAGGGGCTATCATCGGGGCAAATGCTCTGGTAAGCACGACAAACGTAAATACTATGAAGAAAAAATTATCGACCGAAGAACAAATCAAGATTGCACCGAAAGCGGCCGTCGACTCGGCAACGGTCGCTTTAAAAAAAGCACTGTCCCAACAAAATGCTCCGGCTGTAATCGCTGCACTTGTCAAACAATCTGCGGCACAACTCCTCATCGACAGGGACAGTCTTCCGGCGATTATCGATAAGACAACCGATCTTGCCGATCGTTCCGAGAACCCTGTCGAACAAAGTTTGCTACGGCTATTAACAGCTCAGATGTACAATCTCTATCTCGACAGAAATTATCAGATACGCTGGCGGGACGAAATCGACGATTTCTCGTTACCCGTCGAGTCTTGGAGCAAAAACATGTTTACCGAAAAAATAGATACGCTCCTCGCACAAGCCACGGCCCCGGCCGAAGCCTTACAAAATACGCCGGTCGAGAGTTACCGAGAGGCGCTTTCCATAGGGACCGACTCGCTCTTCCGCCCTACACTTTACGACTTCGTGCTGAACGAAGCCATAGAAATATACGAGGGAATGGACGAATATAGCAGAATACAACCGCTTGTCCGCCAAAAACTTCTTTCCCCGGCAAAAGAATTTACAGCCGCTGTATCTTCTGGCAAAACGGTCAAGGACAACCGCATTTTGCAACTCTACGCCGATGCCTTGAAATTCCATGCCGCCGATGAACTATCCGCTCCATTTATGATGTGGGATCTGAATCGGCTCGAATACCTCGGCGAAGATATCTATTTTTACGATGAAAGTTCGGCCTATTACGACTACATCGGTCAATTAAAAACGATTCTGGACGCTTACCGGGCGAAACCCTACTCGGTCGAAATCGCCACCGTTCTGGTCTCGAAACTACGGGAATCCGGGAAATACGACGACGCCAAACAAGCCCTCGACATTTGCAACCGATGGATAAAAGACTTTCCGAAATATCGCCGAATAAACGCACTCAAAAATCAACGCAACGGACTCACTGGGAAAGAAGCATCTTTCAATCTGCCCAACGTCTCTTATCCGGGTCAAACAGATAGCGTAGAACTCTCATTCCGCAACGTCGATACACTCACCGTAAATATCTATCGGCAACCCGACACGCTGTCGTTCTATGCCAGAGAACAATACCGGCCGCAACAAAACGATTGGGATCGCAGTAACTGTGTTTATACCCACAAATACGGACTGAACCGGCCGCTCTCTTTGATTCCCGACAAAAAAAAGATCGCCTTTCCCCATCTCGCTCCCGGATATTACATTGTGGAAATGCTCATCGACGGGAAACCCGGTAGTTCGACTGTAAACCACACGGTATCGGGCATAAAAACCATTGTCCGCAGTGCAGGTGAAAAAAGCATGGAACTGCTCGCTGTCGATGCCCAAACCGGTAAACCCATACAAAACGCCGATGTCACGGTTTACACCGCAAAAAACAGAAGCTATGAGCAAGTCAAAGAGATAAGCCGGCTCAAAACCGATAAGAATGGACTCTGTATAATCGACACGAACGATACCCGATATTATGCGTTCGCCCAAATATCCACTCCGACAGACGGTTATTCACCTCTTGCAGACTTATCTTACACGGGCTATTGGGATCGATACGACAAAGAGAAAAAGACCGCTCTTTTCTCCGATCGCTCGCTCTATCGTCCGGGGCAGACCGTTTATTTCTCGGGAATACGATACGTCAATAACACGGAAGAAAGTCGCGTGATACCTCGTGAGAAATGTACGGTACGATTCATCGATCCCTCTTCACGGATACTATCCACTCTCGAAGTAACCACCGACGAATACGGACAGTTCAACGGCTCGTTCGTAGTACCGCAAGGTAACATGCTTGGGAATTATACCATACAAGTCAATGGGTCTTGGACCAATGCGCTCAGCATTTCGGTAGCCGAATACAAGTTACCGATGTTCAAGGTCGAATTCGACCCCGTAAAAGAGGGAACGAGTTTTGGAAAACCGCTCACGATAAAAGGTAGCGCAGTCAGTTACAGCGGAGTTCCGCAAGATGGAGCAGAAGTCGAATACACGATTTCCCGCCGAACGAACCCGTTCTTCCGGCTTTATCTCCCCCATGAACAAATCGCTTCTGGTTCCTCGGTAGTCGATAAAGCAGGTAACTTTGCCATCACGTTCATCCCGAAACGAGAGTCTTCGGAAGAAAATATCAATAAGGAACAAGCCTATATCTACACTGTCACAGCGACCATAACCGCACCTACGGGCGAAACGGTAGAGCAATCCGTTTCGGTACAAGTGGGCGATTCCCCCTATTTCATTTCTATTTCCGCACCGCAATATATCGACAAATATAAATCGGCAGGACAAATCAAGGCCGAAATTCATACGCTCAACGGACAGACCGTACAACGGGCCTGCCGCCTCGTATTCTATTCATTATACGACTCCGACGAAGAAAATCTCGACAGCCTCAAAATAAAAATGCAAGTCGGCGAAGTTCTCATCGCAGCCGACGGGAAAGCTGTCTATCCCGATTTTACCAAATGGCAATCGGGCCCCTACCGTATCGTGGCATTTAGCGACGATGAAACAGGGCGTATCATTCGCAATGAAACTAATTTCGTGCTGTACAGCGATAAAGACAAACGGCCTCCCCGCTTTGCCGGATTATGGCTTCCCCGCACCGAACTGACCACCGAAGCAGGCGAAACGGTAAAAATTCCCATAGGAAGCTCTTTCAAAAACGCCTATGTCTTCTATTCCGTTTATACACCCGACAGCTTGATCGAAACCAAAATGATAAAGCTCGACAATCGCTGTAAAACAATCGATTTCAAATTCGACGATTCTTTCGGCGGATTGGCGACGATCAGTCTGCTCACGATCAAAGAAGGGGAAATGACGACCGCCCAAGCGACCATACGCGCGGCCGCTCCCGATAAAAAACTCGACATCAAGACCTCCTCTTTCCGGGATAAATTGCTACCCGGCAGCCTTGAAAACTGGACCTTCTCGATAACCGATACCAAAGGGAATCCCGTGAGCGCACGATTCATGACCGAGATGTTCGACGCTTCCATGCAGGCCATTCGCACCCATCGCTGGAATTTCAATGTGCCGGCTCCGATCCCCTCACTGCGTATCTCCACCACTCCCCGAACAGAATATACCCACAACTACTCGATTCGTATCTACGACTTTGCCGAGTCCTCCTATTGCCCGATCGAAAGCTCCACCGAGTTTCTCAACTTCGGATTGCTGTGGTACGGTAAAGCAAGACCTCTGGCGATACGAGGTATGGCACAAAGCGAGGAATACGATATTGCAGATTTCCGTGAAGTAATTGGAGAACAACCGGTATTGGAAGAATGTGTCGTAACGGAACTAAATTCTGCCCAAAAAGGAGTTGCTGTCGAAAATAAGGCTATTTCTATCGCCGATATCGCCGAGACAGAAGAATCTGCTGCCGACTCCTATCGCACAAGTGAGGTCGGTACGGCATTCTTCTATCCCACCCTGATGTCCGACTCTCTCGGCAACGTCTCCGTTTCCTTCACTGTACCCAATGAAAATGCGACTTGGCAATTCTATGCGCTGGCATACACAAGCGACCTTTTCACGGGACGATACGAAGCACAAACCATATCGAGTAAACCGCTTATGGTATCGCCCAATCTGCCGCGATTTGTCAGACAAGGAGACGAAGTCACTGTATCGACAGCCATACAAAACCGCACGGACAAGGTGCAGGAAGGAACCATTCTTTTCGAATTGTTCGATCCTTATACCGAGAAAGTCTCCGACTCTCGAAAATTCGCCTTCATCGTCGATGCCGGAGAAAGCCGCACGATCGATTACAGCTTCTCCGTTCCCGAAGGAATCGAAGTATTAGGCTTCCGCACAAAAGCATCCACCCTGCAACACAGCGATGGAGAACAACAGATACTGCCCGTATTGCCCGCAAAAGTGCTGGTAACCGACAGTAAGCCGTTCTATATCCCCGGAGGCAAACACTCGACCTCGATCTCATGGTCCGGCATGGACAAAAAAATGAAATCACCGACGGTAGAAAACTATCGCATGGTTCTGCAATATTGTGACAATCCGGCGTGGTATGCGGTACAAGCCCTGCCGCCGTTGGCCGATTTAACCGGCGACGATGCGATTTCGGCAATGGCTTCGCTCTTCTCCAACAGCGTGGCAGTAATGCTCGCGAACTCCAACCCCCGCATTGCACAAGCCTTCGAATCATGGAAAGCCACGGGAGGAAAGAATCTCTCGTCGCTGCTGGCTCAAAACGAAGAACTGAAACAGGTATTGCTCTCGGCCACCCCGTGGGTATTGGAGGCAGACAACCAAACCGAACAAATGCAACAGTTGTCCACGCTCTTCGACAAAAACCGGGCAGAACGACTCACCCGAGAGGCGATACTCAAACTCCACAATCTGCAAACGACCGAAGGCGGTTGGAGCTGGTTTAGTGGTATGAAAACTAATTTCTTAGTTTCTATAAATACATTGGAAGGTTTTTCGAGACTACGAAAATTAGGTATTCCTCTTGATGAAAGTCAAATAAAAGAAATGCAAATTTCTGCCGTCGCATACCTCGACAAAACGATTGTAAATCAGAGAATAAAGAACCCGGATAAAAACCTCTCTTATGAGGATATCTGCTACCTCTATGTACGCTCTTCATACAGAGATATACCTTTGGCCGGGGAAACCCTCGACCTGCATAAAAAGATGGTCGAAAAACTAAGATATTGGGTCAACTTCTCTACGATAGAAAAAGCCTATGCCGCCATGGCCCTTTATAGATATGGCTTTGTCGAAGACGCAAAAGACATCTTGAAGTCCCTGCGGCAATATGCCGTCAGCCAGCCAGCCAAAGGCATGTACTGGCCCAACAATCGCTCGCATTATTACTACAACAACAGTGCCGTACAAGAACAGAGCGCCCTATTCAACGCATTCGCCGAAATCGAACCCGTAACCTCCGAACTGGATGCCATGCGGCAATGGCTGCTCTCCCAAAAACAAACCAACGACTGGGGAGCCGTACCCTCTACGCTCGAAGCCATATACGCTTTACTTGAAGGCGGAACAGACTGGCTCGCTCCCGACGAGAGTAAAACATCAATCGTTTGGGGAGGACAGGAAATGAAAAACAATCTCGAAGAACCCTTTTTGGGACTGACGGAATACACATTGTCCAGTAACGAAATCTCTGCGGCTGCTGCCAAAGCCGTTATTTCCACCGATCATGAACAACCCTCGTGGGGCGCAATGTACTGGCAATACTACGACGATGTCAAAAACGTAACTTCCGCATCGGTCGAAGACCTCGCGCTCTCACGGC
The DNA here is from genome assembly GCF_023656675.1 of Barnesiella sp. B2-R-119. NCBI lineage: Bacteria > Pseudomonadati > Bacteroidota > Bacteroidia > Bacteroidales > Barnesiellaceae > Barnesiella > Barnesiella sp. B2-R-119. The sequence continues at coordinate 463,963 of NZ_JAMOKL010000001.1, forward strand.
AAATCGTGGTAAGACAACAAGGAGCGCAATCGGCGACCTATGTACCGATCAACCGCGTCACGCTCAAAACAGGCGATCGCATAGCCATACGGCTCACCATCTCCGTCAGACGAGATATGCAATTCGTATGCCTCACCGATTCGAGAGCGGCTTGTTTCGAACCGACAGAACAACTTTCGGGATATAAATGCAGGGAACGTATCTGTTATTACGAAGAAGTAAAAAATACCGAAACCCGGTTCTATTTCGACTTCTTACCGAAAGGAACCTATGTTATCTCCTATGAGCTCGATGTCGACCGACCCGGAGAATATACACAAGGACTATCCACGATACAATGTCTGTATGCTCCGCAAATAATTGCGAGAACACCAGCACAAACGATCATAATCAAATAATCCTTTTGCTTGTTCCGCGCAGGGCTGTTTCATTCTACTGTTGAAACAGCCCTGTTTTTTTAAGCCGTTTCAACGCCTGAACACGCGATATGAGACAAAGTGTCGAAAAGGCACATGGAAACCAGTCGAGAATTAGAAGCTGTTTTAAATTTATTCCGAGACAGATTGAGACCTATGTTGAAGCTGATTGGAGTCCGAGATAGGCAGTCAATAGCGGGCTATTGACAAAAATCAAGGGATTCTAGATGCGAGACTGGGGCTCAATATGGCCGGAACATACCTGCTTGCAATGATAATATTATTTCTCTATAAATTTAAAACAGCTTCTTAGTGGGAATAGTCTTTTAACTCTTGCCACAGGTAGGGAGGAAAAAGAACATTCGCAGTGACATTTTTATTCTCTCCCCCTGCCGTGTCCCGTAGCCTTACGTGGTATTTCAGTCCCCATTATCGGAGATACTTAAAACTCCTCCCTTGCCGTGCCCCGTAGCATTGCGGGGTGTTTTACCCAGCAAAATATAGAGGTGGTGACACTCCACTGCCTATCTGCAATGAATAGAGGGCTACTTTTAAACTCCTCCCTTGCCGTGTCCCGTAGTATTACGGGGTGTTTTGTCCTGCAAAATATAGGGGAGGTGGCCGCAAGGACGGAGGGGTTAGAAAATACCGGCAACGGTAGTGACAGAATTAAACCTTACAAGTCAAAAATCTTATGCCCCCTTTCCACCCCTCCCCATACCGCTAACGCAGCACAGAGGAAAAGAGTAAAAACCAGACAGTGAAAGGGCTATCAAAAATTTACGAATATTCTATAAATAGAATATAATAACTATTTTCTGTAAAAATATATAGAATATTGAGAAAAAAGCGATACATTTGCGACGGAAAGAAAGGGGTTAATATGTTAAAATATAATAAACTATCGATTTAATACACTTTATGAAATTTACAAAATTTGCTACAAGTAGCTTGATTTCCGGGTTACTGTTAGGTCTTTTCTCGTGTATCGATAACGATTATGACTTAAACAAAGACATCAATTTGGAAATCAGTGTAGGAGGTAATCTGAGTTTGCCCATCGGCAAAACCGACACGATACGGCTCAGCCGTATGATTGAAGAAGGGGACGTTCTCCATGTCATCGACGGAAAATACGTAATTAACAAAGCGGATAATATTTCCGAAAATATCGACGCTATCGATCCCGTCGTGATAGACGACTTCGCTCCCGACTTTAAGCCTTATACAAGACGTTTCGAAACCCAGACCGGTGAAATACCCGATATACCCGGATTGGAAGTCCCGGATATAGAAGTGGAATTCGAAGCAGATATACACACGACAGAGAACTTCAACATCAACACCGAAATACCGACAGAGGTAAAAGCGGTAAAAAGTATAAAAGTCACCGATAATAACGGACAAACACTTCACACGACACTCGACATTACAATATCGGGAATGCCCGTTTTCTTACCTCGACTTTACTTAGTAGGTGTCGAATTGAAATTTCCTCAGGTACTCGATTTCGACATAGAAGCTAGTAACGAAATCGTTCGCGACGGATCTTCCATTTTCATCTCCAAGACAGTCGAACTAAGTCAAGGTAGCGGTAAAATATCCATTCCCATTACCGTCTATGGATTCTCAAATCCCATAGTAGAAAACGGGACTTTGATTCTGACCGACGAAATTGCAATCAATGGAAAAATTTATGCCGACAAACAAACCGTAGGAGCCGACGATCTCGAAAACACGACAATCAATATCCAACCCAATCTCACTTTGCCGACTCCGCAAATACGGGTGGATAAAGTCGCAGGAACCATAGTGCCCAATGTAGACATAAATACATCGGTATCCCTATCCGACCTACCCGATTTCCTCAAAGAAGAAGGAACAGCATTGGAAGTAAAAGATCTTTCTCTCGGCCTCTCTGTACAGAACCCTATCGAAGCGCCTATATCCACGAAATTCCGAATTTCACCGTTGAACGAAAACGGAGACGTGGTAAATGACAACGTGGTGAGTCTGGCATTAAAAATAGCCGGAGGACAAAAAAGCGACTTCACGATCACCAAGAACTCTCCCGAAATTACATCGGGCTCCCTCACGGCCCTGCTCCACACGATTCCCGACAAGATCGACATAGAAGTAACCGAAGTAGAAGTGGAAAGTGAAAACGACGACCAAGCCATCTCATTAGGGAAAAACGATTACAACATAAACATCGATTACAACATAAACGTTCCGTTAGAATTTGAAAACCTTCGAATTTTCTATAACGACACGATAGAAGACCTCAGCAGCGACTTGGCCGATATCACCGATAAAGTCAAACACCTCGAAATCTCTGCCGTTGTCGACAACGCCATTCCCGTGGATCTCACGCTTTCTGTCGAACCTCGCAACGAAGCCGGGGAAATTATATCAGGCATTACGTTACCCGAATCCGTAAAAATCGAAGCGGCTCCGAATGGAAACGGCACGATACAATCCACAGCCGTAAAAATCACCATCAAAGAAGAGCGAGATAAAGCCCTTCAAGAACTCGACAAACTATCGATAAAAATCGAAGGAGTCAACAGTGATGGCAATAACGATGTCACCCTCCGCCCCGACCAATTCATCGTTGTGCGCATGTCGGCGAAACTTCCCGATGGAGCACAAATGGATTTAGACGATTTGTAATAGATTAAAACCAGAAAGCAATGAAACACAATATAAAATACATACTGAGCGTATGCATAGGCATCGCTTTGACAATGGGATTGTCGGCTCAAACGCTCAACTCTTCCTATTTCATGGAAAAGATGACGAAACGCAACCAGCTTAATCCAGCCCTGAAAACGCCCAACGGATACGTCAGTTTTCCTGCACTCGGCAATTTCTATTTAGGAGTGAACTCCAATTTAGGACTTGGGACATTCCTCTATCCGAGAGGCAACGAATTGGTCACATTCCTCCACCCCAGTGTCCCCGCCGACGACTTTCTCGGCAAACTCACTCCCAACAATACCGTCGAACTCGATTTGGGATTAGACATCATCTCTTTTGGATTCTGGGCATGGGGTGGACAAAACACGTTCAACCTCGCCCTCAAAAGTTATTCGGGAGCATATATGCCCAAAGAAATATTCCAATTTCTCAAAACCGGACAAAAAGAAACCGGGATTACCCGTTACGACATGAGTAACATCACGGTTTCGACCGACAATTACGTGGAACTCGCATTAGGACACGCTCGGGACATTAACGACAAATTGGGTGTCGGAGCCAAAGTAAAAGTGCTGGTAGGTGCGGCACATGCCGAAGCAAGGATAGATCGCATGGATATATCCATGTCCCAAGACGAATGGTTCATCAAACAAGCCGGACATATACAAGCCTCTTCCCTCCTGAAATTAGAGACCGATCCCGAGACCGGAGAAATCACCGACTACGACACCGGAGATTTCGGTGTAGCAGGCTTCGGACTGGGATTCGATTTAGGGGCGACTTACGAGCTGATCGATAACCTCACCTTATCTGCGGCCCTTACCGACATCGGATTCATGCAATGGAACAACCTCACTCGTGGAGAAACCGATCCCACCAAAGAATTCCGATACACAGGATTCGACAATATCGGAGCCGAAGACGACGAAGAAGGAAACAACCCGTTCGACGATAAAGCCGACGAGTTAGGAGACGATTTGGAAGCGCTGGCAAAATTCTATAAATCCGATAGCCAATCCGTTACCAATTCATTACGCACGACCATGCGTATTGGCGCAGAATATAGCATTCTGGACAATCACATCTCTTTCGGACTACTTTCCACGACTCGCTTCGGCGGACATCGCACCTATGCCGAAGGTATGGCCGCCGTGAACTTCCGCCCGTTATCGGCGCTCCACATCACCCTCAACGGCTCCGTCTCCAATATGGGTAGCTCCGTGGGAGCCATTCTCAACGTATGCGCACCGGGCTTCAACCTGTTTTTCGGCACAGACTATTTTGCCACCAAATATTCCAAACAGTTCATTCCCATCAATCATGCCCGAGCCAATTTCTGTTTCGGCATAAATTTCACATTCGGGAAAAAACACGAAATATAAAAACGTAAAACACAACCGTTTGAAAAAATTTCAAACGGTTGTCCACAACAAGACAACCGCTCATGCGGAGCAGCGAAGCGAGATCGTCCATAAAACTTTTAGGGCGGCCTCGCTTTTTTCATAACACCGCAACAGCCCCACCACCTCGACACAATAAGAAATCAGTAAGAATTATCTTTACTTCCAACCCCTCAATAACGAAAACAGAATGAGACATCTCCCTCTCCCACAGCTCATCACAAATGAGATAAGGAGGGGAGAGAATTGAAAGTGGTACTTCTCATTTCGGCATAAAGATAGATTTTCACTTCTCCCCCTGCCGTGTCCTATCATCACGAGGTGTTGCACTAAAATTGAAACAAGGCGCAAAAAGCAAAGACAATTCAATAGAAAGGCATTAATCTCCTCCTCTGCGCACGTATGTGCGATAGGGGAGGTGGCACGAAGTGACGGAGGGATTGAAAAAGAAAGTTGAATAAAACCGGAAAAAGGACTAATTAATTCCACCTTTATCGGGCAGCGAAGACGCAAGGGAGACGGAAGAAAAAGGGCGAGGACTGTTTGATCGGAGCGAGTTCCGCAGACCCCGACAGCGACCGAGACGACGAGCCAAAAAGCCCGATAACTGCGGCGGCGCTTCTTGGTTCGTTCTTCTCGCTGTTGAGAAGAATGAACAAGCACAAATAAACGATATTTCAATTCCTCTCCTCTGGCAACTACTGTTCCTGAGGAGAGAGGTTAAAAGATTGGATAGAATTTCGTATATTTAACCCCCTCGCCCTATGGGCACTCCGCCTATCTCATCTGCGATGAGCAGAGGGAGAAGATCAAAAATGGTATTTCTCATTTCTGCATAAAGATAGATTTTAAACTTCTCCCCGTGTTGCGCCAGCAATATAGGGAAGACACCGAAGAAACAACAGTTTCTGAGGAGAGGGGTTAAAAGATTGGATAGCACAATCCCCTCTGATTTCCTATTGTGCCGAAAACTCCAATCTATCTTAACCCGACATTTATAAAAAGAAAAGAGCCGAAAAAATTCGGCTCTTTTCTTTTAGGCTACCCAATATATTTATTTTACAGGTTTCAAGGCCTCCATTATAGCGGCTTCCAATTCATCGGCCAATTCGGGATTATCCTCTATACATTTCTTGGCGGCATCACGACCTTGCCCAAGTTTAGTATCCCCGTAACTGAACCAAGAGCCGCTCTTCTTGATAATGCCTTTATCGACTCCCAAATCGATAATCTCTCCTGCACGGGAAATCCCTTCGCCAAACATGATATCAAACTCGGCTTTGCGGAAAGGAGGTGCGACTTTATTCTTCACCACTTTCACCCGAGTCTGGTTACCGATAACCTCATCACCATCTTTTAACTGACTGACCCGACGTATATCGAGACGCACGGAAGCATAGAATTTCAATGCATTACCTCCCGTCGTTGTTTCGGGATTTCCAAACATGACCCCGATTTTATCGCGCAACTGGTTGATAAAAATACAGGTTGTGTTTGTCTTACTGATCGTCGCCGTGAGTTTACGCAACGCCTGTGACATCAACCGGGCTTGCAAACCCATTTTCGAGTCACCCATATCTCCTTCCAACTCAGCCTTAGGAGTTAAAGCGGCAACCGAGTCGATAACGACTATATCGACAGCCGATGAACGAATCAACTGGTCTGCAATCTCCAACGCCTGCTCTCCACTGTCGGGCTGCGAAATCCACAGATTCTCCACATCGACCCCCAACTTTTCGGCATAAAAGCGATCGAACGCATGCTCGGCATCGATAATAGCCGCAATACCACCCGCTTTTTGAGCCTCTGCAATGGCATGTATGGCCAAAGTCGTTTTACCGGACGACTCCGGTCCGTAAATCTCGATGACACGGCCTCTCGGATAACCTCCTACTCCCAACGCCGCATTCAAAGCGATGGAACCGGTGGGTATCACAGCGACTTCCTCTACCGAGTCGTCTCCCAGTTTCATAATAGCACCTCGGCCATAACTCTTTTCTATCTTGTCCATGGCCGCTTGTAAAGCCTTTAATTTCTCAGACGAAACCGGCACTCGTTTGCCGGCAGTTTCTTGTTGTTCTTCCATAACGATATATTTTTATTTATTTTTCAAAATTTGTGAAGCATGATTCTTTGTATCCACCTTTTCTATAATATCGGTAATCACACCGTTCTCATCTATTATAAAAGTAGTCCGCACCGTTCCCATATAAGTACGACCGGCCATCTTTTTCTCCCGCCACACACCGAAGGCCTCGTTCAATTTACACTCGGTATCGGCTATAAGAGAAAACGGCAAAGACTGCTTCTCGATAAACTTGCGATGAGATGCCTCGCCGTCCTTGCTCACGCCTATCACGGCATAGCCCGATGCTTGTAATTCGGCGTAATGATCCCGCAAGCTGCATGCTTCGGCTGTACACCCGGGCGTATTGTCTTTCGGATAAAAATAAAGTATCAATTTACTTCCGGCAAAATCACTTAGCCGAATCTCCTTACCTGCCTGATCTACACCCAATATCTCGGGCGCTTTATCTCCTCGTTTCAATGCCATACTATATTCTATTAGTTTACAAAAATAGTGTACAAGAAAATAGCGACAAAACCGTCCTATCTATACCGCACACACTTGCCTTTGTTCATTACACAAATATACCACTTTTTCTCTCCTTCCATCAAAACCAAATAGACAATTACCTATTTTTTCTCTGACGAAGGCATGAAAATCGGCCGTGTCCCGTTATAATCCGGTAAACTCATTTCCATTCTCTTTCCGCTTTATCTTTAAGCGATACAAATATAGAGTCGGATATGAGCAGATTATATACACATCGAAGTTAATAAAACTTTAACAAAAAATTTAGTAGTAATGCAAAAATCAAGCCTGCTTTTTATACGTCAATGCCGCCATACTATTGAACAAAACGGCAAAGACGGCTAATGCTACGTAATTAGGCCATAATTCGATAAACATCGTTCCTTTCAGATAAACCGAACGCATCACCTCGACAAAATAACGAGGAGGCAAAATGTATGTAATCCATTGCGCCCATGTCGGCATAGATTCTATCGGAGTGAACAATCCGCTCATCAAAATAAAAATCATCACGAAAAAAAACATGACAAACATGGTCTGCTGCATGGTCGACGAGTTATTAGCGATTGTCACCCCCATACCCGACATCGTAAACACAAAAAGCAAAGCCGCCAGATAAATGGAGCCGGGAGAACCTTCGGGTGAAAGCCCATAAACCAACCATGCCAACACCATGGCGACGGTCAATACAAGAAAACCGATAATCCAATAGGGTATCAATTTAGCCAATGTAAACGATAAACGACTAACCGGAGTAACATTGATTTGCTCGATAGTACCTATTTCTTTCTCGCTTACGAGATTCAAAGCCGGTAAAAAACCGCAAATCATTACCAACAACATAATCATCAATGCCGGTATCATGAAATGTTTATAATCGAGAGTAGGATTATACCGATTCTGTACCGTAAACAAATCGGGAGATACAACGACCGATTTCTCTCGCTGTAATTCGCCGAAAGTCTGCATGACGAGCTGTACCATATACTGTGAGCCAAGTCCACCTTTCATAGCGTTTATACCATTCACGTCTATCCCTATCCGCTTGGGCGAATCACCAATTAACGAAAGTTCGAAATCGTTCGGGATAGTCAGTATCACATCGGCCTCACCCCCTTCCAACAAAGCGAACGAGTCGTCATAACTTTCGGTAACGCCTCTCAAATTAAAATAGTCCGAAGCCTCTATTTTCTGGATAATCCGCCGGGAAGTCTCCGAATGGTCATTATCGACTACCGAAACGCCTATATGCCGCACATCCATCGTCGTTACCCACGGAATAATCAATATCACCATTACAGGGAAAACAATCACCAACTTCGGCAAGAACGCATTCCGAAAAAATTGTCGTATCTCTTTATCTAATAAAACAAACAATGTTTTCATCGTTATTCGAGTTTATCGTTAAACTTTTTAAGGGCGACACCCACCAGAACAGCCGTCATGGCAAAGAGAATACAGGCTTGCTGCCATACTTCGGCGAATGGCATGCCTCCTATCATCAGTTTCCGCACGGCATCGATATACCAACGAGCCGGCACGATACACGACAATGCCTGTAAAATGCCGGGCATATTCTCCACCGGAAACAACATTCCCGACAACATTATAATAGGCAACATCAGTACCATACCCGAAATGAGCATTGCCGTAACCTGCGTATTAGCCATTGTAGAAATAAACAACCCTAATGCCAGCGAAAGCACCAAATAGAGTAAAGAAAGCCCTACTAAACCAACCATCGAACCCGACATCGGTACTCCGAGGACATATCGTGCCAATACCAGAATAACGACAAGATTCACGCACGAAAGCAAAAAATAAGGAATCATCTTGGCAAAAATGATCCATATCGGTCGCACCGGCGACACCAACAGGACCTCCATCGTACCGGTCTCTTTTTCCCTCACGATAGATACAGAAGTCATCATGGCACAAATCAAAATAAAAATCAATCCCATGATTCCCGGCACGAAATTGTAAGAACTCTTCATCTGCGGGTTGTACAACACCCGTGTCGCCGGAGCGACCGACGCGACGGAAATTCCCGACTGAAAAGAACTTTGCAAATATCCTAAACCTGTACCTGCATTATTGGGGTTCGACGCATCGAGAATAAACTGCACCGCCGCCTCTGAGACTCCCTCAATCCCGGCATTCGTCACCAACCGATCATAATCCTCAGAAAAAACCACCACCGCGGTAACATCGCCTTTCCGCAAAACATCGTCGATCTCGGCCTGAGAAATATATCCTTTGAATATAAAATACGGATTGGCTTCCATACGCTCGATTTGCTGTCGAATAGTTTCCGTACGATTGGGAGCCACTACGGCAAAATCGATATTATTCATTTCGGTCGATATAGCGAAACCGAACAAAAGAATCTGCACGATAGGGAGCAACAGCACGATCAACATCGTGCGTTTATCCCGTAAAATATGCAAAGCCTCCTTTTTGACAAATGACAAAAATCCTCCCATATCTATTCTCCCCGTTTAGCGCTGCGAGCCAAAATCCTAAAAACTTCGTCCATCGACCCGACAGCATATTGTTTCTTCAATTCGGCCGGAGAACCCAAAGCCTTTACTTTTCCATCGACCATGATAGATACCCTCGAACAATATTCCGCTTCATCCATATAGTGCGTAGTTACAAAAACAGTCGTTCCCCCGGAAGCAGCTTCATAAATCATCTCCCAAAATTGACGACGGGTAACCGGGTCCACTCCTCCCGTGGGTTCGTCGAGAAAAACCACCTCCGGGCGATGCAAAGTCGCAATGGAAAAAGCCAACTTCTGTTTCCAGCCTAAGGGAAGAGAACCTACCAACGTATCAATTTCCGATCGGAAATGCAATCGATTCAACATCTCCACCGTCCGGCGAAGCATTTGGTAACGGCCCAGCCCATAAATTCCGGCATACAGACGGATATTCTCGCGAACGGTCAAGTCATCGTACAACGAAAATTTTTGACTCATATAACCGATATGCTTCTTTATCTCCTCTCCCTGCGTCATCACATCGTACCCGGCAACCATTCCGCGACCCGATGTCGGATAACTCAACCCGCAAAGCATACGCATGGCTGTGGTCTTGCCGGCTCCATTAGCACCTAAAAAACCGAATATCTCCCCTCGTTTCACATCGAACGTTATATGGTCGACCGCGACAAAATCGCCGAAACATTTACACAAATCCCTAACCGATATAATTATATCATTCATGCTGCATCAATTTTATAAAAACATCTTCGATTCCGGGTTCGACCGGACGAATCGAAACATTATGAAAACCTTGTCCGTTCAAATAAGCCGCGAACTCATCGGAATCGAACATACTATCGGCAACTAAATGATGAGACTCACCGAACGGGTAACATTCCTTCACGCCTTTTATCCTACGAGCCTCGACAAGTAATCCGTACATATCGTCTCCCGATAACGCATACAAAGGCTCATCGAACCGCGCCGTAATACCGGCAGGAGTATCTATTCCCAGAATTTTTCCGTTATTGCACAAAGCTATACGGTCGCAACGACAAGCCTCGTCCATATAAGGCGTAGAAACAAGAATCGAAATACCTTTGCTTTTCAACTCCGACAACATATCCCAAAATTCACTCCGGGAAACGGCATCGACCCCGGTCGTAGGCTCATCGAGAAATAACACCGACGGACGGTGAATCAAAGCACAGCACAAAGCCAATTTCTGCTTCATACCACCCGACAATTTCCCCGCACGCCGTTTTCGAAATGGTTCTATTTGAGTGTAAATAGGAGCGATCAAATCATAATTATCTTTCACGCCTACCCCGAACAGGGCTGCGAAAAATTCAAGATTTTCCTCGACCGACAAATCGGGATAAAGCGAAAAACGCCCCGGCATATATCCCACCCGTTTTCGGATTTCTTTATATTGCCCGACAATATCGAATCCATCTACTGTCGCGACTCCATCGTCGGGATTCAGCAACGTCGCAAGCAGACGGAAAAGCGTGGTCTTGCCGGCTCCATCGGGACCTATCAAACCGAACAACTCCCCCCGCCTCACCTCGAACGTTATATTTTCGATCGCCGTGAGCGAACCGTACCGCTTGGTCAATCCTCGTATTTCTATGGCATTCCGTACAGCCATCTCTCTATTTGTTTTAAGTTGTTATTGATGAAGACGCACCTCTCCGTAAAGACCTATTTTTAACAGGCCGTCGTTCTCGACCGCGATTTTCACCGCATAAACGAGGTTGGCTCGGGTATCACGGGTCTGAATCGACTTGGGTGTGAACTCGCTCTCCGATGCAATCCATGTAATGCGACCCGGATATTCTCTCTGCTTATCTCCCCCGAAATCGGCCACGACGGTAACCTCCTGCCCCACGCTCAAATCGGACAACTGATCCGATGTGAAATAAGCCCGCAAATACAATCGGTCCATATCGGCGACCTTCATCAAAGGCTTACCGGTCGCAGCCAACTCCCCGGCCTCGCTATACTTCACCAATACCGAACCGTCGATAGGAGAAACGATACGACATTTGGAAAGACGGTCTTCGACCTGAGCTATTTGCAAATCAATAGCCGATGCATTTTCATCGATCGACGACGTATTGTTTTTCAAGGTCGAGAGCAAAGCATCCAACTGCCCGTTCAAAACCCGCAGAGACGCATTAATATCGTCCAACTGCTTCGTTGTGGCCGCCCCGTCTTTCAACAAATTTTCCACTCGGCGACGTTCTGTCTCCTGTTGGGCGATTTGTCCCCTCAAAGCCGCTGCTTGCTTGGAAATGTCGGGACGGTTGCTATGCACCGAAGCCCGCTGACGCTCCAATTGCAACTTCTGTAAATAGAGTTGCACGGTATCTATCGCTCCTACCTGTTTCCCTGCCGAAAGAGTATCGCCTTCCTCGACATCGAAGCTGAGAATACGGCCTGCTGCTTCGGCCGACACGAGGACCTCAGTTGCCTCGAACGTTCCTGTCGCATCAAAATCTCCACCGTTGCCACAAGCTGCCAGCACGACAGTCATGGCGCTATAAACTGCTATCCTTTTCATTTTACGCTGTATTTATCGATTAATGGTATGTTTATATTCATAAATTGCTTTCAGCAATTCTATTTCACGCATGCTGCGAGCCATAGAGGCCGTGGATTCGTCGGTAATCTTCGACAACAAGTCATGGGTATCTATAATTCCGTTCCGCAATTTAGACTCGGCCGCCTTGCGTACCGACCGACGAAGAGCCACAATACGGTCGTCATCGGCAATCGCCTTGCGTAAACGCGCGATATCCCCATTCTCCTGAGCCGCCTGCAAATTCATATTAAAAAGGAATACATCTCGCTGAACTTCGACCTGCTGCCGAGAAGTACGCAATTTATTTAAATTATTTTTCTGTGTATAATAAGCCCCGAAATTCCAAGACAATTTCACGCCGAGCATAGCATTCCAACTCCAATCGTTATTCATCATACTCTGCATATAGTCCAATCCCGGATAACCATAATATCCCTGAGCAAAAAATCCCAAGCGGGGCATAGACGACGATTTTACCATCTTTTCTTGCGCCGTAAGCCTGTCTATCTTCGCTGCGAACATAGCCAACTCGGGACGTGCCGATTCTCCCGACAGGGGCTGTACGGCACTGGGACGCTGCAACTTTCGATCGCCCACCTTTTGTCCGATGAATATGCCTAACATACGACGATAACTATCGCAAGAAGACTCGAACTGAATGAGCTGCTGTCCTACCGAAAGCAACTCGGCCTCCAAAACATCGGCATCGGACTGCATCGCTACCCCGTTCCTCTGCAACGCCCGGACTTTTTCCAAATTACTCCGTAGAAGATTCAGAGTCAAATTCGTTTGAGCTATACGCTCGTCGAGCAAAAGGATTCCGAAATAGAGATCGTCCACCCGGCCTTCCAGTTCGTAAAGATCGACATCTGTCATCGTTTTCTGTTCGGCGGCCTCTGCTCTGGCTATACGCTTGTCGGCAACCGACTTGCCCCCGTCCCAAATCGTTTGGTTCAATTCCAACGCCACTTTATATTGGTCTTTTCTCAATCCCGGAATTTCCAGACCTTGCTGAGCCAGCATACCGGTCAGTTCCTTCGGGAAGTTAGGCGCATCGGTCTGCCAAGTAGCCTGAGCGGAAAAAGCAAGCTGCGGTATCCATGCCCTTGCAGCATTAGAGAGATTATACTGTTCGGTTTGGTGAACCAAATCGTACTGACGAATTTCTGGATAATTTTCCCGGGCAAGTCGCCGGCATTCGTCAAGCGAAAGTTGAGCATACCCGGCAACTACCGAGAACAGCCATACACACAAAATAACAACTCGCTTCATAGTTCATTATTTTTTTATACGACGCATAATCATTTCAATATTCTCAGCCTTACGCAATTCAAAAAAGCGATTCCGATCGGCAGCAATATCTCCCAATATAGGCTCTATAATCGGATAGGCAATAAACGGAAAAACATTGAGAGAAATAATATCCAACAATAACATTCGGACATCGACCCATTCTACCTTTCCCTGCGCATGCAACTCGTCCAACTCCTGCTGAATACCCTTCATCAAACAATCTGCCACTTTCACGATTTTATCGCTCATAAGTTTATATCGTTCAGGACGGCTAAAAACCTCGTTTACGATAAAACGAGGTAATTGCGGATTAGCGGCAATGAAATCAAAATGACAGGTAACTCCATCTTTCAGCCGCTCCAAGAGAGGCAATCCCGGTTGACCGAAAGCAGCCAGAACCGACTCGCTCATCAATTGTACTTTTTCTGTAAGAATACGCTCGAACAACTGTTCCTTCGTTCTGAAATAATAATGCAACATAGCGTGTGTCACGCCAGCTGCATGCGCGATCGAAGTAGTCTTTGCCCCATCGAATCCCTTCAACATAAACTCTTGCTCGGCCGCTTTCAAAATCTCCGATTCGGTATCTTTCGTTTTCATATTTTGTATTAACAATATAGTTTAATAATTTAGTCTAACAATTTTGTTAATACAAATATATAAGATATCATTTCAGAATAACATCACTCTTCTTTCTTTTTGTATTTATTTAACACTATCGTCCGCTAATCCAATAGGAAAAACGAAAGAAATAGCGGGTTTATCAACAACATAGGCAATCCCCTGTAACCGAAATAACGACAGGCAATCCCAAGAATAGAGCGATTAATTTCCACGAAGCATCTGGAAGTAAATAAGATTCAGTAGAAAATTCGTGGGGACAGACTTGAATTTTAGCGATTACACGTCTCCCTTATATTGCTGACGCAACACAGGGGAGCCCCCGAAGAAACACCCATTTCTGAGGAGAGGGGTTAAGATTAATAGCTTAGAAATTTTTGAGGATAACGTTAGATAAAATGAAATATTTAGCATTTACCCTCTCCCCTGCTGTGCCCCGTAGCATTACGGGGCGCTACAAAACAATATAGGGAAAAAGGCTGCTTTTCAATCCTCCTCCCCTGTGTTTTGCAACGTAAAATATAGGGGAGGTGTCCGAAGAACGGAGGGGTTAAAAAACAGCGACAGTAACAGCAACAAAATCAAATCGCAATCTCTCCCCCTGCCGTGTCCCGCAGCATTGCGGGGCGCTACAAAAAATATAGGGAAAAAGACTGCGTTGCAATCCTCCTCCCCTGTGTTGTGCACAGCAAAATATAGGGGAGGTGTCCGAAGAACGGAGGGGTTAAAAAACTGCGACAGCAACAGCAATAAAATCAAATCGCAACCTCTCCCCTGCCGCGTCCCGTAGCATTGCGGGGCGCTACAAAACAATATAGGGAAAAAGACTGCGTTGCAATCCTCCTCCCCTGTGTTGTGCACAGCAAAATATAGGGGAGGTGTCCGAAGAACGGAGGGGTTAAAAAACTGCGACAGCAACAGCAATAAAATCAAATCGCAACCTCTCCCCCTGCCGTATCCCGCAGCATTGCGGGGTGTGGCGCAACGATATAGGGGGAGTGCCCTCAGGGCGAGGGGGTTAAAACAGAAACAGAAAAACGAAAAGATTGAATCTGCGATGAGTAGAGGAAAAAGATTAAAGGAGACATTTTGAACAGCCTTTCAACCCCTCCGTCACTTCGTGCCACCTCCCCTATCGCACATTCGTGCGCAGAGGAGGAGGTTAATACTTTCGGCCGTTTCTTCGGTGAGGGGCTGGAATATACAAGGACAATCCCCTCTAATTATCGACTGAACCGTAGATAATATGCAACCGACTTAGATAAAAAGAGCAAAGGTTGGTATGCCTAAACAAAACACAAACCTTTTTCTCAAAAAATAGGACTATCCGTTGTACAGACAGCCCTATCCAAAAAAGTCTTTATTTACTATAATTACAACTCTATATCCCCATTGAACACTTCGTGCCACGGCAGACCTTGTTTGTTGAGCTGTTCCATGAAAGGATCGGGATCGAATTCCTCTACGTTATAAACGCCCGGTTTTTTCCACTTGCCGGTGAGAAACATCATGGCTCCGATCATAGCAGGAACGCCCGTGGTATAGCTCACACCCTGTGCTCCGGTTTCGAGATAGGCAGCATGATGGCTGCAATTATTATACACATAATAAGTAAGTTCCTTTCCATCTTTTCCAATACCCCGAATGCGACAACCGATAGAGGTCTCTCCCGTGTAATTCTTACCGAGGTCTCCCGGGTTGGGCAAAACGGCTTTAAGGAACTGGATAGGTACGATCTCTACCCCGTTGTACATAATAGGATCGATACGCGCCATACCGATATTCTGAATCACACGCAAATGAGTGAGATACTCTTGTCCGAAAGTCATCCAAAAACGAGCACGCTTAATAGTAGGATAATTTTTAACCAGCGATTCCAACTCCTCGTGATAAATCAAATAGGATTCTTTGGGGCCTATATTAGGATAAGTGAGAGGACGATGAATCTCGTGCGGCTCTGTCTCGATCCATTTTCCGTTCTCGTAATACTTACCTTTTTGGGTTACTTCCCGGATATTGATTTCGGGATTGAAATTGGTAGCGAATGCCATACCATGATTACCGGCATTGCAATCGACAATATCGAGATATTGCATCTCTTTGAAATAATGTTTCGCCGCATAGGCCGTATAAACCCCGCTCACACCCGGATCGAATCCGCAACCGAGAATAGCCGTCAACCCGGCTTGCTCAAAACGTTCCCGATAAGCCCACTGCCATTTATATTCGTATTTAGCTTCGTCGAGAGGCTCATAGTTGGCCGTATCGAGATAATTGACACCGCAATGCAAACAGGCATCCATAATCGTCAAGTCCTGATAAGGCAAAGCCACATTGACAACGATATCGGGCTTATGCTTTTTGAACAATGCCACTAAATCCTCAACCTTGTCGGCATCGACACGGTCGGTCACGATACGATTGCCGCCAATGGCATCGGCTATGGCATCGCACTTGGACTGCGTGCGACTTGCCAAAACGATTTCGGTAAACACATCGGGATTCTGCGCTATTTTATGCGCCACCACCGTTCCTACTCCTCCGGCTCCGATAATAAGTACTTTTCCCATTTTATATCTCTGTTTTTTTTATTCGTTATTCATTTCCACACTCAAAAACGATGTTCGACACAAACCCTTTTTTCTTCTTCCAAGAAAACGACTCATTCACCTTTATCGGTATCGGACGTCAGGTCGAGCACCTCCTTATCCCCGCTTTTATCGAAATACTGCTTCCTTAACGGAGACGCTGTTATTTCTTTATAAAAAGAACGATTACGGAATACATCTATCGCCAAATAAAGAGCGTGACGGAACGACTGCTCGTCGGCTCGGTTCTGTCCGGCTATGTCGTATGCCGTACCATGATCGGGAGAAGTACGAACTACCGGTAATCCGGCCGTATAATTCACCCCGTCTTCCATCGCTATCGCCTTGAAAGGCGCCAATCCTTGATCGTGATACATAGCCAACACACCGTCGAATTGACGATAATGTCCGGTCCCGAAAAAGCCATCGGCCGGATAAGGGCCAAAACAAAGCATTCCTTTGGCATTGGCCTCTTGAATGGCCGGCTTTATGATTTCAATCTCTTCTGTTCCCAAAAGACCGTCGTCTCCGGCATGAGGGTTTAACGCCAACACGGCAATCCGAGGCTTTACCACACAAAAATCCTGCCTCAACGACTGTTCAAAAATTTGCAACTTTTCAAGAATGGTTTCCTTCGTAACAACAGACGAGACTTTCGAAACAGGCACATGCCCCGAAACCAAAGCGACCCGTAAAGTATCGTTCAACAATATCATCAACGCCTTTTGTCCGTTCCCCAAGCGACGTTCAAGAAACTCGGTATGTCCGGGAAAATCAAACTTATCGGACTGTATGGCATGTTTGTTTATGGGAGCCGTCAACAATACGTCTATCGAACCGGCTTCCATATCGGCAGCAGCTCGTTCAAGAGCGGCATAAGCAGCCTCCCCTCCTATTGCCGTAGCCTTTCCTATTTCCACTTTCACATCGTCGTCGACACAAGTAATCAAATTCACTTTATTTTCATCGGCTGCCGATGCATCGCTAATAATATTAAAATTAACAGCCGGAATATCGAGAGCCTTCCGGTGATAGGCGGCAACCTTAGCCGAACCATAGACGACAGGTGTACAAAGCTCCACGATATGTGGGTCGGACAATGTTTTGAGTATAACCTCATACCCTACTCCATTGATGTCACCCTGGGTAATCCCCACTTTTATTTTATGTTCCATAACTCCAAATCTTTATAACTTAATTTTCTCGGCATACGATCACCGACCTAATTTGAGCTCACTAAGGTAACAAAAATCCACGATATACCCTGCCGGATATAAGAACTATTTAAAACCCCGATTCTATTTCTTGTTTTTCTCGGCCGTAGACAACATACCGCAAGCCGCAAATATATCTTCTCCTCTCGAAGCCCGTATAGTCGCCACTACCCCACGGTTATTCAATCGATCCCGAAAAGCCTCCATCGATTGCATATCGGTACTTTTAAGAGTTACCCCCGGGATAGCGTGAAACCGTATCAGGTTCACCCGGCAATCCATACCTTTCAACAAACGAGCCAATTCATCGGCATGATCCAAACTATCATTGTACCCGTTAAACAAAATATATTCG
This sequence comes from Barnesiella sp. B2-R-119, assembly GCF_023656675.1. NCBI lineage: Bacteria > Pseudomonadati > Bacteroidota > Bacteroidia > Bacteroidales > Barnesiellaceae > Barnesiella > Barnesiella sp. B2-R-119. The sequence goes on from NZ_JAMOKL010000001.1 coordinate 482,218, forward strand.
AAAGAAAGCCTACGTTGGTGAGAAAAGTCGCGCCGACGCAATAAATCCAAGACATCGGTCATCGGGAATGCTTTCTCCACAGGCATAATTCGCAAACGCTCCTCCGGGAAAGGAGAGTGAAGACTCACGGCCAAATGGCATCGGCTCTCATCGAGAAAACGACGTATGCCGTTCAAATGGCCTATCGTAGACACGGTGATTCTCTTCGGGCTCCATGCAAAACCCCATTCCGATGTAAGAACAGACAGAGCCCTCATCACCTCGTCGAGATTATCAAACGGTTCCCCCATACCCATAAATACCAGATTCGTCAGTTTATCGCTATACTCCACCGAAAGAATCTGATTAATTATTTCGGCAGAAGACAAGCTACGCTTAAAACCCTGTTTTCCGGTCATGCAAAAACTACAATTCATCTTGCAGCCCACCTGCGACGACACACACAAAGTAGACCTGTCGCGATCGGGAATATAAACCGTTTCCACAAAATCATCGCCTCCTACCCGAAAAAGATATTTTATCGTTCCATCGGTAGAACGAAGAGACTGAACCGGAGCCTCCCGGCCTATATCATAGCGCTGCGACAATAACTCCCGATGCTTCAACGAAAGGTTCGACATGCCCGCAATATGATCTATACGCTTTTCATAAAGCCACGAAGCTATCTGTTTCGCCGCGAAACGAGGCAGTCCGTTCTCCTCGGCTACCGTCTGTAACTCCTCTAACGTTTTTCCCAACAAATGTTCCTTTTCCATGACTATCGAGAGATTCTACAACACAAATGCAAAGTGCGTGTATCGAGCCGACAGCCACGATATACGCACTCTGTGTTTATCAAAAAATCCGTTTATTAGAAGAAACGAATCATCGTATTTTCTATTTCCGCTTTATCCCGAAGAACTTCCATCAAGCGACTATTGATGAGATAGCCGTAATTCTGCTGAATCTTCTGAGTTTCTGTCTGGGCATCGAACGGTTGTTCCGAAACGGTTTTGTCCGTAACCGTAAACACATACACCCCTCTCGATCCCTTCACTGGACCTACGAGCTTTCCATTCTCCGAAACGGGAGCCAAACCGCTCAACTCCGGTTCGTAACCGACACCTGCGATAGACGGGGAAGAGAAAGACACGAACTTGGCGCTATCCACTTGTGCCTTCATAGCCTCGGCATATCCGGCCAAAGAATTGAGATTCTTCGATTTCAAGTCACCGATAATCTTCTCGGCTTTCTTATCGTTACGAATCTGCATAGCCAATATATCTTTCACTTGTTCCAGAGGAGCATATCCTTCTTTTGTAATGTTGTCAAGAGCAGCAACCACGAACGAGTTATCGAGCGTAAAGATTTCCGAAACCTCGCCTTTGTCGGCATTAAACGCCCAACGAATGGCTTGACGGGCATCATTGATTCCGGGTAATGAATAATCTTCGGCACTGCATTCATAGCTGTTAACCGTATATCCGGCCTCTTTTGACCCCGTATTGAATTTCTCTGCATTATTATTGGCTGCACTATAAGAAGACAACTGGTTATAAAGAGCGGTATGAGTTTCTGTACTGGGATTGACAGCCAAAACATAAGCCGCTACTTTGGCTTTTTTCACCGGAGCCGTACGCGACAATATTTGTACAATGTGTTCCCCGCCCAAGCTCTCGGCCTTGAAATAACCGTTTCCATTCTCGCTAAATACTTTGTTGATGAAAGGTCTTCCCACACTGGAAGCCATATTCTCCATTAACCAAATTTCATCATTCCCGTTGTATTTCGGGGCAAGTTCGGCGAAACTTCCTCCATGATTCAACACGTTCAAAACGCTATCGATCTCCGTCGAACGGGGTTGAAACGAAAGCAAACGAACTTTGATCGAATCCGGGGCGACCTTCGTATCCATCAAACGATACATCGTATAAGTATCGTTTTCGAATTCCATCGGAGACGATTCATTTACACTGGCCGTTTGTGCAAATTTTTTCATTTTTTCGGGCATCGACGAAATAGCCACGAAAGAATCGTCATAAGACTCATCGGAATTATTGGCGATAAAAGCTACCACATCGTCCGTCGTAGCGAATACCGATTCGTTCATTTCTGCTTTTTCCTTAGCTTTGGCATAATCGGCCTCACTGGGTACGATATTTACCGTGATGTATTTGATCGAACGACGTTCGGGCGTTTTATAAAACGACTTCATCTTGTTGTATTCGGCTTTAAGCTCACTGTCGCTTACAGCGATCATCGAATCGGCAATCGATGTATACGGTTGTAAAGCATAAGCTATATTGGCCGAAGTTTTATTATCTTCGAACGAATTTTCAAGATCCAGCTTATTCGGCATAATCGCACGATTCAATAAATTGGCAAATTTCTGAACGGCACGATTTTGTTTAACCTCCTGTTCGAGTCTGAGCCACATTTGGCGTTGAGGCTCTATTTGCGCGAGCAACTCCGGTGTATTGTATCCATGAGATTCCGGATCGAGAACCACCTGCATAAAATTAAGCAAGCCTTGACGGTCGAACTCTCCGGTTTGAGGATTCGTAAAATACTGGCGCACTTGCGGAGATATATTGTCACCGCTTAGCAAGTCGGCAAGTTCTTCTTTGCTGACAACGATTCCCAGTTCTTCAAGTTCCTCGCTCAACAATATTTCATTCACCATCTGGTCATAAACCTCTTGATTGATACGGGAAACATACCCTTCGGGCAAAGTCATTCCGCGTTGTCCATACATTTGTTGTAATTCATCTGTACGTACCTTTACACGTTCTTGAAATTCTTCGACTCCGATATTCGTCCCGTTCACGACAGCGACTTTGTTTTGATTCATGGCGTAGAAGGTATGTCCCGAATTCAGGAAGTCCCCTACGATAAAAGCGAGCAAGGCGACCCCTATAATCACCACGAGCAGGCCGGCTTTACTTCTGATTTTGTTTAACGTAGCCATTTGTTACTTTGAATGAATTTTAGTTTTATATTTTATTATTTTTTATCCTCTTTTACTAAGGGCACGAAGATACAAAAATTTGGATTTATATCGGCAGCGAAAGTACAAAAAAATCTCTTATTTCTCTATTTTCATGCGTACAAGTTCTATTTTCGTAGCTTTTCGTTGTAAAATAGTAAACCGGTAATTCCCTATTTCCACGGTCTCTCCGAGCCTCGGCAATGTCTGATAATGATACAAGATATACCCGGCGATCGTGAGATAATCGTCCGATTCGGGAATATCCAATCCGAACTCCTCGTTGATTCGCTCGATTTCCATACGTCCCGAAAACTCGAATTCGTCGTCGCTCACTTTACGGGCGACAAGATTTTGAGTATCATGTTCGTCCTCGATGTCTCCGAATATTTCCTCGACCAAATCTTCGAGAGTTACCAGTCCGGCAGTTCCCCCGAACTCATCGACCACAATAGCCAAACTTTTCTTCTGTTGCATCAAAGTGCGCATCAACTTATTGGCCAACATGCTCTCGGGAGCGAAAACAGCCGGGCGAATACTCTTTTTCCAATCTTCGTGCCGACGAAACATCTCCGATGCATGGATATATCCCAGAATATTATCGATATTCTCGCGATAAACCACCACTTTGGATATGCCGGTACTGATGAACGTTTGTAACAACTCCTCCACCGTAACCTCGTCGATATCCACAGCCACGAGTTCGGTACGGGGTATCATGCAATCCCGTAAATGAATATTCGAAAAGTCGAGAGCATTTTGGAATATTTTCATCTCCGGCTCCACCGGTTCGCCCGAATCAGATTCTTCTATACTTTTCTGGATAAACGAGTCGAGTTCTATCTTGCTCATCAGGGCTCCATAAGGTTGATGTGCGATCTTCACTCCCCCCAGTCTCATCACGCATTTGGAAACGACAGACGTAAACTTCGAAATCGGATATAAAACGACATAAAGCAACCACACGAAAGGAGAGAAAAAACGCATTGTCGCATTCGGGTTAACACGGAAAATCGTCTTGGGCAAAAATTCACCCACGAACAAAATTAACAAAGTGGACAACAACGTCTGCATCAAAACGACAAAAGCCTCCTGATTCCACACCAAAGCTATGACCGGCTCCAAAAGAGCCGCCATGCCCATACCGTAAATAACCAAAGCTATATTATTGCCCACCAGCATGGTCGAGATAAACTGCTCCTCGTTTCCATAAAACAGCCCCAATATCTTCGACATCATGCCCTGCTGTTTCATATCCAGTTCAACCCGCACTTTATTCGACGACACGAAAGCAATCTCCATACCCGAAAAAAAGGCCGAGAAAAGCAACGCTATGATAATAATCAAAATCCAATTCATGGCTTTATCGCTTGTTTAGGAACGGCAACACTATCGACCTTCGCCGAATCGGGAGGAACAGAATCCCGCTTGATAGGGAATATACCGCTGGTACGACGGATTTTATACCGGGTCATCTGTTCGTTAGACGTAAACCCATACCCCTCGATGACTTCGTCCGGAGTTTCTATATGAATGAACGAATCGGAATAAATCTCCCGTTTACGCTGATCCCAAAAGATTTGAGACGTAAGAAAAACCTCTTCTTTCGTATTCTCTATACGTACATTCCGGTCGAGCCGCCACAACTGTTTGTTCTTAAAATAAATAGCCGTATCGCCCTGAATAAGTGCCTCGGTAGCGAAAACAGAATCGAACTTCTCCACATGCAATCCCCGAGGGAAATACCAGTATGGCTCTTGGGCGTTCTCATACATCAACCATTCGGGAGCATTGATACGATACCTCGTCACACCCGAATCCGAAATAAGAGTCATGACATCGAGCGTACGCAACGTAGGAACTTCCGCGGCATCTTCGAATCCCTTCACCACTTCGTTCTTAGGCCCCGAACACGCACTCCACAACAAAGGAAAAGCGACAAACGCTACCACCCACAAACGAGAGATACTGATAAACCACCTATCGGTATTTTCTTTTTTTGCCATTCCAGATAAACTATGTCACAAAATTATAAATAGTTACACGGCTCTGCAAATAATCCCACGAAATTATCCTCTTGGCAAAGCCAATCCTTAAAACAGCAGAGGATTCACATTCCACTATCGGAAGGATATTTTAACCTCTCCCCTGCCGTGCCCCGTAGTATTGCGGGGTGTCACATATAGAATCGGAGAGAAGCGAAAGGGAAATACATCTCACCCTCCTCCTCTGCCGTGTCCCGTAGCATTGCGGGGTGTTTTGCGCAGCAAAATATAGGGGGAGTGCCCGTAGGGCGAGGGGGTTAAAAAGATAGAGGAGTTGAGAAAGAAATCAAAAGCACGGGAAAATACCCGCCTTTATCGGGCGGCGAAGACGCAAGGTATAAAAAAAACGCCCCGGTTCCCCGAGGCGTTTCCACACTATGGCTAATCATACAAATTATTTCACGATAAACGATTTTACCACGACTCCCTGCGACGTAGAATATTGCAACATATAGCTGCCTTTCGAAAGATTCGAGACATCGACAGTCGTCACGTTATCGTTAATCTCACCGCTCTGCAACGCCATACCCGCCACGTTATAGATAGCATATTTGCCTTCGGCATAAGGTACTTCTATCGTAAGTACATCGGTGGCAGGAACCGGATAAATTTTAACATCTTCGGCAAGCACTTCGTCGATACCCGAAGTCGAAAGCTGCAAATCGAATTTCTTTTCATAAGAATTACGGCTTTCTTTATGAATCGCCTTGATATAAACAGTTTTGTGAACGGCTTTATCCTCGATCAACTTTGTCGTATAAAGTTTACCGTCACGGACTTCGTAACTCGGTTCGGCATAAGTACCGCCGAATTGCATCATTCCTTTCAGTTCGAATTCATATTCGGCATCAGGCATGTCGCTCAATACCGTGACATCGGCGACTGCGACTCCCGCCGGAGTTCCTATTTTCACGCGAGTCGTGCTCAGACGTATGTCATACGGGGTTTCCGATTTCGGAGCTACTCCCACGACAGCCCGATGATTATCGGGATAAGAACCTTGTATATTATCTCCCAAATTATCCAAGGTAAACCAACCGTTATTGACTCCACCCCAACCCCAATTCACATAATAGTTGGTAAATCCGTCCCAACCGGCCAAATTGAAACAGTGCCCGGCCTGATTGCCTTCGTTTCCGGCATAAATCACCGCACGCCCCCGTTTCAACTCGCTCTGGATAAGTTCGTGCCATGCCTCGTCACCACCGGGATAACGGTCTCGGGCATAAGCCACACAAGTTTCGGGAAATCCATAATACCGCTGAAAATATTGAGGTATATTTTCTGTAATGGCTCCGGAACCATCTACACCATAATTCATATCGATCAAAACACCGCAATGATAGAGCAGCCTAGCCACTTCGTCATAATTGTTGGCTCCCGACAAAATAGCATCCCAATCATAATCGGGCTCATTGTCGAAATTGACCGACAAAAGACCTATCCCCGGAGCTGTGTATGATTTCGTCCCCTGGCCTCGCAGCGGATAACGCACCACCGACAAAGCCTGTCCCATAGCCACGGCCACACAGCCCACCAAAGCCTGTCCTTCCTGCATCATAGGACAATATTTGTTATACGGTGCAGGTTGATTCCAATTGACCTTGACAACCGGGTCTATTCTATCGCTCGCAGCCCGCGTCACCAAGTCACCCGCCCAACGATAATGACGTTGGAGAGCCGGGGTTTGACGAGCTATTTTTATTTGGTCGGTATATTCTTTCAACCAACCTTTTATCCATTCCGGTTGACCTTCCGAAACATACTCGCTATCGAACGAATATCCCAATAAGGGATCTACGGTATCTTCGGCCGAAATCAAGGCCCACCCTCCTTTTTCAAACCGAATGACATAATACATCGGCTCATTTCCTTGAAATATGGTTTCCACTTGGGCTTTACCGCCTTTAAACAGAACGCCGCCCCGTTGACTCAACAGCATATTGGCCGTCTCTACCGCCGTGCTTTCGGGCACTACCGCCGCATAATTCCCACCTATCCATGAGAAAAGCACTGCCACTAATAACAATAATCTATATTTCATAATCGGTTTTGGGTTTCGTTTTACAAATATATTTTTATATTGACTGACAAAAATAGGCAATCCGAATATATTCTGCAACAATTTAACATTTTCTATGTTTTTTATCCGACAAAATGAAGTATTTATTTTCTTTACACGGCAATACCCTCATAACAAAAGCAGAATTACCCCCACTCCCCCAATATTTCCTTAACAATATATAGGGAAACGCCCAACAGGGCAAGAGAGTTAAAACAGAGAAATCCCATTTTCAATCCTCTCCCCTTGCCGTGACCCGCAGCATTACGGGGTGTTTTGCAACGCAAAATATAGGGGAGGTGGCCGAAGGACGGAGGGGTTAATAAAACATCGGCAGCAACAAAATCAAGTATCAATCCTCTCCCCCTGTGTTCCTACAAGGAATATAGGGGGAGTGCCCATAGGGCGAGGGGGTTAAAATACAGCGACAGCAACAAAATCAAGTACCAATCCTCTCCCCCTGCCGTGCCTAGCAGCATTGCGGGACGCTACAAAACAATAGGAAGAAAAGGCTACTTCTCAACCCTCCTCCCCTGTGTTTTGCGCAGCAAAATATAGGGGAGGTGGCACGCAGTGACGGAGGGGTTAAAATACAGCGACAGCAACAAAATCAAGTACCAATCCTCTCCCCTGCCGTGTCCCGCAGCATTGCGGGGTGTCGCACAGCGATAGGGGGAGTGCCCGAAGGGCGAGGGGGTTAATAAACAGAGACAGCAACAAAATCAAGTATCAAACTCTCCCCTGCCGTGTCCCGTAGCATTACAGGGTGTTTTGCAACGCAAAATATAGGGGAGGTGGCACGCAGTGACGGAGGGGTTAAACCAGACAATCAAAAAATTCTTATGCTATCTTTTCAACCCCTCTCCTCCGGAACTTCGTTCCTTCGGTCTCTCCCCTATACCGCTACGCGACACAGGGGAGAAGGTTGAATAGTTCCCGCTCACCACATAAAAAATGCTAGACCATGAAAGAAAAAGAATCTCCCTTCCTCCTATATTCTGAAAAAAAATAGGAAAGTCAACTCTTAAAATAAGGATTCACGTTCCACTATCGAAAGGATATTTTAAAACTCCTCCCCTGCCGTGCCCAGCAGCCTTACGAGGTGTCGTATATAAAATCGAAGCAGAAGCGAAAGGGGAATACATCTCACCCTCCTCCTCTGTGTTTTGCGCAGCAAAATATAGGGGAGGTGGCACGTAGTGACGGAGGGGTTAAAACCAGACAATCAAAAAATTCTTATGCTATCTTTTCAACCCCTCTCCTCTGGAACTTCGTTCTTTCGGTCTCTCCCCTATATTTCCCTACGGAAACACAGGGGAGAAGTGCACAATGCTATCCTTATACCGAAACTGAAACGCCGCTTTCAATACTCCTCTGCCGTGCCCCGTAGCATTGCGGGGTGTTTTGCGCAGCAAATATAGGGGGAGTGCCCGCAGGGCGAGGGGGTTAATACAAGCAAAAGCACAATCCCCGATTCCGCCTTTATCGGGCGGCGAAGACGCAAGGGAGACGGAGGGAAAAGGGCGAGGACTGTCCGAGCAGAGCGAGTTCCGCAGTCCCCGACGGCGAGACCGTAGCGACAAGCCCATAAGCTCGACAACTGCGGCGGCGCTTCTTGGTTCGTCCTTCTCGCTGCTGAGAAGAATGAATAAATAAACGATCTTTCAACCCCTCTCCTCTGGAACTTCGTTCCTTCGGTCTCTCCCCTATACCGCTACGCGACACAGGGGAGAAGGGTAAATACTTCTTATCTTACTGGCAAAAATCACATAATAAAAGAGTGCCTCAAAATCCCATCTCTGCCGTGCCCCGCAGCATTACGGGGTGTCACGTATAAAATCGGAGCAGAAGCGAAAGGGAAATACATCTCACCCACCTCCTCTGTGTTTTGCACAGCAAAATATAGGGGAGGTGGCACGTAGTGACGGAGGGGTTAAGCCAGACAATCAAAAGAATTCTGAGTATTCTTTTTTAACCCCTACAATAAAAATGACCTTGTAATATTCCTCAGCCCCTCTCCTCTGGAACTTCCGTTCCTTCGGTCTCTCCCCTATACCGCTACGCGACACAGAGGAGAAGGTTGAATACTTCTTATCTTACTGGCAAAAATCACATAATAAAAGAGTGCCTCAAAATCCCGTCTCTGCCGTGCCCCGTAGCATTACGGGGAGTCTTGCGCAGCAAAATATAGGGGAGGTGGCCGAAGGACGGAGGGGTTAGAAAAGAATAAGAAAAAAAGGAATCGACGTGTAAAAGAGGAATTAGCAAATAAGGATAAATTTATGTTACATCTTTACAATCTTCTATCGACCTAAATACAAGACAGATAAAAATCATTTATCACTATATACTCCACAACGACAGACTCGGTACTGACAATAACAAAGCAGCCGATCTCTAAAAGACCGGCTGCTCAATAACTCTATCCTTAAAAGGATCAACGAATACTTTTCATTTTAAGATTTTGTCTGATAAGGGACTGCATATGAAGTTTTTCTGTTGCAGACAACGGTTTCATTTCCGACAATTTCATCTCGTTTTTCAACAACTTTATCGACGACGGGATATTAGTATTTGCGGCTGCGGCTTGAACAGATCCTTTAAAGAAGAGAGATGCATTCCACAAATCATACCACCCTAAGCTAAAATTGCTGTCACTGGGGTCGGCATCGGCATTAAAGCAATAAAGTCCACACCAACGATCTTGCGCATACACAACCTCGTCGCCTTGTGCTTTTTCAGCGAAGTTTACATATTCAAAATTATCGGTTTCACTCTCTGGAAGTCCTGCGAAAGTGAAAATAGCGTTAACCATTCCGACTTTAGTTTCTACCTGCATAACTCCCATAATTTGTAAATCAGCAATTCTAAAACCATTATCGGTCACTTCGGCTTCCAGTTGATTGGGATACCCATCCTTAAAATAGAAATGGTCTATTACAAGAGTATCAGGATTATTTGCATGTTTTAATGAAAACTCAGTATCGAATCCCATAGGTGTACTTCCGGGTTGTTGTGTTTGAAGATCATATTGATAGAACAAGAATCCGAATGTACCTGTAAAATCACTTTCTTGTGCAGCGGTATACTCCCAATAAGGAGCTGCAACGGTTTGAGTTTCTTCATCGACACCACCAACCAATGCAGCAGACACATTTCCGCCGGCATCAGCGAAAGCGCCCTCGGCAAAATCGAGGAATACATACGATACGGCTTCGTTCTCGTCGAACACTACACTTTCAGGCAAAGTAATCGTAACAGACTCATTATTGATAGCGACACTCTCGATCGTACCGTTGGCATAAGAGGTAAGGTTACCCTTCGTCACATCGTAGGTGATAGCACCGCTTCCTCGAACAACGGTCTCGTTGAAAGTCAAAACGACACTGCGTCCGCCGTTCGTAGCTTTATATAAATTACCGTCGGGAACGTTCACCAAATAAGGAGCCTCTTCGTCGGGCAATTCGACAGATGCCGAAGCCACAGCCCCGCAAACGCCTTTTTCATTGGATGCCACGGCATATACATAGTACGTAGCCCCTAAATTCTGGTTAGAAAGCGTACCGCTCACGCTGGGTTTTTCGGCAGCTTTCACCAATGCAGAACCTTCGTATTTCGCTTGCAACAACTGGTCGGGATCGACAGTCATCGCCTCGTCGGTCACAATATAAGAATAATATACGGTTCCCTCTGCCGGAGTAATGGTTACCTTGAAAGCATCCACGGCTGTTTTCTCAGCCGTCACCGTTACGGCAGGACCTTCGCCCATATCCACCGGCGTAAAGTCTTCGAATTCGGTGCAACCTGCCCCCATGAGGCAGATTGCAGAGAATAATCCTATAATATATTTTTTCATTGCTCTATAATTTTATTATTCTTCAACTTTTTTCATAGTGACGGTTTGTGCACCGCTTGCAGCATAGCCCGGTTGTTCCACAATCCCCGCGATCACATAGGTATTTATGGAAATGGTTCCATTAGAAACCTGAGCCGTTGCCGAGCTTGCGCCATTAAAATCGAGGGTCAAAGTATAAGAACCAGCAGTACCCAAATCCTGACCGGCGTTAATCGTTATCGACCTGAAATCGGCACTTACCGTACCCATTACCGATTTATAAGTCGCGCCACTCGCCGACGGAACGATCTGCGTAAACCAAACTCGATCTACATAGTCTGCGTCTTTCACGACTTCGCAAGTCCAATTTTGCATTTGAGACGTACCGAACGGATCCAGACCCGATGCATTATATTTACCCAAGATTCCGGCAGCAGCCAGCGGGTGGTCGTCATCGCTGATGGTGACGGTAGTCGTGTAGTTCGCGCCTAAATTACAGCCTTCGGGGGCAGAAAGTTTGATATCGAAACACACATCGCCATCATATGTACCATTATCGATAGGTTCGATCGACAGGTAAGCGACCATCTCGCCGCCATCGGTAAACGACAAAGTATTCGACGTATTTTTCAAACGGTAATTCACGCCCTCTTTCGCAGCGTTTTTACCGGCATAGGCAGTCGTATCGATTTCAAAACCCACCGACACGTCGAGCCCTTTGGAAGCGACCAACGAAACGGGTATTTTAACCTCGCTACCGGCATTCTCGGCTATGGAAGTGGACTTACTGTCAAAAGCCACGAATGCATCTTTATCGCTGAACATAGGAGTATCCACCGATTGGCACGAAGCTAACACCCCTCCTACAACAGCCGCATATATAAATTTACTTATTTTCATAATTGTCTTCTATTAAAATTTATTTGCTTTGATAACCGGGATTCTGATCCATATTGTCGTTATACAAAATATCGTTCTCGGGAATTGGCAATGCCCAACGATAGCTCGGGAAATCGATATTTTTCGTGCGCGGATCCAAGTCGTAATCGGTCCGAACCAACGACTTCTGCAAACGTTTCATATCGAAGAATATATGGCCCTCGAACAAGAACTCTTTGCGGCTTTCCTCGAACAGGTTGTCGAGCGTTACCGAAGCGTAAGCCTCGGCATTACGGTTCGTGGCTACGCGATTCAAATCGTCGATAGCGGTTACGCCCGATACCGTAGCTCCACGGTAAATAGCCTCCGAACGTATCAGATACATTTCCGAGATACGCAATACCGGCACGTTATTGTAGGCCAACTGTCCGTTTTTACCGGGATACTTGGTCGACCAGCGATAACCCGAATACTTACTGTTGGTTTTCGTCAATCCGGTCAAGCGCACATCGGTTGCGTCATACAAATCGATAAGGTCGTTCGATACTCGAACGTCGCCGTAACCGGCTCCGCCTGCAACTTCGGGTGCTGTCAAGTAGTCTCCGAGGTCACTGCGGCTACCGTCGCTCTGAGATACGTAAACTTCAAATATGATTTCGCTGCCCGATTGGGGGGCTACGTCTACCGAGCCGTCCCACATCGATACGAAGCGGTCGCCCGAAAGCAGACGGAAACGCCCGTTCTTGATCACTTTCGTCGCATAATCGGCGGCCAACTGCCAATCTTCATGGTGCAGATATACCCGTGCCATCAAGGCTTGAATAACCGGTTTCGTTACCGTAGCCACGACATCTTTCACCCCTGCGCGCACATAGCTGTCGCTCATCAGGCGTTCGGCTTCCACCAAGTCGGGTATAATGAGGTTTTCATACACTTCCGCTACCGTGTTACGAGAGGGACGGGCCGAAAGGTCGTCCTTCAAGACGATGGGCACACCCATCGCTTCTACTCCGGTAATACCGTTTGCCTTGATATAACCGTAGGGTTGGGCGTAAACTCGTACCAAATCGAAGTAAGCCAAAGCACGCAAGAAAAGATTCTCGGCTTTGATGTTGTTGATTTGCTCGTCGCTTACCCCGTTGCGCGAGAATTTTCCTTCGTTAATCGCCGTGAGTGCTTTATTACAGCCCAGTATCGCGCTATATGCGCTCGACCAAAGACCCATCGTGCTGGTCGAAGTATAGTTCCATGCCGGTTCCATACGCATACGTCCTGTATTGACCGGGCCTACCATACCGTTGCCGCACATCACATCGAATGTCAACGGGAACGATGCCCCATACCACGAGATGACTGCCCGATAGTTACCCGCCGTCGCTCCGTCGATCCCTTCGAAGGTCGACAGAGCCAATTCGTCTGACTGATCCATAGGCGGCTCCTTCGTCAGGAAGTCCTCGCAGGAAGAAAGAGCCAACGCTAAAACTGCTATCGATAAAATTATTTTTTTCATTGTAACAATTCTTTTTTAATTGATTAGAAAGTAATATCCACACCCACGATCATCGAACGGGTCATCGGGTAACTGATGATGGTAGCACCCGAGGTTCCATGTTCGGGATCCCAGTAGTTCATGTTGTGGAACGTATAGAGGTTCAATGCGCTGGCATAGATGCGAACACCGCTCATCAATGCCTTTTTGGTCCATTTCGAAGGCAAGCTGTATGCCAGCGTAATATCCTTGATACGCAAGTAGCTGCCATCTTCGAGATAACGGGTAGAAATAGCAGAGCTGTTGCTCGAATTGTTGTAAACCGGTTTCGGCAATACATTGGTGTCGCCCGGTTTCTTCCAATAATTCATGGCGCCTTTCCAAATGTTCGAATCGCCGTAAGAGCCGTCTGCTTCGAACAACGAACGGTCTTGGTTCAACACCTTGTTACCATAGCGGGCTTCGAGCTGAATGCCCAGCGATATGCCTCTCCAAGAAAGCTCGGTATTGAAACCGCCCGTCCACAGAGGTTCGGGAGAACCGGCATTGATACGGCGAGCCTCTCCGTAATTCTCGGTCAACAGTCCCTCTTCGTTACGCCACAACGCGTTACCGTTCTGAGGATTCACCCCCGCATAGTCATACAACCAATAGGTATAAAGCTGTTCGCCCTTGACATAACGCAAAGTCGTTCCTATAAAATCCTGACCCGGAGCAAGTTCGAGCACTTTCGAACGGTTGGCCGCAAAGTTCACGCCGGCCGTCCATTTGAAGTCGTTGGTATTGAAAATCTCGGCATCCAACTGAACCTCCACACCGCTGTTGCGAATCTTACCCACGTTCTGGGCCTGCGAAGCAAAACCGGTCGTATAGGGCAGAGGAGACGCGATCAACATATCTTCGGTACGACGGGTGTACCAGTCGATAGAACCGTTCAAACGGTCGAACAGACGGAAGTCGATACCGATATTGTGAGTTTTGTTGGTCTCCCAAGTCAATTTGCGGTTCTGCAACTGAGAAGGCAACTGACCGGTAATACCGTTGTACACGATGTCGGAGTACAAACCGTAGTGTGCATAGGCTGCAATATTGTCGTTACCGTTCACACCATAGCTGTAACGCAATTTCAATTGATTAAGTACCGATTTGATATCCTGCATGAAATCTTCGTTGTGAATATTCCACGAAGCGCTGGCAGCCCAGAAAGTACCCCAACGTCTGTCGGGACCGAACTTGGAGCTACCGTCCGTACGAATAGAACCTTTTACATAATAACGGCCTTTGTAATTGTATTCGGCTACACCGAAGAAAGAAACCATCGCCATTTCGGTAAGACCGTCACCCACTCGTTGGTCTTCTACCGAAACACCCACAGAGTGGTAAGGACGTTGTTGATTCACATGATAAGATATACCTTGCAAGAAAGAAGATTCATACGTATTGGCTTCCTGACCGATCAACACATTCAACGAATGGTCGTCGTTGAACAGGTCGTCATAAGCGATCGTATTCGAAGTAGTCAATATGCGATATTGGCTCTCGGCCGTGTTCAAAGAAGCACCATAAGAAGCCGTGTTCACGAAAGCCGGACTGTAAGCGCGGCTGGTAGTCGTGGCATACTCGATAGAGTTGTTGGTACGGAACGTCAGTTGTTTGATCGGTTTCCATTCCAAATAAACGGTTCCGTTAAATTTATACTGCTTGTCGTATTTGTCTTGTTCGCGAATAGCGGCGATCGGGTTCACGTTGAACACGAAAGGCAAATCGAAGTTGTAGCTTCCGTCCTCGTTGTAAGCATTCATGGTCGGCGCCAAAGCCATACCCGAATAGAAGGGGTTCGTAGGAGCCAAACCGCTATCGCCCAACAAACTATTTTGCACATCGGAAACCTTCATATAACCGCCATGCAGACGAGTTCCCATTTTCAACCATTTGTTCAACTCGGTATCGAGGTTCGCGCGAATCTGCATCTTCTCGAAACCTACGGTCGGCACGATACCGTTCGTTTTATTATAAGACAATGAAGTATAGTAAGTAGTCTTGCCCGCACCGCCCGAAGCGATCAGCTCATACTCTTGCAAGCTGCCGTTACGCGTCAACTCTTTCATCCAGTTGGTCGCGCGTCTGCCGGCCATAGCCTGCGGAAAATAATACTCCGACGAGGGATCATCGGGATTATACCCGGCATTGATACGGGCATCGCGTTGATATTGCACATACTCTTCGAGGTTGGCCATGCCGAAGTCATTGTCATTGGCAAGCGTGGACACACCGTAGCGGGCACGGGCGGTAATCTTGGATTTCCCGGCTTCTCCCGACTTGGTGGTAATCAAAATCACACCGTTGGCAGCACGAGAACCATAGATAGAAGCGGCTGCGGCATCCTTCAACACCGTCACCGAAGCGATATCGCTGGCGTTGATCAAGGCAATAGCGTTCATACTGTTGGAAAGTCCGCCTACATCACCGCTTTCCACGGGAATACCGTCGACCACATACAAAGGGTTGTTACCGGCGCCGATAGAACTGGTTCCGCGCACCCGAATCGTAGCCACAGATCCCGGTTGCCCGTTGCTCGACGAAACCGACACACCGGCCATTTTACCGGAAAGCATCTTATCGACCGAAGTCTCTGGGATAGAAGCCAAGTCGTCGCCATCGACCGTCGCGATAGAACCGGTTTTGGCCTCCTTCCGTATCGTCTGGTAACCTACCACCACGACATCGTCGAGAGTATGATCGGCAGAATTCAATTTAACGACCATACCATTACGCGCAAAAACCTCTTGTTTTTCCATACCGATGTAGGAAATAACCAAAGTTCTCGATGCCCCGGCAGGGATCTTGATTGTAAACTTACCGTCCGTATCGGTAATAGTAGAAGCATTCGCGCCCTTCACCAAGATAGACGCACCGATAACCGGCTCGTCATTCTCTGCCGACAACACCGTACCGGAGATACTCGTTTGAGCCACCGCTAACGAAATGCCAGCCAACAGAGCGCACAATAACAATGTTAATTTTCTCATACGACTGAAATTAAATTTAAATAAACGATTATTCCTTCTTCTTTTTTCACATTACACACTCTCGACAATCTTTGTCGAGTTTTTTTTCATTACACACTACTAACACTAAAACTTTTCTTTCCTTTTTTAACCTTATTATATATATAAAACTTAATAAAAATAGCGAATCTCTATGCTCAAATCAACTTCTCATAGAAGTATTCAGCATGCAAAGATAACAAAAAAACATCAATATAAAAATCAAATTGAAAGAAAACATACCTTTCGGGCTTTCTTTTTGATAAAGCCCATTCTCTTTTTTCGGAGATTCATAAATATACATTTTTCACAACAAGACTAACTTATTAAGAAACAATATAATAGATAATTCTTAATTTAATTATAAAATAATATGAGAAACAAGGAATAT
Organism: Barnesiella sp. B2-R-119; assembly: GCF_023656675.1. NCBI lineage: Bacteria > Pseudomonadati > Bacteroidota > Bacteroidia > Bacteroidales > Barnesiellaceae > Barnesiella > Barnesiella sp. B2-R-119. Next base: position 498,931 of record NZ_JAMOKL010000001.1, read on the forward strand.
TCTATGTTAATAAAATATAAAACAGAACCTACTATAATCGTATTATCGCCAAATAGCGCTAATCTTATCAAAATTTTAACTCAATTCGTTTATTCAATTAACATTCGATACTTCTCCCCTCCTCCTCTGCCGTGCCCCGTAACATTACAGGGTATCACAAACAGCATGGGAGAAAGACTGCTTTTCAATCCTCTCCCCCTGTGTTTCCGTAGGGAATATAGGGGGAGTGCCCATAGGGCGAGGGGGTTGAAAAAACGGAGGGGGTTGAAAAAACATCGGCAGCAACAAAATCAAATCTCACACTCTCCCCTTGCCGTGCCCCGTAGCATTACGGGGTGTTTTGCACAGCAAAATATAGGGGAGGTGGCCGAAGGACGGAGGGGTTGAAAAAAACAGAGGGGGTTAGAATACAAGCAAAAGCAACAATCCCCGATTCCGCCTTTATCGGGCGGCGAAGCCGCAAGGAAGACGAGACGGAGGGAAAAGGGCGAGGAATGTTTGAGCGGAGCGAGTTCCGCAGACCCCGACGGCGACCGTAGCGACAAGCCAAAAGCCCGATAACTGCGGCGGCGCTTCTTGGTTCGTTCTTCTCGCTGCTGAGAAGAATGAACAAATAACGTAAATTAGTGTAACAAGGACTTTCTTTGGCTGGGAAAGAAAGTCCTTTGTATCCCCCTACCCAGCCTCACGAGCAGAAAAAAACAGCCCCATTCCGAAAACACAAGCGTATAAAAAGGGAGTTGAAAAATAAAAGAAAATAGACAAAATCGCCCCATTAGTATAAATCTGAGAAAAAAAAGAACCGTTCATGCATGCATACACATTCTCTTTTGTACTTTTGTCTAAAATTTTAAGCTGTGAATCTTATCATCGATCAAGGAAACTCGATAACCAAAATGGCACTCTTTCGGGCAGGACGATTGCAAAATGTCTATTTCTACCCGAAATGGGACTCAACGACCGTTATTGACTTCTTGAACGTTCACGAAGTCGATGCCGCCATATTCTCGACAGTCACCGAGTACGATCCCCAAGCCATAGCGATACTGCGACAGCGACTACCCTACTTTTTAAAATTCGACCATTCATCGGAACTCCCCATTAAAATAGGATATGCCACCCCCGAAACATTAGGTCTGGACAGAATCGCCGCAGTAGTGGGAGCCGCCATGCAATGCCCCGACAAAGCAGTGCTCATCGTCGATGCAGGCACATGCGTCACCTACGATCTACTCACCGCCGACGGCACGTTTGCCGGCGGAAACATAGCACCGGGCATCCGATTGAGATTACGGGCCATGCACGAACACACGGGAAAACTCCCCCTCATCGATGATGCAGGAGAGACACCCGAAATAGGATTCAGCACCGAAACCGCCATGCGGGCAGGAGCTGTGCTCGGCGTCGCTTATGAAATAGAAGGATATATAGCCCGGTTAAACAAGGTTTATCCCGACCTTTTCATTTTTTTAACAGGGGGAGATGCCTTAAAATTGGCTGCAAAAATAAAAAGTCGCATCTTTGTGGACGAAAACTTGGTACTAACCGGCTTAAACAGAATCTTACAAGAAAATGCTAAAATATAAAATTCTCTTTATCTGCTTGTCGATAGGGCTCGTCGCCTTTGCCCAAAACGGGACAAGCTCACCCTATTCCAGATTCGGATATGGTATTTTGGGTGACAACGCCATAGGCGCTCAACGAGCTATGGGTGGCGTAGGATATGCCTTGCACAACAATCGGCAAATCAATGTAATGAACCCGGCTTCCTATGCAAGCATGGATTCGCTCACTTTTCTTTTCGATATAGGACTCACCTATCAAAATACGATCACCAGAGAAGGCTCGCTAAAAGAAAACAGCCAAAGCGGGTCGCTCGACTACATCGTCATGCAGTTTCCATTGGGACGATACATGGCCGGTAGCGTGGGGCTCCTGCCCTATTCCAATGTAGGCTACTCTTTCATAACCGGCATAGACAACGGCTCGGATAGCCGGTCGGGCGATGGCAACATCTCACAAGCCTATGTGGGAGTAAGCGGTAGACCCTTCAAAGGATTCTCGATAGGAGCCAACATCAGCTACCTCTTCGGGAACCTCTCCAATACCAACACCGGAATACCGGGTAACGGCGGCAGCAGCGTCGTTTTCGAAACCATGCTCAAAGTACGCGACTACCATTTATCGTTCGGCGCCCAATACGCCATAGAATGGAACAAAAAGCATACCATCACGCTCGGTGCGGTTTATTCCCCCGGGAAAGCCCTATTGGGTAGAGCATACCGCAGTACCTACGATGTAAGCTCCAACACGGCGACCACCGCCGATACCCTGAAAATGAAAAATAATTATTCATTGGCCTCGACATACGGCGGCGGTATCAGTTACAACTACGACAAACGCCTTACCATAGCGGCCGACGTAACCTACCAGAATTGGGCCGACGCCAAATTTACGAATCTCACCGCCGGACAATTACAATCTTCCAAAGGACAATTCAATAACCGATTAAAAATAGCGTTAGGAGCCGAATTCCGTCCGAAAAACATGGGAGGAAACTATTTCGAACACGTCAACTACCGGGCAGGTATCTTCTACAATCGCTCTTATCTGAAAATAAACGGGAACGATATGGACGAAATCGGAGCCACTTGCGGTTTCGGTTTTCCCCTTGCCACAGACAAATCGGTAGTCAACGTATCGTTCGAGTACATCAATCGCCAATGCACCCCCGTTAAACTCATTACCGAAGACCATTTCAGAATATCGGTAAGCCTCACTTTTAACGAGATGTGGTTCTGGCAACGCAAGTTCGAATAAAATTCTATTACCCATAAAAACGACGAAGCGATTGCGTCAAAACTAAGAAGCTGTTTTAAATTTATTCCGAGACAGATTGAGACCTATGTTGAAGCAGATTGGAGTCTGAGATATGCAGTCAATAGCGGGCTATTGACAAAAATCAAGGAATTCAAGATGCCAGACAGGGGCTCAACATGGCCGGAACATACCTGCTTGCAATGATAACATTATTTCTCAATAAATTTAAAACAGCTTCTAAATGACCGTTCTGAAAAGTCACAGATCGTAACCGCTAAACCCCAAAGAGCCGTATCAAAACTCTTATAGAGTAATGATACGGCTCTTCCTTCGTAAAATTGTTTTCACCTCCTTCTCACCTTTTTAGGCTGCCCGAATTTTCATCTAATCTCTCCCCCTGTTCATCTGGACTACCCCAAAAACTGAAATACAAAAAACTATTATCCTCCTCCCCTGCCGTGTCCCGTAGCATTGCGGGGTGTTTTGCATCGCAAAATATAGGGGAGGTGTCCGAAGGACGGAGGGGTTAAAAAAAACAGCGACAGTAACAATCCCCGATTCCGCCTTTATCGGGCGGCGAAGACGCAAGGGAGACGGAGGGAAAAGGGCGAGGACTGTTTGAGCGGAGCGAGTTCCGCAGCCCCCGACGGCGACCGTAGCGACAAGCCAAAAGGCCCGATAACTGCGGCGGCGCTTCTTGGTTCGTTCTTCTCGCTGTTGAGAAGAATGAACAAATAAACGATCTTTTTCAACCCCTCTCCTCAGAAACTGCCGTTCCTTCGGTCTCTCCCCTATATTTCCCTACGGAAACACAGGGGAGAAGGTTAAATAGCTCCTGCTCGCCACATAAAAATACTAGACCACAAAAGAAAAAGAATCCCCTCCTCCCTATATTCTGAAAAATAAGAAAGTCGGCTCTTAAAACAGCAAGGATTCACGTTTCACTATCGGAAAGATATTTTAAAACTCCTCCTCTGTGTTTTGCGCAGCAAAATATAGGGGAGGTGTCCGTAGGACGGAGGGGTTAGAAAACATCGGCAGTAACAAATCAGGTATCACCCTCTCCCCTGCCGTGTCCCGTGGCATTACGGGGTGTTTCCGTTAGGGAATATAGGGGGAGTGCCCGCAGGGCGAGGGGGTTAAACCCTACAATCAAAAACTCTTATGGAATCTTACAACTATTTCCCTAAAAGAGGAGAAATATATCCAAGAACCTTTTGCAAATGATCGACCTTACTCCACTTGATCTTATTCGCTTTAAGAAATACATTGAACTCTTTTCTGCTTGATTCGGGCAAGAGCTTCGAAACAGATTTTTTATTGGCATTGACAATTTCACCACCGACAATGAAACAGAACCGAGTAGACACTGGTAATGTCTGCCCGTTTTCACGCTCCACGCGAATCATATCGTAATTGAGATTGGAGATGCCGCCGAGTTGCAAACTCGACAAATTATCGACTGCCGAAGTAGACGACGATGTACCATAAGCCCCCGTCCCTTGTAGCAAACGGTCGAAATCGCCCGTCGTCCTACGACCGAGAATCGCTTGCGGTGTCTCGCCCAATACCTCGATAAAAAAACTCTCGCAACGTACGAATTCGGTACTGTCGGCAAAAACAACCCGACCGATATCGTTTTGATTATCGGGACAGTATATCTGCGAACCATTCAAATAATGCAAATCGTTACGCAATAAATGAATGTTTACTTTCGCCTCCCCTTTATTCCCCGATTTGGAATAAATAGAAGCCTCCATAAAATCATCGAATAAATACGGCCACATAGTTGTAGGCTCTCCCGCCCGAAGCCCAAGAGAGGTAATCACCCCCAGCAATCCGGCAAATAACAATCTTTTCATAAGAATAAATTTATAAACATTCAAAATTAAATTTGTCAAAAACGACTACAAGTTAGTAATTTTATGTTATTTTTGCTCCTAAGAATAAGAATATTTTGCAAACACAATCACACAAATACTTAACAATATGAAAATCAAACATCTATTGTGCTTTATCGCGCTATGTCTGTCTTTTACTCCGGGTAAAGCCCAACAACTTAGCGTAATGACTCTACGTAATGGAGCAACGGTTTACATTTGGGAAGACAAAAGTAAACCCGATGTATTCGGTATGATCGCTTTCAAAGTAGGCTCGGTCGACGATCCCGAACAATACACCGGACTGGCTCATTACTTGGAGCATGTCATGTTCAAAGGGACCCAAACCATCGATGCACTGGATTGGGAAAAAGAGAAACCCATCTATGAAAAAATTATCGCCAAGTATGACGAACGAGCAGCATTAAGCGACCCCGCTGCCCGCGAAGCCGTAGACAAGGAAATTAACGACCTGACCCGTGAAGCAGCCCAATATGCCGCAGGAAATGAATTTTCCCTTTTGGTAGACCACATGGGAGGACAAGGACTAAACGCCAGCACAGGCTACGACCAAACGGAATACCACAATTCTTTCCCGCCTTCGCAACTCGAAAAATGGCTCGAAATCTATTCCGAACGTCTTATAGACCCCGTATTCCGGGGCTTCCAGACCGAATTGGAAGCCGTATACGAAGAGTACAACATGTATAACGACGACCGCGGATCGAGAATGAGAGAGTTCATCTATGAACAAGCATTCGGAGATCACCCATACGCCCGTCCCATTATCGGTCTCCCCGAACACTTGAAAAATCCCCAATTAAGTAAACTGATCGATTTCTATAATACATGGTATGGCCCTCAGAATATGTCTATCATTCTGGTAGGTAACATCGACGCCAAAGAGGCTATACCGATGATTCGCGATAAATTCGAAAGAGTTCCCCGCCGAGCCGAGATACATCGGGAAAAGAAACCCGTCCGCCAATTCAAAGGTCGCACGGAAAAGAGCGCGAAAATTTTCTATTATCCTATGCTGGCCCTCATTTACAATGGAGTTCCTTCGAACGACAAAGAAGAAATCGCATTGGAAATCTGTTGCCAACTTCTCTCCAATTCACAAAAAACCGGTATCCTCGACAAACTGCAACTCGACGGCGACATCATGAGCGTAGGCGCATCTCAAAATGCCATGCGAGATGCTGGGATTCTCATGATCAATGCCATTCCCTCTTTCGATGCGAACCAAAATCGTTGGGACAGTCACAAATCGGTAGAAAAAATCGTATTATCCTCTTTGCGCCAACTGCAAAACGGGGAGTTCGACGAAGCGACCCTCGAAGCTATCAAACAAAACCTGATACGCGAATACGACCTGCAAATGGAATCGAACGAAATGAAGGCTTATATCTTAGCCTCTCTTTTCAATACGGGAGCCGATCCGTCGGACATCGTCAACTTCAAAGAAAAAGTCAAAGCCGTCACCATCGACGAGGTGAAAGCCGTAGCAAAGAAATACTTTAACGACAATTACCTCGCTTTGAACATTCAAGAAGCGAAAAACCTCGACAGCAAAGGACAAAAACTGAAAAAGCCCGATTACAAACCCATCGAGACGAAAAAAGGAGCCAAATCGGAATATGCTAAATGGGTAGAAAGTATACCGGTCAACATGCCCGAAGTAAAATACTGCGACTTCAACTCTATCCAACAAAAGCAAATCAACACTCGCAGCAAACTGTTCTACAATCTCAACCCCGAGAACGACGTATTCACGATGACTTTGAAATACGGCATCGGAACGAAAAAGATGCCTAAACTCGAATATGCCGTCGCCCTGATGAACAACGCAGGTATGCTGCCCGATATCGAACCGTTGGCATTCAAACGGGCTATGGGCGAATTAAATGCAAATTGCACATACGCTGTGGACGACAACTACATGTATGTCATGATGAGCGGATACGAAAAAGATTTGGTAAAAGCCTGCCAGCTTCTTTCCAAACAAATCCTTTTCCCCAAACTCGACGACAAGCAGTTGCAAAGCCTCATCGGTAGCGCGTTCGGTTCTCGCCAGATGGAAAAAAGCAGTATCGGGACATTGGAAAGTGCCCTCACGTCTTATGTACTATACAAGGATAGTTCAGACTATCTGCAACGCATCCCCACTCGTGATTTAATAGACCTTTCGATTACAGATCTGACGACCCAATTCCAAGCCGCCACGAATTACGAATGTGAAATCTATTACGTAGGCACAGCGCCGTTCGACGATGTATATCAAGTATTGAGCCAAAACTTGCCGTTGAAAGCGCAAGAAATGCCCTCTACCTCTCCCGAGTTACGTCCTCGACAACAATATACCGAAAATACGATTTTCTTCCTGCCCAACAGCAAAGCGACTCAAAGTAAAATATACTTCTTTATAGAAGGAAAACCATTCGATGTAAAAGACGATATATTCATCGAAGCCTTTTCAAGCTACTTTGGAGCCGGATTCGGAAGCCTCGTCGTAGATGAAATTCGCGAAAAACGAGCTATGGCATATACCTCCTACGGTATCGTGGGGACTCCCTCCGTTGCCGGTCGAAACACGCTATTTCAAGGATTTGTCGGTACTCAGGGAGACAAAACGCTCGACGCTATCGAAATTTACATGAATTTGTTGAAAGATATGCCGTCCACACCCGAACGTTTCGACGTAGTAAAAACCAATATCAAAGAATCTATCCTCAGTGCGAAACCGGGATTCCGTTCTGCAAGTGCCGTATATGAGGCATGGAAACGAATGGGCTATACACAAGATCCGGCCATCGACAAAATGAAAAAGATCGAAACGCTCAAATTCGAGGACATCATCGATTTCTACAACGAAAACATCAAGGGAAAACCGGTTGTTATCGCCATCGTAGGAAATCCGAAAGATTTCGATACTAAGGCTCTCGAAAAATACGGAAAAGTAGTCAAAGTTTCCGAATCGAAACTATTCTCCGATAGCTTCTGATAAGCCAACGAGTAAAGAAAATAAAATCTTAAAAAGCGAGGGTCTCGAAATGCCATTCGAGACCCTCGCTTTTTAGCCATAACGCACCCGCCAATCCCACTCGCTATTCTTAGAAACTGTTTTAAATTTATTCCGAGACAGATTGAGCCCTATGTTGAAGCAGATTGGAGTCCGAGATTTTTGTCAATAGCGGGCTATTGACAAAAATCAAGGGATTCAAGATGCCAGACCGGAGCTCAACATGGCTGGAACATACCTGCTTGAAATGATAATATTATTTCCCAATAAATTTAAAACAGCTTCTTAAATAAACCTAAAAATCTGTTTAATGTTCCTTTTAAACCGATAATAATCGCCCATCGATTGTTCTTAAAAAAACAACCTCTATAATGAAAGTAAATATGAACATAATGAAAAAAAGTATGACAGGAGCATTTTTAGCGTTGGCAGCCGTTTCAACCGGGAACATAGAGCCTATGGAAGCCTGTACACGCGCCGTGTATATCGGCCCCGAACAAATGGTAATAACAGGCCGTACGATGGACTGGAAAGAAGACATTATGTCGAACATCTACGTTTTTCCTCGTGGAATGAAACGAGCCGGATACAACAAGGGCGAAACCGTGAATTGGACCTCTAAATACGGAAGTGTAATTGCGACAGGATACGACATAGGAACCTGTGACGGAATAAACGAAAAAGGATTGGTGGCAAGCCTGCTATTTTTGCCCGAGTCCGTCTATTCACTGCCGGGCGATACCCGTCCGGTAATGGGAATCAGTATATGGACCCAATATGTACTCGACAATTTTGCAACTGTGCACGAAGCTGTCGAAGAACTGAAAAAAGAAACCTTCCGCATAGACGCTCCACGCATGCCGAACAATGGGCCCGAATCTACCCTGCACTTAGCAATTACCGACGAAACCGGAAATACGGCAATCTTGGAATATCTCGACGGGAAACTGAATATCCACGAAGGAAAAGAATATAGAGTGATGACAAACTCGCCTCGGTATGAAGAACAATTAGCCATTAACCGCTATTGGGAAGAAATCGGAGGACTGGTAATGTTACCGGGAACAAACCGGGCGAGCGACCGTTTTGTACGGGCTTCTTTCTACATAAAAGCAATACCCCAAACGTCCGATGCCAAAATCGCAGTACCCAGTGTATTGAGTGTCATGCGCAATGTATCGGTTCCCTTAGGTATAAATACACCCGACAAACCGCACATCTCCTCTACCCGTTGGAGGTCAATCTCCGATCAAAAGAACAAAGTATATTACTTCGAATCGACACTCACCCCCAATTTATTTTGGCTCGACTTGAAGAAAATAGATTTCAGTCCGTCGGCAAAAGTGAAAAAACTCCCGCTATCGAACGGAGAAATTTATGCAGGCGATGCTATAAAAGATTTACGAGACAGCAAACCTTTCGATTTTCTGTTTCAAACCCCGGTGATGTAATTCACCGGGCATTCCACATCATAGACATGAAACACAGCATAATAAATTGTACAAACACTTTAAGACAGACTTCCGAAATTTACGGGACGAATCAAACACTAAACACGACGCTCCATTTGTCCGAAGAAAAATTTTTCGTACTTTTACCCGAAAATCTGTGACTTCAATCTTGTTCCGATGAAACTGGACAAAAACAAAGTATTCTCATTCATTCGTAACCGGATCTCCGTCGGGAAATTATTTCTTGCCATATTCATTATTTTCATCATCTTCATCGATGAAAACAGCTGTATACAACGCATAAAATACGATGCCGAAATCAACGACCTGCGTAAACAAATAGCGGCACAAAACGATACGACCGAATACTACAACCGTAGAATAGAAGAATTGAAAACCGACAAAAATATCATTGAACAAGTCGCGCGCGAACAATATCTTATGAGTAAACCCAACGAAGACATCTATCTCATCGAAAATAAAAAATAACACTATAACACATACGATAAATATGAACCAGCAAACACGCAATATACTATTCATGGTATCCTCCATTGCCGTCATTATAGGGGCGGCTATGCCCTTGTTCATGCTCAAAATGCCGTGGGTTCCATACATTTATGCTTTCGGAGCCGCAGGCATGGCCGTTTGCAGACTCACATTCCGTTACAAAGGGAAAAATTTCCGGTTAAAAAGACTCTACCACATCGAAACATTCTCCTCTCTCTTTTTGGTAGCCTCTTCATATTTCATGTTCAAAGAAGACCCCGATTGGATTATGTTGCTTACTGTCGCTGCTGTCCTACAATTATATACATCGATTCTCATTCCGCGAGTATCCAAGAAAGAAGAAAAATAAGCTACTCCCACCCTCTCCCCTGCCGTGCCCCGTAGCCTTACGGGGTGTTTCCGTAAGGGAATATAGGGGGAATGCCCAAAGGGCGAGGGGGTTAGAATACAAGGAAGAACCCCCTGATTCCGCCTTTATCGGGCGGCGAAGACGCAAGGGAGACGGAGGGAAAAGGGCGAGGACTGTCCGAGCGAAGCGAGTTCCGCAGACCCCGACGGCGACCGTAGCGACGAGCCAAAAGCCCGATAACCGCGGCGGCGCTTCTTGGTTCGTTCTTCTCGCTGCTGAGAAGAATGAACAAACGAAGTGCATCTCGTGCATCCGAGACTATCTTTGGAGGGGAAAGAAAATCATTAGTATTCAACCTTCTCCCCCTGCCGTGCCCCGAAGCATTGCGGGGTGTGGTGCAAGAAAATATAGGGGAGAACTGAGGAGCGTAGCGACGAGGAGAGGGGTTAAAAACACCCGTAGTGAAAGTAATAGAGGTAAACCTCCTCTCCCCCTGTGTCGTGCAACGATATAGAGGGAGTGTCCAAAGGACGGAGGGGGTTGAAAAAAAGAGGTTAATAAAAAAGAGGTGATAATTCCGGGTTCATTCTTCTCGCTATTGAGAAAAATAAACGAATAGAAAGTATAATCATGCCATAATTCCACTATCCCCCTATCCTACCTTCGCAAAAAAATCAAACGAGCGATGATAGATACAAGATTCGAAACAACCATAGACCTGAGAGGTGAAATCGAGAACTACCGACAAGTAGCGCTCATCAAATACTACAAGATTCTCCTCGAACTCGACCCCCGCCGGGACAGGCTGACCATGCTCGCCGTCATTCGTTGTATCGACAAGCTCGAAAGACATTCCCAAGAACGAAAACGACCCCGAAACGACAAGAAGAAAATGCTGGCCGAAGGAACTCTCGCTTGGCACTATCAAAAACGCAACCAACTCTTCCGAAAAGCCGGACTATACGACATCGAGTCCACTCAGTACCTCGTCGACCACGAAGAAATCTTCGACACACACGAGGAACGGGAAGAGCGCGAACGTTTCGAAGCCTGCCGTCGGGAAGCTCTCAGAAGGAAAACCGAAACGCACGAAGCCGAAGAAAAAGAATCCGTGCAACCGGCCTCCGCTCACGAAACCGATAAGGACCTGCAAGAAGACTACACGACAGCCGGGTCCGGAATCCCGGCACACACCCCGCAGCCCTTATCGCCCCTATCCGGGAGCATCTGGTGCGGCGCTCCCGCCGGTAATCCCATTGGCGAACCTGCCCCCGGATTCCATCGATCCTCCTTCGATTGCAACAGACGGGAATAAATCCGACGGGTGGAGGGTGAACCCACTCAATCCGTTCCGATGAGTAAAACAATGGGAACTACCTTTCGCCACCGATCCGATGTAAATAGGAGAGAAAAGTTTTATAAACCCCTTCAATAAAATCCGATCGGCTCTCTCACCAGCCTAATAAGTTAAAAAAATAAAACATACTTTCAAATATTCGACACACTCTATTTCAAATCTACGAAAACTTCGTAGATTTGCGAAACAATCGTAATAACGCATGGAAAAACTGACACATCAAGAAGAAGAAATAATGCTCGTCATCTGGAAAAAGAAAAGAGGCATTATCAAAGATTTCCTAGAACAGCTGCCCGAACCGCAACCGCCTTACACGACAGTCGCTTCGATTGTCAAAAATTTGGAGAAAAAAGGATTTCTGTCAAGCGAGAAAATAGGCAATACCTATTTATATATTCCACGAATAACCCAAACCGAGTATAAGAAAAAATTCTTATCGGGAATCGTAAAAAGCTATTTTTCAAATTCCTATAAAGAGATGGTCACATTCTTCGCCCACGAACAAAAACTCTCGGAAGAAGATTTGCGGCAAATCATCGAAATGATTGAACGAGGTAAAAGCTAACCCATAAAAAAACTGAAAACATGGCTTTCTTACTATATCTACTACAAATAAACATAGCACTAAGTCTATTATATTTATGCTATAAAGTTCTATTCTCGCAAAATACATTTTTCGGGTTAAGAAGGCTCATACTCATCAGTATCGTGTTATTCTCCACGACCTACCCGTGGTACAACATTCCCGACATCGACCCTATTATTCCGGCCCATCTGCAAATTACACTTCCCGAAGTACTTTACAGCATGGGAGAAACAGTCCCTCAGAAAGCCTTTGACATATACCCGTTGATAGCTTATCTATACGGAGGAATATGCTCGCTATTCTTGTTACGCATGTTTTTGAGAATAGCTTCGATAATAAAACTGCGGGCAAATGGAAAGCTCCGTATCATCGGGAAGAGCCATATAATCGTCTGCGACGAAAACATACAACCCTGTTCCTTCTTCCGATGGATACTTCTTCCTCATTCCATTTTGCAAAATAAAAACACGCTCACAAGAATACTCCGACACGAAAATACACACATACGACAATTACATACCATAGATGTCCTATTAGGCGAAAGTATGGCAGCATTATGTTGGATAAATCCGTTAAGCTGGTTATTGCTGAAAGAAATCAGACTGAATCTCGAATATATGGCCGACAAGGCTGCGATTCCCGACGAACAAGAAAAAAAGACATACCAATACCTGTTACTCGACATTTCACGATCGAATAACGAACTCCCTTCCGCAATACCGTTCAATTACTCTTTTTTGAAAACCCGCATTCGCATGATTAACCGGAAGCGATCACAAACGACATCTGTATTCAAATATCTGCTGATACTACCCCTTTTCTTGGCTATCGTAACTGCCAACCAATGCTGTACAGACCAACAACCGCTTCAATCCGAAATTGAAAAAGTATTCCCCAAACCCTCGGAAGTTCAAACGAAAGATAGCTCGACAACCGCTTCCGAAACATCGGAAACTCCCCTCGAAGTCGCGGAAATCATGCCCGAATTTCCCGGCGGAACCGAAGCGTTGCTCTCTTTTATCAAAGACAACCTCGAATACCCGCAAAAAGCTATCGACGGACAAACCGAAGGACGGGTAATCATACGATTTGTCATAAACAGCAATGGAGAAATATCCGATCCCACAATTCTCAAAGGCATAAACAAAAATCTCGACCAAGCCGCCATAGATGTTATTAACAAACTACCCCGTTGGAAACCGGGACAGCAAGACGGACAACCCGTAAGTGTACGGTTCACCCTTCCCATCGTTTTCAAATTAACCTGATATATTCACTTAAAAAATTTAGACACATGAAAAAGACATTATTATCCTCGATGATTATCATCTTAATGGGTTTGCTCGGAGCTTGTAGCTCCAATACCTCGGACAAAGCGAGTCTGCCGGAACAATCTGCATCGGAAAACGAAACGGCAACCCCGGTCGCAATCGAAGTCCCCGACACACTTGGCAAAACATACGATGCAGCCGAAGTCATGCCCGAATTTCCCGGTGGAACCAAAGCGTTACTCTCTTTTATCGCCGAAAATCTCAAATACCCGCAAAAAGCTATCGACGAACAAACCGAAGGGCGGGTAATCGTACAATTCGTTATCGATAAAACCGGGAAAGTATCGAGCCCCGAAGTCATTAGAGGCGTAACCTCGGAACTTGACCAAGCTGCGTTGGACATCGTCTCGGCACTCCCCGACTGGAAACCGGGCGAACAAGACGGACAAAAAGTAAATGTGAAATACACACTGCCCGTAGTCTTTAAGTTGAAATAACGAGAATGCCGATACAATAGATTTATCTCTGAAAATACGATACGGTTCGAGGGGAAAACCCCGTTCGTTCGAGTTTTCCCCTCGAACCGTACATAACTTTTGCACAATATACCCCCTTTCCGCTTATGAAAAAATTACTTTGCTTTATCGGTCTTTTTCTGGCTCTATTCGCCTTGAAAAGTCATGCCGGTATTCCCGGCGGAACCATACCATTTATCTTTGACAGTCATTTATATCTTCAAGTAAGGCTGAACGACACCATTCCCGTCACTGTTATCTACGATACGGGCGCCGACTTTCTATACCTCGATGCAGATTATTTGAAACTGAATAATCTGCAAAATGCTTTCGGGAAAAAAGGAATAGCAAGAATGGGAGGTGCAGGTAACAACGAGCCCCAATCCGTCGACATCTTCATCGAACCTATTAAAATACACTGTGGAGAATTAAATTATCAAAACAAGATAACCCCGGTCATTAAATTGCGTGATATTCTTGGAAAGCACACCGATGGCTTGCTGGGCAATACCCACCTGTTAAATACGCCTTTGGAGATTAATTTCAGTGAAAGCTACATCAAGCAATTAAAAGAACCGCTCCCGACCGACTCGCTTGACCGTTACCATAAACTCGAAGCCCGATTCAAAGACAACCGCATCGATGTGAAAGCCAATCTGCAAATCGATTCCGCAAATACGGTGGAAGGCTGGTTTAGAATGGATTTAGGGAGTGGCTCCACGATCACTCTTTCAAATGAAACGACATCTGCGTTAAACCTTGCCGGCGTACGCAAAGCCTACTTCGAAACACAGGCCGGGGGAATAGGAGGAAGTTCCGAGGAATTTGAATTAAGAGCCGAAAAATTCTGTATGGTCGATACGCTCGAAAATCTTGTAATAGACTGCTCCCTCAATAAGAAAGGAGCATTATCATCGGGCAGGCCCTATGTGGGCATCATCGGCAATGAAATTTGGTCGCTCTACGACATTATCTTAGATCCCGTTCATTCCTCCGTATGGGTAAAACGAAACGATAATGAAGGCTCCTATTCCCGATCTTCCGTCACGCATATGGCCGTTATCGACCGTACGGACATTTGCGAAGGTTGGATTATCAACGGACTTTATAAAGGTGGAATTGCGGAACAGGTCGGTATTGAAATCGGAGACATAATTATAGCTATAAACGACCGGCCCGTTAAAGAAATAACTTGGGAGGAACAGCGAAAAGGGTTAGGTCTCAACGGCAAGACAGAATACACGATAAAGAAAAGAAACGGTGAAATAGTCACTTGCGTCCTATACATTCGTAATCAAATCATCTGACCTGTAAGGTTGCGGAAAACAGCCTATTTTTTCATTCGATATAGAAATTCAAACGCACGGCACAAGAACAAAACGAGGAACTGTAGAACAAAATTATTAAATCTGCAATGAACGGAGGGTTACTCTTAAACTCCTCCTCTGTGTTTTGCACTGCAAAATATAGGGGAGGTGTCCGAAGGACGGAGGGGTTAGAAAAATATCGACAGTGGCAATAACAAAATCAAGTATCACCCTCTCCCCCTGCCGTGCCCCGTAGCATGGTGAAGCAAGGCTCATAAAATCGGAGCAAGGGCGAAAGCGGAATACATCTCACCCTCTCCCCCTGTGTTTCCGTAAGGGAATATAGGGGGAGTGCCCGTAGGGCGAGGGGGTTAAAACAGAAACAGTAGAACGAGATTATTGAATCTGCAATGAACGGAGGGTTACTCTTAAACTCCTCCTCTGTGTTTTGCACTGCAAAATATAGGGGAGGTGTCCGAAGGACGGAGGGGTTAGAAAAATATCGACAGTGACAGTAACAAAATCAAGTATCACCCTCTCCCCCTACCTGTCCCGTAGCATGGCGGGGTATCACACTGCGATATAGAGGGAGCAGGTTTAATGCCTTTCGGCTCGCGAAGCATCTATCCGCAACAAAACGAACAACAAAATGGTAAATCCCCACAGCGACGACCCCCCATAACTGAAAAAAGGCAAAGGTATACCGATAACAGGACACAATCCTATGACCATACCGATATTCACAGCCAAATGAAAAAACAATATCGAGACCACACAATAAGCATATACCCTTCCAAAAGCAGAATGCTGCCGTTCTCCGATAGCTAGAAGTCTGAATATGAGCGTGACGAAAAGGACAATCACACCCACGGCTCCCCAAAAGCCCTCCTCCTCTCCAATGGTACAAAAGATAAAGTCGGTATCTTGCTCCGGCACATATTTCAATTTCGTTTGAGTCCCATTCAGAAAACCTTTTCCCCAAAAGCCCCCCGAACCGATAGCGATTTTCGACTGGTTCACATTATATCCCGCACCGCGCAAGTCCTCCTCCATACCCAGTGTCACTTTAATCCGTTTCTGCTGATGAGACTCCAACACTTCATTGAAAGCATAATCCACAGAAAACAGGAAAACGACCGATACGACGACCGTTGCCAAAATAGTAAGAATCCTCAACGAACGAGTCGAGAAGTAAAGAAGCACCAGATAAACGACGACGGCGGCCGTAGTCCCCATACAAACATACAAGAGATTAACCGGTACATCGAAATACATCAAAATGCCACATACCGCTCCTACCGCCAAATAACCAAGCATCAAATAACGAGCCGCACGACTGTTTCTCTGATAGAATAACAACATTCCGACCACCACCAAAAGAATAAGTACGAAAACCAACACTTCTCCGGCAGGAATCTCCCCCCATAATACACTCGAATATTTGACGGCAACCACAAAATAGACCACGGCGCAAAGGCCATAGAAAAGGAACAATCCCGATAATCCTTCCCGATACAGAACAAATATCAACGATGCGAAAACCAACGCCGAACCGGTCTCCTTTTGAGCGATAATCAAAACAATAGGCAACAATATGATAAAAACCGCACGGAATAAATCCCGTCTGTTTTTCAAAGAAAACCCATACGTCCCGAAAGACCGGGCCAAAGCAAGAGCCGTGGCAAACTTAGCGAACTCGGCCGGTTGTAAACTGATAGGCCCCAACACCAACCACGAACGGGACCCTTTTATATCGGGGGCTAAAAATATGGTGGCGATAAGCAAAAGTATGATAATCCCGTAGAATAGATAAGCATAAGTTTCATAAACCCGGAAATCCACCATTAAAATCATAAAAGCCAATACGAGCGACAAACCTATCCATATCAACTGTTTTCCCGACCGCTCGGCAAAGTCGAATATACTGGCATTATCGAAATCGTAACTGGCGGCATAAATGCTTATCCAACCGCAAAGAACGAGAATCAGATAAAGAATTACCGTCATCCAGTCGATAGACCGCCATATATTAATGCTTTTTGACCCCACTGTATATGATTGTGTTAGATTGCAACATACGCTCTTCCAAGTATTTCCGCTCCGGTGCAATCTTCCGGTTCAGATACATCTCCATCATCAGACTTCCGATAGGTACACCATACGTAGCTCCGAATCCTGCATTCTCCACATAAACGGCAATAGCTATTTTGGGGTTGTCCATCGGAGCGAATCCCATAAAAGCCGAGTGGTCTTTTCCATGAGGATTCTGTGCCGTTCCCGTCTTTCCGCACACCTCTATACCCGGTATAGCACCTATACGGCAAGTCCCGCCGGTTACAGCCATGCGCATACCCTCTACGACATAATCGTAATAGTGAGAATCGACCATAGTATACTTAGGTGTAGTAAACTCCGGGGAGATAACCGTATCCTGTATCTCCCGAACCAAATGCGGAGTGTAAAAATACCCCCTATTGGCAATCGTTGCCGACAAATTGGCTATCTGCAACGGGGTCGCCAAGACCTCTCCTTGTCCAATCGCGACAGATATAATCGTCAATGCGCTCCATCGATTCTCGCCATATACCTTGTTGTAATAATTACTATTGGGAATAAAGCCTCGACTCTCACCCGGTAAATCCACCCCTAAACGATATCCATACCCCATCGATACCAAATAATCTTTCCAAACATTGAACGCCTTCGCCGGCGATTGATATTTTTTCCGATTATCGACCATCGAACGCAATCCGTAACAGAAAAACGCATTACACGAAGTTTGCAAAGCCGGAAGCAACGATAAGGGTGATGCATGCCCATGACAGCCGACTTTTAACCGTCCCGACACAAACCCATGATAACAGGGATAAAGTGTATGCTCGGTGATGATCCCTTCGTTCAGGAAAATAAGTCCCTGTGTAGGCTTAAATGTCGATCCCGGCGGGTATGCGGCCATCAAAGCTCTATCGAACAAAGGTTTGTACCGGTCTCTATTCAGTTTCAAATAATTTCTACCTCTCTCCCTGCCAACCAGCATGGAGGGATCGTAAGTGGGACTCGAAACCATCGCCAATATCTCTCCCGTAGACGGCTCGATAGCAACGATAGCCCCAATCTTGTTCTGCATTAATTTCTCACCATAGGACTGCAACTCGATATCCAACGACAAATTCAGATTTTTCCCCGAAACAGGTGCTACATCATAACGCCCGTCTTCATATCTTCCTTTAACACGGCCATGGGCATCGCGCAGTAAAATCTCCACCCCCTTTTCTCCACGTAAAATATTTTCGTAAGAGCGCTCTATCCCCAAATCTCCGGTGTAATCTCCCCGAGTATAATAACTGTCTTTCTCTATATCTCCGGGAGACACTTCCCGAATATTCCCCAATACATTCGCAGCCACAGGGTAAGCATACTCCCTGAGCATACGGTTTTGAATGAAAAAACCGGGGAAACGATATAGTTTTTCTTGTAACCGTCCATAATCTTGCGCAGACAACTGAGTCATAAAAGTCTGAGGTGTGTATGACGAATAACCGGGATTCAACCTCCGATTTTTCATATCCGCCATGCGCTTATCAAATTGTTCCTTCGTAATCCCCACAGTCCGGCAAAAATCAAGTGTATCGAAAGGGCGAACCTCTCGTACAATCATCATTACATCGTATGCCGGTTGATTAAAAACCAATAACTTTCCATTGCGGTCATAAATAAGGCCACGAGAAGGATATTGTGTTTTTTTCAAGAAAGCGTTTCCATCGGCGTGTTGCTTATAGTCGTCGTTCAACACTTGTAAAGAAAACAACCGCACGACATATATGCAAGCAATCACCAACACGATGCCGCCTATCACATATTTACGCCTCTCTAATTTATAGTCTTTTCTCACGTCCCGATTTCGTTAAACTATCCATTCCCAATATCACAAGAAATGTCAATATAGTACTGGCTAAAATACGAACAATTAATCTTCCTATATCGAAAAAGCTAAAAGACTCTATTACGAAAAGGAGGGTACAGAAACAAAGTGAAAATGTAAGCACGTAGCGCACAAACAAAGACATTCCGAAATTGCGTATAGAGGGCTCCGATTCGCTATAATCCTCACCCCTCGGCGTATAAAGATTCAATATCGGTTTTCTCAAAAAGGCAACGACGGTACAAGCCAAAGCATTCATACCCGGCGTATTGCTGAATATGTCGATTACCAACCCAAGAATAAAAGCAAGCGTTAAAGTCCAATTAACCGAGAGCGATAGAGGTAACCTGATTATAAAATAAATATAAAGAAAAGGAATGGCAACTCCCAATAAATGTATATTATTCCCTATCGTAACCTGCAAGAATACGACTACAATAAACAAGAAAAAATATCGTAACCAACTATTCATATCGAGCCTCCTTTTCAAGTTTATCCTGTTCTTCCTTTTGTCGGTTCGATATAATGCGCACATACCCTAAGCCACTAAAATCGGAACTTAGCTCCACACGCAATGTATAGAAATTATCGTCACGCTGCTTTTTATAATCGCTGATTATACCCACCATAATTCCTTCTGGAAACACAGACGAATAGCCGCTCGTGACAATCGTATCTCCCGGAGCAAACTCCACATGCCGAGGCATCTCCTCTAATACGGCGTAACGAGGACTCACCGCATCCCAAACCAAAGACCCGAAATAGTCGCTGCCTTTTACCTTGCAACTGAGACGCAACTTAGGGTTAAGAACCGATATGGCCACGGAATGATGTTCGCCCACAACATTGATAATACCCACGACACCGTTCTGATCGACCACTCCCATCTCCGGCTCTATGCCTTCGGCTCGCCCTTTGTCAATCGTTATATAATTGTTTATTTGCGCTACACTGTTATTCACGACACGAGCCACTGCAAAATCATAATCATGAAGTACGGAATCGAAAGGAATCGTATCTTTTCCCACAGAAGACCTATAACGATTCAACTGTTCTTTCAGATTTATTACCTCCATCTCCAACTCCCCGTTTCGTAATTGCAAATTCCTGTTTACTTCTCTCAATCCAAAATATGAAGTTACTTCCGATTGCAAATCATAAACAGCCGATGCCACTTGATTGGCCGACGAGAGATAAATACTGCGCTGGTAAGGGTTTCGTCCAAACAACAACACGCAACTTATCGCTACATAAATAGCAAGAACTATCCATGAGCTATGCCTCAATAAAAAATTGATTAAGTTGCGCATTTTCTTATTAATTCTACCACAACGAGTTACAAAAGTTTTTTTTTTCACTTTTGTAACTCGTCTATTCTAAAAAACGACAAAGTCTGTCGATGTATCTTTTCTGTTACCGAATGAGGAAAGAGAACTGGTCGATATTTTTCAATGCGACGCCTGTACCTTTCGCAACGGCATGTAACGGATCTTCGGCGATGTGGAACGGTATTCCTATCTTATCGGTCAACCGTTTATCCAATCCTCTCAATAAAGCGCCTCCACCGGCCAACCAAATACCGTTACGCACAATATCGGCATACAATTCAGGCGGTGTATGTTCCAATGCATTCAACACGGCAGCCTCGATTTTCGAGATAGACTTCTCGATACAATGAGCTATCTCTTGGTAAGAAATGGGGACTTCCATAGGCAACGCCGTCATACGATTCGGACCATGTACGACATAATCTTCGGGAGGATTATCCAATTCGGTCAAAGCCGAACCCACATTGATTTTGATCAATTCGGCCGTACGTTCTCCCACTTTCACATTATGCTGACGCCCCATATACTCTTGTATGTCGTTCGTCAAATCGTCACCGGCTACCCGTATCGAATTGTTCGACACGATACCACCCAACGAAATAACGGCAATTTCGGTCGTACCACCACCGATATCCACAATCATATTTCCCTCGGGAGCCTGAACGTCAAGTCCTATACCTATCGCGGCAGCCATAGGCTCATAAATCATATATACATCTCGTCCTCCGGCATGCTCCGAAGAGTCGCGCACCGCACGAATTTCAACCTCGGTACTTCCCGACGGAATACCTATTACCATACGCAAAGAAGGCGAGAACCAATGACTTTTGGAGCTAACCATCTTTACCATACCTCTAATCATCTGCTCGGCAGCATAGAAGTCGGCTATCACACCGTCTCTCAAAGGTCTGATCGTGCGTATATTTTCATGGGTTTTACCATGCATCAAACGAGCTTTTTCACCGACCGCCAGCAGCTTGTCCGTACGTTTATCCAGCGCAACCACCGAAGGTTCGTCCACCACGATTTTATCGTTGTGGATAATCACCGTATTGGCTGTGCCCAAGTCTATGGCAATCTCTTGTGTGAAAGAAAACAATCCCATATCGGTTATTGATTAAATAATTTATATTAGTGCTTAAAATGCCGTATACCGGTCATTACCATAGCCATGCCGTTTTTATCGCAATATTCTACCGAATCGTTGTCACGAACCGATCCACCCGGTTGAATTACAGCAGTCACCCCAGCCCCATGAGCTATTTCCACGCAATCGGCAAAGGGGAAAAATGCATCCGAAGCCATTACAGCCCCTTGTAAATCGAAATCGAACGAACGAGCTTTCTCTATGGCTTGACGCAAAGCATCTACCCGCGAAGTCTGACCGATACCGCTCGCACAAAGCTGACGGTTTTTAGCCAGCACGATTGCATTCGATTTACTGTGTTTTACAATTTTATTGGCAAACAACAAATCTTCCACCTCAGCCGGAGTAACAGCTTTCTCGGTAACCTGCTTCAACTCTTCGGGCTTTTCCCGATACAAATCGCGATCTTGTACCAACACCCCGTTCAGCAACGAACGGAATTGGCGATTCGACGCTTTGAACGGTTTCTGCACGAGAATGATACGATTCTTTTTCTGTTCAAGAACTTCGAGCGCATCAGCCGTATAGCCCGGTGCGATACAAACTTCGAAAAAGATTTTATGCATCTCTTCGGCAGTTTCTTTATCGATCGGGCGGTTCGTTATCAATACCCCTCCAAATGCCGAAACCGGATCTCCTGCCAAAGCAGCTTTCCAGGCTTCCACCAAAGTTTCCCGAGATGCCAAACCGCAGGCATTATTATGTTTCAATATAGCGAATGTCGTATCGTCGAACTCCGAAATCAACGATACCGCCGCATCTATGTCCAATAAATTGTTATAGGAAATTTCCTTTCCATGAAGTTGATCGAACATTTCCTC
The DNA here is from genome assembly GCF_023656675.1 of Barnesiella sp. B2-R-119. Classification (NCBI taxonomy): domain Bacteria; kingdom Pseudomonadati; phylum Bacteroidota; class Bacteroidia; order Bacteroidales; family Barnesiellaceae; genus Barnesiella; species Barnesiella sp. B2-R-119. The sequence continues at coordinate 521,217 of NZ_JAMOKL010000001.1, forward strand.
GAAATTACCGTAGAAGACTCCTTTCTGATGAGGATTTTCACCATATCGAAGAGTCTTGGCATGATTTCCCGCATAGCGGAATGCCGAAGCCTCGTCTCCGTCGAAATAGTTAAATATCGCACTGTCATATCCCGAAGATACGGCAAAAGCCTCTTTGGCGAACCAACGACGATCTTCCAACGAAGAGCTGGCCCCCTTCTCCTTTAACATAGCCAACAACGGAGCATACTGAGCTTTCGACGCGACGATAACGACATCTTTATAATTTTTAGCTGCCGCTCTTATCAAAGAGATACCGCCTATATCTATCTTCTCGATAATAGCACTCTCATCTGCACCCGAAGCCACGGTTTCCTCGAACGGATATAAATCCACGATAACCAAATCGATAGAAGGGATTTCATATTGAGTGATTTGTTGCTGATCGACTTCATTTTCCCGACGGTTCAATATACCACCGAACACTTTGGGGTGAAGAGTCTTAACCCGTCCTCCCAAAATAGACGGATAACCGGTCAGATTCTCTACTGAACCACAAGGAATCCCCAACGACTCAATAAAAGATTGCGTACCACCGGTCGAGATAAAATTAACTCCTTCGGCATGTAAAAGTTTCAAAATTTCGTCTAAACCATCTTTATGAAAAACGGAGACAAGAGCTGTTTTAATTTTCTTATTTTCAAGCATAAAGCATCGCACTATATAATTCGGTTACAAAAATACAAAAATATATAGGTTTAGCCTTGTATAATTCATGAAAGTTTTCATGGAAAAATAAATCTTTTCTATTCGGCTCTTTCTAACGGTGTTATCCTTCGTTTTATGAACAAAACAGTGTTCTTATTCGTTTCGTTTTCCTACACCGCATAGGTCTAAAAAAATGATGTCTTAACTATTCTGCCTATATACGACGAATCAAAAACATAAACTCAAATATAAATTATTCAAAATGCTTATGGAAAAAATAGGAATATTTTACGGCTCAACTACCGGAATTACAGAAAGTGTAGCCTACCGATTAGCCGAACTAATGCATGTAAAAAAAGAAGACATACACGATGTCGCACGAAGCAAGCCTTCGGAAATAGGACAATACGAGCTATTATTATTGGGTTCTTCGACATGGGGAAGCGGAGATCTTCAAGACGACTGGTATGACTTCCTCAACGGAATCGAAACCCTCGATCTCAAAGATAAAACCATTGCTTTATTCGGTTGCGGAGACCAATCTATGAGCGACACCTTTTGCAATGCCGTCGGCACAATTTACCATCGACTACAAAAAACAGGAGCAACATTTTACGGAGCTTTCGAAGCAGGAGACTATACATTCGACAAATCGACGGCCTTTATCAACGGCAAATTCATAGGATTACTTATCGACGATGTAAACGAACCCGAAAAAACAGAAAACAGGCTCAATCATTGGGTAGAGCTTCTACAATCGGAATATATTGTAACACAGTAATCACCCTCTTATCTCAAATATATTATTGAGGCGGGTATCGATACCCGCCTCAATAATTGTGATATAAATAGTTGCCTGCCCATAAAATTAATTATACATTTGCTCCAAATATTACGACTTTTAAAAAGTAGGGCATAACATGCAATTATATTCGGAAAAACGCTCGATTATGAACAAACTGATTGGATTACTTACCTGCTTATGTTTCTCCACAAACTTGGCGGTAGCTCAAAATAAAGATACATCATCAATCATTAAATTCGGATTATTCGCCGACACCCAGTATGCTGATTGTCCGTCCCAAAATACCCGTTATTATCGGGAAGCTCTACAAAAATTAGATACATGCATCGAGTATTTCAACCGACAAGAAGTTCAATTCACTATTAATTTAGGTGATATTACCGACAGGAAGAACTCCGATTTAGAAGTAATAAAGCAGCATCTGTCCCAACTTAATCATAAAATTTATCACCTCACAGGAAATCACGACTACAAAGACATTACAAACAACTCTGTCCTTTACAAGCAGCTGGATATGCCATCTGAATATTATTCGTTCAAAAAAGGGGACTGGGTATTTATCATGTTAAATACCAACGAAATCGCTTCATACGCCAATATAGCGGGAACACCCAAAGAGAATGAATGGAACAGGATGCAAGAACAGATAAAACAAATCAAAGGCAAATATGCTTATGAATGGAACGGAGGAATAAGCGAAAAGCAAATGAAATGGCTCGATCGACTATTAAAGAAATGCGAGAAAAAGGGTCTTTCGGTCTTAATTTTTTCTCATCACCCGCTATATCCACAAAGCGATTTTTCGGCATTGAACGGCAATGAAATAGTCGACACCCTATCCAAGTATTCTTGTGTAAAGGCAGCTTTCTCGGGCCATCACCACGCCGGGGCATTCGGATATTACAAAAATATCCCTTTGATTACACTGGAAGGAATGGTTGAAACAGAAAACCAAAATGCCTATGCTATCGTCGAAATTTCCCAAGATCACCTACTTGTAAAAGGGCAAGGGAGAGCATCTTCATACTCGTTCAAATTATCCCGACAATAGGATAACTGCTAACGATTCTTTCGCATGGTATAACGGCTGATTCCCAAACTTTCATAGCTTTTACGTAGCTCCTCATCGTTATCTGAAATCACCAGAAGACGGTCTCCACTCTGTAAATGAGTATGTCCTTTGGGAACAAAATATTGTTCTCCGCGCTTGACCATAACGACCAACGTATTATCCGGCAATGAAAGATTCATTAGTTTATTACCTCCCGATAAAGCCTCGTCCGTCAACTCTATCTCGCTCATCGCCGATTTTATTTCATCGGGTAAAGCGACATTAAAGATTTCTTTTTCCTCGCTCTTCCCCACCAATCCCAGCCATCTGGCCATCGCACTTACCGTAGTTCCTTGTACCAACAAAGAGACAATGGTCACGAAAAACACGATATTGAAAATCATACGAGCATTAGGAATTTCTGCCGACATAAGCGGATAGGTCGCAAAAATAATAGGGACGGCACCCCTCAACCCTACCCATGAAATATAAACACGAGCCCGAGTCGTAAACCTACGGAAAGGCAATAAACATGCAAATACAGATATCGGACGCGAGACAACAATCATGAATATGGCAACCAACAATCCCACTCCGGCAACAGCAGGCAACTCCGAAGGATTCACCAACAATCCGAGTGTTAAAAACATGACTATCTGGAAAAGCCAAGTAAAACCATCGAAAAATGTAGTCAAACTACGCTTGTGCACCAACTTCCGATTTCCAACGACTAACCCTGCTATATAGACAGCCAAATATCCGTTCCCTTGCAAAAGATTGGTAAAAGCGAATACGAAAAAAACACAAGAGAACAACAATACCGGATAAAGCGATTCATTAGGGACATTGATACGATTTATAATCCAAACAATAGCATACCCCAACGCAAATCCAGCAGCCGCACCTATCGACAGTTGCATAAAAAGCAAAACGATGGAATGAGGCCAATCGATAACTCCAATCTCAATAACCTGAATCAAAAGTATCGTAAGCATATAGGCCATAGGATCGTTACTACCGCTCTCCAATTCGAGAGTCGGCCGCAAACGCTCTTTCAAAGAAATCCCCTTCGAACGCAAAATAGAAAAAACGGATGCCGAATCTGTCGATGACATAACAGCAGCCAACAGGATGGATTCTAACAATCCTAACTGAAAATTACCCGGCAAAAGATCGGACAACGAATAAATGAATAATCCTGTTATAATCGTTGTCATTAAAACTCCCAACGTAGCCAAAGTCACACCCGGAGCTAAAATTGGTTTTATTTCCCGATAGTGTGTATCCATTCCACCCGAAAACAAAATGATACAAAGTGCAACCGTACCTATAAACTGGGCTATTTGCGGACTATCGAAATAAATACCGAAACCGTCTGAACCGGCAAGCATTCCCACACCGAGGAACAATAGCAACGCCGGTACACCAAATTTCGCTCCTGTTTTTCCGACAAGGACACTCAGGAACAATAAAATGGCTCCTACCAACAATATATTTTCAGGACTGATAACCATAGAGTTTATTTACTAATATTTCAAAAACGAGGTAAATATACATAAAAAATGTGATTTTACCAATTCTTCACAATTCGGCAAGTAAACAGAAACCATCATTTTTCATGAACAAAAAAAAGAGAAAAGTGTTTAATCAATAATAGCTTTAATAAACAAAATCTTCCTAAACATGATAAAATCGGACATAGGCCTCGTAGGACTGGCTGTTATGGGTGAAAATTTAGCCCTCAACCTCGAACAAAAAGGTTATCGGGTATCATTATATAATCGATTGCGGGAAAACAGTCCGCAAGCGGTAGATTCATTTCTCGCCAATAAAGGGAAAAACAAACATTTCATCGGTACACACTCGCCCAAAGAATTTATCGAATCATTGAAATCCCCTCGAAAAATTTTACTTATGATACGAGCCGGACACCCCGTAGACGAAATGATTACAACATTACTTCCCTTTCTCAAAAAAGGCGATACAATCATAGACGGCGGAAATTCGGATTATCGAGATACTCAACGTCGTGAAAACGAATTGCGGGAAAAAGGAATATTTTTTGTAGGCTGCGGTATTTCGGGCGGAGAAGAAGGAGCTCTCCACGGGCCATCGATTATGCCGGGAGGATCAGACGAAATCAAAAAAGAAATATTACCCGTTTTACAAAACATAGCTGCGCATCTCGACGACGGGACTCCCTGCTGCTCATGGATCGGGCCCGACGGTTCGGGACACTTCGTAAAAACAGTTCACAACGGTATAGAATACGGAGATATGCAACTGATAGCCGAGGCGTATTCCCTATTGAATATTTTGCAAAAAGGAGACCATGAAGCCACTGCCCAAACTTTCGAATCATGGAACAAAGGTGTTCTGGACAGTTATTTGATAGGAATAACAGCACCCATATTACGATATAAAGATACCGACGGTAAATCCCTAATCGACAAAATAGCAGACCGTGCGGGACAAAAGGGAACAGGAAAATGGAGCATAGAGGCTGCCATCGACAGCGGAACCACGCTATCTGTTACTGCCGAGTCGGTTTTTGCCCGACTCTTATCGAATCGCACAACAGAGCGAAACAAAGCACATCGTTTATACCCCGAAACTAATCCGGCTCCGATATTCGAGCTTAGCGTAGACGACATACATCATGCTCTTTACGCCTCCAAAATCATCGCATATACACAAGGGCTCGATTTATTGCGCAACATGTCCGAAAAACATAACTGGCAGCTCAACCTCGCCGATATAGCGACTATATGGAGAAAGGGTTGCATCATACAATCTCGATTTCTCTACGAAATAGCTCAGGCTTACAAACCGACGAACGAATACGAAAATTTACTATTCATACCTTATTTCAGGGAAAAAATAATTTTATGTCTCCCGTCTTGGCGGAAAGTAGTTCAAACGGCCATAGCAGCAGGGATAGCCATACCCGGGACAGCCTCGGCATTAGCATGGTTCGACGGTTTTAGATGTAAAAAATCATCGGCCAACCTGATACAAGCGCAACGAGACTATTTCGGTGCTCATTTGTATGAAAGAATCGATGCTCCGGCAGGTACGTTTTTTCACACCGACTGGAACCGACACGGAGACGGAACGACCTCCGGCAACTATTCTCTATAAAAACAAACAAAAAATTTCGATATGAACAAAATACCCGAAAGCCAAATTCTGATTATCTTCGGAGCATCAGGTGATTTAACCCATCGGAAACTCATACCCTCGTTATTCGAGCTATTCGAAAGGAAACTTCTTCCCGACAAATTTTTAATCGTAGGTGTTTCCCGGACAAAACAAAGTACAGAAGAATTCCGACAATCCTTGCATTCATCTATCATTGGGAACGGAAAGACCTATGCCACGGATAATCCTTATCTAAAAAACTTTCTTAGAGAAATATACTATATCTCTTGCGATACTACCGACTGCAATGCATACGTCGCTTTATTCAGAGAAATAGAACAATTGCGCAATGCCGCCGGCATAGAAGACAACATGTTGTTTTATCTTGCTACGCCGCCTCAGATGTATGCAACTATCCCCATCTGCATACAAGCCCAACAACAAAACATCTCTAAAAACGGTTGGCGGAGAATCATTATAGAAAAGCCGTATGGAAGCAACGAAGATGAAGCGAAACAACTCGACAAATTATTATGCGGAATACTCCCCGAACGAGAAATCTACCGTATAGATCATTTTTTGGGAAAAGAAACTGTTCAAAACATTTTAGTCCTGCGCTTCGCCAACAGCATTTGGGAACCTCTTTGGAATCGGAATTACATAGACCATATAGAAATAACGGCCACCGAAACCTTAGGAGTGGAACAACGAGGTAATTACTACGATTCGGCCGGTGCTCTGCGAGACATGGTACAAAGTCATCTCATGCAAATCATGGCATTTATCGCTATGGAACCACCCTCCTCTTTCGAAACCGAAGCAATTCGCAATGAAATCAGTAAAGTATTCCGGTCATTACGTCCACTCTCTCCCGACGATATAGCGCATAACACACTGCGTGCACAATACTCCGAAGGGAAATTAAACGGGACAAAACTTCCCGGATACCGAGAAGAACCGAACGTAAATAAGCAATCGACGACAGAAACCTTTGTCGCCCTAAAATTATACATAGATAATTGGCGATGGGCTCATGTTCCATTTTATATTTATACGGGGAAACGATTATCCGAAAAGAGGTCTGAAATCATCATACATTTCCGTTCCACGCCACAGGCATTATTTCCGGGACAATGTTGCGGAGACTCTTGCAATCAACTCATCATTACTCTACAACCCGACGAAAGCATTCGGTTACGTTTCGGTTTAAAACAGCCCGGAACCAACTTCGAGGTACAGCAAGTGAGCATGGATTTTTTCTACAACTCACTTATCCCGAATAAATTACCGGATGCTTATGAACGGCTTCTTCTCGATGCCATGCGAGGCGACGCTCTACTATATTCGCGAAGCGATGCTCTGGAACTGAGCTGGCACTATCTGGCCCCTCTCATCGACCACTGGGAAAAAGAAAAAGAAGAGAATCTCGTATTTTATCCGGCCGGTAGCCCGATACCTCGCGAGATTACCCATATATATTCTCACCCGTATGTGCTCGAAGCACCTATTTGCACCCCCAACCCATAACATAATAAACAACATCATGAATCAAACCATCGTACAATTCTATCCAGACGCAACTAAATCGCTGATAGCCCTCACCAACGCCTTACTCATATCGGCTGCCGCACGTACAAAGAAACCTTTTTACTTGGCCCTATCGGGAGGAGAGACAGCTCGCTCACTTTTCGAAATATGGAAAAATCAATATAATGATCCCAAACGGTGGAAAAACGTACATTTCTTTTGGGTAGATGAACGATGCGTATCGTCTGAAAACGAAGAAAGCAATTATCATTGGGCTGAAAAACTGTTTTTCAAACCCGTAGGTATAAATCCGAACCACATTTACAGAATACAAGGAGAAGATATTCCCTACCGAGAAGCCGAAAGATACTCCCGATTGGTCGCAGAAATGCTGCCCGACAGTAACGGAGTACCACAATTCGACTGTACCCTGCTCGGCATCGGCGAAGACGAGCACATCGCATCCATATTCAATAACGATACCGATTTATTAAAATCGGACGACCTTTACGCCGTGTCACGACACCCGGCAACCGGACAAAGACGAATTACTCAAACCGGAGAAGTCATTTTAGCATCCCGTGAAATCCTTATCGCTCTGGTGGGAGAACGAAAAAAAGAACTGCTCCATCGGTTAGTAGCCAGAAAAGATCAAACGATTACCCCTGCTACATACATACTTTCACACACTTCACGAGCAACTATATTCACCGAGATAGAACTCAATAGCAAAGAGTTGTCATTCCAATAAATCCGGGCGTAAGCGTCGGGTACGTTCGAGTGACTGCTCGTGTTTCCATTCGTCGATTTTACGTTGATGTCCCGAAAGCAACACATCGGGAACTCTCCAACCTTTATATTCCGCCGGGCGCGTATAAACGGGCGGAGCCAATAAATTGTCCTGAAAGGAATCGGATAAAGCCGACTGCTCGTCACCGATAGCTCCCGGTATAAGACGCACGATAGCATCGCACATGATCGCAGCGGCCAGCTCTCCCCCGGTGAGGACATAATCTCCTATCGTCACCTCCTTCGTCACGAAATGTTCCCGTATGCGGTAATCGATACCTTTATAATGACCGCACAGAATAATGAGATTACCCGCCATCGACAAACGGTTAGCCATAGGCTGGTCGAATCGCTCTCCGTCGGGAGTTGTAAAAATCACCTCATCGTAATTCCGCTCGCTTTTCAATTGAGTGATAGCCCGATCCACAGGCTCTATCTGCATGACCATACCGGCCTCTCCCCCGAATGGATAGTCGTCGACTCGCCGATGTTTATCCAACGAGTAATCCCTCAGATTGTGAACCACGATCTCGACCAACTTTTTATCTTGGGCTCTTTTCAGAATAGAATAATTCAGCGGGCTTTGCAATAACTCTGGCAATACGGTAATAATATCAATGCGCATCATAGCTCTCAATTTGCCGACAAAAGTAGCCTTTTCTAACGGGTTTCACAAATAGAGAAAATTTTTATCCCAGAAGTTAAGTGCTGCTCGAATTTGTTTTGTAATTTTGCCATACGTTGTCAAACGCAGATAACATGCATACCATAGGTAAAATATTGAAAACTATACGGGAAGAACGTGGGTTACAACTTCGACAGGTCGCTATCGAATCGAATATCGATTTGACTCTGTTGAGCCGTGTCGAAAATGGGAAACGAATGCCTTCCGAGAGCTTACTCATCAAATTAGCGGAAACTTACGGGCTCGACTGTAACCTGCTAGTCCTGCAATTAGTAAGCGATAAAATTTTAGAAATAAGCGAGCAGTATCCCGACCATACCATCGAAGCCCTGAAAGTCGCTCAGGAAAAAGCCCGACTCGGAGAGCGATACATCTCGTTCTTCATGAACTCGTTCATATCTCGCCCCATCGGGCTGGAAAGCCGCCGTTACATTGGAAACAAAACCAAACTGACCGATTGGATCATGGAAACTATTCGGCGGGAATGCCCCGATGCGCATTCGTTCTGCGATATTTTTGCCGGGACCGGCGCTGTGGCCGGGAAAGCAATACCCTATTACGACCAAGTGATATTCAACGATTTGCTTTGTGCCAACCGAGTCATCTATCAAGGTTTCTTCGAAAAAGGAGAATGGAACAGGGATAAATTATGTACAATCCTCGACGAGTATAATCACACCGATTGCAACTCTTTGGAGGACAATTATTTTTCAATAAACTTCGGCGGTAAATATTTCGATTATGGAGTTTCGAAACTCATAGGATATGTTCGCCAGAACATAGAAGACCGTCGAGGAGAACTCACAGACAAAGAATATAACATTCTACTCTCCACCCTCATTTACAATATGGATCGGATAGCCAACACCGTAGGACATTTCGATGCCTACATACAAGGAAAGGAGATAGAAAAAAAATCCCTCACCCTCCGGTTAATAGACGCTCGAAGCTATGACAATGTAGCAATTTACCAAGAAAACAGCAACACGCTGGCTCGAACACTGCATGCCGACATCGTCTACATGGATCCGCCCTATAATTCCCGCCAGTATTGCGATGCCTACCATCTCTATGAAAATCTGGTCCGTTGGGAAAAACCGGAGGTAAAAGGAGTAGCCGGAAAATTCAACCAAAAAGACAAGAAAAGCGACTTTTGTACCATGAAGGCGGTCGATGCTTTCGCCGACCTCGTCGACAATCTACACACGAGATACATTGTACTGTCATACAACAACATGGCAAAAAAAGGGAATGGGCGATCCAATGCAAAAATGGACGATACCGACATCATGCGTATACTCGAAGCCAAAGGCCGAGTACAAGTTTTTTCCCATGACCACAGACCATTTACCACGGGAAAGTCGAATATTAAAAACCATCAAGAACGCCTATTTATATGTGTATGCGACAATCACTAGACTTTCCGAACCGGATACAATCACCTCTCAATTATACAGGTGGAAAATTCAGGCTATTACCGCAAATCCTGCCCTTGTTTCCCGCAAACATCGATGTGTTGGTAGACCTGTTCTGCGGTGGCGGTAACGTAGGAATCAACACATCGGCAGAGAGAATCGTCTTGAATGATTCGGACAAGAACGTCATACGCATTTTCAGATTATTCCGGCAATACCCCACCGAACAGATTTTAGAGATAATCGACGGCATCATTGACCGGTACGGCCTGTCGGACAGTCGCACGAACGGATATGCGTTTTACCAATGCGAAAGCGCGAGAGGTTTGGGTACATATAACAAGGAAGGATATAACCGGCTGCGTAGCGAGCTGAATAATATGAAAAGGAGGAACGACCGTTATTTCTTCATGCTGTTCACCCTCATCGTGTTTGCTTTCAACAATCAAATACGGTTCAACGAAAAAAGAGAATTCAATCTTCCGGTGGGGAAACGCGACTTCAATAACAACATGAGGAACAAAGTGAGGCATTTTGCCGAAGCCATCAAAAATCCCCATATCGAACTGTCGTCCAACGATTTTCGGAGAATTCCATTCGATGGGCTGTCCGAACACAGTCTCATTTATGCTGATCCCCCTTATTTGATAACCTGCGCCACCTACAACGAAAATAACGGCTGGAACGCCCGGCTCGAAAAACAACTGCTCACTTACCTCGACCGGGCGAACGACAGAGGAATAAAATTCGCCTTGTCGAACGTTCTGAAAAACGGAGACAAAGAAAACACGATATTGACCGAATGGTTAGAACGGAATCCCATGTATATCCGTCACGATTTGAATTACAATTACAGCAATTCGAGTTATCACAAAAAAGACAGGAGCAAACATTCCACAGAAGTACTAATCACTAATTTCGAATGAAGTATGTGTACATATAAAAGCTATTGTTGGTCGATGGGAACCACGAGTTTTAGGACTGCCGATTTCAATCAAAAAATCGAAAGACAATTGACTCTTCTTTCCAAGTTTTGGGAGGTTCATACCGATGTCGTTTGGTCGGGGAACGACGAGATACAATCTTTGTACTACGACTTCATGAAAGACAACGATTTTCTTACCGGCGATGCACCCAACAAACCCAAAGATGCCCGGGAAAAAACATCGGGGTTGATTGATTTGGGATTGATCGATAACGAACGAAGACCGACTGCCGCCGGAGAATCATTACGACAAATCACCTCCAACGGAGATTTCCGACCGAATAATCTGCTGCAAATTCCGGCCGATAGCTACATTTATTTCAAACAGATGCTCAAAACGAGCAACGACGTAGACGGTGAAATCGTACGACCGTTCGTCGTACTGGTTCTCGCTTTGAAACAGCTGGAATATCTCACACAAGAAGAGTTCACCTACCTGCTGCCACTCATTACCACTTCCCGAAAATTCAGAACAATCGTCGATTGCATAAAACGATTGCGAAAAGGAGATATCACAATCGACGAAATCATCGTCGATACACTCTTGACGATGGAGAATTACCGGGAAGCGAGGCTATATCTTTTGGAGAGACCGGTATCCGAACATGTGATTTGCCAAGCGGGAATCAACCGCAAAAGTCGTCAATACGACAGCACATACTACCCGCTCTACCGCACTATCGAGTCATTGGATAGAAACAACGCTCAATCCATTCTCGATTTGTTACAAGCCTGCCGGAACATTCGCATCGGTGCGTTGTGGTGCAACCTCCTTTTCAAAACGACGAACAGGGGAAAAATAAAGAAATTACTATCCGCCTCGCTCAACGATGTTCCCATCTTGAATTGCCGAAACGAATTTGAATTGAAAGACAGATTCTTCCGATTGATGCATCTCTTCAAGGTAAAAGCCAATTTGTCTGATTATTTCGATCTGAACCGCCGATATTTCGGGACGACCGATACCATTCTTTTCAAAGACAACAGGGTAGAACTCTCCCCCGTACCGAAATGTTTTTTCGACCTTTGTGCCGAAAATCTCGAAGAAATCGCTTTCACGACCTCACCGCTCCTGCCCCTCGATTGCGACATCGAAAAAATCATACCTCGCTATGATATCGAAGAATCCGACCTGCATCGTAAACTGGCAGACAAGTATGGCCTTGCCCCGCAATCGCTCAGCGACATTCGCGCCTTTCTCGACGACGAGCGCCACGAGCGTTTCAACCGGCTCATCGATGCCCGTTTTCCCGACCATGTCCTGTTGGAACTGTTGTCCGACTTCGAAACCCGCAACGACATCAATATCCGCAGGCTCGTCACCGACAACGCCGATGTGCCCACCATTTTCGAATACATCGTCGGTATCGTCTGGTACAAGGTAAGCAATCGCAAAGGACGCATTCTGGATTACTTCAACCTGTCGTTAGATGCCGATTTGCTTCCGAAAACACACGCCGCCGGTGGTATGGAAGACATTACCTATCGATACAATGCCACTCCCGGTTACCCGGAGCACACACTGCTTATCGAAGCGACCCTTGCCGAGGCCAACGCACAACGCCGCATGGAGATGGAACCGGTCTCCCGGCATTTGGGAGACTTTCTCTTACGCAACAATCGGCAGGAAGCCTACGCCTTGTTTGTCACCCCTTTCCTGCATCTAAACGTTATTTCGGATTTCCGGGGGCGGAAACAAATGCCCTATTATTCAAGCGACGGAGAGCAGTGCATTAACGGAATGAAAATCATTCCTTTGAATATCGCCGAATTAAAAAACATCATCGCAAATTCGATGACTTACGACCAATTATACCCGCTATTCGAGTGCGCTCACCAAAACAATGAGCCTCCCAAAACATGGTATGAAAACAACATTATGCGCTCTCTACAACCGAAGAAACCCTCCACAGGGATATTAGGTACACTTTTTTGAATCACTCTTTATGAACAAAGGGACTCAATTATTGTGCATTTCACAGTATAAAATTTGTATCTATTAAATCTAATTTTTATATTTGAAAACTCACAAATATAGTGAAAAGTGAGTGCAGAGGCAAACCGAAATCTCATTTCCGATTTGACTATGCCGAGCCGCATCCTATATTCTACAAATATAGTGAAAGGCGAGCGCAAAGGCAAACGGAGATTTTATTTCCGAATTGGCTATACCTATTCTACAAATATATAGAAACCATGAGAGTAAAGGCATTTATATTCGTCGTTTTGATTCTACTCGGAGGGAAGATTTTCACCGTCGACGCAACCGAAAAACATACCATAGATATTGTTGGTATAGAACTCATCTCACCCTACCGCTGTAATCTCACCATCGGGTTTAAGTCATGGGACGATCCGTTCTATTCTTTGGATATAAGGTCCCCCGATTTGCTCTACATCACCAACGAAAATATCAACCCGAAAGACTACGAAGATAAAAGCTACATAACATATACCATAACTTCGCTATTTACCGACACTGACTATGAGTTTGTAATAACAAGTTACGGAGAATTTGCAGCAAAGTCGGAAATATTGACTTTCAACTCCCACGATTTTTTAAGTAAAATCCAAGTTAACAACAACGAGATTCCCCGATCGGGCATCGTCTATTACGAACCCAATCGTAAATACCAGTTTGAATGCCTCACCTATTTCCCGGCAGAAAACTTCCAATGGAGCTTCGAAATCGCCCAAAAAGAGGGAGGTCCAAAAATCATCGCGACCGGCGAAAGTCCCCAATTCCCAATCGAAATACCCACTGTGGAATATATGGACAAACGGAACGATGACGGTGATGTCATTTGCAATATTTACTGCAAAACCCAATATGGAGGAATAACCTATGAAATCAACTATCCTTTCTTTATCCGCACATACCCCGACCAGCCGAAGATCGATATTCTCGATGTAAAGGTACAGGATGCACAATCTTGCACACTGACTGTGGGATTTCATGCTTGGGATGCAGAAACCTATACGATAAAAATCGTCGACACAAACAGAGATAACACTTGGGAAGACAACCTCGAAGACAACATCAACAATAGTTATACCACGTACACCTTCGACAAAATATATATCGATACCAACTACGAAATAACAGTTTGGGGATTTAACGGTTCCAAAATTTTAATGACCCAAACTCTATATTTCCGTATGAACGACCACATGGGTATCGAGAAAATCGAACAGGACGAATTTATCGAATCGGGAACTATCTTTAACCTGCAAGGACAAATCATCGGCCGATTTACCGAAAACCATCGGGACATATTCACCGAACTGCAACCCGGTATCTACATCATAAACGGATTGACCTCTACCGGGAAAAAAGTCAACCGTAAAATTATCGTCAAAAGCCCTTCCTCCCCGATATGATATAGAAAAACTATCCTGTCCCGGAATAAACCTCATAAAAAACAGGACTTTTCATATCTCGAAAAAAAGAGCTACCTTTGCCAATCGAAAAAACAAGAACCGGGCTTCGGCACTATCGAGCGATATTCGTCTCTCTCCCCGTTCCACCCGGCAAACACGAAAAGGTAAAAGATGATAACGGTTAACAATTTAGGTATTCAATTTGGTAAAAGAGTTCTTTTTCAAGAGGTTAATTTAAAGTTTACTCCGGGAAACTGCTATGGCATTATCGGAGCTAACGGAGCCGGCAAATCGACCCTCATGCGTATTTTGAGCAATCAACTCGAACCCTCTCACGGTACTGTGACTCTGGGGCCGGGTGAACGCCTCTCTGTATTGAGTCAGGATCACTTTGCGTTCGATGAATTTACCGTCATCAATACCGTGCTGATGGGGCATACCGTTCTATGGGACATCATGCAGGAAAAAGATGCCTTGTACGCCAAACCCGATTTCAGCGATGCGGACGGTATCCGCGCAGCCGAACTCGAAGAGAAATTCGCCGAACTCGAAGGTTGGAATGCCGAAAGCGATGCAGCTTCCCTGCTTAGCGGACTGGGTATCAAGGAAAACAAACACTACATGCTCATGAAAGATTTGAGCGGTAAGGAAAAAGTACGGGTATTGTTGGCAAAAGCATTGTTCGGTCACCCGGACAACTTGCTGCTCGACGAGCCCACCAATGACCTCGACCTCGAAACGGTGATGTGGCTCGAAAACTACCTCGCCAACTTCGAAAATACCGTATTGGTCGTTTCGCACGACCGGCACTTCCTCGATTCGGTATGTACGCACACCGTAGATATCGACTTCGGCAAAGTACAACTTTTCGCCGGGAATTACAGTTTCTGGTACGAATCCAGCCAGTTGGCTCTGCGTCAACAACAGCAACAAAACAAGAAAGCCGAAGAAAAGCGAAAAGAATTGCTCGAATTTATCCAGAGGTTCAGTGCCAATGTCGCCAAATCGAAACAGACGACCAGCCGTAAAAAGATGCTCGAAAAGCTCAATATCGAAGAGATACAACCTTCTTCCCGCCGATACCCGGGTATCATTTTCACTCCGTCACGGGAGCCGGGTAACAAAATTCTCGAAGTCAAAGGACTCGAAAAATCGATCGAAGGGACTTTGCTTTTCAAAGACGTGAACTTCTCCATCGAAAAAGACGACAAAGTGGCTTTCATCTCTCACGATCCTCGTGCTATGACAGCTCTTTTCGAAATCATCAACGGCGAAGCGAAAGCCGATGCGGGAACCTACGAATGGGGACAAACCATCACCACGGCCTATCTGCCGCTCGATAACAGTTCGTTTTTCAATACGGACATGAATCTGATCGATTGGTTGGCACAATTCTCAGAGGACACCAGCGAGTTGTATCTCAAAGGCTTTCTCGGTCGTATGCTCTTCTCGGGAGAAGAGTTGCTCAAACAGGCATCCGTATTGTCCGGAGGCGAGAAAATGCGTTGTATGATCGCCCGTATGATGTTGAAAAATGCCAACACCATGATACTCGATTCCCCCACCAACCACCTCGACCTCGAATCGATACAGGCTTTCAACAATACGCTGCAAGGATTCAAGGGTAATGTGCTGCTTTCCTCGCACGACCACGAATTTATACAGACCGTCTGCAATCGTATCATTGAACTGACTCCCGGCGGTATCATCGACAAAATGATGGACTACGACGATTACATCACCGATGAAAAGGTGCAAGCCGCCCGCGAACGACTCTACAATTTATAAAAACATATTTTCGGTATGATAAAACATATTGTAACTTTCAAACTGACCGGCACTCCGGCAGAACGCAAAGAGGTAGCGAATAAATTCAAAGATGCTTTGATGGCTCTGCCCCTAACTATCGACGTGCTTAAAAGTATAGAAGTGGGCATCAATGAAAACCCGTCCGAAAGTTGGGATATCGTACTTACTGCGGTCGTAGAAAAAATGGAAGATGTAGAAACCTACGCAAAACACCCGGCCCATGTAGCCGCTGCCGCACTCCTCGCCGGACATAAAGCCGACAGGGCATGCGTGGATTACACATACTGATAAATTTCTAAGCTATTCTTCTTAACCCTCTCCTAAGAAACCACTGTTTCTTAGATGTTTTCCCTATATCGTTAACGCGACTCCCCATAAAACTACGGGACACAGCAAGGGAGAAGGAGAGTACTATAAAAAAACAAGAGCGAAAATCCTGATCGGTTTTCGCTCTTGATGTATTTTACCAAGCCGTATTCATTTATCACGGCTTGTACTTTCTTCTAAAATCAGGCAACCGCAGCTGCCAATTTTTTTTGTAATAAGGCTGTTAACTCTTGGCACATGGCGCCATTTCCCATTACTCGATACTTCGCTATCTGATACCGAAGCATCTCTACTGTCATTTGTTCTTTCATCATAATTCAGCTTTTTTTGTTTTCCACCCTTTGTGAAAAACGGATTCTTTTTACTCTTTTTACGCTACAAATATAATAACAAATTCGCAATAAATATGTTTTATAACATAAAAAATATATTGCTTTTTTATGAATTATATATTTCCATTCGCTTATTTCAATATTAAAACCAAACCATAAATATCTAACTATCAAAAATTTATTACTATTTCAAGAAAGATTTTCCGAACCGTTCATTTTTTTATAATTTTGTTCGATTAAAATAATAACAAAATATGCCCGTAAAAATACCTTCATCATTACCGGCAGTCGAAATATTAAAGGCCGAAAATATATTTGTCATGGACGATTTGCGTGCCTCGGCACAAGACATTCGTCCATTGAAGTTGCTCATATTGAACCTCATGCCTTTAAAAATAGTTACCGAAACCGATCTATTACGCCTCATCTCCAACACGCCTTTACAAATCGAACTCGATTTCATGAGCGTTTCGGGACACATCTCCCGGAATACTCCGCTCGAACATATCGATACATTTTATAAAGACTTCGACGAAATACGCAGTCAAAACTACGACGGCATGATTATCACAGGTGCCCCTGTCGAAAAATTACAATTCGAGGAGGTCGATTACTGGAACGAGTTAGTCGAGATTTTCGACTGGGCGCACAAACACGTCACCTCTACTCTCTATATTTGTTGGGCTGCTTTGGCCGGGCTGTACCATTTTTACGGAATCCCCAAATACCCGTTGGATAAAAAACTTTTCGGAGTATTCGCCCATCATAAATACGACGAGCGAAATCCTATTTTCAGAGGATTCGACGATCTGTTTTACGTTCCTCACAGCCGATATTCCGAGGTACGCCGAGCCGATATCGAAAAGGATAAATCCCTGACAATCCTTTCCGAGTCGGAGGATGCGGGAGTTTATATGGTCATGGCTCGTTGCGGCAGAGAGTTTTTCATCACGGGGCACTCCGAATATTCGGCTCTCACGCTCGACATCGAGTATCGCCGCGATCTGGCGAAAGGCCTCGACATTGCCCTCCCCCGAAATTACTATCCCGACAACAATCCCGATAACAATCCGATCGTTAACTGGCGGGGACATGCCAACCTGCTTTTCACGAATTGGTTGAACTATTTCGTATATCAACAAACGCCCTACAACCTGAACGATATACAATGAAAACCGTACGTCGCATAGAACTATTGGCCCCGGCGAAAAACGTCGAAATCGGGCAGCAAGCGATTCTCCACGGCGCCGATGCCGTGTATATCGGGGCACCTCGCTTCGGGGCACGCTCCACCGCAGGTAACAGCATCGCCGATTTAGCCCGACTCATCGACTTCGCCCATCGATTCGATGCCCGGGTGTACATCACATTGAATACCATTTTACGGGACGACGAACTGCGCGACGCCGAACGACTCATTCACGAATTATACAAAATAGAGTCCGATGCACTCATTGTCCAAGACATGGGTATCACCCGGCTCGACATTCCCCCCATAGCTCTGCACGCCAGCACCCAAGCCGACAACCGCACACCCGAGAAAGTAAAATTCCTCGAACAATGCGGATTTTCACAAGTCGTACTGGCCCGCGAACTTTCACTGGGGCAAATCAACGAGATAGCCCGATCGGTACAAGTCCCGCTCGAAGTTTTCGTGCATGGAGCCTTGTGCGTCAGTTACAGCGGACAATGCTATCTTAGCGAAGCGATGTGCGGACGCAGTGCCAACCGGGGCGAATGCGCCCAATACTGCCGGCTTCCCTATACCCTCATAGATGGGAAAGGCAATGTCATCGCCAAAGACAAGCATCTGCTCTCTCTTCGGGACCTCAATCAAAGCGACAAATTGGAGGAGCTTCTCGATGCGGGTGTATCGTCTTTCAAGATAGAGGGACGACTCAAAGACATGGCCTACGTAAAAAACTGTACGGCCTATTACAGGCAGGAACTCGACAAGATTTTCAAACGCCGTCCCGAATACCGTACAGCCTCGACCGGACACTCTTCGATAGAATTTACACCCCAGCTCGAAAAAAGTTTCAACCGAGGATTCACCCACTATTTTTTGGACGGAAGAACGCCCGAACCTATCGCCTCGCCCGACACCCCGAAATCTTTGGGTGAATACGTAGGAAAAGTCAAACAATCCGATAAAAACACATTTACGATCGCCGGACTCACTTCCATACACAACGGAGACGGACTATGCTTCGCCAATAACAAAGGGGAATTCGAGGGTGTACGGGTAAATCGAGTGGAAGGGAACCGAATCTTCTCGGCCTCCCGAATCGAGATAACCCCTCACACGGTTCTGTATCGGAACTTCGATTTCGAGTTTGACAAACGACTCTCCCGTCCTTCCGCCGACAGAAGAATCGATGTAGAGATAACCCTCTATACCGTTCCCGGAGGATATGCCCTTTACATGAAAGACGAATGCGGCAATCACACGACCATACGGGAAGACGCACCCCACGAAACCGCCCGAACCCCTCAGCAAGAAACTCAAAAAAAACAGCTCGGCAAATTGGGAACGACCGCCTACTCGGCCCTGAAAATAGACATCGACCTGCCCGACAATTTCTTCATACCGGCCTCCGTACTTTCAAAGCTCAGGCAAAAAGCGGTCGAATCCCTCGACCGTATCAGACGTATTGCCTACCGAACCGAGAAGCGACAAGAGGAAGACAAAACCGTATGTTATCCCCAGACAGAGCTATCTTACCTCGGCAACGTATCTAACCGACTTGCCGAACAATTCTATCGCGAACACGGGGTTACCCGCATAGACCCTGCCTTCGAAATAAAACCTTCGAAGGGAGTTCCCCTCATGTTCACCCGTCACTGTATCCGTCATATGCTGGGAATATGCAAAAAGACCCCCGCCGGCAGCAAATTTCCCGACCCCCTCACCCTATTGTATAAAGGACAAAAGCTTCAACTGCATTTCGACTGTACGGCATGTGAAATGACCTTGTACAAAAAAGACATTTTATAGCTCAGTCCTATACATCGTTCAAAAAAGTGGCTATATTTGCAAAACCTTATCATTTCGATACATGACAAAATTCAACACCTATCTCGAAAGTAATGATTTCGACCGATTAAAGCGATTCTTCGAAGAACACGGGGAGCTACAACATTATCGAAAAGGTAATTTTTTTGCAAGACAAGGAGAGTATTCGTCCCAAGCCGCTCTAATCAAAGATGGAACATTCGCCTATACTCACATCGACAATGATGGAAAGGAACATTACGTGGGGTTTGTCTTCCCCGACGAATTCGTGGCCGATTATACCTCTTTCATGCGACACTCGGCTTCACAGGTGAACATCGTCGCATTGAAACCCTCCACGATATTTTCTGTAAACCGACAAGCATTGCACGATTTCTACAACACCGATATGGAAACCCTACGCTATAACTGCCTCATGGCTGAAAACCTTTACGAAATGGTTTATTCCCGCCTATTGGAAAGTTACTGCAAAACTCCCGAAGAGCGATATCGGAGACTGACAACCCGTTATCCCAAAATAGAACAAGAAATACCGCTGTGTAAAATAGCCTCTTTCTTAAACGTCACCCCCGAAACCATCAGCCATATCCGAAATAAAATAGTTAAAAATAGTTAATTAAAAAAGGGGGGGGGTAATTCTTGAATTCATTCAAGAATTTTCTTCTAAATATGTTCTTTTTTTGCAGAATATTTAATACTGCAAAACATGAAAAAGAGAACTTTGCTATTCCTATCGATTCTTGCGACAATCTCCTTTACTTCGACAGCAGAGAACCTACGCGAATCCATAGCGATCGTTCGACCCAATTTCAGTGAAAGTACCCAAACATTCCTTACCGATTTCAGCAAATCGTTACGTAAAGACGGATTCTATGCGGCAGCCGACATTTTGCAAAATTACGGGAAAGGGTCGTTCGGGACCGGATTTGCCTACCGGGATAAACGAGACGGTCGGTTATACATCATCACCAACCGTCATGTGGTAGAACAAGCCGAAACCGTCGATGTCGAATTTTCCTTACCGGGCAACAGTTCCAAAACATTCGCGACATGCCCCGTAGTGGGTGTGCACGATGACTTCGATGTCGCTTTCATCGCTCTGCCGGAAGAGGTCAATATTCCCACGCTCGATATAACAGACAAGAGCATAACCGACGGCACACCCGTATTCAGCGCCGGATTCCCCGCATTGGGAGACAAACCCTCTTGGCAGCTGGGGCAAGGAATCGTATCGAATGCCAGTGCCCAAATCAAATCTCTGACCAACGGAAAAGAACTGCCTTTGGTGCAACACACGGCACAAGTCGATGCCGGCAGTTCCGGCGGGCCCTTACTTATAAGAGATGAAAATGCAGCCGCAGGATTTGCCGTGGTAGGAATCAATACGTGGAAAGCATCCGACCGGGAAAATACCAATTTTGCTATTCCGGTACACGCCATCGACGATTTCCTGAAAAATTATTCCACCGATCCGCAATCCCTGCTTACCCGAACAGAAGTCACGAATAGAGCATCGGCCATGCTCAAAGCAGCCCAATCGTCCTATCAGGCAGTCATGCCATTCGTTTCATATCGGTATGTATCGAACATCTCGGCCAACACGTTTTATGATTTGGTCAATGCAGCCTCCGATGCTGCCACAGATGCCATGAAATCGTGCTTCGAGCAAGGGCAACCGTTGGAGGGTATCCGTATAGGATTGTCCGATATTATCTGTCGCCAGTTCTCCGGGAGAAACTATACTTTTTCGACCGTGGCCGCTCTCGATTCCATCGGCAGGACCGCCGAGGCTATATATACCACAGGCAACAAAAACATCTCCACCCGATGGATCATGGAGCAAGGACGCTGGCGGTTGAGCGCTGCGGAAAATATCAAAGCCAGTCGAATCGAGCCTAACGGTATCTCAAAAAGTTACGGATTCGGCACATCGATCTATATAGGGCTCGTTTATCCTTTCAATAATGATGCGTTCGACATGTCGTACAACATAGCGTTCAAACGCACCATACTCACATTCATGACCTACGAAGTCACCGCCTCTCTTCTAAAAGTCAAAACCGAAAAGACAGAATGGGAAGGAGCTAATGAAATCGTAAAGCCCCATTCGCACAATGTCTTCGACCTCGACCTTAATATCGGCGGACAATTACCTGTCAAATGCGGCCCTATCTATCTCGTCCCGTATGCCAAAATTTTGGGCGGGCTTTACTTCGGATCCGATTTAACCGGTATCGATTACGGATTCGGAACCGGTGTGGAAATAGCCTACAAGTTCGGTTATCAAAATTATGTATTCGCCAACATAGGTTATATAGGCAAACGCATGAAGCCCTTCGACGACGAGGAATTTCGCCTCAAATCGAAAACTCTTTCAGGATTGGCATTCTCGATAGGAATAAGTTTTTAACGAATCACTTTATCCAAAACACATACAATATGAAAAAGATTTTATGGCTATGTCCGCTAATGTTGCTGATGATGGCATTCATCGGCTGCGACGACAAAGAAAAAGACGATGACGAAAGTCTGGGTGGTCAATTATCAGAAACCACATGGGCAGCAGAAGTAAAAAAGTATCCGTTCCTCACCAATTTCCCGGAGTACGACGGTGAATTGGAAAACCACCGCTACGACGATACCTATGGAATATTACAATATATCATAATGGATTACAAATGTGAAGAATCGCTTAAAACCAAATATTGCGCCAAACTGACAGCTGCCGGATTCGTGGACGAAGACGGTTATGGGATTTATAAAAAGACAACCACAGAATACAAATTAGCAGCTATTATCTCGTACGGAGGAGGCACGTTGGCTCTTAGTTTAAGTGCAGAACCTATCCAATAGAGAAAGAGAAACGCACTCGATCGCTCTCGAAGCATGCGATAAAAAGTCCGATTGAGGTATTTTCAATCGGACTTTTGCTATTTCTATTCCATGAACGAACGACCATCACGAAAAGGTCACCCCATCGCCCCGCTATTTCTCTCCCAAAACACACCGTCCCGGTAGCCCTGAATCGTCTTGTTCCCATCGGCAAGAAGCAGACGCTTCGCCGCCCATAGGCAATACTCTTCGTTAAGCTCTATGCCGCAAAAGTTCCGGTTCAACTTTTTCGCTACGACGGCTGCCGTCCCGCTCCCCATAAAAGGGTCGAAAACAACATCGCCCACCTCCGACGAAGCCAAAATTAATTTGGCATACAACTTCTCCGGCTTTTGTGTAGGATGGTCGGTATTCTCGGGCATAGACCAAAAAGGTATGCTTATATCGTCCCAAAAGTTCGAAGGATAAGTAGAACGAAAATTCCCCTGTTCCGTACACTCCCAGTCTTTCGGTTGTCCGTTCTCCCGATAAGGAGCGATTACCCGGCGTCTCATTTTCACAGCCTCGACATCGAAATAATAATTCTTACGATCCTTCACGGCAAACCAAATATCCTCCATTCCGTTCTTCCAATTATTCCTTGCTCCCCGACCTTTCTCTCTTTGCCAAGTTATTCGGTTAAGGATAGAGAGACCGGCTCTTTCAAGCACAGTTTGCAAAGCCGATGTGGATTTCCAATCGCCACAAAGATAGAGAGAACCGTCCGGCTTCAACTTTTCGCAAACTTTATAAAACCAAGTTTCGAGATAACCGATATAAGCCCCGTTATCCATAGCCTCGAACTTCATGCCATGAAAATCTTTCGTCAGATTATACGGTGGATCGATAATCGCCAAGTCGGCGAAACCGTTCGGGATTCGATCGATAATCGCCAACAAATCGGCATGTATTATTTTATTGAGTACATTTTCTCCCCGCTCGATATCCGATAAAGTCGAGACCAGATCCCTCAACTGTTCCACCTCCTCGCCCGTAACAGACAATGTTCTGTTTCTACCGGCACGTTTCCGTTCTTCCCCTCTCATACTATTCACTCGATATATTTTCCAAATGCGTTATCAAAATCCGGTAAATCGGATTCCGAGACAACAGTCGCGAATTTCCCAAAACGAAAAGCTGACGCCGAGCACGAGTCAACGCAACGTTTAATTTCCGGTCTATCAGTTGTCCCGACTCTTCCGTATAACTCGGCAACCACTCCAATTGCGACTCGTCGTTCACACAGAACGAGTAGATGATGCAATCGTTTTGAGAACCTTGAAACCGCTCCACCGTATCGACACGAATAGTATCGAATGCAGAAATACCGAATTTATCGAGTTCTTGGCGGATTCGAGCTATTTGATGTCTGTATGGAGCAATGATTCCCACCGACCGTTCGTCGAACTCCAACCCGTTACGTTCGTACAATCTATACAAAGCATTTACAATGGCAGCGGTTTTGCAAGCCTCCTCATTATTATATTTTTTCCCGGCACAAAGAGTCTTCGTCGGGAAAAAAGCCGTCCTCTTCGTCGCGATTACTCTTTCCCACTTATCATCGCCCATATTCGTAAAAGGCAGTAAAGATATTTGATGGGGGGCATTTCCATCGCGCAACGCCCCTTTATAAAAATAAGTATTGGCAAACGATGCAATATCGGGATGCATTCGCCATTGGCAATCGAGCATATCGGCAAAAGGAGAACCTTCGGGCAATCGCCGGTACAGCCGCTCGAATAAAGAAATACGACAATCGACAAACCCGGCCGAACGCAACCGTTCATCGGTGATAACAGACTCTTCCGCAGACTGCACGACAACGGCGGGCAACTGTTTATGGTCTCCTATCAAAATAAATTTACCTATGGCATCCCGTCCCGTAGGGGTCTTGGCAGATAACAGCCCTACGAGTTGAGGTTCCAATATCTGTGAAGCCTCATCGACAATAGCCACATCGAATCGTTTCAGATTAAAAAGCTCCATCTTCCCCGACAAAGAAGACAAGGTAGCCACAAACACGCGGCAAGAGTGTATCGAACGGTTCGCCTCCTCCCTATTCCGACATTGCTTCATGCGCTCGGACAACAAGTGAGAACGGTATGCGACATCACATGAAAGAGTCTGTCCTACCCGAATATAATCATCGACCTCACCTATCGTTTCCAACTTATCGCAGATTTCATCTACCGCACGGTTGGTAAAAGCCACCAATAAAATCTGGTAATCCGGAATAGCCAAAAACTCCCTCACCATATTCCGCAACGCCACCGAAGTTTTTCCTGTTCCCGGAGGCCCGACCAACAGAAAATAATCCTCGGCTTGCAGAGCTTTTAATAAAATACGGGATAAATCGGGACTGTCATATTCATAGGACAATCGACGAGACATATTTCGGACTGGCGACTCTCCCGCCTCGCCGACCAACAAACCCCTGCGATGCGGAGAGGCATCCAACATCGCATACAAACCTTTGTACTGTAACAAAAACGAAGAATCTACATAATCGTGTTCTACCGCATAACAAGAAGCTATCGGCAATGCCTCGGCATACGATTGGTTATCCCGTAATCTCAACACGACACGGTCGGCCGTCATAGAAGCGATCGTCGCCTTGAAAACTTGTCGGGTAGATACTCTATCGGCATCGGTATCGCACACATAGAACAAAACAATATCACCCAGTCTGAAATCGGGAGACGGCGTATTTCCCGGCAAAATAAATTCGACTTCGGGAATATCTTCCGCCGCACAATTTCGAACCAACCGCAGTCCTGAAAACATATAGCCTTCCCTCTCTTTTTCGTCCCGAGTCATTCGCCACAAAGAAGCAACGCCGGAAATTCCGCTACCCGAAGGATAGCCGATTTTCGACAAATAATGTTCTCGCGAAACAAACGCATAAAACCGATAGAAATATCGCAGAGCCAAATCGTTATCGTCTCGTCGCTCCAATCTCCTGCGGCCACAGTCTATCTCGGGACGAATATACTGCTCGGTAAACAGACTGGGCCGGGGAATGAGGTTATCGGCGGTCAGCCGACTTACCAACCATTCAGCCTGTACATATCCATATCGAGATATATCCCGTTCGACAGACACAATTTTATTCCTCAAATTCAAAAGTTTCTGCAATTCCCTCGTCGATGTTTTCACCGGACGCAAGCAACCTTCCGGGTTCAAATTTCGAGAATATAACAAATAGAAATGCTGGTTTTCCAATTTTACACCAAGTACACTTTGTATCATCGACTGATACAAAGCACACTGAGCCCGATGCGGAAACGACACTTTCGACAAATCGTTTTCGGGATAAGGCGGGCGGCCGGCTTTCAACTCAATACCACAGAGGCCGTTTTCCACTTGTAAAAAATCGAGACGGCCCTGCAATCCCAAAGCCTCACAGATAAAAGAAGGTTCGACCATCGCTTTTCGGCGGTCTATTCCCAAAGCAGAAAAATCCGTACTCAGAATACGTTTCAATGTCTCGAATTGACTATGGAGATTCTGAAAAAATCTTCTATCTACCGACTTTGCCGAGACAAATTCTATCGGGTAACGAGCAAAAATTTTCGGCATTAAGGAATCGAAAGTTACACTCCGAAAATCTTTCGCCGTTATCAATTCATCAAAAATCAAATTAACGGCATTACCCAACAAAATAGAATCCGTTATCGTCTTGGGACGTATACGATTCCAAAAATAACGTTGCCAACACGTTCCATATTCCTGCACACACTCGGCTAACGCACTGGCATCAACCAAATAATCGGGTTCCAATATAAGAAAACGAGGGAGCAATCCGCCATCGACTATAATAACGTCTACCAAATTCAATTTAGAACCGGGTTCCAACAAGCACAAGATTTCGTCGAATTCACTATTCACCCCGTCCCGATGAATCCACACCGGCATTTCCCCGAGTAAAGAGGGAGCCGCAACACGAACCCGCAATTCATTTTCTCCCGCACAGATTACCTCTGCGGTAATACGACGAAACGAATCGTGTGTATCCTCCTTTACTTCCGAGCTGTGCATCTCCTCCTTTATTCTTCTATATAATATTACCGATTTTTATTTCAGTACAAAAATACCCATTCGACCCCACCAGCCCAAATAAATACGATCTATTTTATCGTGAATTCTTTTGCGATAAAATAGGCTTAGTCTATAATTAGCGGGCATTGTCTTTGTATATTCCATCGCTATGCGACACAGGGGGAAGGAATAAATTCTGATTTTACAAAAAAAGCGCAATCTTTTCAGATTGCGCACCAAAGAATCTATTGTAAATCTAAATACAAAGAGTCTTGTGAAATTTAAGCTCTCGGACGAGCTTCTTTAATGACCAATGCACGACCGGCAAATTCTTTACCAGACAATTCTTCGATCGCCCGTTTGGCAGCTTCGTCATCAGACATCTCGGCAAAGCCGAAACCTTTTGAGCGACCAGATTCACGATCCACGATAATTTTTACCGAATCGATTGCACCAAAACCTTCCAATAAGGTTTGAAGGTCTTGTTCTTTAACCCCATAATTGAGGTTTCCAAGATAAATGTTCATAAGAAAAAAATAAATGAATAAAATTAAAACTTCCGCATCGGATACTCTTATGAACTTAAAATAAATAATCTCCCGTTTTTTCACAGAAGAGAATCTCTGTGTAAGCACATATAGCTTCGATACGGGAGCAAATTAAAGTATAATTTTCGGATATATCATCTATTTTCCCAATTATTTTTACAGAAATCTCATTTCTTGGGAAAATATATCAATCTTTCACTTATTACCGAACAAGGCTCACATTCCGTTTCTCATAAAAATTTTATGGAATATAGTGTAGACTTTGCAAGACAGCCCTGATCTTCTCATAAGTCGTAATACGGGTAGGGACAAGTGGCAATCGTAATTTATTCTCGATATATCCCATAGCATTCAACAAGCATTTAACTCCGGCCGGATTTCCATCGACAAACAATAGGCTGAACAATTCTGTGAAGCGATGATGAATAGACAAAGCATTGTGAAAATCTCCGTTCAACGCTAATCTCACCATCTTGCTGAACTCTTTCGGGAAAGCATTCCCGATAACAGAAATCACTCCTACGGCCCCCAAAGTCAACAACGGGAAAGTAATACCATCGTCTCCCGAAATGACCATAAAATCGGCAGGCTTATTTTTAATAATATCGTCCATCTGAGTAATATTTCCAGACGCTTCCTTGATGGCGATTATATTAGGATATTCTTTGGCAAGGCGCAATGTCGTTTCGGCATTCATGTTCACGCCGGTACGCCCCGGAACATTATATAAAATAATCGGCAATTTAGACGCCTGAGCGATTGCACTATAATGCTGATATATTCCCTCTTGGGAGGGCTTATTATAATAAGGAACCACCGATAAAATGGCATCATAACCCGAAAAATCGTCTTTTTTCAAATGGTCTATAATACCCCTCGTATTATTTCCACCTAACCCGAGGACGAGAGGAATACGGCCCTTCGTACGTTCTACTACAAATCTTTTTATCTCCGTTTTTTCTTCTTCGGTCAATGTAGGAGTTTCGGCAGTAGTTCCCAACACGACAAGATAATCGGTTCCATTTTGTATCAAATATTCAATAAGTCGCGAAAGGGCTTCGAAGTCGATACTTTCGTCTTCTTTGAAAGGCGTGATAAGTGCCACTCCCATTCCGCTTAAATTGATTCTCGCCATAGTTTTATATCCTCTTAAATATCGATTCCAAAATTACAGATTATTCTCTTTTACACCAATTTTCTTCCAATAAAAAAGAGCACTCTGTAACAACTCGCCGGCATTCGGTTTCGACCTACCTACTCCGGTATCACCATCTTCGGCTACTCCTCCCCGGGGAGACGACTCCGGCAAAAGAATTTGCAAATTGAACGGATTGCTTTCTCCTTTGGGTACTCCTATTTTAAAAATAGACCGGGAACGTACGGCCAAATATAATAAAGGTAAGGATTTAGAAATCGACACATCGATCAACACATCTCCATCGTTATTGTCAAAATTTCTCAGGAAAGCCCGAGTCGGTCTTTTTAACAACCAACAAGTCTGCAAAACAAGTATCGGACTGCATCCGGGAACCTCTACCGATACCTTGTCTTTGCGATGTGTATCTATAACCAACGTGACATCAATACCCGCCCGAACCATCTCCTGAATACCGGGAAGAAGAGATTGAACATCTTTGCCCTGAGCCATCAATACCAAACGCTTAGCCCCTCCGAAAGGACAAAACCCATCGCTCTGTCTTCTTTTTAGCTGACGCTTGATCGCCCATTTAGTAATAAACGAAAATAACATGGATTATCTATTTATTGAATCATCTCCAAAAACTCTTCTTCGGATAAAATCCGAACTCCTAATTTTCGCGCCTTTTCAAGTTTAGCCGGGCCCATATTCTCGCCTGCCAGAATATATGTCGTTTTACCCGATACGGAACCCGTATTTATACCTCCGTGCTGTTCGATAAGAGCTTTATATTCATCACGGGAATGATGGGTAAACGTGCCACTGATAACGATTGTCGCACCGGATAACTTGTCGGTTCTCTCCGAAAGTCGCTCTTCGGTAATTTGCATCTGCACTCCATATTGTCTCAACCGTTCTACAAAACGGAGATTATCCTCATCAGAGAAATAAGCTACGACACTTTGAGCGATACGCACCCCTATGTCTCCTATCCGAATCAAGTCCTCGGCAGTCGCCTCGATAATACGGTCTATCGAATGAAGTGCCAACGCCAACTTCTTGGCGACCGTTTCGCCCACGTAACGAATGCCCAATGCGAATAATACCCTCTCGAACGGAACGGAACAAGACTGTTTCACCGCATCGACGATATTTTGTGCCGATCGCTCTCCCATACGTTCCAAACCGGCTATCACATCGGGCTGTAAAGTATACAAGTCCGAAGCGTCTCTCACCAAGCCCAAACTATAAAACTGACCTATCGTTTCACTTCCGAGACCTTCGATATTCATTGCCTTGCGACTGATAAAGTGCTCTATCCGCCCTTTAATCTGCGGAGGACAACCTTTTTCGTTCGGGCAAAACCATGCAGCCTCTCCCTCGATACGTTTCAGCGGAGTCCTACACTCAGGTTCCGGACACTCTTTAATAAAACGTACTTTTTCTCCTATCAGTAAACGAGCGGAGGTATCTACCGCTGTAATTTTAGGAATAATTTCGCCTCCTTTCTCCACAAAAACCATATCTCCGATGTGCAAATCGAGAGCATTTATGATATCTTCATTGTGCAAAGTCGCCCTCTTGACAATAGTACCCGACAACAATACCGGATCGAGATTGGCGACAGGAGTGACGGTTCCGGTACGTCCCACTTGGTAAGACACAGAATTCAATCGCGTAAGGGCTTTTTCTGCTTGGAACTTATAGGCTATCGCCCAACGTGGAGATTTTGCCGTATATCCCAAATTCTTCTGTTGCCGCAATGAATTTACTTTAAATACCATTCCATCGGTAGCGACGGGAAGATTCTTCCGCTCCATGTCCCAATAATTGATATACTCTTTCACCTCTTCTACGGAGTGAAGTTTGCGAACGGCATCCGAAACTTTAAATCCCCACGACCGAGCATATTGTAAATTTTCATAATGCGTATCGGCCGGTAAATTTTCGCCCAACAGATAATACAGATAAGCATCGAGTCCCCGCGCCGCTACTACAGCCGAGTTTTGTGATTTCAACGTTCCCGCCGCCGCATTGCGAGGATTGGCAAACAAAGGCTCCTCCTGTTCCTCTCGCTCCTTATTCAAAGCATCGAAAACAGCCCAAGGCATCAATATTTCACCTCTTATCTCAAACGAGTCGGGATAGTCGTTGCCTCGCAACTGCAAAGGAATACTGCGGATTGTTTTCACATTCTCGGTAACGTCATCGCCCCGCGTACCGTCTCCACGCGTAACTGCCCGCACCAATCTGCCTCCTTCATAAATCAACGATATGGAAGTTCCGTCATATTTCAGTTCACCCACCAATTCAAAATCCTCTCCCATTAATCCCGAACGAACTCGTTCGTAAAATGCCGATACTTCTTCTATCGAATAGGTATTGCTCAACGACAACATCGGGTAACGATGTTCCACTTGGGAAAAAGATCGATTTATATCGTTCCCGACACGCTGCGTCGGTGAATTGGGATCGAAATACTGTGGAAAAGTCTCTTCCAACCCTTGCAACTCATACATCATTTCATCGAATGTACGATCATCGATCGTGGGAGCGTTCAACACATAATAATTATAATTATGCTCATCGAGTTCCCGACGTAAACGCTCTATCTTTTCTTGGGGAGATTCCATAGGGACATTAGGTTTTGTTTTTGGGCAAATATAGTGAAAGTTGAGTGCAGAGACAAGAGGAAATCATATTTCCAACTTGGCTATGCCGAAACGAATCCTACTACAAATATAGTGAAAGGCAAGCGCAGAGGCAAGTATTCGAAAATACTTCCGCTCGGTAAGACGAAATTAAAACAATCTTTATTTTGCTCGGCTCTCGCTTATTTGTATCTTTGCATTAGAATGCAAAAGAGGGAAAATGTTACAGTCGAAATCATTGTGTGGAGTTACTTTACAGTATAACATCGAAGGAGACGGTTATCCGGTTATCCTCATGCACGGCTGGGGGTGCAACCACACGACCGTGCAGTCGATAGAACGACTGCTATCACCTCATTTCAAGGTATACAATCTCGACTTTCCCGGATTCGGCGGAAGTAGCACTCCGCCCTCGATATGGGGCGTGGAAGAATATACGCAAATGCTCGAAGCGTTCATAAAAGACGAAAATATAGAAGCCCCAATTCTTATCGGGCACTCTTTCGGGGGACGGGTATCTATCTTATACGCCTCACGAAACAAAACCCATAAAGTTATTTTGGTTGATGCTGCCGGGATTAAACCCAAACGCCCATTAAAATACTACCTGAAAGTCTACTCGTTCAAACTGTGGAAAAAAGTCTTACCACTTGTAATAGGGAAAAAACAAGCCGAAAAAACGATCGAGAATTATCGCCGCAAATCGGGTTCGGCAGACTATAACGCGTTGACAGGTATCATGCGTAATATAATAGTAAAAGTTGTCAACGAAGACCTTAAAGCGGTTTTGCCGAAAATCCAGTGTCCCGTTCTTCTTCTATGGGGAAAAAACGACACCGCCACCCCATTGCGAGATGCCCGCATCATGGAGAAACTGATTCCCGATGCCGGGCTGGTAGCATTCGACGATGCCGGGCATTACAGCTTCCTCGACAAGCCCTACGAATTTAACACCGTCTTACAAAACTTTTTACAAGACGACATAAAAAGAAAATCATGAACGAAATACTCACTCTCGTCACATTCCTTGCACTGCTCTTTTATACAGGAATAGAGATGAAATTCCAGTTGCAAATGTTGCAACAAAATTCCTACCGAAACGACCGATACAACCGTTGGTTAAAAGGAGAGTCTTTCGCCACCGTATCCCGTTTGACCGATTTGTTTCTATTGCTGCTGTTGTCAACCAACTTCCTGCCGACATTCGTACAAATCGTCACGATTACAGTGGTCTTGGCAAAAAGCGTAAAAGGTTTACAAACCAAATATAAAAAACCTTTGGTTTTCACCAAACGAGCTACCCGCTTATACATCGCCGCATTGTCGCTCTCGCTTCTTGTCGCAGGTCTCGCAGCCGGCTTAACGACTCTTTCCAACGGTAGCAGAGCCTTATTGGCGATAGCTATCTTAGCCCCCTATTTCATGATGGCTGCCAACATCATCATGCAACCTGTCGAGAAGCGAATCAACCGAAAATATTACGACGAAGCGAAACAAATTCTCTCCCAAATGCAAGACTTAACTGTCATAGGCATTACCGGGAGCTATGGAAAAACCAGTACCAAGCACTACCTTTACCGCATACTTTGCGAGCGATACAACGTGTTAATGACTCCCGGCAGTTTTAATACGCCTATGGGGGTAATCCGCACCATACGGGAACAAATGAAGCCCTACCACAACATTTTCATCTGTGAAATGGGGGCTAAACAGATCGGTGATATCAAAGAAATATGCGATCTCGTCGCACCTCAAATAGGCATTATCACCGCCGTGGGTGAACAGCATCTCGAATCGTTCAAAACGATCGGGAATGTACAACGTACCAAATTCGAGCTGGTCGACGCTTTGCCCAGTTCGGGATTGGCCGTTATCAACAACGACTTCCCCTATATAGCCAATCGGCCGGTCGAAAACGTCCCCGTGAAACGCTATACGATAGCCGATACCGGTGCAGACTACCATATCGAGGATATTCGCTACGATACAGATGCCACCCGCTTTACTGTGGTAGGCGGTGGAGAACGCATAGAACTGAGCACGAAACTCATCGGCGAGTGCAACCTCTCCAACCTCATGGCGGCAGTTATCACGGCTCGCCATCTGCAAGTGCCTGTTCCCTCGATACAATATGGAGTGAGCCGAATCGAACAGGTGGAACATCGCTTGAACATGAAGCGGACACCGGGCGGAATCTCCATTATCGACGATGCCTTCAACTCCAATCCCGATGGCGCTCGCATGGCTCTCGACGTACTCCGGCGCATGACACAGGGGAAACGCATCATCATCACACCGGGTATGATCGAGTTGGGTGAAAAACAAGTTGAGTATAACTACCTTTTGGGCAAGCAGATAGCCGAAGTATGCGATTACGTCATGGTAGTGGGCAGATACAATCGAGAGGCTATTCTGAAAGGATTGCAAGAAAAGAATTATCCGGAAGACAAAGTTTTCGTTGCCGACACTTTTGCCGACGCACAAGCCCGGCTCGCACAAATCGCACAACCGGGCGACACCGTCCTTTATGAAAACGACCTGCCCGATACGTTCAAATAAATTTCGATTATTATCACAAACCAGATATACAGTTTATCACAAAAAATTATGAAAACTACCGTAGGTGTTTTTTTCGGAGGTCGCTCCACCGAGCACGAAATCTCCGTTATCTCGGCTCTCCAAGCCATCAATGCTTTTAATAAAGAGAAATACGAAATCATACCCATATACATCACCAAACAAGGACGTTGGTTCAGCGGCGATGCCCTGCTCGAAGTAAAAAACTATCGCGACATGGCTGCCCTGCAAAACATGTGCGCCGAGGTTTACATGATTCCCGAATACGGCGACTACAACCTCTACCGCAAGAAAAGAGCCCTTTTCGGGAACAATATATGGGCAAAACTCGACGTAGTCATTCCCGTACTGCACGGCAGTAACGGCGAGGACGGCATATTCGAGGGCATACTCGAATCCATCGGTATACCCTATGCCGGTTGCAACACACTCTCCTCGGCCAACGGCATGGACAAAATAACCATGAAGATGATTATGGAAAAGAGCGGTATCCCCATCGTCGATTACGTATGGTTCACCGACAAACAATGGTTCGCCCAACGCGATAAGCTCATCGAGGAAATCGAGACCCGATTGGGATATCCCGTCATCGTGAAACCGGCCAATTTAGGATCGAGCGTAGGTATATCGCATGCCGATAATCGTGAAGAACTCATCGCCAAAGTAGATGTCGCCGAAAAATACTCTACCCGTATCGTTATCGAAGATATGGTCGAAGAACTGAAAGAAATCAACTGCTCGGTATTGGGCGACTGCGACGATTACCGTACCTCGGTATGCGAGGAGCCTATCAAAAGCGGCGATATTCTCACTTACGAAGACAAATACATGGGTGGAGGCAAATCCAACAAAGGCATGCAAGCCACACAAAAACGTATTCCCGCCGACCTCTCTCCCGAAGATACCGCACGGGTACAATTCCTTGCCGGCGAAACGTTTCGGGTGTTGTCTTGCCACGGGGTCGCCCGTGTCGATTTCATGATCGACGGTAAAAGCGGCGACATCTATGTCAACGAAATCAACACCATTCCCGGTTCCCTCTCGTTCTACCTATGGGAAGCCTCCGGCATACGCTTCGACCAGCTTATGGACAAATTAGTAGACCTCGCCTTGAAACGCAAACGCGAGTCTTCCATGAAGACCGTCAGCTACGACCAAAACATTTTCAACCTCGGCAAAGGGCTGAAAGGTGGGAAAATGGGCGCAAAACAACCATAAAGAGACAGCCACAAAGCTAACTGATATACAAGTAATTGATTATTCTCTCTTGCCACGTCCCGTAGTATTACGAGGTTCTGTGTAAGCGGTATAGAGAAAAACAGCGAAGAAATAGAAAAGCTGAAAAAGATAATATGTTTACTTGAAGAGTTTACCTCCTCGCCCTATGGGCACTTCCTCCCTATATTTCTTCGGAAACACCCCGTAAGGCTACGGGACACGGCAGGGGAAATGGGCTAAATACGCTTCGAACATTTTTTAACTCCTCCCCTGTGTGGCATTAGCCATAGGGGAGGTGGCACGTAGTGACGGAGGTATTGAAAACGACATCTCACCTACCGGTTTATATCGGACATATCCTTTCTCTCCTGCCGTGTCCCGTAGCATTCGGGGAGCTGTGTTAGCGATATAGAGGGGGTAAATAATCCATTTACAACCTCGGAAAGAGACAAAAGCCACTATCCCCATAAAACAAAAGCGGCGAACCTCCCGACCCGCCACTTCTTCTATAAAAAACAAATTGATCATTCCATAAGTTTGCGATAACGCACCCGGTGTGGTTCCACATCGCCCATACGCTTTTTCTTATTTTCCTCGTATTCCGAATAAGAACCTTCGAAATAGAACACTTTCGAATCGCCTTCGAAAGCAAGTATATGGGTACAGATACGGTCGAGAAACCAGCGGTCGTGCGAGATGACTACGGCACAACCGGCAAAATTTTCAAGACCTTCTTCCAATGCCCGCAAAGTGTTTACATCGATGTCGTTGGTAGGTTCGTCGAGCAAGAGTACATTACCCTCCTCTTTCAAAGCCATAGCCAAATGCAGACGATTACGTTCTCCACCGGAAAGCACCCCGATGAGTTTCTCCTGATCGGCTCCCGTAAAATTGAAGCGGGAGAGGTAGGCACGAGCGTTCATATCCCGACCACCCATGCGGAACGTTTCGAGTCCACCCGAAACGACTTGATAGACTGTCTTGGCAGGGTCTATATCTTTGTGGGTCTGGTCCACATAAGCGATCTTCACGGTCTCGCCCACTTCGAAAGTTCCTTTGTCGCAAGCCTCCTGTCCCATAATCAGTTTGAACAGCGTGGTTTTTCCGGCTCCATTCGGTCCTATCACACCCACGATGCCATTGGGAGGCAATACGAAATCGAGATTATCGAAAAGCAATTTGTCACCGAAAGCCTTAGCGACTCCGTGAGCCTCGATAACCTTGTTACCGAGACGAGGCCCGTTGGGAATAAAGATTTCGAGTTTTTCCTCTCGTTCCTTTTGGTCTTCATTCAATAGCTTATCGTACGAGTTCAAGCGAGCTTTACCTTTCGACTGTCGGGCTTTGGGAGCCATACGAACCCATTCCAACTCCCGTTCGAGAGTCTTACGCCGCTTGCTCGCCTGTTTCTCCTCCATCTCCATACGTTTGGTCTTCTGTTCCAGCCACGAGGTATAATTTCCCTGCCAGGGAATACCTTCGCCCCGATCGAGTTCGAGAATCCACCCGGCCACGTGGTCGAGGAAATAACGGTCGTGGGTAATGGCAATAACCGTACCGGGATATTGCTGCAAATGCTGTTCCAACCAATCGATCGACTCGGCATCGAGGTGGTTGGTAGGTTCGTCGAGTAACAAAATATCAGGCTGTTGCAACAGCAGACGGCACAATGCCACCCGACGACGCTCTCCTCCCGAAAGGAATTTTACGAGTTGATCCTCAGGCGGACAGCGAAGCGCATCCATCGCCCGTTCCAATTTGTTGTCTATGTTCCACGCATCGGAGGCATCAATGTGGTCTTGCAATTCGGCTTGACGAGCGATCAAAGCCTCCATCTTGTCCGGGTCTTCGAGTACGTCGGGATCACCGAACGACTCGTTTACCTTTTCATATTCTGCCAGTAAGTCGAGAATAGGTTGCACCCCTTCTTGTACGATCTCTTTTACTGTTTTTTCAGGGTCGAGTTTGGGCTCTTGTTCGAGATACCCCACCGAATACCCCGGCGAGAATACCACTTCGCCCTGATACGATTTCTCCACTCCGGCAATAATCTTCAACAACGTAGACTTACCCGAACCGTTGAGACCGATAATACCAATTTTCGCCCCGTAAAAAAACGAGAGATAAATATCTTTGAGCACTTGTTTATGCGGAGGGAACATCTTGCTCACCCCCACCATCGAGAATATGATTTTTTTATCGTCTGCCATATAAAAAAGATAGAATTAAAGAGTAAAACTTATTTTTTCAAGGGAGTCGCTTTCACGCGATAATCGCAGCGTACTTTCCCTTTAATGATATTGGTCAACTTCGATTTTATCAATTGCTTGCGAATGGGAGAAATTCGATCGATAAAGACCTTCCCTTCCAAATGGTCGTATTCGTGTTGAACCACTCGTGCGAGATATCCCTCGATAACCTCGTCGTGAGGTTGAAAATTCTCATCGAGCCATTTCAATCGGATTTTCTCGATACGGGGAACCGGTTCGTGAATACCGGGCAGACTGAGACAGCCCTCCTCTCGGGTCTCCTTCGACCCGTCCTCCAATACTTCGAGAACCGGATTTATCAAGGTCAGCTT
This sequence comes from Barnesiella sp. B2-R-119, assembly GCF_023656675.1. NCBI lineage: Bacteria > Pseudomonadati > Bacteroidota > Bacteroidia > Bacteroidales > Barnesiellaceae > Barnesiella > Barnesiella sp. B2-R-119. Next base: position 558,789 of record NZ_JAMOKL010000001.1, read on the forward strand.
CACATCGGCACATTCGGGGAAATACTCGGCCATAGGATTTACGTCGATAACGATCAATCGGATAGAAAGTCCTATCTGCGGAGCTGCCAACCCGATACCTTCGGTAGCATACATCGTCTCATACATATTTTCAATCAGCTCTTTCAGCTGAGGGTAAGAAGCATCGATCTCTTCGGTCTCCTTACGAATTACGGGATGCCCGTAAAGATAAACAGGTAGTACCATATCTTATTGTTTTTTACTTTCCAAATAATCCCTCAGAATTATCGTCGCGCTTATCTCATCGACCAGCTCCTTATTTCGCCGAGCCATTTTAGACAAGCCACCGTCGATCATCGCCCGATGAGCCAAAACCGAAGTGAACCGCTCGTCAAAAAACTCTATCGGCACATTGGGAAAAAGTTTTCTGAACCGATTGACAAAAGGGGTTATATAGCGCATACTCTCGGACGGCTGGTTATTCATCTGCCGTGGCAGCCCCACGACGACCCGTTCGACCGACTCTCGCTGCATATACTGCGTGAGAAAATCGATCAACTGCGACGATGCCACGGTTGTCAATCCGTTTGCTATAATTTGCAACGGATCAGTCACCGCTATGCCCGTACGCTTTTTTCCGTAATCTATTGAAAGAATCCTTGCCATATTAGAGTACAAAGATACGTATAAGCGGGAGCAGAGCAAAACAAAGCTCGTTTTAATTTTATTCGGCCGAGCGGAAGTATCTTCGAGTTTCAACTCAAAGATAGCAAAAGGTGAGTGCAGAGGTCAAATAAATTTGGCGATGCACTCACTTATGCGTATATTTGAACCATATTTTATTCCACACCACCAATAACAAAAAAATAAGGATTCGTTACGGCTTCTTACGAGTGAATGTGCATTGAACCGATCATATTAACATAACACATGATAAGATGAACAAATTTTCTGTCATTTTCAAATTATCCTTCATCAACACTATCTTTTTTTATCTACCCGTTCTCGCAAACAATTCTCCCGTAGATTACGTAAATACTCTCGTAGGGACCCAATCGAAATTCGAACTATCCACCGGAAATACCTATCCAGCTATTGCAATGCCGTGGGGTATGAACTTCTGGACTCCGCAAACCGGAGATATGGGCGACGGTTGGACATATACATACAATGCCGACAAAATAAAAGGGTTCAAACAGACCCACCAACCCAGTCCCTGGATGAACGATTACGGGCAATTCGCCCTTATGCCGGTAACCGGAGGAGTCGTGTTCGAACAGAACCAACGTGCCAGTTGGTTTTCCCACAAAGCCGAGATAGCTAAACCTTACTATTATAAAGTATATTTGGCCGACCATGATGTCACCACAGAAATGACGGTAACGGAACGAGCCTCTTTATTCCGTTTCACATTTCCCGAGGAGCAAAATTCGTATGTTATCGTCGACGCTTTCGACAAGGGCTCTTATATAAAAATCATACCCGAAGAGAATAAAATCATCGGATATTCCACCCGGAATTCGGGGGGTGTTCCCGAAAATTTCAAGAACTATTTTATCATTGCTTTCGACAAACCGTTTCAATTCACTGCCGTGGCCCTCGATAATGCCATCAAGACCAATCAAACCGAAATCGAAGGGAACCATGCAGGCGGTATTATCGGTTTCTCCACACACAAAGGAGAACAAATACACGCACGAGTAGCCTCGTCTTTCATCAGTTTCGAGCAGGCGGAATTGAATTTGCAGGAACTCGGCGATGGAGATTTCAACCGTTTAACAAAAGAAGGAAAGAACCGTTGGAACGAAATATTATCCAAAATTGAAATTGAAGACAACGACATTGACAATTTGCGTACGTTTTATTCCTGTTTATACCGGTCGGTTCTTTTTCCACGAGCATTTTACGAAATAAATGCCGAAGGTGAAACCATTCATTACAGCCCTTACAATGGACAAATATTACCCGGTTACCTATTTACCGACACCGGATTCTGGGATACCTTCCGCTCTCTATTCCCGCTGTTAAATCTAATATATCCCTCGATGAACGAAAAAATGCAAGAGGGATTAGTCAACGCTTACAAAGAAAGTGGATTTTTACCCGAATGGGCCAGCCCGGGACATCGGGATTGTATGGTTGGAAACAACTCGGCCTCGGTTGTCGCCGATGCCTATATCAAAGGCTTGCAAGGCTATGACATAGAACTGTTATGGGAGGCTTTGAAACACGGAGCGAACAGCCACTTGAAAGGCACGGCATCGGGAAGAGTCGCTTTCGAAGCGTACAACCGGTTGGGATATGTACCCAACAATATCGGTGTGGGGCAAAACGTCGCTCGCACATTGGAATATGCCTATAACGACTGGTGCATTTATACCCTCGGTAAGAAATTGGGAAAACCCGATAGCGAAATAGAGATTTATAAACAGCGAAGCCTAAACTATAAAAATGTATACAACCCGTCGGAAAAACTCATGGTCGGAAAAGACGATCGGGGAAAATTCAATCCTCGTTTCAGTGCCACGGATTGGAGCGGCGATTTTTGCGAAGGGAACAGTTGGCATTGGAGTTTTTGCGTGTTCCACGACCCGCAAGGACTCATAGACTTGATGGGGGGCAACGAAGCATTCAACCACATGATGGACTCGGTTTTCGTCATACCCAGCTACTTAGGAATCAAAAGCCGGGGAGTCATACATGAAATGAGGGAAATGCAAGTAATGAACATGGGGCAATATGCCCACGGCAATCAGCCCATACAACACATGGTATATCTGTATAACTACTCGGGGGAACCGTGGAAAGCGCAACATCGGGTGAGGGATATCATGGAAAAACTCTATTCCGCCACTCCCGATGGATATTGTGGTGACGAAGACAACGGACAAACCTCGGCTTGGTACATATTCTCGGCTCTCGGATTCTATCCTGTCTGTCCCGGAACAGACCAATATATTATCGGGACTCCGTTATTCAAGGAAGCGAAGCTACATCTGGAAAACGGGAAGTGCCTGACCATCGAAGCCAAAAACAATAGCGCAACAAACAAATATATTCGTTCGATAAAACTCAACGGAAAGAACCACACACTCAATTATTTCAAGCACAACGTCTTGGTAGAAGGCGGGAAAATACAATTCCTCATGGACAACGAACCCAATTTGAAACGAGGCTCAACCAAAGAAGCTGCGCCTTATTCTTTCTCTTTGGCAAATGAATAAAATGTAGTACTTTTGGAAATACAAATCAATATCATATATGAACTGTAAGAATAGCATAGGTATCCTATCCGTAATAATCATACTGTTATGTGGTTGTCAACCCGATAAAAAAACTACATTTACCGCAGCCTCCTATAACCTGAGAAACGCAAACAGCGCCGATTCGTTACAAGGAGACGGTTGGGGGAATAGATGCCCCATCATAGCTGGATTGGTACAGTTTCATGAATTCGATATTTTTGGGACACAAGAAGGGCTCAGGCATCAATTAGACTCTTTGAAAACGAGTCTCCCGAAATATGATTACATAGGCGTGGGGCGTAATGATGGAAAAAAGGAAGGCGAACATGCAGCCATTTTTTACCGAATCGATAAATTCGAATTGTTGGAACACGGAGACTTTTGGCTATCGGAGACTCCCGAAAAACCGAGCGTCGGCTGGGATGCGGTTTTACCGAGAATCTGCACTTGGGGACATTTCAAATACAAAGATACCGGATTTGAATTTCTCTTTTTCAATCTCCACATGGACCATATAGGGAAACAAGCCCGGGTAGAAAGCGCTTTGCTCGTACAACAAAAAATGAAAGAAATAGGCGAAAATCTACCGGCTATACTCACCGGAGATTTCAATGTAGACCAGACTCATCGCTCCTACCTCGCTTTAACAGAAAGTGGAATACTCTGCGACGCATTCGAAGTAGCCGACTTGCGTTATGCGACCAACGGCACATTCAACGGTTTCGACTCTGACAACTACACCGAAAGCCGAATCGACCATGTGTTTGTAACGCCTACATTCCATATTCTGAAATACGGCGTTCTCACCGACAGCTATCGTCGTATGAAAGAAGGCAATCAAAAAGCCTCGGTAAAAGATTGTCCCGAAGAAATCTCAATCAGAAGTTACGAATCTCGCATACCGTCCGACCATTTCCCTGTAATGGTCAAGTTGGAAGTATGTGATAAAAACTAAAACGATATACGTCGATTTCCCAATTATAACTGATACACATTTTTATTTATTAACCATACATACAGTATATTTTTTTATGAAATCTATTGCAAAAGTAAGTTGCTTATGTCTGGCTCTCGGATATGGATTCTCCTATACCCATGCCGCCACAGCTCGTGTAGCGACAGCACAGCAAGACAACACCCGGGTACAATACACAAGCAACCGTCCGCAAGAACGCTTGTTCGTATCCAACGCCGTAGAAGAACAAATCAAACGAGTAAAATCCTTATTGACAAATGCCCGGCTGGCTTGGATGTTTGAGAACTGTTTCCCGAACACACTCGATACGACCGTACATTTCGATGGGGACGACGATACTTTCGTATATACCGGTGATATACACGCCATGTGGTTGCGCGACTCAGGAGCTCAAGTATGGCCCTACGTGCAATTGGCTAACCAAGACCCTCGATTAAAGAAAATGTTGGCAGGGGTCATCAACCGCCAATTCAAATGTATCAATATCGATCCATACGCAAACGCATTTAACATGGGTCCTACCGGAGGGGAATGGATGTCCGACATGACAGATATGAAACCCGAACTGCACGAGCGCAAATGGGAAATAGACTCGCTGTGTTATCCCATTAGGTTAGCCTATCAATATTGGAAAGTTACCGGTGATACCAGTGTATTTGGTGAAGAATGGATACAAGCCATTACGAATGTACTGCGAACTTTCAAAGAACAGCAACGGAAAGAAGGCAATGGCCCCTACAAATTCCAACGTAAAACAGAGAGAGCTCTCGATACAATGACTAATAATGGATTAGGGAATCCGGTAAAACCCGTCGGACTGATAATCTCTGCGTTCCGTCCCTCCGACGATGCCACGACATTCCAATTTCTCGTTCCTTCAAATTTCTTTGCCGTAACTTCATTGAGAAAATCTGCTGAAATCCTGCGGAAGGTAAATCACAACGAGAAACTGGCGAAAGAATGTTCCGATCTGGCCCAAGAGGTAGAAACCGCCCTGCAAAAGTATGCGGTTTATAATCACCCGAAATACGGTAAAATATATGCCTTCGAAGTCGATGGATTCGGGAACCAACTGCTGATGGACGATGCCAATGTTCCCAGCCTGCTGGCAATGCCCTATTTGGGTGATGTGGACATAAACGATCCTATTTATCAAAACACCCGCAAATTCGTATGGAGCGAAGATAACCCCTATTTCTTCAAAGGCAGTGCCGGCGAAGGCATAGGAGGCCCCCACATCGGTTATGATATGGTATGGCCTATGAGTATTATGATGAAGGCATTTACCAGTCAAAACGATCAAGAAATAAAAGAATGCATAGAAATGTTGATGAAAACGGATGCCGGAACAGGATTTATGCACGAATCGTTCCATAAAAACGATCCTAAAAATTTCACTCGGGCTTGGTTCGCTTGGCAAAATACACTTTTCGGCGAATTAATTCTGAAACTGGTAAATGAAGGGAAAGTAGACTTATTGAATAGCATCGATATTCAATAAAAATAAAACGCAAAAGAAATAAAAATGCCCCTGTAATACAGGGGCATTTTTATTTCTTTTCTTTAAAACAGCAGCCAAAATATTAAAATAGCATAAAATAAGAATGATTTTTTCAGAAAACATGTTGTAAAACATATAAAAGCAGTATATTTGCACTGTGTTTTTCATGGTATTAGATTTAAGGTTAAGAAGATTGGTTGTCGGGAGACAATCAATTTTTTTTATTTTTACTCTCATAGTAAAATCATCGATATAATCAAAAGATGCCCCGACGACCGTAACAAGCAATCATTTCCATCTTATTTATCGAAGAGTAATATATACCGGAGCCCCTGTCAGGCGTGGCTCTATAACTCCATTCGACACCTCTACAATATCGGTCCGACCATATAAATCGGTTGTGACCAATCGGGGAGAAACATCTCCCACCGCTATCTTTATTGAATGAGGCACTATCTTATCGGGACTTTCCATCACTCCCGGAGCCGTCCAAGCAACCAACTTTTCATTGCCGTTCTTGTCGATAAAACGGAGTACGAAATCCCTCTTGTTCTCTGTCTTCATTCGGCAATCCAACTTGTATCCGCTTAACTCTTTCACAAAGGTTTTACAAGCATTATAGGCGGGAGTCATATTTCCTGCACGGTATAAAGCAAATCCCTCTTTTCCACCCCATTCATACCAAATGGTTACAGGCAACCCCTCTAATAAATCAACAAGGTATTGCCGAATCACGTGCCACGCTTGATATTCATACGCAAGAGAAGGATCGCCCCCTGCATATCCCTCGGCCTTTCCCAAAGGGAAACCCCGCTCCGAATTTATCCAAAGACGTCCGGTATCTCCACCGGCTTTCTTCATTAAATTGCGAGTATGAAAATACGCCTCCATGTAATCCTCCGGGGCTTTCACGCCATAAGGATGCACCGACCATATATCCCAATGGATATCCAACATACCATCTGCAAAACAATAGGACATCCATTTATAAGACTCAGACCACATGTTCGAAACCGAACCCGCCAAAATCACACAATCGGGATTGGCCTTTTTCATGGCCGGCACGGCAGCCCGTACCAAATCTGTATATTCCCGGGCATACTGAGGGGAGTTGCCGACTTTCCCATGACGACCCCAAAATGTCATCGTATTCGGTTCGTTCCATATTTCCCATATAATATTTCGCCCTTTATAGTGTTTTACCAACTCAGCTGCAAAATCAGCATAAGCCGAACGAGCCGGTTCGTCTTTCACATGCCCGTACAGTTTATTACTAAAAGCCATACAGCCAATAATTTTCAAACCTCTCTTCTCACAATCGTTTACAAAACGATCATACTGACTAAAATCATAAACACCTTTTTCTCGTTCGATAGATTCCCAAATAAAACCTCGTCTTACCCACTTCATACCTAATTCCTGTACACGATCTAAATCTTCCGGGCCATCGGTATCGCCTTTCAACTGAACTCCCATATTATAAGGAATTGTTCCATCGGGAATAATCTTCGACAAAGCAAAAGAAGGGAAAACCGAAAACGATAACAAGCCTAAAAAAGCTAAATTCTTCAAGAGTTTCACATTCATAACTAAACCAATTTTCATGATATTACTATATACATAAAGACGATAAAAGAAAAAATCTTTACCCACCTCAAACCAAAATATTTAGAGACGGTCTCTATTTTTTATTCATAGATAGCCTACCGCCATCATACCGGGAAAGATACAGAGTTTTTAAATTTATCCCCGACAAAACAAAAAAAGCCTGTAAGAATTCTTACAGGCTTTGTGCGGACGACGGGACTCGAACCCACACGTCGCAAGACACTAGATCCTAAGTCTAGCGCGGCTACCAATTACGCCACGTCCGCAAACGACGGTGCAAATATACGAGAAGTTTACAAACTATACAATTATTAAGACACAAAGTTTATCGGGTGAAAAACAAATCTTTCATCAAGAGCCTGTTATGTAAGAGATTGCCCGATCGAGTATGGTATCGTGACCTTTCGATGCCTGTTCGGAATCCATATCCATCTTAAAACCCTCGGTCGGCTCAACACCGAACTCTGTATGTTGCCGTTCTATATCATATATCGGGGAAGCCGAAAACCGAATGCTCCAACCGTTAGGAAGTTCCGACGAAAAAGGCAATCCACTACCGCCCCCCGTACAATCGCCTATGACAATAACATTTGGCAGAGCTTTCATCACCGATACAAAATTATTCCCCGCACTAAATGTACCTCGATTGGCCAATACAACGACCGGCTTTTGATAACGAATCCGGCTCGACGGAGAATATTCTATTGGATAAAGCTCAGAGAAGTCCTGATGCCCGAATCCCGTTTTATGGGAAATATAACCGACGACCGTCTTTCGGTTAATAAACCGAGACACCAAAGTCTCGACATTCGACAAAGACCCGCCGCCATTGCTGCGCACATCGATAATCAATCCCGTAGAAGTCGATAAATAGGCCAATATCTGGTCGAGGTTACCATCGCCTATGGTACTAGAAAAACTGCCGTAGTACATATATCCTACATTTTGAGGCAATATCTTATATTTTATACCACTGGTATACCGATAGTCGAAATTAAGATAATACTCATCTATTATACGTTCGTCGTAATTCGTGGGAGAACCATACAACCAATCCCAATACCGCGAGGTATCATGTGCGGCGATAAGATTCACATGGCCGTCTTTCAACTCCATGAGCATATCGTTACAGACACTGAACAACTCCTCCGATGTCATTCTCGATGTCAGCTTCTTCCGATATTTGGTTCGTATTTGCGTCCAATCTATATTCTTATACTCAAAAAAACAGTATCGTTCATCGAGAATAGTCCACAAAGCATCGAAATTACCATAAGGATCATCTTCGAACACTTCCACTTTATGGCAAGACGGAAACATGAAAACCGATAAAATCGAAACCAACAGTCCTATTTTTGAAAACCTATGTATCATATCCTATCTCCCATTAATAATAAACCGAAACTATCCGACGATCCGAAGGAGCCGCACGAAATATCTCACCGGAAATTCCCAACACAAATGTATGAGTCAATACTTGTGTGTCTATACTATTGATATGCGTCGTACGCATTACTTGACGATACCCCAGACGTAATGCCCGCTTTCCCACATGAAGATCGACCGAAATATAATTCCGCACATCGACCCGGTTATGCCATGCTCCGAAATGGACGATCCCGCTACAATTCCCTATACCGAACATCTCATAATAGGACTGTCCGAATTCAGGAGAGAAAAAAGTACCGATTATCGGTAATGAAACCTGATAGCGAAGAGTTACCGGCAATCGTGATATATAAAAATGATATGAGGCCATAGCGGTAGCACCCAAGTCGATAGCAGCTTTCGCCGTTGCCGGATTATTGGAATTACGCAAATTATACAATCCCCCCAACGTAAGTGAGGCCTCTCCACCCCCAGACACATACAGTCTATCGAGCAACTGCCATCTCCTTAACATCGCAAACGAATAGTCCAAATAAAACGATAACATAGAGCCGCTCCCCGATTGATTAGTCATCGAGGCGAATGAACCGGAAACATTGTGGCGGGTAAACCACTTTTCCGGGGCAAAACTAACCGCCCGAAGGCGTTCGTACCCCAAAGCCACATCTAATCCCCAATAACGGATAGGTGTCAAATAGGTATCCAAAGCACTTTGCCTTCCGAGTTCGACCGTAAATACAGACGTAACCGGGCGTAACGGCTTCTCCGATTCTTTTTCCTGTGCCGATACGCATAAAGGAGAAAATATCGAAAAAGTAATACCCATTAAAATGGCACGTAAAATCGCCTTACATTTCGTCATAATTAAAACAAAGTCATTTGTCCCGAAGCACTATCTTCCGGTTTATCGACATTACTATCCATAAGAGCATCCGTTTCGACACTACTGTCATCTTCAACGACAGAATCGTCTTCTTGCCTCAACGGTTCCAATTCGTTAATGGTCGCGACAGAATAAGTCGTAAGCCGTTTCCCCTTCGCTTTAAAACCTTTCACTGCGATAAATTCGGCGGCATCCACAACCATAGGTTCCCGGAAAGAGTCCCCCTCTCCGAATGCGACTTCAATACGAGGATAAGCCGTATCGGTAATCAACAACAAACGGGAATCTGGATTATCTCCCAAGAAACTTTGTTTACGGCTACCTGCTTCAAAAACAAATCGTTTCAAATAGGGATAACCTTGCGCCGCATCATACAAAGCTACTGTCCAAACTTTATCGGGATCAAATTTCTCTATCCGTAAAATATTGGGGTCATAATGATTCGTGGCATCCGATGTCGTCGTGCAAAACTCGCCATTCTCCAAAACGACAAGCACTTGATCGTCTCCATGAAATTCGCCCAAATATTCTCCTCGTCCATCATAATTCAAACGGAGAACATCTCGATCGAACCAAACCTTTCGTCCGCCCAATGTAGATCCGCCCCGTTCTTTCAAAGAAATACGATGAATCTCATTTTTAGTAAGAATATTTCCCATAGATTGGCGGCCCTTAATGGCTATTTCACTGAAATCGCGGTCGACAAACAGAGTTTTCATGCGAGGCTTCGGGACAAAAGTCACCCGCAAAACCTCGGCTTCTCCATTGGGATTCGCTGTAAACCAAACAACCCTCGACCCCGGTTTGCCCTGAGTAAGATCATATTCCTTATCCCGAGTCACACCGGTCACAGCAAAACGTTTCATATAATGCAATCCGGCCTTTCCGTCCCGATAAACCGCATTGTATATCGTACGTTTATCATTCTTCTTAAATACGGCAATATGTAAAAGATTTTTCCCTACGAACATTTTCTCACTCACCTTCACTACCTTATATTTTCCATCTCGGTAGAAAAGAATAATATCGTCTATATCGGAGCAGTTACAAACGAACTCGTCTTTCTTCAACGATGTACCGATGAACCCCTCTTCTTTATTGATATAGAGTTTTTCATTCGCCTCGACCACTTTGGTAGCCTCGATGGTATCGAAACTACGAACTTCTGTCAATCGGGGATAACGACTGCCGTATTTTTCTTTCAAAGAGTCGTACCACTTGATTGTATAATCGACCAAATGGTCTATATCATAATCGATTTGAGCGATTTGCTCTTTTTTAGCAGCGATCAACTCATCTGCCTTCTCTGAATTAAATTTAAGGATACGAGCCATCTTTATTTCCATCAACTTCAATATATCGTCGGAAGTCACCTCCCGGATAAAAGAAGGCTTGAACGGTTCCAAACGCTTGTCTACATGCGCGATAGCCTCGTCCATAGAACGGCTTTCCTCAAATTCCTTATCCTTATAAATGCGTTTCTCTATAAATATTTTTTCTAATGATGCAAAATGCAAAATCTCTTGCGCTTCACCCTTCTGTATAAGTAGTTCCTTATGCAGCAATTCTTTCGTGTTTTCGACACTGATACGCAACAAATCGCTCACAGTCATGAAGTGAGGTTTATCCTCATTGATGACACAACAGTTGGGTGAAATGCTCACTTCACAATCGGTAAAGGCATACAAAGCATCAATAGCCTTATCGGAAGAAGTGCCCGGTATGAGATGAACCAATATCTCGGCATGCTGGGCTGTATTATCATCGACCTTTCGTATTTTTATCTTTCCCTTGTCCTGGGCTTTAAGAATAGATTCTATCAGTGTCGATGTCGTCTTGCCATAAGGAATTTCTACGATAGAAAGCGTACGATTATCGATCTTCTCGATTTTAGCGCGTACTTTCACGCTGCCGCCTCGTTCCCCATCGTTATATTTAGAAACATCTATAAATCCACCTGTCTGAAAATCGGGGTACAAATGAAACTCCTCGCCCCGCAGATAAGCCACAGCCGCTTGTAATATCTCATTAAAATTATGAGGTAATATCTTCGAAGCCAACCCCACAGCGATACCCTCGACGCCTTGTGCCAACAATAAAGGAAATTTGACAGGAAGAGTCACCGGCTCTTTCTTGCGACCGTCATAAGACAACTTCCATTCGGTAGTCTTCGGATTAAATACGACATCTAAGGCAAACTTGGATAAGCGAGCTTCTATATAACGAGGAGCAGCGGCAGAATCGCCCGTAAGTATATTTCCCCAATTTCCCTGACACTCTATCAACAAATCCTTTTGGCCTAACTGCACCAATGCATCACCTATGGAAGCATCGCCATGAGGGTGGAACTGCATAGTATGTCCCACGACATTGGCTACCTTGTTGAAACGCCCGTCATCGAGCAATTTCATCGCATGGAGAATACGCCTTTGTACCGGTTTCAGACCATCGGCCAAATGAGGAACCGCCCGTTCAAGTATCACGTAAGAAGCATAATCGAGAAACCAGTTCTGAAACATTCCCGAAAGTTGGAATTTAATATCCGGCTTATCCGATACAGGTACTTTGTAGGCCGAATGAGACTCCGCTGAAACTTCGGATTCAGCGGAACGATCTTGGGGCATATCTTCTTGCGGTGTCGTTATTTCGTCGCTCATAGAGTGTATTTGGATTTATAAACGGGAAAAGCACACACAAAAGTGTGACTCTTTTTAATTTTTAAATACTCGTGTAACTACATTCCCCTGCAAAAATACAAATTTAATCGAAAAAAATCATTTACTTTGTGCTCTAAAATCGTCTGATTTAAGAAAGTAATCGGCTCGAAAATAATAAAAGTAAAAACAAGATAGCAACATAACATACAAAAGAAATGGCACAGGAAGACGTTTTTAAGAAATTGGTATCCCATTGCAAAGAATATGGATTTGTATTCCCTTCAAGTGAAATATACGATGGATTGGCTGCCGTATATGACTATGGACAAATGGGTGTCGAATTGAAAAACAACATAAAAAAATATTGGTGGGACAGTATGGTCCTACTGCACGAAAACATCGTGGGTATCGACTCCGCCATCTTTATGCATCCGACTATTTGGAAAGCATCCGGGCACGTAGATGCATTCAACGATCCGTTAATCGACAACAAAGATTCTAAAAAACGTTACCGAGCAGACGTGCTTATCGAAGATTGTATCGCCAAAATGGACGAAAAAATCGAGAAGGAGGTCGAGAAAGCCGCAAAACGATTCGGAGATTCTTTCGATGAAAAACTTTTCAGAGAGACCAATCCAAGAGTTTTGGAACACAAAGCCAAACGAGATGAGCTGCACGCTCGTTATGCCCAAGCAATGAACGATGTAGATTTGAACGAATTGCGTCAAATCATACTCGATTACGAAATAGTTTGCCCCATTAGCGGGACCAAAAACTGGACCGATGTACGTCAATTCAATCTGATGTTCTCGACCGAAATGGGCTCTACCGCAGATGGTTCGATGAAAGTCTATTTACGTCCCGAAACAGCACAAGGAATCTTCGTGAACTTCCTGAATGTTCAAAAGACCGGTCGCATGCGTATTCCGTTCGGAATCGCCCAAATCGGGAAAGCGTTCCGTAACGAAATCGTAGCTCGTCAGTTTATTTTCCGCATGCGGGAATTCGAACAAATGGAAATGCAATTTTTCGTACGTCCGGGAGAAGAATTAAAATGGTTTGCCAAATGGAAAGAAACCCGTCTGAAATGGCATAAGGCTTTGGGATTGGGAGACCAAAAATACAGATTCCACGATCATGAAAAATTAGCGCACTATGCCAATGCCGCTACCGATATAGAATTTGAAATGCCTTTCGGGTTCAAGGAAGTGGAAGGTATCCATTCAAGAACAAATTTCGACTTAGGCAATCACGAAAAATTCTCCGGGAAAAAAATACAATACTTCGATCCGGAGTTAGGAGAATCCTATACACCGTACGTTATAGAAACCTCTATCGGTGTAGATCGCATGTTCCTGAGTATTATGGCTGCCGCTTATTGTGAAGAGACACTGGAAGGAGGAGACAGTCGTGTAGTGTTGCGATTACCGGCAGCGCTCGCCCCTGTAAAAGTTGCAGTAATGCCTTTGGTTCGCAAAGACGGCCTACCCGAAAAGGCACGTGAAATTATCGACAATTTGCGTTTCGATTTCAAATGTCAATACGACGAAAAGGATTCTATCGGGAAACGTTATCGCCGCCAAGATGCCATCGGCACACCGTTCTGTGTAACGGTAGACCATCAGACTCTCGAAGACAATACGGTCACCATACGTTTCCGAGACTCGATGGAACAGCAACGGGTGGCCGTAGACCAGCTCCAAAACATAATTGGAGAACAGGTTAGCCTGAAAACATTATTAAAGAAAATTGTAGAATAAATTATTCCTATCCAAATATGAAATACTTCGTTCGAGCCATTTTAGCAACGATCATAGCGGCACTACTTTCTTCGTGCAGTTACAACAGCATGGTCGAAGCCGATGAGAACATAAACGCCCAATGGGCAAAAGTAGAGAATCAATATCAACGTCGCGCCGATTTGGTTCCCAATTTGGTCAATACGGTTAAAGGATATGCAGCGCACGAAAGCGAAACGCTCGAAGCTGTAATCGCAGCCCGATCGAAAGCGACCCAAATTACCGTAGATCCGGCGAACTTGACAGAAGAGAATTTACAAAAATACCAAGAAGCACAGGGAGAATTGTCGAGTGCTTTGGGAAAATTGTTGGCAATCACCGAGAACTATCCCGATTTGAAGGCCAATCAAAATTTCTTGGAATTACAAGCTCAGCTCGAAGGAACTGAAAACCGCATTGCGACAGAACGCTCTCGCTACACGGACGCAGTGAATGCCTATAACAAAAAAATCCGTAAATTCCCTGCTTTGATTACGGCAAAGATTTTCGGATTCGACGCAAAACCTCAATTCAAAGCCGAAGCGAGTGCTGCGCAAGCTCCCACCGTGGAATTTTAATGAATAGCAATATACAATGAAAAAGTTACCTATTTTTTTACTTATCTGCCTTTTGATAGGCATTGTCGCCTGCAAGGAGACAGAAGACTATTGGACGCAGTACGAGCAATGGCGAGAGACCAACGAATCATGGTTCATCGAACAACTTGGAGCCAAAGATGAAAAAGGAAATCCCATTTACACCAAAGTAGTCCCAAGCTGGGACCACAGTATTTATGTATTGATGAAATACTACAACGATACGAGTCTCAACCGAGATGCCCAATCGCCTTACCAAACCAGTACGGTAGATGTGATATACAAGGGTATGTTGTATGACGGAACTCCTTTCGATTCTTCTTATCTGAGAACCGACAGTATTTATCGTACACAGGTAAAACAAAACATCAAAGGTTGGATCATAGCTCTCGAACAAATGAAGGTGGGAGACAGTTGCCGTGTGATTATTCCTCAAACATTAGGATACGGAGCTCAATATATGTCGTCTCTGATCCTTCCCTACACGACTTTGGTATTCGACATGAAATTAGTCGATATTCCCGGGTTAGATAAACCGGTGACCGAATAAAAGCATTCTCTTTCCTATTATTATAAACGAGACGGCTGTTAAAAAAACAGCCGTCTCGTTTTACAATATGGTTCAAGATAAAAAATCGAGGCCACTTTTCCTCTGCTCTCTTTTCACTATCTTTGTAGAATATAGGATACGGTTCGGCAGAGTCAAGTCGGAAATGTAAATTCCGCTTGCCATTGCACTCACCTTTCACTATATTTGAGTTGAAGCTCGAAGATACTTTCGCTCGGCTGAATAAAATTAAAGCGAGCTTTGTTTTGCTCCGCTCTCGCTTATTCGTATATTTGTAGAACATAGGAGCAGTTCGGTAGAGCCAAGCCGGAAATGTAAATTTCGCTTGCCTTTGCACTCACCTTTCGCTATATTTGTATGTAAATATGAAAATAAGCTGCACATCGCCAGAATTTCTTTTCTCGAATTGCACTATTTTTGTAAAGCAAATGTAACACAAAGGAAACATGAATGACGTTTCTTTGTTTCAATAAATAGGAATCTTCATACTTTTAAAAATCTACGAAAATGATATACATCGAAAAAGAACTCGACGATCTGAAAAAAGAAGTCCTCGAAATGTGGGACTTGGTTAATTCTCAGCTGAACCGTGCAGGAGAAGCCCTTTTGTCTATGGACAAAGAGCTGGCGCACGAGGTAACCTACCGGGAAAAAAGAGTGAACGCATTCGAGCTGAAAATAGACAGCGATTGCGAAGACATCATCGGATTATACAATCCCGTAGCTTTGGATTTGCGCTTTACATTGGCCATGATGAAGACAAGTAATAACCTCGAACGCATAGCCGACTTTTGCGATGGAATAGCCCGATTCGTTATCGACTATCCCGAAGTAAATATTGAATCGGAGCTATTCGAAAAAACGGGTATTAAAGAAATGCTCGACATTGTCAAAGCCATGATGTTGCAAGCCGAAAATGCTCTTATCGAAGAAAAATCGTCCGAAGCGATAGCCGTCTTCAACAAAGACAACCGGGTGGACGAACTGAATCACGCCGCAGTCCCCATCATCGCCGAATATTTACAACAGTTCCCCGAAAGAGCCATAGAGTGCCTTAATCTCATCAGCATTATCCGACGACTCGAACGCATTGGCGACCACTGCAACAATATAGCCGAAGAAATCGTATTTTACTTGGACGCAAAAATATTGAAGCACGCCGGAAAACGTTCTTAATCACATTGCAGGAAGGAGAAAGGTCTGACAAAATAAAATGTTTTTATCATCTTTTACAGTAAAAAAGCGGGGTACTGTCAGAAGAAAATAATATCTTTGTTTAGGTAAAAACAGAGACGTAATTTTTTTGTTAGCCGACAAGGTAATGACAGCCGTTTCTTTTACCAGAAGCCATAAGAAACTTCGAGTACATAATTAAAAAGATGAAACATTTTATCATAGCTATCATACTTTTCTTCGGTATCTCCTCCATGCATATCTATTCTGCTGAGACAGCCACAGTAGAAATTCCCGATATGGAGAAAATAGAAAATGCCGTCCGAGATAGCCGCTCGCCCTATTATTATCCCGACCTAATGAAAAAATACCTCGGCAACGACACGACAATGACGTTGCAGGATTTCAGACATTTATACTTGGGATATGCCAGCCAAGAAGATTACAATCCCTATCGCACAGTCGAGATTCCCGAAAGGATAGAAAAACTTTATGCTCAGACCGTTCATACCGAATCGGAATGTGATTCGCTTATCCAATACGCGCGAATCGCCTTATCCGATATACCTTTCGATTTACGACAAATAAATTTCTTGATCTACGGACTTCGACAAAAAGGAGAGACAGAAGAAGCCAACCTATGGGAATACCGACTGAAAGGTATCATACAAGCCATACTTTCGACCGGCGACGGAAAAGCGCCCGAAACAGCTTGGTTTGTCATTTATCCTGCCGACGAATATAATATCGTAAATCGACAAGGATTTACCGCTACGGAATTTACATTCGTCGAGCCTTATTTCGATTACATATCGATAGAGAAGAACCCTCTTAAAATCGAAGGGTTCTATTTCAATGTAAAAAAACTGCTCAAAGAATACAACCGTAAATTCTACGAGCGTTAATCTAACCCTATTCGAATTATACTAATCATTTAATCATATAAAACCATTATGGAAATAAAACCCGGTAAATTTGTAGTTCTGACCTACGACCTGTACGCAGGCGCAGGCGAACCGGAAGAAACATTAATGATGCGCGCTACCGACGAAATGCCCGACCAATTCGTGTTCGGAGTGGACCAAAATATTCTTCCTTCCATGTTAAAACGGCTCGAAGGATTAAAACAAGGCGACAAATTCGATTTTGTACTTTCTTGTGAAGAGGCCTTCGGAGAACGCAACGAAGAACACGTCATGGAGTTAGACAAGGAGATTTTCATGGTAGACGGAAAATTTGACGACCAAACCGTATTCGAAGGAAATACCGTGCCGATGATGACATCGGAGGGCTACCGTATAAACGGCTCCGTACTAAAAGTTACAGACGACAAAGTTTTGATGGATTTCAATCACCCGTTAGCCGGTGAAAATCTGCATTACGTAGGTACGGTCAAGCTCGTACGCGATGCCACGGAAGAGGAACTTCACCCCCGCCATAGTTGCGGTTGTGGTTGCGGTCACGATCATGGCAGTTGCGGTGACGGCTGTGGAGATTGCTGCGACGGTTGTCATTAAATAAAAACAAACAGACACATAAGAGCGAGGGCGGGTGCATGGCTGCGACCCGCCCTCATCGTTTCCTACTAATAAGCTAATATCCGATTATCAACATAACCCCGACAGCGATTATCACAGAAAACAGGAGATAAAGGACCGAAGCCCACAGTGTGCGCCCCAACGTTTTCCAAAACTTATCGGGGAAAAACGAATACGCCGCCCAATAAGTGGGGAGCAAGCAAAGAACCATCGAAGTCCACCCATACACCGTATAATACGAGGCGTCCAACACCCACCCGATAGGCGTTAACACCAACGAAAGCAAAATATACAACACCGACAGGTAACAACAACCCAGCAGATACTCTACCCAATTGTACCGCGCAGCACCGGCCTTGCGGAAGGCAATCTTGACAGCCAACACCATGAACGGAACCGTGACGATAGTGAGTAAAGTATAGTGCTCGACAATCCAATTGTGAGTAGCCGATCCCTCGATAGTCGAAATAGTCCCGGCCCCACCCTCGATATGTCCGAAGAAAAGAAGGATTACACACCATACCGCCAGTAACGGGATAGGAGCCATATAGCCTTTGCGACGTCCGGCGAAGTAATCACTTATCAGCCGATCGGGGTGGACGACCAACGTGCGCGTTGTCTTAACAAAGGTATTGTCGACATGAAAAATACCATGCAGAATATTGTCCCACACACTCCTCCAAGTCAATCGCTCCACCGTGGATTTTTGACCGCAATGGTTACAAAAGTTACCTTCAAATTCGGTTCCGCAGTTTTTGCAAATCATCTCCTTCTCGTCATTAAAAATCGGGAGACAAAGATACATCGTCACGCACTTCTCGCCAACAAACAACAGCCCGAATTTTCAAAAATAGTTCGTCGGGCGGTGTGGCCGGCGGTTACAGGCCAACCGGATATCGCTCTTCACGGCCGACATCGCCCCCTTGTATTGCAACTGACGGCGAGCGCTCTCTTCGGGTTGTTTCGTAGCAAACCATTGATTCAAAACATGATGTACTATCGCCCGTTCGAGCTGATGACAAATTGATTCATCGAGCGCCAACGGGCGTTGCCGAGACAAAAGAACGGCAAAAACAAGTGCTGTTTCGGTGGAAACAGACTCATCGGATAAATAGGCAGACAAAGACCGCATCATTTCGTCTCGGGCATCGGCAAGCCAACGGGAAAGAAATGGTTTATCATCTTCGGAAAAAATTATAGAACGACTCCACCCCGACTTCAAATCAGACTGTCCCACTAAACTTTTTGCCACATAGGAACTTTCGGCAATCAACTCACGCAATATCTGTTCTTCTGAGAATGAAAATACGACTGTCTCAAACTCAAACGGATTTTCTACATTTCTTATCTTTTTCATTTCCTTCTTATGATATAAAAAAACAATATGACAATAAAAATCATTAGGACACACCCCGACACTCTATGAGTGTCCATTTCCTTTGAACTACGATGGTTCTGTTCCTTCTCCGAACGAGATTGTAAGGCAGCTGTCTCGTTTAACGAATCAGAAACGGCAGTCTCGTTCCGAGCGACAACTTTTTTCGATTGTTTCAAACGAGTAATCGAAATGGAAGGATTGACAGTTTTGTCCTGCATGGAATCGAATACATCTACATGTATCCATTCCCATTCGGTAAGCCCCGACCATTCATTCCGACACAGCGAATCAATGACGACATGTAAATCGCGATCAATAGAATGCACGCGATTTTCCCGAGCCTCACCGATTGTCTGACGAGACGTATGACAAGCCCAAACAAAAACCGGAAAAACAATACACAAAATATAAGGAAACCTTTTCACGATACACCTCCTTTTTGCATACGGTAAATTGTCAACAGAGCCGACCGCTCGGACAAATAAAAACGAGGAGCTCGTTTTTCAGCCAATATCGTACAAAGCGCATCGTTAAACGGGACTTGGGGACGTCGCCTCAAATAGCTCGCCAACATATTGGCCAAATCGTTGTACATCTCTGTTCTTGTCGATGACACACATCGAGGTGAATAGCCTTTGAAAATTCGTTTCACATTCCGCCTCGCTTCCTCATAACTGATATAGAAACGAGGAGCTATGGAATAAACCACACGCCTGACAATCTGCTCCCGGGGAACATTCACGGCCATTTTTCCCAATGATTTAAGGGCTTCGTTGTATGCCCTAAACAAATCTCGGTCTCTTTCTTCCTTGTAATATAGTTCCATATAATTCTTATTACAAGAAGAGATACAAAAACATAGCTTTCTCAAAAGCCTCTACGAAACGGGTAACACAAATATATATCCAAATTGGTATAAATACAAATATTTATGGTTATTTTACCACAATATTATATTTTTTTATTTTTTCAGATGTTAATTTAGAGACGAGATGGAGTAGAAAATATGTATTTTTGAGGTGATAAACCAAATAATAAAATGAATTTCAGAACGGCCATAAATTTTCCCGGTAATCCCGGATATATCGACCATCGGCAACAAATTTTGTTGCTGGGGTCGTGCTTTGCCGAAAACATAGGCTTATGGCTGCAACAGCGTAAATTCAATGTCGATATAAATCCATTCGGCACATTATACAATCCCCTTTCCATTGCCCAAAGCTGGGAACGAATCGTCGAGGGAAAAGCGATTATTGAAAACGAACTTTTCGCTTTCAATAATCTATGGCACAGTTACGATCACCATTCCCGATTCTCGGGGTGCGACAAGAAGGCCACGTTATCGCTCATGAACCGCCGAATCGAAAAAAGCCACCGCCAAGTACCGAATATCGACCGAATAATCATCACATGGGGAACCGCTTATGTATTCCGATTAAAAGAGACGGGTAAAGTTGTCGCCAACTGCCACAAACAACCGGCCTCGATATTCGACCGAGTGCTGTTATCGGTCGATGAAATAGTTTCCCGATGGAGAGACATCACAAAACACATCGAAAACAATCTACCTCAATGTCGTATATTGTTCACCGTGAGCCCCATACGTCACCTTAGCGACGGAGCACACGGCAACCAAATAAGCAAATCGACGCTGCTACTGGCGATAAACCGATTACAACAAGAGTTCGGGATTTGCGATTACTTTCCTTCTTATGAAATCATGATGGACGATCTGAGGGATTATCGTTTCTACGATACCGACATGACGCACCCCTCGAAATCGGCGATCGCTTATATAACCGAAATATTGGAGGAAGCATACCTTTCTCCCGAAAGCAAAGAAATAGCCTCTCAATGGTACAAGATACAAAGAGCTTTGGAACATCGTCCCCTGATGCCCGATAAAGACGAGTACACTATTTTTTTACAACATACGCTCGACAAGGTCATGAGATTTCAACAAATGTATCCTTACATAAATGTATCGAACGAAATTACAGAATTAAACACAAGAATCAGTCAAATATGAATTACACGATTACCGAAATAGCAACTATCGTCAAGGCACAGAAAAGAGCCTACAAAGACTATACTATCACGGCTCTATTAACCGACAGCCGTTCTCTCACGTTTCCCGAGGAGACTTTGTTTTTCGCCTTGGTTACCGAACGAAACGACGGTCACCGTTACATCAAAGATCTCTACCGAAAAGGAGTACGAAACTTCGTGGTAGAACATCGGATAGCCGATGAAGAGCTTATGCCCGAAGCAAATTTCATCATCGTAAAAAACACATTAGATGCCTTGCAACAATTAGCTGCGACACATCGAAAAAAATTCGATATACCGGTAATCAGTGTTACGGGAAGCAACGGAAAGACCACAGTCAAAGAGTGGCTTTATCAACTTCTCCAACCAGACTACAATACGGTGCGCTCTCCCCGCAGTTACAACTCTCAAATAGGAGTCCCGTTATCGGTATGGCAAATAGGGTCGAAAACCGAGATGGCTATTTTTGAAGCCGGAATTTCTCAACCCGATGAAATGATTCATTTGGAAGAAATCATCAAACCGACGCTCGGTTTGATAACCAATATCGGAGAAGCCCACCAAGAGGGATTCCAAACCATACAGCAGAAATGCATCGAAAAACTCACTTTATTGAAAGCCTGTGATTGCATTATTTACGATGGAGACAACGAACTTATCTGCGAATGCGTGGAGAAACTCTGCTTCGGGTGTCGAGAGATTGCTTGGTCCAGAAAAGACCGGGACAAACCGCTGTACATCTCCAAAATAATCAAAGGTAACGATTCTACAAAAATAGAATATACTTACTTACAATACCACAGTTATATTACTATCCCATTCGTAGAAGATGCTTCCATCGAAAATGCGATTCACTGTCTGGCAGTCATGCTTTACTACAACCGACCGCCCGAAACGATAACCGACCGCATGAAGCGTTT
Organism: Barnesiella sp. B2-R-119; assembly: GCF_023656675.1. Taxonomy (NCBI): domain Bacteria; kingdom Pseudomonadati; phylum Bacteroidota; class Bacteroidia; order Bacteroidales; family Barnesiellaceae; genus Barnesiella; species Barnesiella sp. B2-R-119. The sequence continues at coordinate 581,027 of NZ_JAMOKL010000001.1, forward strand.
GACTCCGGTAGCCATGCGTATGGAAGTCAAAGAAGGGATAAACAACTGCCTAATTATAAACGACAGCTATAACTCAGATATCAATTCACTCACCATAGCCCTCGACTTTCAAAATCGAAGGGCGGCAGCCAAAGGTATGCGCCGCACGCTTATACTGTCGGACATTTACCAGACGGGACTACCCCCGGCCAGCCTATACCGGAAAGTCGCCGATATCATATTGCACAAAGGAATAGAACGACTCATCGGGATAGGCCCGGTAATCTCGGATAACGCTTACCTTTTCAATCTCGAAAAAGAATTTTATCCGACGACCGAAAGTTTCCTTGCACAACTTGACCCAGCCGACTTTCATAATGAACTGATTCTAATCAAAGGTGCGCGAGAATTCCATTTCGAGCTCATCTCCGAGACCTTAGAACTGAAACAGCATGAAACCATACTGGAAATAAATCTCGACGCCATCGTCCACAATTACAACCTATTCAAATCGAAATTACGTCCCGAAACAAAAATCATCTGTATGGTAAAGGCTTTCGGCTACGGAGCCGGTTCTTATGAATTGGCAAAGACCTTACAGGACAGAGGAGCCGATTTCCTTGCAGTAGCCGTTGCCGACGAAGGAGCCGAATTGCGGAAAGCGGGAATAACCATGCCCATCTTGGTGATGAATCCCGAAATGAGCAGTTTCAGAACACTGTTCAGCTATTATCTCGAACCCGAAATATATAGTTTCGAACTGCTGAAAGCGATTATCGCAGAAGGGGAAAAATTAGGTTTAGCGGGCTATCCTGTGCACATAAAAATAGATTCAGGCATGCATCGGCTCGGATTCGAAGAAAAGGATATGGAACAAGTCGTGGAAATTCTCAACGACCAAACCGTCGTCATCGCCCGTTCGGTCTTTTCTCATTTCGCGGGAAGCGACGAAAAAAGATTCGACGATTATTCTCATCGTCAAATCGAAACATTCTCTCGTTGTGCCGACTACCTACAACAACACTCCAAGCATAAAATACTGCGACACATACTAAATACGGCGGGAATATTACGCTTCCCCGAATACCAAATGGATATGGTAAGGCTGGGTATAGGATTATACGGAGTCTCCCCTATCGACACACCTTGCGGGCTGGAAACAGTCAGCACATTGAAAACAACTATCCTTCAAATCAAAACACTGTCTGCCGGAGAAACCATAGGGTACGGAAGAAAAGGTGTATTATCTCGTGATTCCCGCATAGCAGCGATTCCCATAGGATATGCCGACGGACTCGACCGCCATCTGGGAAATGGAAAAGGGTGTGTCGTTGTAAACGGAAAACGAGCTGCCATCGTAGGTAATATTTGTATGGACGTATGCATGATCGATGTAACCGATATAGATTGTAAACCGGGTGACCGAGTTGAAATATTCGGAGAACAACTGCCCGTCACCGAAATCGCAGAAAAACTCGATACAATCCCTTATGAAATTCTCACTTCGGTTTCTACCCGGGTGAAGCGAATCTATTACAGAGAATAAATACAGGCGTTTTAAGGAATTATTATACATTCCTTTTTTACAAAATTCCAATCGTTCAAAAAAACAATTTTTCTTTTACCGATTCAAAAAAAATAGAGGCCCTTCGGGGCCTCTATAAACTGAGATAATACTCTCTCATTTTTTAATTTCAATTTCTTCTTTCAGGTCAATTTCATTTCTCTCGGCATCATAAAATTTATATTCGAGATAAGCGAGAGACTGATTAGGAATTACTTTCAGCTGAAAAGTGTATTTACAACGCCACTTCATCTTCAAAGAAAATACACCTTGATTGACATATGCAGCTACAAAAGGATGTACGTGTAATGTGAATTTCTTTATTTTCAACTTATACACCAGATAATGAATCTTCGACTCCAACAGATCGGTAAAAAGTAAGGAAGGAGGAATAGTACCTTTACCATGACAAGTCGGGCAATCTTCACTGGTAATAATATCGAGTGCCGGCCGCACCCGCTGGCGGGTAATCTGCATCAATCCGAATTTACTCAACGGCAAAATATTGTGCCTTGCCCTATCATTAGCCATCAGCTCACGCATGCGGTCATATAGTTTCTGACGGTTCTCGGCTTCGTCCATATCGATGAAATCGATCACGATAATACCGCCCATATCGCGCAACCTCAGTTGCCGTGCTATTTCTTCGGCGGCATTCATATTTACATCAAGGGCATTGCTCTCCTGATCGGAAGAAGCCTTCGAACGATTTCCGCTATTTACATCGATAACATGCAGAGCCTCTGTATGTTCGATAATGACATACGCTCCACTTTTAAAAGAAACGGTTTTTCCTAATGAAGATTTTATTTGCTTGGTAATAGCGAAATTATCAAAAATAGGCAACTCCCCATCGTAAAGTTTAACTATATCTTTTCGATCGGGAGAAATAAGACTCACATAGTTGTATATTTGGTTATATGTCTCCTTATCGTTTACATAAATATTTTCGAAAGAAGGGCTAAATATATCACGCAGTATCCCTACGGTTCTACCCGTTTCCTCATAAACGAGCGACGGAAGCTGAGCCTTTTGCAACTTCACTAACATATCTTCCCAACACCTTACCAACGTTTTAAGTTCGTTATTCAACTCTGCGACCCGTTTCCCTTCGGCAACAGTTCTGACAATCACACCGAAATTGCGGGGTTTAATACTTTGTATGAGCTGCCTAAGGCGCAATTTTTCCTCGTTCGATTTAATCTTTTGCGATACAGATACTTTATCTGAAAAAGGGATTAACACTAAAAAACGACCGGCAAAAGAAATCTCTGCCGTAAGGCGAGGTCCCTTAGACGAAATAGGTTCCTTAGCAATTTGAACCAACACTTCTTGACCCACCTTCAAAGCATCGTTAATCGTACCGTCTTTTTCAATATCGGGCAATAAATCAAATTTAGAAAGAGACAACACTCGTTTGCGATCGGCAAGCGACTGTTTAAGAAACTTTGCACTCGAATTATATTGTGTACCTAAATCGAGATAGTGCAGGAAAGCATCCTTTTCGTAACCTACATCAACAAATGCAGCATTAAGTCCCGGCATCAGCTTTTTGACCCGTCCCAAATAGATATCGCCCACAGAAAACGATATGTTCCGAGCCTCTTTCTGAAGCTCCACCAATCGATTATTCTCGAGCAATGCAATAGAAATCTCTTTGGGTTGTACGTCTACTACAAGTTCGCTGGACATAAATTGTTATTTAGATTACTGATATTCACGCAGCATGTCGGCCTTCTTAAAAAGAACAGGCATCCTGCCAAAAGAGTTTTTAATACTAACCATTTGTTATACAAAATGGTTTCGATAAAGCAGAAAGAACAAATCTAATGACTAAATCGCATTAAATTTGTTCTTCGTGTTCTGTCATTCATTGAGCCGACAGACATTATTTCTTCTTATGTCTGTTTTTTCTCAATCTTTTTTTGCGTTTGTGAGTAGCCATCTTATGGCCTTTTCTTTTTTTTCCACTCGGCATAACGGTATGCTTTTAAAGATTAATACTTATATTTATTGATTTTCTTATTTTACTTCACCCATAAAAGTTTTTGCAGGCTTAAATGCCGGAATGTTGTGGGCCGGAATTATTATCGTAGTATTTTTGGAAATATTGCGAGCCGTTTTCTGTGCTCTTTTCTTTACGATGAAACTACCAAAACCTCTCAGGTACACATTTTCACCTTTTGCCAAAGAGCCCTTTACACTCTCCATAAATTTTTCAACGGTTTCAAGAACAACAGCTTTTTCTATTCCTGTGTTTTTAGAAATTTCGTTTACAATGTCAGCCTTAGTCATTTTGCTATAAATTATAATATTTACGAATAATATTGTTTTTAATTTTTTGGACTGCAAATATATAGCTTTTTACCCATCTAAAAAAGCAAAAACACTTTTTTTTCTCAAATTAAAAGCCTCAATCCATACTGTTTTGCGAGTGCAAATATCGTACTTATTTTTTACTTTTCAGCAACTTATATTATTTTATTCTTATAGGAATGTTCCACTCACCGGTTTAAGACAGCAAGTAAAACCATTTACTCGATCGTTACATCTTAACGAATCTGAAAATAAACCACCTAAATAAAATAAAAAAAGACTCTTATATAAACAAATTTGTAACATTCCGATTTATTTTCGTATATTCGCCCTTGTAAATCTCTATTCTCACATGGAAATTATAATTATAGTACTTCTTATTTTATGTAACGGAGTACTTTCTATGTCTGAAATTGCACTGGTTTCAGCACGAAAAGTCAAATTAGAAAATAGTGCGAAAAAAGGTAGCAAAGCGGCATTATCAGCCTTAAAACTATCACAAGACCCCGACCGATTTCTTTCAACCGTACAGATAGGTATTACCCTCATCGGAATTTTAACGGGTCTTTACTCTGGCGAAGCCTTAGCCCAAAGCCTTGCAAAACTATTAGCTAAAAGTTCCTTATTAGCTCCTTATGCAGTAGGTTTGGCACAAGCCATCATTGTTATTATAGTTACATATTTAACCCTTATTATCGGCGAATTGGTTCCCAAACGTATCGGTATGATAGCCTCGGAACGAGTAGCAAAGATCGTATCGAGACCTATGTCGTGGTTATCGTATATTGCATCGCCTTTCGTGTGGATACTCACCAAAAGTACAGCCGGGGTATGCCGTTTCTTAGGGCTTTCATCTCAAAAAGAAGGAATCACCGAAGACGAAATAAAAGCTATCGTTCGAGAAGGTACAGAGGGAGGGTGTGTACAGGAGGTGGAACAAGACATTGTAGAACGAGTTTTTAACTTGGGAGATCGCAATATATCCTCTATCATGACCCACCGGAGCGATTTAATTTGTCTCGATGTGCAAGATGACAACACTACTCTGAAATCAAAGATTACCAGTGATCTTCATGCCGTATATCCGCTATGCGAAGACAGCCTCGATAATATTATCGGAATAGTTTCTTTAAAAGATTTATTCGGAAAGATCGATGATAAAAATTTCGATATCAGAGCCGTCGCCTCAACCCCTTATTTCCTGCCGGAAAATATGAGTGTATATACTGCGATGGAAAGGCTCCGCAATGAAAATCAACGCTATGGATTAGTAACCGACGAATTTGGGAGTATTGAAGGAATTGTGACGATAAGCGATATTTTGGGAGCTTTGGTCGGTTCTGTATCATCGGGACCTTCGGCAGATATTATTATCCGGGAAGATGGCTCTTGTCTCATCGACGGACAATGCTCTTTCTATGATTTTCTAGACCACTACGACATGACGGATCGTTATCAAGAATACAATTACAATACTCTGAGCGGGCTTATCCTCGAATTATTACAACACATTCCGACCGAAGGAGAAAAGATAGAATGGCTATGCTTCACTTTCGAAATCGTCGACATGGACGGAGCCCGCATCGATAAAGTTCTGGTTCAAAAAAATGAAACGGATAACATAACCTTGTAACATCGATCTCAATGACAAAGACCAAACTAAATATCGAATCTTGGAACCGGAAGGAACACTTCCGGTTCTTTTCTGCTTTTGACGATCCCTTTTTCGGAATAACTACAAACGTAGATTTTACTACTATATATCTCGAAGCCAAACATGATTCTCAATCTTTTTTCCTTTACTCGCTCCATCATATATTGACAAAAGCCAATGAAACAGACGAATTCAAATTAAGAATCGAGGGAGGGAATTCTGTCGTTAAATACGATACCATACACGTATCTCCGACAATAGGAAGAGAAGACGGAACATTCGGTTTTGCTTTTTTCGAATATATCCCCGATCGCAACGATTTCATTCAACAAGCAATTCAAGAGATAACAAGAGTAAAAAACAGTACAGGATTATCCTTTTCGAAAAATACAGGAAGAGAAGACGTTATCAGATACTCTTCTATTCCGTGGTTCTCCTTCTCCGAAATGAAACACGCTGTTTCTTTCAAGAACGGAGACTCGGTTCCTAGCATATCGACAGGAAAACTCATCGACACAAATGGGAAAATGCTTCTTCCCATATCGATCTGTGCCCATCACGGACTCATGGACGGGAAACATATTGCCCAATTCTTAAATAAACTATCCGAACCATAAAGAATCTCTGCTCCCCATAAGTCTTCCAATCCTGTCTTGTTATGATATAGATATACTATTTGTACCAATGGTAGAGACAAACGAAACGAGGTATATCCCCGATGAATTTGTTTTTACCTTCGTTTGTATTATCTTTGCACCTCTAAAAGATTTAGTATAAAACAGGAGAGGATAAATATCCTCCGTGTGCTTGAACACCACGTAAAAAACAAGAATTATGAATCGTTCTTTTTCCCTGCCCTTTTTAATCATGGGCGTCGTCTTTTGTGTCTGCCTCATCTGCTCGAATTTACTCGAAGTAAAGATGATTTCGTTAGGAGGTATTACTGCGACCGCAGGTCTCATCGTTTTCCCCATCTCTTACATTATCAACGATTGTATCGCCGAGGTCTGGGGATATCGAAAAGCCCGACTCATTATTTGGCTCGGATTCCTGATGAATTTAATGGCTGTCATCTTTATACAGATAGCGATTATATTACCATCAGCTCCATTTTGGGACGGACAGAAATCGTTCGAAACCGTATTTTCATCAACTCCCCGCATCTTATTAGCAAGTTTCATAGCTTTCCTTGTAGGCTCCTTTTTGAACGCCTATGTCATGAGTAAAATGAAAATATCGAGTAAGGGTAAACATTTTTCATTGCGAGCCATTACATCGACCGTAGTGGGCGAAAGTGCCGATTCGCTCTTGTTTTTTCCTATCGCATTCGGTGGAGTAGTCCCTGTAAACGAACTATTGATTCTCATTGTAACACAAGCCTGCCTTAAAACGGCCTATGAAATCGTCATATTACCGGTAACGATAAGAGTCGTACGATTCGTAAAAAAGATAGACGGCAGCGATGTCTACGACCAGAAAGTTTCATACAACATATTCAAGATAAAAGAACTACAATAATCAACACGACTTATTATGAAATCAGATACATCACAACTGACCCTGCTGGGACATAAGACAGTATATAAACAGGATTATGCACCCGAGGTCTTGGAAACATTTATAAACAAACACCCGGAAAACGATTACTGGGTGCGATTCAACTGCCCGGAGTTTACCAGTCTGTGCCCGATTACCGGACAACCCGATTTCGCTACCATACAAATCGACTACATTCCCGGAGAACACATGGTAGAAAGCAAGAGTCTGAAACTCTATTTATTCAGTTTCCGTAACCACGGCGCTTTTCATGAAGATTGCGTGAACATCATCATGAAAGACCTCGTTAAGCTCATGAATCCCAAATACATCGAAGTAACAGGCTTCTTCACGCCCCGCGGCGGTATCAGCATATATCCGTATTGTAATTACGGACAACCGGGTACAGAATACGAGCAAATGGCGAAACAGAGATTACAAAACCACCGTTAAACCGGCTCAGACTTCGGTGAACAACTTTCCTTGCCAAGTATCGCGTTCTTTCATTCGCTTCAACAGACGAGCCGTAAACTCATAGTTCTTTATCCCCCAATTCGGAGCGATAAGCAGTTCGGCCGGGGACTGAGAGACAAAACGTTCGATAGCGATGTGCGGAGACAATCGCTCAGCAAAATCGATTGCCAGATCGATATACTCATCGACATCGTACAAATGAAAATCATTCGGATTGCTTTTATATTCGGCAGCCATACGGGTATGGAGAATAAGCTGCAACTGATGCAACTTAATCGTGTCGAGCGGCAACCGGGACATCTTATCGGCATGAGATAAAATCATCTCCCGATTCTCTCCCGGCAATCCCAATATCATGTGAGCCCCCACTGCAATACCCATTTCAGCCGTACGACAAATAGCATCGACCGAAGCGGCAAAATCATGTCCCCGGTTAACCCTACGCAAAGTTTCGTCGCAAGTACTCTCCACGCCATACTCCACCAATACGAATGTATGTCGGGACAAATCCGCAAAATACTCCAACAGTCCGTCGGGCATACAATCGGGGCGAGTACCGACAATAATCCCCACGACACCGGGGTGAGACAACGCCTCCTCATACTTCTGCTTCAAAACAGCAAGCTCTCCATACGTATTCGTATAAGCCTGAAAATAGGCCAAATAGTGCATCTCAGGATATTTACGGGCAAAAAAAGCTATCCCCTCTTCCAACTGGGAAGTGATACTCTTCCCAGTATGGCAATAATCAGGACTGAACGTCTGATTGTTGCAATAAGTACAACCACCGACCCCAATACCCCCGTCCCGATTAGGGCAAGTAAACCCTGCATGTAACGATATTTTTTGGACTTTGCAATCGAAATGGAGATTCAAAAAATCGGAAAAATCCCGATACCGTTTTTCTCCCGTCACCATCAATGCCCAAATTGATTATAAAATTCGACTACTGCAATAATTCCTTTCTCATACATTTCGATCAGGAAATTTTCATTCGGCGAATGCGTGGCATCCGATTCTAATCCGAATCCCATTAAGACCGATTTCACACCCAAAACTTTTTCAAAAGTTGCTATAATAGGGATACTTCCTCCACGACGTACCGCCAATGGACGTTTTCCGAACGCCAGCTCATACCCCTTTTCCGCAGCCCGATAAGCCGGCAAATCGATAGGACATACATAGCTTTCACCCCCATGCATCGGGCTCACTTTCACCTTTACGCTGCGAGGAGCGACAGAGTATATGTAATCGATAAACATCTTGGATATTTCCTCATGATTCTGATGGGGAACCAACCGGCAAGAAACTTTGGCATAGGCTTTTGACGGCAACACCGTTTTTGCACCTTCTCCCGTGTACCCGCCCCAAATACCGCAAATATCGAACGTAGGACGAATGGCGGTACGCTCCAAAGGTGAATAACCGATCTCGCCCGAAAGAGCCTCCACATCGATCGCCGCTTTATATTTCTCTTCATCATAAGGCACAGCTCCCAACATGGCTCGTTCTTGCGCCGAAACAGTTTCTACTTTGTCGTAAAAATGCGGTAAAGTTATACAACCATTTTCATCTACGACACCGGCCAGCATTTTGCAAAGCTCGTTAATGGGATTAGCTACCGTTCCCCCGAAAATTCCCGAATGCAAATCCCGATTAGGACCCGTGACCTCTATCTCCCAATAAGCCAATCCTCGCAATCCGGTCGTGATAGACGGAGTATCCAAACCGACCATACTCGTGTCTGAGACCAGTATTACATCGCATTTCAACAAATCGAGGTGTTCCTTACAAAAAGCCTCCACTCCGGGAGAACCGATTTCCTCGCCACCCTCTATCAAAAATTTCACGTTACAGCGTAACAACCCCTCTTTGACCGCAATTTCAAAGGCTTTCAACTGGATAAACCCTTGCCCTTTGTCATCGTCGGCCCCCCGAGCCCACAGTTTCCCGTCTTTTACTACCGGCTCGAAAGGCTCGGTATGCCACAGTTCAAGCGGTTCGACAGGCATCACATCATAATGAGCATATACCAGTACCGTAGGGAAACTCCTATCAACTATCTTTTCGGCGAAAACCACAGGCGAGGCCGAGGTAGGCATCACTTCGGCTCTATCGGCTCCGGCTTCCAAAAGCAAATCCCTCCATCGTTCGGCACAAAGCTGCATGTCCTTTCTATGTTCAGGCAACGCACTGATAGAAGGAATACGAAGCAACGAAAATAACTCGTTGAAAAAACGCTCTCTATGACTGTCTATATACTTTTTTGTATCCATATTTTTTAATTTATAATTTATGACTTTGTGCCAACAAATAATAATCGAGAATAACCATTGCTGCCATAGCTTCCACCACAGGTACGGCACGGGGCAATACGCAAGGGTCATGACGTCCTTTTGCCCTCAACACGGTCGGGTTTCCTTGCGAATCGACTGTCTCTATATCTTTCAATAAAGTAGCGACCGGCTTGAACGCGACTCTGAAATAAATATCTTCTCCATTGGAAATTCCACCTTGAATCCCACCCGAATGATTGGTTCTCGCTACGATTTTGCCCTGTTGAGTTTCGAATACATCATTCATTTGAGAACCTCTATATCTCACCCCTCTAAAACCCATACCATATTCAAAGCCTTTTACAGCGTTTATGCTCAACATCGCACTACCCAATGCGGCATGCAGCTTGTCGAACACAGGCTCGCCCAACCCTGTCGGAACATGTCGAACGACACAGGTAACGACACCTCCCACTGTATCGCCTTCTGACTTTACTTTTCCGATATATTCCTCCATTCGTTTTGCCATATCCGCATCGGGACAACGTACCGGATTTTTCTCTATCTCGTCGAAGTCATATCGATTATAATCGCCGGACAAAGACAATTCCCCCACCTGCGAAGTATACGCCCAGACTTCTATGCCCAGCCGAGTTAAAACAAGTTTTGCAAGAGCTCCGGCGACACAGCGAGCTATCGTCTCGCGAGCCGAAGAACGACCACCTCCCCGATGATCCCGTACCCCGTATTTCTGGGTGTATGTATAATCGGCATGCGAAGGGCGGAACACCTCCCGCAAATTATCATAATCCGATGAGTGTTGATTCTCATTATACACAAGAAAACCGATAGGCGTACCAGTTGTTTTCCCTTCGAAAATCCCGGAGAGGAATTCTACCCGATCGTTTTCTTTACGAGAGGTGACAATCGACGATTGCCCGGGACGACGCCTGTTTAACTCTCGCTGTATATACTCCATATCCAAAGGAATACCGGCAGGCATACCGTCTACCACCCCACCGATCGCCCTACCATGAGACTCTCCAAATGAAGTAAGCGTAAAGAGATTTCCGAACGTGTTCATCTCGATTATTGTATTAGTTAATTAAACAAAGATAGTACAAACTAAAAGCAAAAACAATACTCGCATGAATTATACCGGTCATTCTATAACTTATAATACAAATATTTATCTTCCATATAGAACCTTAATCCTATTGTTACAAATATAGATAAGAGAACTTAAAAGCGAACGGCTCCATTTTTCGACGATAGTACATTTTCCATAACATCGAACATAATAATCTCAAATACTGTTATTTATTTTCAAAGGAGCCATATACTCCTTTCCTCAAAAAAATAATATAAACAAATATCATATCGATTTTTTCCTTATTTTTGTAAATCAATTTCTAAAACTAAAAAAATGAAGAGCATTAAAATTATGTCTTGTATATTGGCTGCCGGCATGCTATTTACAAGCTGTAACATGTCAAATACCGGAAAAGGAGCCCTTATCGGGGGAGGTAGCGGGGCCGCTGTCGGCGCCGGATTAGGTGCGATTTTCGGAAAAGGCAAAGGAGCTGCTATCGGTGCTGCCGTGGGTGCTGCCGTAGGAACAACGGCAGGAGCCCTTATCGGAAAGAAAATGGACAAAGCGGCCGAACAAGCCAAACAGGTAGAAGGTGCACAAGTCGAGCAAGTTACCGACAACAATGGATTACAAGCTGTAAAAGTGACATTCGACTCGGGAATCCTTTTCTCGACAAGCAGTTCAAACCTCAGTTCATCGGCTAAATCGTCTTTAAGTAAATTCGCTAACGACGTACTGAACCAAAATCGTGATATGGACGTCACTATCTACGGATATACAGATAATCAGGGCTGGAAAAACTCGACAGCAGAACAAAGTTACCAGAAAAATCTGAACTTATCTCAGGAGCGAGCTCAAAGTGTAGCAAGCTATCTGCTGGCATGCGGAGTTTCCACGAACCAGATCAAATCTGTGCAAGGTATGGGCGAAGCCAATCCCATAGCCGACAACTCCACGGCAGCAGGCCGACAAGAAAATCGTCGTGTAGAAATCTATTTGTATGCAAGCCAACAAATGATTCAACAAGCCGAAGCCGGAACCCTTTAAGGAATAACGCCATCATAAATCCACTGACAAGTATATTCTGTCAGTGGATTTATAAAATATGAGTCCAACAACTATTTATGTCATTCGATTGTATATACGATATAAAATCAGAATGAGTTTCTCCAAACATTAATTTGACACTAAAAAAGATCCGAATAATGAAAACCGTTTATTTATTTCTCGCAACAGGATTTGAAGAAATAGAAGCTCTCACGATCGTAGATATGTTACGACGAGCCGAAATCGATATTACAACCGTTTCCATATCGCGAAATCTTCAAGTTGAAGGAGCTCATGGAATAACTGTTACAGCCGATTGTACATGGGTGGAACTATCGACCGAAGATGCAGACTGGTTAATTTTACCCGGAGGAATGCCGGGAACAAAACACTTGGGAGAATGCAAACCGTTGGTTTCTTTATTGCAACGCCAAGCCGCTGCCAACAAGAACATCGCTGCCATTTGTGCCGCTCCGTCGGTTCTGGGCCAGGCAGGATTGCTTAACGGATATAAAGCTACCTGTTATCCCGGATTTGAGCAATTCCTCACTGGTGCAACTGTAACAGGCGACAACGTGACTGTCGACCGAAACATTACCACAGGAAAAGGTCCGGGAGCCGCCATATCGTTCGCCACAGCCATCATCACCCAAATTGCCGGGGAAGAAAAAGCCCGTGAGGTCACGAGCGGCATGTTATTGTAAATCTTCAAAACCATACAGATAAAAAATAGCCCCGGCATTGTCGGGGCTATTTTTGTCATATTACAAATTCAACTATCGAATTATCCCACAATAGACGAAACCATCTTATCCAACGCTTCGGTCAATTTGTCGGCATTCTTTCCGCCGGCTTGTGCGAAATAGGGTTGCCCGCCTCCGCCACCTTGTATCAACTTAGCAGCATCCCGAACAATCGCAGAAGCATTCTTCCCATCGGCAACCAAGTCATCGCTCAGCATAACAGTCAATAGAGGTTTATCTTTATCCCGGGTCGCGGCGACAAAAGCCAATCCTTTGGAGACTTCACCCCGAAGTAAAAAGGCGATTCCCTTAACCATATCGGACGGCATCGGACCGATGAAACGAATAAGTTTCACGCCGTCTATACTCTCGGCCGATTTAACCATACGATCTTTCAAGACAATCATTTTCTCCTTAACATATTCCTCGGCCTGTTTCCTCAATTCGGCATTTTCATCGATGGCTTTATGAATCGCTTGTAACAAATTGGGAGCATTATTAAACAAGATTCCTATCTCTTTCAACGAATCTTGCAAGGCGTTCATCGTTTCCTCCACCCGAGCTCCTGTTATAGCCTCGATACGACGGATTCCCGCAGCAATCGAACTCTCGGTTATAATTTTTATCATACCGATATTTCCGGTATTGGATACATGAGTACCACCGCACAACTCGACAGAAGATCCAAAACGAATCACCCGGACTTCTTCTCCATACTTTTCACCAAACAGAGCCATCGCTCCCATAGCCTTAGCCTCGGCAATGGGAACATTACGATGTTCATCTAACGGGATAGCTTCACGCACTTTTCGATTGGCTATCATCTCGACTTTTCTCAACTCTTCATCTGTGACTTTTTGAAAATGAGAAAAATCAAAACGCAACGACTGCGGAGAGACATAAGAACCTTTTTGTTCTACATGAGTTCCTAAAACTTCACGCAGAGCTTCGTGCAAAAGATGAGTCGCCGTGTGATTACATGCAGTCGCCCGACGTGCCTCTTTATCGATAACGGCATGGAATGTAGCGGTCACATCTTCGGGTAATCGCTCGGCTATATGAATACTCAAATTATTTTCCCGCTTGGTCTGTAATATCTCCACGATATCATTTCCAGAAATCAACTTTCCTGTATCGCCTACCTGACCACCCATTTCGGCATAGAAAGGGGTTCTGTCCAAAACAATCTGATAAAACTCGCGAGCTTTTTGTTTTACCTTACGATAGCGTAATATCTCGGCGTCGCACTCGGTCATATCGTATCCCACGAATTCGGGCTCACCCTCTTTCAATACAACCCAGTCGCCCGTTTCTACGGCAGCCGCATTACGAGCCCGTTCCTTTTGTTGTTGCATTTGGGCGTTGAACTCGTCGATATCCACTCCTAACCCTTTTTCTTTCAATATCAACTCGGTCAAGTCAAGAGGGAAACCATAAGTGTCATACAACACGAAAGCATCCCGCCCGCTAATCTCGCTCTTACCGGCAGCCTTTGTATCGGCAGTTACTTTATCGAGCAACTTAATCCCGGTTTCGAGAGTACGCAAGAAAGCATCTTCCTCCTCTTTAATTACTTTTCCGATAAGGACCTTTTGAGCCTTCAATTCAGGATAGGCATCTCCCATCGTTTCAATAAGAATGTCCAATAATTTATAAAGGAAAGCCTGTTTCTGACCCAAGAATGTATACCCGTAACGCACAGCCCGACGTAAAATACGACGAATTACATAACCGGCTTTCGCATTCGACGGCAACTGCCCGTCGGTAATAGAAAATGCAATCGTACGTATGTGGTCTGCAATGACACGCATAGCAATATCGGCCTTAGGATCGTCGCCATATTTCTTACCGCAAAGACGCCCGATTTCCCCGATAATCGGTTGGAATACATCGGTGTCATAATTAGACGTCTTTCCTTGCAACGCCATACAAAGCCGTTCGAATCCCATACCGGTATCGATTACCCGAGCAGGAAGAGGTTCGAGCGAACCATCGGCTTTACGGTTATATTGCATAAACACAAGGTTCCATATCTCTATCACTTGCGGGTGACTCTGGTTAACCAATTTCAATCCGTCGACTTCGGCTCTCTCGGCATCACTCCGCAAATCGATGTGAATCTCAGAACAGGGTCCACAAGGTCCCGTATCTCCCATTTCCCAAAAATTATCATGTCGATTTCCGTTAATTATATGATCTTTGGGCAAATGCGCATCCCAATACGAGGCTGCCTCGTTATCTCTCTCCAAACCTTCGGACGCATATCCTTCGAATACGGTAGCGTACAATCGGGCCGGATCTATTTTCAATACGTCGACCAAATATTCCCAAGACCAATCGATCGCTTCTTTCTTAAAATAGTCCCCGAACGACCAGTTACCGAGCATCTCGAACATGGTGTGATGATAGGTATCCAGTCCCACCTCTTCCAAATCGTTGTGCTTACCGCTCACTCTCAAACATTTTTGTGAATCCGCGACCCGCTTATATTTTGCCGGAACATTTCCCAAGATAATATCTTTAAACTGGTTCATTCCCGCATTGGTAAACATCAACGTAGGGTCATCTTTAATCACCATCGGAGCCGAAGGCACGATCTGATGGCCTCGTTCTCTGAAAAAATCCTTAAAAGATTCACGAATCTCTTTTGCTGTCAGCATAACAATTTAATTATATTAAGTTCCACGGCTTTCTTTTTCGTTATCGAAATAGAAATCGCCAATACGGTATATTAATATTACCAAAAACAATTTGCAAAAATAGCCCAAATTATTATTTTTGTACCCATGTGCAGATAAAAAAATGCTTAGAAACATATTTTTTTACGGTCTATAAAAGCTTTTGCCAATAAGAATGAGCCGACAAATAATCAATGAGTAAAAAAATATTCTACATATACAATCCTAAAACACTGACATACGAACGGGTATATCCTTCACTTCGCCAGCGCATCATCGTTGTTTTACGCCATTTGTTCGTCGGTAGCATACTAAGTATAGGGGTCATCGTCGCATTTTATTTTTGGCTCGGTTCACCCAAAGAAGAGCTTCTGAAAATGGAAAACGAGCAAATGCAGACACAATATAAAGTACTTTCCAAACGAGTCGACGCTGCGCTGGAAGTTCTGAATGATTTACAACAACGAGACGACAACATGTATCGGGTCATTCTGCAAGCCGAGCCTGTAAACGACGAAATCAGAAATAACGGAATATACAACCCTAGCCGGTACGAGAATCTGTTGCAAATGAGCGATGCAGAGCTGGTTGTTTCTACCAGTCAAAAAGTAGACAACCTTGCGAGGCAAGTATATGTACAATGCAATTCCATGAACGAACTCGTCAAACTGGCACAAGGCCAAGAGGAGCGCATAAAACACATTCCGGCCATACAACCCGTTTCTAACAAAGATTTGAAACGAACAGCATCGGGATATGGTTATCGAATAGATCCGATCTACAAGACCACAAAATTCCATCAGGGAATGGACTTTTCTGCCAATGTGGGAACCCCTGTTTACGTAACCGGGAACGGCCGTGTCGTTGAAACCGGCTGGCAACAAGGATTTGGGAACACGGTAGTCATCGATCACGGATATGATTATAAAACCCGATATGCTCACCTCAGTAAAATATTAGTCCGTAAAGGACAAGAAGTCATACGAGGAGAAGAAATAGCCGAAGTAGGCAATACGGGGAAATCCACAGGGCCGCATTTACATTACGAAGTTCTATACAAAGGGAAAGCACAGAATCCTATCAATTACTATTTCTTCGACCTTTCACCCGAAGATTACGACCGCATGACTCAACTTGCCGAAAATCAAGGGCGTGTAATGGATTAAAAACAAATCGTATGAAAGAACCTGTAACAAATAAACAAAAACTATATTACACGATCGGTGAGGTATCGGACATGTTCAATGTAAACCAATCCTTACTCCGATATTGGGAAACAGAGTTTAAAACAATCAATCCTAAACGATCCCCCAAAGGGACTCGTTATTATTCCCAAAAAGATATCGAAGAAATAAAGCTCATTCACTATTTGCTGAAAGAAAGAAAGCTGAAAATAGAAGGAGCGAAACAAGTATTGAAACACAAAAGAGAAAGTACCGTTCGGTCCCAACAAGTAGTGGAACGACTGAAATCACTGCGTTCCGAACTAATTGCCATTATGGAAGAACTGGAATAGCTTGGCTATTAAGAAGGAAGATATTGACAATTTCAAGAAAGTTTCTTACACTTCTTAAACAAATATGGTACACTATTCGCACCGAGGATAAGTCCCAGAATAGCCCCGCAACTATTGGCGAGAAAATCATACCAGTCCGCGCTTCGCCCCATAGACATAGCACCCTGCAACAACTCCATCAAGCCACCCCACACAATAGCCCCGCACACGAGCAAAATCAACTTGGGAGCGGTAAACTTCGATACCCGATATATATCGAAACAGCCTATCCAAACAAGCCCCAAATACATACAACCGTGCACCAGCTTATCGGCTCCTTCGAATAAATAAAACTCCTGACTATGTACCGGATTCTTAGCCAGAGACAAATATGTAATTACAGCCAATACTATAATCGTAGGGACAAACGCCAAAAATCTAAAAGGCCTCATATCTATTCACGTAATCTTTACAACAAACAAAAAGGTAGAATTATCTCCTTTTTACAGAAATACTTGCTTTTGCAATCCTTTGACAAAGATAAAGTAAGCTAAGAATAAAAACAAATCACGCGATTTCTGCCAAGAATCAATCTACCTGTACCTCCTGTCACAAAGGCCGCATTTTCATTTACGACAAAACCAAATCCATTTGTATTTGGTTATATAATCTATCATTCATTTTTTACAAAAAGAATTACACTTTTATAGAAAAAGGACTCTATTCCCTTTTTATTAAGCTATTATATGAACAAATAAATTTAAATTTTATACTTTTGTAATTATATCTTGAACTAAAAATGGGAGAACGGGCAAAATTCGCGACCAAGTTAGGAGTAATAGCCACCACGGTAGGATCGGCGGTAGGATTAGGAAATATTTGGAGATTCCCTTATGAAGCCGGAATGAGCGGAGGGGGAGCATTCTTAATGATTTACATTCTATGTGTTCTTATATTAGGTGTTCCGGTTATGTGCGCCGAATTCATTATCGGAAGAAAATCCAAATCCGACACGGTAGACGCATTCAAAAAATTAATCCCCGGCAGTCGATGGTACTACATCGGATATATAGGAATATTGGCCTCGATTCTTATTTTAGGATATTATATGGTCATATCGGGTTGGACGCTCGAATATCTTTTTCAAGCAGCCTGTAACAATCTGACCGGAAAAACGGCAGCAGAATTCAAAGCTGAACAAAACGCATTTATCCAGAACGATTTTCGGCCGTTACTATGGATATACATTTTTCTCTTTATCAACTATATCATCATATCTAAGGGTGTACAGAAAGGAATCGAAAAAATGTCCAACATATTGATGCCTATATTGTTCATTATTCTCATCGTTTTTTGCATACGGTCGTTAACACTACCCGAAGCCAACGAAGGTCTGAAATTTTTCCTACACCCCGATTTTTCGAAAATCACACCCCAAGTCATCGTACGGGCAATGGGGCAAGCATTCTTCTCTTTAAGTTTAGGTATGGGTATCCTCATCACCTATTCCTCCTACTTCAATAATAAAACTCATCTGATAAAAACAGCCAGCACGGTAGCGATACTCGACACAACCGTTGCCATTCTGGCCGGAGTAATTATATTCCCGGCTGTTTTCTCTTATGGTGTGGATCCTGTCGCCGGTCCCGACCTTGTATTTGTCACCCTCCCCAATGTATTCAATCAAATGCCGGTATCTGCGTTATGGTCTGCATTGTTTTTCTTACTCCTCACTGTGGCAGCTCTTACTTCCACCGTTTCTCTTTTCGAAGTTGCAGTTGCATTTTTTATCAACCACATGCATCTGTCAAGGAAAAAGGCAACCCGGACAATGATGATCATTGTTGCCATATTAAGCACTGTCTGCTCTCTTTCTATCGGTTCATGGAGCCATATACGCATTTTTGGGAAAACCATATTCGATGCCTGCGATTACTTCTCAGCTATCATCTTGTTGCCAGTAGGCGGACTGTTGATAAGTATTTTCATCGGGTGGATACTGAAACGAAATATCTCCCGGGAGGAATTGACTAACCGAAATAAATTGCACGAGCCACTATTCAACGCAATCTTTTTCTGTATCAAATACATAGCTCCAATCATCATCATTTTAATCTTTTTATCGGGATTTGGTATTATCTGATGGCACTTAAAAACGATTCTTTTTTCTCATTATCGAAAAGCGAACGCAGAGCGACTCTGTTATTGATTATCATTCTGTTAATCCTCACAGGAGCTCGCATTGCGCAATACTACTATCATTCACGAGAAAAGGTTGAAGTTACAACGGAATACGAATCATTTCAATCCGAGCTGGAAGAATTCAATCGTTCTTTGAACCATCAAAACGAAAAAGCAAAAAATGCCGAACGGCAAACCTCTAAAAGCCCCCGTCCTCCTAAAAGTTTAAAACCGGTTCCCCGGGAAGAATAGTGTCAAAGAAGTTTTTTTTAATCCATACCTTACTATTCAGCAAAAAGAATTATCTTCGCTCAACATAACAGCAGGCCGGTATGCAATGCCTGTATCGGCAGGTCTTGTTATATGATTTCAAAACGTACAGTACTATGTTCCAGTGGATACAAAAAGAACCGTTGTCTTTGAATCTTGGTGGAGAATTGGTTTCCCTATCGAGACCATTAATCATGGGAATACTCAATATCACCCCCGACTCTTTTTACCCCGGAAGCCGTACTACGGAAGAAGAACAAATCGCCGAGCGACTGCGTAAAATGATGAATGAAGGCGCCGACATCATAGACATAGGAGCCTACTCCTCGCGACCTAATGCCGACGATATCTCACCCGACGAAGAGATGAAACGACTTTCGAAGGGACTCGATATTATCCGCAAACTATATCCCACGGCAAGAGTCTCGGTCGATACATTTCGTGCCGATATAGCCGCTCGCTGTGTCCGGGAATACGGAGTACAGATGATCAACGACATATCGGGGGGAGAACTCGATTCTCAAATGTTCGAAACCATAGCCGAGTTGAAAGTCGCCTATATTTTGATGCACATGAAAGGGACGCCCCAAACCATGATGCAACAAATCCGATACGAGCATATCATTCCCGAAATGCTTTACTATTTCTCAGAACGTATCGCCCGACTCGAAAGCCTCGGTGTCAACGATATCATTATCGATCCGGGATTCGGATTCAGCAAATCGGTCGACGACAACTACTTGCTCATGAACCGACTCGACGAATTTACCCGTACAGGCTACCCCTTATTGGTGGGAATATCTCGTAAATCAATGATATATAAATACTTTGGATACACTCCCGAAGAAAGTCTAAACGGAACTACAATCTTAAACACGCTGGCTTTATTAGGAGGAGCCGACATTTTGAGAGTGCATGACGTAAAAGAAGCTGTGGAAGCGGTAAAAATAGTTTCAAAAACCATACAATCCGTAAAATAAAATGTTCTCATTCGGCATAAAAGATATTATCGACATACTCATCGTAGCCCTGCTTCTGTACACTCTTTACAAAATGATGAAAGAGTCGGGAACAATAAGTATATTCACCGGTGTATTAGCATTCGTGGGAGTATGGATCGTTGTAACGCAAATTCTCGACATGCGTCTCATCGGGTCTATCATGGACAAATTTATGAGTGTAGGTCTCCTTATACTCGTTATTTTGTTTCAAGATGAAATCAAGCGCTTTCTCGTACAACTCGGGTCGCACAAACGATGGAGATTCTTTTTCAATTTCTTCCTTAAACACAAAGATACCGGAGAAAAGCCCTATATCATGCCCATCGTACATGCCTGTATGAATATGTCCAAGACAAAAACCGGAGCCCTGATAGTCATCGAGCAAGGAGTTTCACTCGATAATTACAAAAATACCGGCGACACGATCAACGCAAATGTAAATGCAAGGCTCATCGAGAATATATTTTTCAAAAATAGTCCTTTACACGACGGAGCCATGATTATCGCCGATGATCGAATAGCCTCGGCAGCTTGCATATTACCGGTCTCGCACAATACGAGAATACCCAAATCGATGGGGCTAAGACATCGGTCGGCATTAGGTATAACCGAAGTAACCGATGCCCTTGCCGTCGTCGTATCGGAAGAAACGGGAAATATCTCTTTGGCTCACAATGGAAAAATAACGACCAAAATCTCAGGCAAGGACCTCGAACGTATGCTGGCACAAGAATCTATCGATTGACTCAAAACGTCTGAATCGAAACAAAATCGCTCCACGGAAATCGTTCAGCATAAATCATGCGAGAACAGCTCGGGACATGAAGAACCACTTCCGAAAGAATGGACGGATTAAAACCATCGGCCACCGCAGGAGGTATCGGAGCCTCGATATAAATATCTTTCAACCGGAGACAGCCCATAAAAAGATGATCGCCGATACACGTCACCTCCTTACCGAAAACCACAGTCATAAGAGTCTTGATTTTACCGAAAGAAAAATTTTCAAATTTCAAATCCCTCCCCACATAAAGTTTTTCCAAAGGACAATTATAAAACAAATTATCTCCCACCTGCAAAGGTTTATTCCCATCGACAAATATCGCCTCTTTCAAAGAAATACAACTCCTGAATGCGTACACTCCTATCGTGTTCACATCACACCCTATCGACACCACCCCCAAAGACTCACATCTATAAAAAGCCAATTCACCTATATCCCGAACTTTATCCGGTATAACAACCGACGATAAATTATAACAACACCCGAATGCTCCTTCTCCGATAGACAATAGATTATCGGGCATTATCACCCTTGTCAATCGAGCACATTTATAAAAAGTATAATCTCCTATCTTATTATCCGAGGCACTATAATTCCCATAATAGGTATTTCCCCCATCTACAATATTTACCCCCGACAAATCCAAAACGGACAAACAACCGCCTGTCTCCTTTCCGTTTGCATCACACCCGCTCATCTCGCGAATGTATCTTAGGTCTGTGCCATTTAATTCCCCTATCAGTGTAAGCTCTACGATTCTGTATTTCAAATGAGACGCTATCAACGACGGTAGTGTACCAGCTTCATTCACACAAATAACCATACTCTTGTTACTGGGCCTTAATCTTCCGATCAACGCCCTTAACGACCATATAACACATTTCAAATTTTTCATAAATGCAATAAACTCTATAAAAGAACAATTCCCCCAACAATTAAAAATATAAGAAATCGTTTGTCCACCCACTAGAAATACAAACTCAGTATGACAACAACATCATACGCAACCCAAACGTAAATTCGACTCCGTCAAAAAAACTTTATTCCCTCTTTATAAATAAAACTAAATACTTCAACACAACACGATCGCTATACTTCGAAGTAATTTTTGTATAGCATCACAAATATTGGAAATAGTGAGTGCAGAGACAAACGGAAATCTTATTTCCGACTCGACTATGCCGAACCGTATCCTATATTCGTATTTGCAAATATAATAAAATCTGTTATAACAGATATGAATCCTATTTGTAATACACAATTTTATATATATTATATAGATTCACTCGATAATTGATGGGAATTGTCCTTGTAACTCCAACCCCTCTCCTCAGAAACGGGTGTTTCTCCGGTATCTTTCCTGTATCGCAACACAGGGAAGAAGAGTAAATACAATCCCATTTCATTCGCTAAATTAATATGGCAGAAAATAGCTGTCCCCACTTTTCTACTGCCCCATTATATATCGCATTTCTTGAACTCATTAAAACAGTTGAGGCGTAGAAAATATTCTACGCCTCAATACCCTATTATATTGTAACTATTTTATCGATTAGCCCGCTTACGCTCCGTCTCATCTAAGATAATTTTACGTAAACGCAAATGATGAGGAGTCACCTCCACATATTCGTCTTCTTTTATATATTCGAGAGCTTCTTCCAGACTGAATATAACCGGTGGAACGATACGAGCCTTATCGTCTGCACCAGAAGCTCGCATATTCGTCAGTTTCTTCGACTTGGTAACATTCACCACTATATCGTTATCCTTAGCATTTTCCCCAACAACCTGTCCGGCATAAACTTCTTCCTGAGGGAAAATAAAGAACCGACCTCTATCTTGCAACTTATCGATAGCATAGGCATAGGCCGTACCCGCTTCCATCGCAATTAACGAGCCGTTTGTACGGCGGTCTATATCGCCTTTCCAGGGCTGATATTCCAAAAAGCGGTGAGCCATAATAGCTTCTCCCGCCGAAGCGGTCAGCACGTTGGTTCGCAATCCGATAATACCACGCGAAGGAATATGGAACTCGATGTGTATGCGATCGTTCTGCGTAGTCATCGATACCATCTCTCCTTTCCGGCGTGTAACCATATCGATAATCTTGCTGGCATATTCCTCTGGAAGATTGATTGTCAACAACTCCACCGGCTCACATTTCTGCCCGTCAATTTCCTTAATAATTACCTGGGGCTGTCCTACTTGCAACTCATATCCTTCACGTCGCATAGTTTCTATCAAGACCGACAAATGTAACACTCCACGGCCATAAACAGTCCACGCATCATCGGTATCGCCCCGCTCCACACGCAAAGCCAGATTTTTATCCAACTCTCTTGTCAAACGATCGGCTATGTGCCTCGAAGTCACATATTTTCCATCTTTACCGAAAAAAGGAGAATCGTTAATTGTAAACAACATAGACATGGTAGGCTCATCGATAGCGATTCTCGGTAAAGCCTCCGGTTCGGCGACATCGGCTACGGTATCGCCAATTTCGAAATTCTCGATACCGATGAGTGCACAAATATCCCCCGAACCTACCGACTGAACTTTGGCACGTCCCATACCCTCGAAGACATCGAGCTCTTTTATCCGCTGTTTAACGACCGATCCGTCTTTCTTACACAAGGCCACGTCCATACCCTCTTTCAGCTCACCGCGATGAACACGGCCGACAGCAATACGTCCCACATAAGGAGAATAATCGAGCGAAGTAATCAACATCTGGGGTGTACCTTCGAGATACTGCGGTTCGGGTATATACTCGATAATCGCATCGAGCAAAGCGGTTATATTGTCGGTCGGTTTCCTCCAATCTGTCGAAAACCAACCCTGTTTGGCCGAACCGTATATCGTGGGGAAATCAAGTTGCTCTTCGGTTGCATCGAGACTAAACATAAGGTCGAGAACCATCTCTTGAACTTCGTCCGGGCGGCAATTGGGTTTATCCACTTTATTAATGACCACAACCGGTTTCAATCCCATTTCAATAGCCTTCTGCAAAACAAAACGAGTCTGAGGCATAGGGCCCTCGAAAGCATCGACTAACAGCAAACAGCCGTCGGCCATGTTGAGTACACGCTCTACCTCCCCACCGAAATCGGCGTGCCCCGGAGTATCGATAACATTGATCTTGTAATCCTTATAACGGATAGAAACATTCTTCGAAAGAATCGTAATTCCTCGCTCCCTTTCCAAATCGTTATTATCCAATATCAACTCCCCGGAATTCTGGTTCTCGCGAAAGAGATGCCCGGCCAATAACATTTTATCCACCAACGTAGTTTTACCGTGGTCGACGTGAGCGATAATCGCAATGTTTCTGATTTTTTGCATATAACCTATTTTAACCGCGCAAAGTTACTACATTTTTTTAAAATGGTATATCACTTTCCCTCATTTAGTATTTAGAAGACTTTGCGAGCGTACGGAACAAGCTATAACAACGATGACTTTCTATCTTTGATTTTTAAATAAACATATCTCAAACCCGGCAACAACGGCTTTACAACAGTACTCGCCATTAAAAACAGCCGGGGATATCTCCCGATAAATGAAACCAACTTGTCTTTACAAGGTAACATCGGTTTATAGGTTACTAATAATTCTTTTCTATCTTTATATGACAAACGCCACCAATAACGGAGAATAATACTTTTAAACCGAAATTCATAATGTGTATTTATCACCATCGCTACACCATAATCCCTCTCTTTTTCGTCTAAGCAAAGGGATTTTATCCGCTCATTCAACTCAAACAACCCGACCACCTTCTTTATGTCTGCACCTATTTGCGAAGTTTGAGTATCATACACCCTATATCGATATACTATAATTGGAACATATTTTATCGATACTGCACGCCTTATACAATCTATGACATAATCGGAATCTTCAAACAATACATTCTCTTCAAAAAACAAATTATTGTCTACCAGAAACCTCCGACGATAAACGCAAAGCCAGGGAACCCACGGTATAGAATTCCTTTTTAGAAATTCACGGCCGCTCATCACATCTTGGTTATCGGACACCGCGATACACGTTTTTATTGTACTATCCTTAACAAGAAAATAATCAAATTTCAGTATATCTATCCCCTCATATTTTTCTAATTCCTTTTTCAACAAAGGCAATGCATTCGACTCAAAAGTATCATCTGCATCAATATACAAAATATAATCACCCTTGGCAACTTTTACAGCTGTATTGCGAGCGCCACCCTGCCGTCGGTTTGTTTCATGATTAATCAATCGTAAATTTTGATGAAATTTCCCATATTCCGAAATAACCTGTGCCGTATTATCTGTTGAACAATCATTGACACAAATCACTTCAAAATCATCGTCTCCCAGTCCCTGCCGATAAATGCTGTCCAAACAATTTTTTATATACTGCTCCCCATTATAGACCGGAATAATAATAGAAAAAAACACACCCATAACAAAGCATTTTTAGTATGGGCAAAAGAACAAAACAGGATTAAATATTTTTAAAATAATGTATCGCTGCGATCGCTACGAATTTGTAGACTTTTTAGCTACACCTTTATCGAAAGACTGGGTATATTCCGTAAAAAAATCGTAACCTAAAATACAAGAGATACGATATAACATCGATGAATCGATACTCGATTTTTGAAAAATTTTATACACATTGGTTCTATCGCAATGTAAGGCGGCGGCAAACCAAGTAACTGTACGACCTTGTTCGCGCAACTTTTTTTCTATGAGAGAACCGATGTGTATCATCGTATCGACATCGTGCGACTCCCCTACACGAGCTAAACAAACACAAAAAAGGCGTGAGAATCACACTCCTGCCTATCTCGGTGTCAGGCTCTCGCATCGCCCTTCTATAGAGATAAGCAACGCTGAAAGCCCACGCCGATATGCATATACGGCATGCGATAAATCGGCATGCCCTACTATATAACATATCCCGTAGACGTTCGGTTGCCCTCATCTTTGTATAGAAGTTCAAATTTGCGAGATTCGACACTCCAAAGACAAACGCTTGTAAACGCCTTTCCTAATAAAAAACTCCACCCCTCCATCTGGTTTGAAAACAAACAAGACCTATCCCGAAACCGGGGTATTCAGCGTGAAGTTTTGCAAATATAGCGAAAGGTAAAAGAAAGACAAAATGAACAAATTCATTTTTCATTTCAAAGCGTATTCCATAAGTTAGAAATGAGAAAACAATCGTTTTCCTCAACTATTTAATGAAAATAAAAAGACAAACATCTCTTAAAAAAAGCAGACCTCATCTTTGACAAACAAGCCATATACTACCCCTCAAAACGAGCAGTTGAAACCGTCTATATTTTAAGAAAGACATTTCGCTTATACAACTGCCGGAGTATAAGAAAGACTATGAGATAGTTGGCGAAACACAGCCATACCGAATAATAACCACCCAAATACTGTTCCAAGCCATAACTGACCGATGCCACTACGCACCGGAAATTAACGACCTCCCCCAACAGATAAGCCGTTATAGAATTCATACCATATATTTTCAGCCAGTTCAATCCCCAATCATGGCCTTTACAATCTATCCAATAATAAAACAAAGCCATCAATAAAAAACAATATCCGCCAGACAGCAACGTCATACTACAAGTCCATATACGTTTGATAACCGGCATTTGAAAACTCCATGCCCAAGCCGCAACGATAAGGGCTACCCCTACCAAAAACAACCGGCGAGCCACCTTCTGCCGATGAAATGCGCCCTCTTTCATCATTCGACCCGCAAACACGCCCAACATAACGGTAACCCCAAAAGTGAGACTGCTCAATATCCAAGTGTAATGATAGTCCGATGAGAAACTCCATGTACCGTCTGCATTCCAATAAACACCGTCACGGAATCGGCCCAAGACAAAACGGTCCACCTTCTCGGCAAAATTCCCTTCCGGCGTGAAATCCCCCCAAAATGTCATAGGGAACCAATAGGCCAACAACAACAGAAACGTCACACCAATCTGCCCTTTTAAAGAGAAGTTCAATTGAATGAGCGCAGCGATCAAATATCCGGCAGCGATAGCCTGCAACGTGTTTGAATACAATCGAATGTATTTAAAATCGAGTCCCAGCAAATTACCTTGAACAACCATGCCCAACAAGAAAAG
The DNA here is from genome assembly GCF_023656675.1 of Barnesiella sp. B2-R-119. Classification (NCBI taxonomy): domain Bacteria; kingdom Pseudomonadati; phylum Bacteroidota; class Bacteroidia; order Bacteroidales; family Barnesiellaceae; genus Barnesiella; species Barnesiella sp. B2-R-119. The sequence continues at coordinate 608,260 of NZ_JAMOKL010000001.1, forward strand.
TATGACAAAACGCCTCAATACCTTTTTATAAATGAACCATCGGTTTTCCTCCCTTTCATACTTCGAAAAAGAAAACGGCATCGAAACACCTGTCATAAAAAGGAACAATGGCATCACCAAATCCCAAAAACGGAATCCCTCCCACACTTCATGGTCGAATTGATACAAAACAGCATTCATCACAGAGCTATCCACACACGCTCCCAACGAGACCAATACAGGCTGTAAAAACACCAGCAGAAACAAGTCGAATCCCCGCAGAATATCCAATGATGCCAAACGCTGGCCGACTGGCTGTGTCGCATTTCCCAACATACAAGAATTAAGATTATTATAAAACAATAACATATCGATATTTCAGTTTCCACCGCATGCAACGATCGGACATCAAGACATATCTACAAATATAACGAATAATAGGTGCAGAAGCAAACGGAAGTCTCATTTCCAACTTGATTACGCCCAACCCCATCTTATCCCCTGCAAAGATAGCGAATTGCCACATAAGAGACAACCTGTTTATAAACATGGCTCCCAAACACCGCAAAAAAGAAAAAAAGAGAATGAAACTATTTTTGAAAATCCGAAACAAATGCTTACCTTTGTGCGCTCAATAATTTATTAACAACAAAACTCAAAGAAATGTATTTAGATTCTGAGAAAAAGAAAGAGATCTTTGAGAAATACGGAAAGTCCAATACTGATACTGGCTCACCCGAAGCTCAGATTGCATTATTCTCCTACCGTATTGCTCATTTGACTGAACATTTGAAGTCAAATCATAAAGATCATAGCACTGAACGAGCTCTTAAAATGTTGGTTGGTAAACGTCGTCGTTTGCTCGACTACCTCATCAAAGTCGACATCAACCGCTACCGTGCCATCATTGCACAAAAAGAGTTGGGTATCAGAAAGTAATTTTTCGCTACACAGCAACAAAAAAGCGATTCGTATTTTCCGAATCGCTTTTTTTGTTACCTCACATCGACGGTAAACCCTATTCGCGGTTCAGTCGATCATTCGTGGGGATATCGGCTCAATAGAAAATCAGAGGGGATTATCTTTATATATCTCTACCCCCTCTCCCATACCGCTAACGCAACACAGGGGAAAAGTGCACAATGTATCCTTATACCGAAACTGAAACGCCACTTTCAATCCTCTCCCCCTGTGTTTCCATAAGGAAATATAGGGGGGAGTGCCCGTAGGGCGAGGGGGTTAAACAACAGTCGAGCGAAGATGCAAAAAAATTATACACACCGCCCCTCCCCGAATCGCAAACGAGTTACTAATAAACACAACAAAGCTGCGGTTTTAAAGAATAATATTCTTTAAAACCGCAGCTATAAATCCCCTCCGCCTATATTCTTTCCAAAACCGTTTGAATAAGATCCGATACGGCTGTTTTATAATTAGGATTAGCATGATGTGCTACCCTATTGGCAATAATACTGCACACAGTCATTGCCTTGTGGCCCATAAGTTTAGCCAGACCTGCCAATGCCGAGCTTTCCATTTCATAATTAGTCACGACCTGCGAACCATATTTGAAAGCCTCTATTTTCTTGTTCAGTTCAGGATCGGCCAAAGGAATTCTCAATTCCCTGCCTTGTGGCCCATAGAAACCATTGGCAGAGATCGTGACACCTCGCACCATATCTTCACCGCCGATACGAGCGACCAATTCCGAATCGGCATCTACTACATAAGGAGCAGCCCATAAAGGATTCCACTTCACAAACTCACAAAAAGCTCTTTCAAAATCAAGGTCACAGACCCTCTCCCGACCGGCATAAAAATTAAGCACGCCATCGAAACCGATAGATTTCTCGGCTATTACGGGAGTCCCGATTGGCACATGAGGCTGTAATCCCCCCGAAGTACCTACCCTCACCAGAGTCAACTGCCGAAATTGGGGTTTCTCATATCGAGTGGAAAAATCGATATTCGCCAAAGCATCGAGTTCATTCACTACGATATCGATATTGTCGGTTCCGATACCATGCGACAAACACATCACCGATTTCCCCTTGTAAGTACCGCCAATCGTGTGAAACTCTCTGCTCGAAACTTCAAATTCACGTGTATCGAAAAACGATGCGACCAAATCGACCCGTCCCGGGTCTCCCACCAATATTATTTTATCCCGCAACTGTTCGGGCTGCAAATGCAAGTGAAATACACTACCGTCTGCATTGATAATAAACTCCGATTCTGGAAAATGTTTCATATATTTCTTCTTTTATACTAACACATCATTGCGTGATAGCAAACGAATATACAGATATAAATCTGTATATTCGAAATGGTTTATTCTAATTATATATAAAAAACATCTCTTTAAGATATAACACCCGTACTCTCTATCAAAAAAAGGTTCGATATATACAAATTTCCACTCAATCTTTCTTAGAAACGACTTTCTTTGAACTTTCAGCAGCCTTTGCCTCCTTCGCTTTTTTTGCTTCCGCTCGTTTAGAGTGTCGCTCAATCCGAGCCGATTTCAGCTCCTTTTGCAACATCTCTATTTCGGCCGACTGATTCCGAATCGTCGTCAATAAAGCATTCAACTCTTCGTTTTCTATCGATTCGGGATATTGCGCTTCCACCCGTACGATAAAATCGCTGAGCACATTCATGTAATTGGTAAAAGCCTCATACGGACTATCGTAAGGACTGTAATGGCTATGCACAGCTCCGTCGGACAAATACTTCGTACACATATAATAGAAGTGATCGCTGGCTTGTAAATAATACCAGTCTTGTTTCAAACGACGGTCGTCACACAAGCGGACGCGCTCGGCAACTGAATAGAGCTTGCGGAACGCTTCGTTCTGCAACGTGTTTCCCAACCATGCACTGGTGTCCCGTGCTTCGTCGGCCCACGACATCGGATAAGGAACCGACAGCATATCGACCGGTTTCAATTTACTGATCGCCTCGGTCGGCGTACAGAACCCGACACCCTCTTGTTCAGCAAAACGAGGAAGGGCTTTCATAAACTCGAAAATACCCGATTCGCGAGGTTGCAGTTCGCCCAATGTTTCGTAATTCATGAAAAGATTGACGATAGGTTCTTCTTCGGGATAATTCTTTACCCACGAAATAAACTTCTCTGCCGTTAAAGGATAATCGCTCCATTCGTAATTAGAGAAACGGAATGAAATATCATCGCTCATTTTGTAATTTTTCAACAACATTTTCAGCTTGGGAGCAGCTGCCGAACTATACAAATAATTCGGGCTCTTCCAACCCAAAATATGCTTCGCGCCCTCTGTAATAACGCCTTTGAATCCCATCGAAGCTATCATAGAGGCTATGTCGTCGGAAAATATCAACTCGGTATTTCTGAACACTTTGGGCTTCACGCCGAAAAGCTGCTCTATCTTCTCGTCGTGTTGTCTCACCTGCATCTTGAACTCCTCCGGATCGCACAACGATGCCAACGAGTGCGCATAAGTTTCGGACAAGAACTCCACACAATCGGTCTTGACCAATTCTTTCATGCTGTCGATAAATTCAGGCACACAAACTTCGAGTTGCTCCAAAGCCACCCCCGATATGGAAAAAGCCACCTTGAACTTACCATTGGCATTTTTAATCATTTCAAGTAATGTCGCATTTGCCGGGAGGTAAGAACGCTGAGCTATGCGAGTGATAATATCGTCATTGGCAAAATCATCATAGTAATAGTGATCGTTACCTATATCGAAGAAACGGTATCGTTTCAATCGAAACGGTTGATGAATTTGAAAATAGAAACAAATAGTTTTCATATAAGGTCGAGTTTTTTCATTAGTTATTATTGTGCATTACCTTGTGGTAAATATCGATTACTTTCTGTCCGGCATATTTCCATTTGATTTCGTTCACCTCCCGCTCTCCTTCTTCGCGCAGTTGCTTATAGATAGCAGGATAAGTGATTATAGAATAAATGGCATCGGCCATAGCATCGATATCCCAATAGTCGGTCTTAATGACATTGGTCAAAATCTCGGCACACCCCGACTGCTTCGAAATAATCGAAGGCACACCCACTTGCATGGCTTCAAGCGGAGAAATACCGAATGGTTCCGAAACCGAAGGCATCACATACACATCGCTGGCCTTCAACATTTCATAAACCTGCTTTCCCCTCAAAAATCCGGTAAAATGGAAACGGTCGGATATATTACGCTGAGCCGACAAGAGAATCATCTTATCCATCATATCTCCGCTCCCGGCCATGACGAACCTCACCCTATTGGTCTTCTTCAACACCCGCGCCGCAGCCTCCACAAAATACTCAGGGCCTTTTTGCATGGTAATGCGTCCCAAGAAAGTAACCACCTTTTCTTTCGGACTGTGAGGAACTTCTATCGATTTAATCTCGTCGCTCAAAGGCTCTACGGCATTGTGCACGGTCGTCACCTTCGCCGGATCGATATGATACTTTTCGATAACCGTCTGACGAGTCAGATTACTTACCGTAATAATATGGTCGGCATGCAACATACCGTCCCGTTCGATATTATACACCGTAGGATTTACATTACCCCGGCTTCGGTCGAAATCGGTCGCATGCACGTGAATAACCAGCGGTTTACCGCTCACTTGCTTGGCATGAATACCGGCCGGATAGGTGAGCCAATCGTGGGAATGAATGACATCGAACTGAACCGTACGAGCAATCACCCCGGCTACAATCGAGTAATTATTTATCTCCTCCATCAGATTATCGGGGTAACGTCCCGAAAATTCGATACACCCCAGATCATTGGTTTTCAGATAATTAAAATCCGCATAAATATAGCTGCGAAGATCGAAATATTCTTGGGGATCCATACAATAGCCATAACGCTGCTGTACATAATCCCAACTTACATCTCTCCATGCGACAGGTGTATTCGCAGCTCCGATAATATGGGCAAAAGTTTTATCCTCGTCTCCGTATGGTTTAGGTATGACAAACGTGATGTCTATATCGCCACACTCTGCCATGCCTTTGGTCAGCCCATAACTGGCCGTACCTAAACCACCCAAGATATGAGGAGGAAACTCCCAACCGAACATAAGCGCTTTCATAGATAGGAATCAGGCTTTACATGTTATACTTTTTCAATAAATTCAATACTCTCAATATTTCACCGACATTGGCGGCATAGCTGATAGCTCCCCGGCCTGCGAAAGGTGGATTCCCGTCGAACAGCTCGGAGATAGAGCCAATGCAAGTCTGAGACATTTCATCTTCAAACCCTATCAGCATACGTTCCAAAAACGATACCCCGCTAATACCGAATATCTTCAAATAGGCATCGGCATACGCTCCCATCAACCACGGGCGAGCAGGTCCTTGATGATAAGCATATTCGCGTTCGGTCTGCGACCCTACATAAGTAGGATTGTAGCCATAGCTCTTAGGGCTCAAAGTGCGGATACCTTTGGGGGTCAGCAATTCCCGTGTAACCACTTCCAATGCACGTTTCCTCTGCCGTTTGTCCAACGGAGAATAATCGAGCGACAGAGCTATCAACATATTGGGACGTACACTCCAATCGGACATCGCACCGTCCACATAGTCTACCAGATAACCATAATCGTTCAAGAAAGTATGTACAAACGACTCTGCCGTCTTATCGGCGATAGCGTTCCACTGCTCGACCTTCGATGCCATCTCGCTGTCTTCGGCAAAGAGTGCGGCGGCAAACCTCAATCCGTTATACCATAGTCCGTTAAATTCGACCAAATAGCCGCTTCTCGGATTCACGGGACGTCCGTCGACAACCGCGTTCATCCATGAAATTACCCGTTCCTTTCCATTGGAATAAAGCAATCCGTTATCGTGCAAGAACAGGTTGGGATGCCCACCTTTTACGATATAATCCAGAATATCGCAAACAAACTTCTCGTATTTCTGTCGGCAAATCTCCATACCTTTCTCTTTGGCATAATGATACACTGTCCATAACGCCCACAAAGGAATATCCGGCAAATCTATTTCTCCGATATTTTCATCGAGCTCTCCGCTCGTCATAAAGTGACGTAACGCTTTTTCCGACGAATGCATCACATCTTCAAAAGTCTTGTCGTCTCCGACAGCCAACGTACATCCCGGCAAAGCGATGAACTGGTCGCGAGCCCTTACCCCGAACCACGGATAACCGGCTAATAAATAGTGACCTTTTTTAGTTTTGAAATAAAACTGCTGAGCCGAATTTTTCAAGCAATTGAAGAAACTGGACCGACACATGTGACGGTTGGCGAGTTCTTCATTGTAAGTACGGGCGAACGAACGCGGTTTCGCTTCTATCGTACCGGCCGAGAAAATAATACTCTCGCCCTTTTTTATCGGGAGCTCGAAATACCCCGGCACATATAAATCTTCCTGATAAGGATAGCCGCGTTCTTGATCTTTGATATATTCTATACCTTTATACCAATGGGGATCGAATATAAACTGAGGAGCCTTATTAAATTGCATATACAACCGGGGATACCCCTGATACAGACAACAACTTATTCCGTTCGCCACCTCCTCGTAACGTTGGTCGAGTACGTAATTCTCGACACACAGCTCGTTGGCATTACGAAACGCCAGAAACGGACGAAACTGTAACACCGTAGGGGAATGAGCATCGACAAGAGTATATTTGATCAATATACGGTTTTCATGTGAAATAAACACTTTCTCTTTGGTCATAATTACCCCGCCCACGCGATACATCGTTTGCGGGACAGATTCGCAATTAAACTCCCGAATGTATTTGTGTCCGTTAGGACTGAAACAATCGCCTCGATATTTATGCAACCCCAAGTTAAAGGCCGCTCCATGCTGTATCACGGTTTCGTCCAAAGACGACAGCATCACGTGATTATCCTTGTCCAACTCGGGTATCGGGATAACCAACAACCCATGCTGTTTTCGAGTATTGCAATCAACGATTGTCGTACAATGATAGGCCCCCGACTTATTGGTCCGCAACATCTCTTTTGGCAAAGACCATTCGAGATTTATCATCAGATTCTTGTCAAATTTCAGATAACTCATATCTCTACAATCAAATTTCTCTTATTCCTTTCTAAAAATTCCCGAACGAACTTATAATCGTAAATGTTCACAAACTACAAGTTTTCAAAGAATTTGAAATAAGCTATTAATATTGTTACGAATTTAACATAACAGAAAATAAAATGCAAACATTTTGACAGCGAAAATGGTATGTTCTTAAACATATAGTTACAATCGACAATATATCAACACCTTATAACCGTTCTAAAACAAAAAAGGTTCCGATTTTCATCGGAACCTTTTTCATAACGACTAATTATTTATAGTTTTACCAAACGTACGACTTTATCTCCCGTCCTCACCAAATAAACACCGGCTACCAGTCTCGACATATCCACGACTGTAATTTCTTCTGTCGGATCGATAATCGAAACGATATGCCCGGCAAGGTTACAAATATAAATCGGACTCTCGGCTCCACAAACGAAAAGCTCTCCCGATACAGTCGTCGGATATATCCGCACGCCCGATACCACAGATTCTACACCGGTATAACCGGGATCCTGATCGGTAAATACCGGATACCCGTCATTCTCGGCATCCTCGACTTTCCAATATAGAGTCTGCCGGCCTGTTTCCGAGGAATTGTTTGTCTTGGACCAATCGTTCAATCTTACGGCAAAAGCCGTCGATTTCATATAGTCGACCGTCAACGCCGTTCCGGCATAAGAGCCTTCCCCTTCCACACAATTCATCAGATAATAACAATCCTCCGAATCGGCCGATAAAATCGGTACGACCGGGTACGATTTTCCGGGGACACCCGATACGGTTCCTATATTATAACAATTTGCCACACGAATATCGGCATTATCGGTATAAGATAATATTCCTCCGGCAAAACCAGATCCCGACAGCCGCACTCCTGCCACATTATAACAGTTCGCAATAAACGTCGAACTCCCGGAGTTATACCCGACAATCCCCCCTGCACAAGAATCATATTCCGGCAAAGCCTCTACCGCGACAACTGCATGATTGCTGCTGTTTATAATCGCGGACTCTTGATTAACTCCCGCAATACCGCCGGCATAAACAAGGCAAGAGGCATAATTATCGGAAGGTTGAACCGTACCGGTTACAATACCGAGATTCTCACAACGATCGATCGAAGAAGTCGAAACAACATACCCGGCTATCCCACCTACATATCCGGCGGGGCCTTCAAACGAAACAGAAGCCCGATTTTCGCATGAAACAATTTCCGACTCCTGAGCATAAGCCACAACACCGCCGCCATAATAGGAAGTCCGTATTTCACAATCTTCCGCTAAAACCACACGGGTGACCTGTGCCTGATAAATAGCTCCGAAAAGTCCGGAATAAGCCTCACCGGTCGATATCACTTCCGAACGAAGGTTATGTATTTCGTAGCCACCCCCGTCAAAGACACCCTTAAAAATTTGCTGTAAATTCGCTTTTCCTATCGGTTCCCATTTAAGCCCGTCCAAATCGATATTCCCGGTCAAAGTGACTGTTTTACCCTCGAAAGTCCGGCCGTTCTTCACCAAGTAAGCCACACCCGCCAGTTGTGCCGGGGAGAAAATGGAGAACGAATCCTCGGCCTCGTCATACCACGAAATATCGTAATTTCCGGCCGAAGTCCACCAACCGCCGGCCTCTACGGCCTCACCGAATACGGGGAAACCATCGTTCTCTTCCGATCGAACCGTCCAAGAAAGCAGGTCGGGCAGGTCGGGATCACTCTCGACAAGAGAGGCTGCATAGGAGGTCAGCAATTCGGCAAACGCAAAGGATTTCATTTCATCGGCCGTCATCGCCGTACCCTTGACATTCATTCCGGTCGTATCTTCCACACAAGCGATATCGTAATAACCATTTTCAACACTCGCACCGTAAGAAGCGGCAATCGGGAAAGCCGTTGCAACCGGCTCCGACTCAGGAATAATCGATCGTCCTGTCGCCGTAAGTCGACCGGCATTATACACATTATTCAACTGCGCAAACGAGGGGGTTATTCCCCCGACCTCCACACTCGGTCCCGTACCCGATATATTCCCGATATTATACCCGTTCACTACCTTCGCATTAGCTGCCACCAGCCCCGAGACATACACAAAACCCCAAGTCGAAACGCCTACAACATCATTCGCATTGGAGCAATTATAAACCGGATTATATGAGTTGTCAAATCCCAAAATACCGGCGGCGAATATATTACCGAAAAGGCTTCTAACCTCTATATATGCCCGATTATGACAATTCGTAATATAATTACCACCCAACACTCCGCAAAGGCCTCCTACCTGAACAAACTGTGAACCGGTAGCGGTAACCTGCACTGCGCAATCCTCCGCCAAAGTCACATTTTTAATAACACCAGTAGCAAGACCGAACAATCCCGATACTTCGGGATCTATATAGGAATAAATCTTTATATTCACGTTCAAGTTATGTATCGTATGACCACCACCGTCGAATGTTCCGGCAAAAAACGCCTGCGATTGCCATCGCGAAGAAATAAAGTAACGGCCAATAGGAACCCATAAATGTTCCGCCAAATCGATATCATTCGCCAGTGTAACGGTTTTTCCCCGGAATTGGTGATACGTATTCACTAAATAAGCCAATCCCGCCAACTGCTCCGGAGTAGAAATAGTGAACTCGGTACGAGATTCGTCATACCACGAGACATCGTAGTTTCCTTCCGAAGTCCACCAATTGGACTGCACATAATCCTCCTCTATCAATGCAGGTCCGTTTTCTCCCGGTCTCCACATCTTCAAAGAAGATACGAAAGGATCGCTCAAAACGATACCCGACGCAGCTGAATTCATCGTACGCACCTGCGCATCGGAAAGCAATTCGTCCGAAGGTAACGCAGTTCCTATATCATTGTAACCGTCTCCGGCACAACCGTCCCCATAAAAACATTTCTCCAAAAAGGTATTGTAGGACGTCCCGACAATACCGCCCGTCATTATCTGCGCTTCGTTCTTAACAGCCATGAACGGCGGTACATAGCCTTCCAACCAACCGGTTACCTGATCATTTTCAACCAAAGCAATCATCAAATAAGAGGCGGGAGAAACAGAAAAAGTGATGGTGTTACCGTCATCGGACAGGCTACCGACAACCTCCCCGGAGGCAAAAATCCCGTCATTGGTATATCTGACCAACATCATGGTATATCCTAATTGTTGTTCCCCTATGGAAATATGCAAACAACCGTCCCCTCCGATAGAACCTGTCAACGTGTAAGTAAAATCATACCTCGAAGACCTCCAATCGATAGTCAATCTTTCGGGAGACGAATCATCGGCTTCGATGGTCATCTCGAAACTTTGAGTTCCCTCTCCCTCAAAAGGAGAAGCCGCAGTCGCCGTATAGCTTCCCTCCCAAGCATTCGCAGCTTCGAGTTTCGACACACGACCGTTAAAGATAGATGCCAATACCGAAGAGTTGTCGGCATTCCCGACCAAACCGCCTGCGGTATATCCCTGCACCGCAGCATCGGAACGACAGTTCATAATCGCACTTTCATTCATACTCCCGGCTATGGAACCGGCCACAGAGCCGACCACCACGCAAGACGAGGAGAGCATGACATTACGAATATCGGTAGAAGCAACCGCCCCGAACAATCCTGAAAACTTCTCCATATCCGTATGCAAACCGGAGATCGTATGGCCGCCACCATCGAACAGACCTTTAAACTCAACTCCTCTTGTACCTATCGGAATCCATTTGTAATTCGACAAATCGATATCTGCAGACAAACGTACCGTACAATATTGGAAATTCTTACCTGCACGGACCAAATAGGACAACCCGGCTAACTGTGCCGGAGAGGAAAGAGAAAATTCGTCTTTCGTCTCGTCATACCAAGAAATATCGTAATTCCCATCAGCGAGCCAAGAGTCGGCGGAAACGGCATTCCGAAACGCCGACGAATTCCCGGTAACCGAAGAAACGGCTGACCGCGATAATATCCGGCCGATGTTTTTCGTATCGACCGGCCGAACAGTCCCTTCCATTCGGGTAGTCCCCTCGTTCAATACCCCCAATCGCATCTGTGCCGCCTGCACAGGAGAGATTCTTTTCAAAGGTTGGTTAGTCGCCGAAATCATACCGGTCATTAGACAACACAACCCGATTAATGTAAACCATTTTTTCATATCGTATATATTAAAATTATGCACGAATTGAGTCCTGTAAGCCTTTCTCATTCACAACCTATAAAACTGAAAAAAATAGGAAAAACATTCCCGACCTGCGATAAGTCCCTCTTTTACAGATTTCCCTTTTTTCTGAATTGCAAATTAAATAAAAAATAACATATTACAGCATAACAAAGTATTGGTTTTCATAATATTCTATATATTATATAAATAAATGTCATAAAAAGAGGGGTGACGAAATCGCCACCCCTCTTTTCAAATATATAATCGGTATGCATCAGAATGATTCGAGAGCAATGGAAAGATTCTGCAAAAACATGCGAACCGAAAGTGCCAATAAAATAATACCGAAGAACTTACGCAATACATAAACCCCCGTTTTCCCCAAAGCACGCTCCAAAATATGGACATTGCGAATAACAACATAGATAACAAGAATATTCAAGAACAAAGCGGCCAGAATACTACCTAACCCATACAGAGCCCTCAACGACAACAGAGTAGTAAAAGAGCCGGCGCCGGCAATCAAAGGGAAAACGATCGGTACGATCGATGCTGCACCTTCGGGCCCGTCATTCCTGAAAATCTCCACCCCAAGCAACATCTCTATGGCCATCACGAAGATAACCAGCGCGCCGGCAATGGCAAACGAAGAAATATCGACTTGAAACAGATTGAGTATCATATTCCCCATAAACAGAAAGGCGAGGAATGTAACCAACGAATAGACTGCCGCTTTCCAAGCGATAATATTTTGTCCCTTCTGCTTCATATCGATAATAATAGGAGTAAGCCCCGTTATATCGATTACAGCAAACAAAATAATAAAAGCACTCAGGAAATCCTGAAAACGAAACGATATTATTTCCATATTCTACATAGTTTAAGGTGTACGACAACAAGGTAAATACAAGAGTCTATATACACTCACATTTACACGATTTCTATCTTATCCGGTACAAAGTTAATGAAAAAAAAAGAAATGAATAGTTTCTAAACAAAGAAGATGTTTTAGCTTTTATAACGAAACATAGTAAAAAAATTTTGTTAGTTTTGAAGAATCTAATCGTATAGCGTATGGACAGCATGTATGATGTTTTATTACAGCTCCCTATTTTTCAAGGAGTCAGCCGAAATAAAATTTCGGAATTAATCGAGAAAATGAAATTTCATTTTCTCAAATATCCCGACGGAGAAAAAATCGTCACGAGTGGGGAAGAATGCAATCATTTGAAATTTCTCATCTCGGGAGAAATTCGCTCCGAACTGATTACACAAAACGAGAAAATGAGAATTACAGAGCTGATACAAGCTCCTAATGTAATAGCTCCCGACCATCTATTCGGCCGCGACACCTATTTCCCGGCTAATCTTTATGCCGTAGGAACCGTAGGAATCATGCAAATAGAAAAAGCCTCGGTCATACAAATGTTACAAGAAGAGCCTATCTTCCTCATCAATTTGTTGAACATACTCTCTCGCAGATCGCAAAAGGCACTCGAAAGTTTTACGGCTCTTTCGTCCAACGACCTCAAAGAACGACTGGCATTTTGGGTGTTGAGTCTCACGCAACAAAAATCGGTCGACATACGCATCATCTGCAAACAAAAAGATTTATATGCTTTCTTCGGTGTGCAACGGTCGGTATTCCTGTCTACCCTCGATGAATTGAAAGAAGACGGTATCATCGATTACAATGCAAAAGAAATCATCATTTTAGACCGGTCCCGATTAAAAGATATGTTACTCGGCACAAGCAAAGACGACTTTTAGCATAACCCTATCCCATTTTATTCCACGGAGCAGCACTACTGCTCCGTTTTTTTGAAGCTGTTTTAAATTTATTCCGAGACAGATTGAGCCCTATGTTGAAGCAGATTGGAGTCCGAGATACGCAGTCAATAGCGGGCTATTGACAAAAATCAAGGGATTCTAGATGAGAGACAGGGGCTCAATATGGCCGAAATATACCTGCTTGCAATGATAATATTATTTTTCAATAAATTTAAAACAGCTTCTTATATCGTTATCCGGCAATACCCAGTAGCGACTCAATAGAGATTAAACCTCCTCCCTGCCGTGTCCCGTAGCCTTACGGGGTGCTTTACTATGCAATTATAGGGGAGGAAGTTGAATAACTTGTTACATAAAAGATTCGCCGAACTGTAACAAAAGTACGAAATGCATCACACACCTCCCCTGTGTGGCGTTAGCCATATAGGGGAGGTGTCCGAAGGACGGAGGGGTTAGAAAAGACAGGCAGGTAGGATAGGGGGGAGAAGGTTGAATAGCTTGTTGCATAAAAAAAGAGGCTCGCACACGGCAAGCCCCTTTTTCGATTATGTGAAAGACTGAATTTTAATCTTCCTGTTCAACACCCCATTGTTGTTTTGCCAAACGACGATAGTTATTGTAACGCCACTTAGCATTGTCCTCGGCAGCTTTGAACAGTTCCGCAGCCTCCGAAGGATATTGTTTCATGACAGAAGCGAAACGAACCTCTCCTTTCAAGAAGTCTTGGAATTTTTCCCACTGCGGTTCCTTGCTGTCCAATGTGAACGGATTCTTGCCTTCGGCTTCCAACTCGGGATTGTAACGCCACAAGTGCCAGTATCCGCATGCTACGGCAGCAGCTTCCTCGGCCTGAGCCTTACCCATACCGGCTTTCAAACCGTGGTTGATACAAGGCGCATAAGCAATGATGATAGAAGGACCATCATAGGCTTCTGCCTCACGAATAGCTTTCAAGGTCTGAGCTTGATCGGCTCCCATGGCCACCTGTGCACAATATACATATCCATAGGTCGAAGCGATAAGACCGAGGTCTTTCTTACGAACCCGTTTACCCGCTGCGGCAAACTTAGCGATAGCTCCCACCGGAGTAGCTTTCGAAGCCTGACCACCGGTATTCGAATATACTTCGGTATCCAAAACGAGGATATTCACATTTTTGCCCGATGCCAAAACATGGTCAAGACCACCGAAGCCGATATCGTACGAAGCACCGTCACCACCGATAATCCACTGTGATTTTTTGATAAGATACTGACTCAATGAAGCTATCTCTTTACATATTTCACACTTATCGGCATTAGCTTTCACGATAGGTGTAATTTGAGCTTCGAGCTCGATAGAACGTTCGGTATTGTCTTTATCGGCAATCCATGCAGCGAACAGTTCTTTGGTCTCTGCCGGACAGCTATCGCCCTCGATGGCTCGATTCATCAATTTCACCAAACGCTCGCGCATTTTTTCAACGGCCAACGTCATACCCAAACCGAACTCACAGAAATCTTCGAACAACGAATTGGCCCAAGCGACACCCTTACCTTTATCGTTCGTTGTGTAAGGAGTAGAAGGTATCGAACCCGAATAGATCGAAGAACAGCCCGTAGCGTTAGCTACCATTTCACGGTCGCCGAAAAGCTGAGAAATCAATTTTACATAGGGAGTTTCACCGCAACCCGAACATGCACCCGAGAACTCGAACAACGGAGTAGCGAACTGCGAATTTTTCACGTTCGATTTAATATCTACCAAGTGTTGTTTGCTCTTCACACTCTCGGCACAATAATCCCAACGGGGAGCCTCGCCCAACTGGCTTTCCAAATCGGACATAGACAGAGCCTTACCGTTCTTATTGCCCGGACAAACATCTACGCAATTGCCACAGCCCAAGCAGTCGAGAACATCTACCTGCATACGGAAGTGCATACCCTTCATGGCAGCAGGAGCTTTCATTTCGAGAGTCTCGCCAGCCTTGTAAGGAGAAGCGGCCAATTCGGCTTCATCAAGGACGAACGGACGGATAGAAGCATGAGGACAAACGTAAGCGCACTTGTTACATTGTATACAGTTTTCACTGTTCCAAACAGGGACGAAAGCAGAAACACCGCGTTTTTCATATTTAGCGGTTCCGGCAGGCCAAGTTCCGTCTTCGATTCCAGAGAATGCAGAAACAGGCAGGTCATCGCCGGCTTGTGCATTGATAACCTTCACAACATTTTCTACAAATTCGGGAGCTTTGCTTTCGGCTTTTTCGTCGTCGGGTAGATTTGCCCATGCAGCATCTACCGTCACCTTCTCATATTCACCTCCACGATCTACGGCAGCATAGTTCTTGTTTACGACATCTTCGCCTTTTTTACCGTAGGACTTCACGATGAATTTCTTCATCTGCTCGATAGCCAAATCCACGGGAATCACCTCTGTTATGCGGAAAAACGCCGATTGAAGTATCGTATTCGTACGATTGCCCAAACCTATTTCCTGAGCAATCTTCGTAGCATTGATCGTATAGAACGAAATATTTTTCTGTGCCAATGTACGTTTCACGTTATTAGGCAAATGCTTAACCAGCTCTTCGGCAGTCCAAATCGTATTCAACAGGAACGTACCGTTCTGACGAATTCCGCGCAACACATCGTACATGTGCAAATAGGCTTGAACATGACAAGCCACGAAATTGGGCGTATTCACCAAATATGTAGAGCGAATAGGCGTATCGCCGAAACGCAAGTGAGAACAGGTGAAACCTCCCGATTTTTTCGAATCGTAGGAGAAATAGGCCTGACAATATTTATCGGTATTGTCACCGATAATCTTTACAGAGTTCTTGTTAGCACCTACCGTACCATCGGCTCCCAAACCATAAAATTTAGCTTCGAAGATACCTTCGCCGCCCAATGCCAATTCTTCTTTTGGAGGAAGAGACGTGAAAGTGACATCATCGACAATACCGATAGTAAAGTGGTTCTTGGGCTCAGGCAAAGACAAGTTTTCATATACCGACAAAATCTGTGTCGGAGTCGTATCTTTCGAAGCCAAACCATAACGACCGCCAACGATAAGCGGAGCATCGGCTTTACCATAAAATACATCTTTAACATCGAGATACAAAGGCTCGCCATTAGCGCCCGGTTCTTTGGTACGATCGAGCACAGCCACACGTTTAACCGTCTTAGGCAGGGCTGACAAGAAATGTTCTGCCGAGAAAGGACGATATAAATGAACAGCGACCAAACCTACTTTCTCGCCTTTTGCCATCAAATAGTCGATTGCCTCACGAGCAGCCTCGGTTACCGAACCCATCGCTATAATTACACGATCGGCATCCTCGGCTCCATAATAGTTGAACAAATGATAATCACGACCGGTAATCTTATTGATTTCCTGCATATAGTCTTCTACGATAGCAGGAACAGCTTCATAAAATTTATTGGAAGCCTCGCGATGTTGGAAGAAGGTATCGGGATTCTCGGCCATACCCCGCATAACCGGAGTCTCGGGATTCAATGCTCGTGCGCGGAACTCGGCCAAAGCCTTCTGATCGATAAGCGGAGCTAAATCCTCATTTTCAAGAACCTCTATTTTCTGTATTTCGTGCGATGTACGGAATCCATCGAAGAAATTTACAAAAGGCACTCTCGACCGAATCGTTGATAAATGAGCTACACCGGCCAAATCCATCACCTCTTGCACAGACCCTTCGGCCAACATGGCAAATCCCGTTTGCCGAGTCGACATCACATCTTGGTGATCACCGAAGATGGAAAGCGAATGAGATGCCAACGTACGTGCCGATACATGGAACACGCAAGGCAACAATTCTCCGGCAATCTTATACATGTTGGGAATCATCAACAGAAGTCCCTGAGACGCTGTATAAGTTGTCGTTAACGCACCTGCCTGCAAAGAACCATGAACTGCTCCGGCAGCTCCACCCTCAGATTGCATTTCTTGTACGAGGACGGTTTCCCCGAAAATATTCTTACGTCCGGCAGCAGCCCACTCATCTACATACTCAGCCATAGTAGATGACGGAGTGATGGGATAGATGGCTGCGACCTCAGAAAACATATACGAGATATGCGCTGCGGCCTGATTACCATCGCAAGTTAAAAATTTTTTCTGTTTACTCATCTTTTCTTGTTATTAAGTAATTAATATTGTTTTTTTCATCTCTAAATCAATACACAAACCCCAACAACCACAAAGGTATCAAGTTTTCACTACCTATTTTCAAATCGTCTACCGCATAATAAAAATGAGGGTTGATACGACTGCGGGGCACACTCCCTTGTATTCTGAACAAAAGTTCTCGGTTCACCAAAAACTGAGCGTTTTTACTACCCATATTCAAACGATGATCTTTGTGCAACGTATTATAAAAAAAGGTTTCGCGAATCGATTGAGGATCTGCCTGAACCGACCGATTGGAATATATAATATTCGTATTATGCATATACACCATAGCCGGTTTTTTAGGAAATTCCTCCCCTACCCGATAAAGCATATTAATAAGCCTCGCATCTTTCAAACTTTTAATATAATTCATAACCGTCGCTCTTGAAATTTGAATATCCTTGCTTAACTGACTCACGTTAGTGGGTGCCGGCGAATGAACCGACAACAAATACATTAAACGACGAACCTTCGGGAGATAGGACAATTCTATTTGCTTAATCAACAGAATATCCACCTCCATAATCATATTGATATTTTTAACCAGATTTTCCGAGAAATTCGATTTATCCAAAAAGAACGGATAATATCCATGATGCAAATACCCCGGAAAATAATCTAATGGATTTACTTGCGCACAAATTTCCTGAGCGATAGCCCTATGATTGGTTATAATATCGCTAAGTGAATATGAAGGGAAATGAGTCGAAGCCATCAAATTCAAATATTCCCGAAATGAAAACCCTCGCAGATTATAAGAATCGACCAATCCGGCCAATACCGGATTCTCCTCTTTTAATCGCATAACCGACGAACCGGAAAAAATTATTTTCAATTCGGGCAAATGATCATAACAATATTTCAATTCCTCCGACCAACCCGGATACTTAAATACCTGATCTATCAGTAATACCCGTCCCCCTTGTCCATAAAAACGTTCTGCAAAATCTCTCAGAGTATGCTCTGTAAAATATAAATTATTGAGATTTATATATAAGCACGACCGGTCTAAGCCGTAATTTTCTTTGGCATATTGCAGCAAAAATGTGGTTTTTCCTACCCCTCGGCTACCCTTTATACCTACCAAACGGCTGTTTTTGTCGATTTGATACATTAAGTCCCGTTTCACCGGAGACTCTACATGCTCGACGAGATACTTGTGTGTTCTATAAAACGATTCCACGGCTTCTCTCTTAAACAGGCCACAAAGATAATAAAACACCACTATTTTGGCAAGCCGACTTTGCAATTTATAATATGATAGTGTTTATTACTTTTTATTTTAACATTATTTCAAAGAAGTATCTTCCCCACTCATAAGCTCCTATAATAAACAAACACAATAATATTTCATCAGAAATACCCATATAACACAAGAGAGATTACCGAACCTCGATAATCTCTCTTAATTTATTTATTCGTTATAATTATCACTTCGCAGGAGAAATCGTTGCCGCACGATCGAGAATATAAGAACCAAAACGATCGAGTTTTGCATCGCTGGTCTTTTGTTCCAACTGATCGGGGCTAACGCCATAAGATACTAAGGCATCATAGACTCTCTCGGCACGAGCTTTACGCAACTTAGCATTGAAGGCTGCCGTACCTGTTTCGCTATCGGCATAACCGGTAATCACATACTTCGTATCCTTGTTGGCTTTAATAGCCTTTGCAACAGCTTTCAACACTACTCTGTCTTTCCCTTGCAGTTCCGAACTATTTATATTATAATAAACGGTAACCACAGGAGCCTGCTCCTCAACGATCTTTTCTGCCGGACGATTCTTACATTCGGCCAATTGTTGTTCGAGGTCTGCTATTTTTCGATTGGCATCACGCAATTGAGCGACAAGAGCATCTCCTTCCGCATCGCTGTATTTACCCACAACCGGAGCTACAACAGGCACAACCGGAGCATTCCAACCACGGCCCTTGAACTTATAGGTTACACCCACCAAAGCAGAAAGAGTCTTAGCATGATTTCCTTCCCCGGCAACAGTCTCTTCAAACACATCGAAACGGAGATCCAAATTGATAGCCCAAGCATCGCTTAAACGGAAACGGTTTAACAAACCGCCTCTCATACCCATATTGACACAATCGGCAATATCTCCATCACCGGAAACTGCAACAGGAATTCCCATACCGACATATAAAATAGGAGAATAAACGCGCTCGCGATATCCACAGAACAAACTTGCCAAATCGCCCATCACATCAAGAGCCGGCGTTATTAAAGCATACGATTGTTTGTAATAAGTATTGTCGAGCATCTCGCCACTCATGCCATTACCCCATAAAGCAGCTCCTTTCATTCCATAATAATCAGCGCCCAAACGCAACCCGATAACAGGAGAAAACCATTTCTCGACATTAAGACCAAACACAGGAGCAATACGCTTACCAAAATCGGCATGGCTATCAAATCTCCCTAAACTAAAATCGACCCCGCCTTCAAGTGAAATCATCCAATTGTCTTTAAACTTATTCAAGACAATTTCTTTGGAAGGTTCTGTCTTAGCCTCCTCTTGGGAAGCCGCTGCAACCATTGCCGGCATTGCTGCAAAAACACCTGTAAGCAAAATTGCAGATACAGTCTTCTTCATACTACTATTATTTTTAATTAATATATGTTTAACATTCGATCGACCAGCATATAAAAGATATGAAAATCAATCATTTTATAGACCCAATTGAATTTGGGGATAAAGATAATTGATTTATTTTATTCGACAAACAAATTTTATTTAAATTTACAACAAAGTCGTTCTTCTATAAAAAAAAGAAAAACGACTTTGCTTAAATTTCTCTAAATACTTATTTCTCTACAAATTCAATAATTTCCCGAGCGATATTATCCGAGGTAAATCCCAATTTTTCATCAAGAACCTTATATGGCGCAGAATAACCGAAATGATCCAATCCATACACTTTGCCCTCACTGCCCACCAACGGGAACAAAGTCGAAGGCAAACCGGCCGTCAACCCAAACACCGGCAACCCGGGAGGTATTACCGCGTTTCTATACGATAAAGGCTGCTCCAAAAATAGACCTATCGAAAGAGCCGAGACAATCTGTACCCGCACTCCCTTATCATGCAATATATTTACAGCGCCGACTAAGGTAGAGACCTCCGATCCATTGGCTACCAATACAACATCGGGAGTCTCGTCTTTCATCAATATATAAGCGCCTTTCTCTGCTTGTAATGCATCGTTATAACGACTGCCCGAAGCCGACGGTAAATCGGGGACATCTTGACGGGAAAGAATCAATGCCGTCGGTGTATCCTTATTCTCCATAGCCAATTTCCAAGAAACAAGAGTTTCGGCACTATCGGCCGGCCTCAGAACCAACACACTATTTTTGCCGCTATGATTCTTCAACTGCTCCATCAACCGTATTTGAGCTTCCTGCTCTACCGGCTCGTGAGTAGGCCCATCTTCTCCCACCCTGAAAGCATCGTGCGTCCAAACATATTTCACGGGCAATTCCATCAAAGCCGCCATACGAACTGCCGGTTTCATATAGTCAGAGAAAACAAAGAATGTTCCACAAGCAGCCTGCATTCCTCCATGCAACAATATACCGTTCATAATCGCCGCCATAGTCAATTCAGCGACCCCCGCATGCAAAAATGCTCCGTGGAAATCACCCTTCGCAAAAGCTCCTGTCTTCTTCAAAAAAGCCTCTGTCTTATCCGAATTTGCCAAATCGGCCGAAGAAACGACCATATTTTTCACCCGTTCCGCCAAATAAGCCAAAACGTTTGCCGAAGCAGTCCGAGTAGCGACATTCGGTTTATACTCTATCGATGAGAAGTCAAGCGCAGGAAGTTTTCCGGCATAAAAATCGTGCAACTCTCTGGCCAATTCGGGGTTTTCTTTCTCCCACGCAGCTTGCGCCGATTTACGTTCTGCGACAATCGCTTTCAATTCCTCTGCTCGACGGGCATACAGTCCGGCGGTTTCAGGGAATATCACAAACGGATTTTCCACATTTCCGCCTAAATTCTCAATGGTCTTTTCATAAGATGCGCCCGACTTACTCAAAGGCTGTCCATGCGTAGAATATTTTCCCTCGAATTTCTCTCCCGTAACCGTTACACACCCACGTCCCATAATGGTTTTCCCTATAATCAGAGTCGGACGCTCGGTTTCACGATTAGCCAACGCCAAAGCATCACGAATAGCTACCGGATCGGTTCCGTCTATTTCCACGACATTCCAATTCCACGACCTATACTTCGCAGCAGTATCTTCATCGGTTACCGCATCTGTATCAGTCGAAAGTTGTACGTCGTTACTATCATAGAACATAATCAAATTATGCAATCCCAAGAATCCGGCCAAACGACCTGCACCCTGAGAAATCTCCTCTTGAATACCTCCATCGGAAATAAACGCATAAATTTTATGACTACACCATTCGCCGAAACGAGCAGCCATAAAACGCTCGGCGATAGCAGCGCCGACAGCCATCGTATGTCCCTGACCCAAAGGTCCCGACGTATTCTCAATACCATGCATTACATCGACTTCGGGGTGGCCGGGAGTTATACTGCCCCATTGACGAAACGACTTCAAATCGTCCATCGTATAAAACCCCGACATAGCCAATACACTATAAAGCATCGGGGACATGTGCCCGGGATCTAAAAAGAAACGATCACGATTTATCCATTTCGGATCCGCCGGATCGTACACTAAAAACTCGGAATATAACACATTGATAAAATCAGCTCCCCCCATAGCACCTCCGGGGTGACCCGATTTGGCTTTTTCAACCATCGCCGCCGTCAATACTCTGATATTGTCGGCCGATTTGTTTAATAAGTTCGTATCGTTCATGGGAATTTTTTTACAAAAATAATACAATTCATGAGTATACAAACACAAAAACCGCCAAAAGTTCACAAAAAGACAAAGAGAGTGAAGAAGCATCTTCACTCTCTTTACTAAATCTTATCTATTAAATAAATAGTTACGCCTCATAATCATCGGTCGGAATATCTGTATTAACATTCTTACTACCTATGGCAGCATAGAATAAAATATAAGCCAATCCCAACGCAATTACCCAATAACTATTCAAGAATCCAGCGAAATCGGCTACACCGCCTTGAATCAAAGGCAATATACCGCCACCGCAAACCATAACCATAAACAGACCAGAAGCTGCTGCTGTATATTTGCCCAACCCTTCTACTGCAAGGTTGAAAATACCGCCCCACATCACAGAAGTACAAAGTCCGCAAAGAATCAACAACATCACGTTTACAGGAACTTGGGCAAAGCCGAATGAAATATCGGACTTAAATACAGGCATATTTACCAATATATTATCTGCACAGAATATCGCACCCAATACCAACACGATACCCACTGTCGATACAACCGTCAACATCGCGCGACTGGACACCTTCGCTCCGATAGAGGCCCCGCACAAACGACCGATCATCATCAAGAACCAATATGTCCCTACAACCGATCCGGCAATCGTTGGATCGATGTTTATCTCAGGTGAAGTCATAAACAAATTGGCAAAATTAGGAATGCCGACTTCAACACCTACATATATAAAGATAGCAACAGTTCCCAACACAAAATGGCGGAAAGAAAGTGCGCTATGTTTACTCTTCTCCTTTTTGGCAGAAGTTTTTACGATATGAGGTTCTGGAATATTTACAAAATATAAAACGACAAATGCCAAAGCAAAAATACCCATTGCCAAGAACAAGGCAGGGTCGGCATTGGAAATTTTAGCCTGAGCCAAATCACCGATCAAATAACCTACCAACACCGGTACAATAGTCGCACTAATCGAGTTGAACGAACCACCTAATTGAATCAATTGATTTCCTTTGTTTCCACCGCCGGCAAGAGTATTCAACATAGGATTCACTACCGTATTCAACATACACATGGAAAAACCGGAAATGAAAGCGCCCACCAAATACACGGCGAAACTTTCGGCGATACCCGACAAGAAAGTGATACCTACACCGATAAACCCGACGGTTACGGCAAGAAGCGCGGTCTTCTTATAACCAATGCGCTGCAACAGCATACCGGCCGGAATTCCCATAAAGGCATAAGCGATAAAGTTAGCCGCATTTCCCAACTGCGACATAAAGTTACTGGCTCCGAACTGACTTTTAACAATGACTCCCATCGGATTCTGAAGCCCTGTCACAAACGAAATCATGGCGAACAATGCAAACATCACTATAATGGGAAGTGCATAGTTCTTTTTCTGCTCTGTACTCATTTTATAAGATTTTAATTAATGAATTTATGTGTGTTTTATTTCTTTTACAATAGATATTTTACCCTTTGCACATCAAAAAATACAAAATTGAGAGCAAAAGTAATGTTAATTATCCATCAACAGATACGATAGCAGCATGTTTTTGAGCATAAAAACTTTCAAAACTCACATTCAGATTGTCATTCAAAAACATGAATAAACACGTTCCCCGAATATAGACGTTCCTATACGCACCAACGTACTGCCATGTCGTAAAGCCAACGGATAATCATGTGACATTCCCATCGATAATTCACAAAATGCCGAAGAATCGACCGAGCTCGAACCTTTCACCTCATCGAACAATTTTTTCAAAGCACTGAATTCTCGCTCTATACAATCCTCATCATCTGTCTGGGTGGCCATACCCATCAATCCACATATCCTTACATGAGGATATTTCTCCGAGGAACCGCCTTGTAACAATTCCCGGCAAGAATCAGGCGTAAAGCCATATTTACTATCCTCTTGCGCCACGTGGATTTCAAGAAGGCAATCGACTACTCGACCGCATTTGGCCGCCTCGCTTTCTATAACCGAAAGGAGCTTTTCGCTATCCACGCTATGAATAAGAGTAATGAACGGGACAATATATTTCACTTTATTGGTTTGCAAATGACCTATAAAATGCCATTCTATATCCTTAGGCAAAACCTCATACTTTTCAACAAGTTCCTGTACTCGGCTCTCCCCGAAAATACGCTGTCCCGCCTCATAAGCCTCCATTATGGTTTCGGCCGTATGAAATTTCGAGACCGCCACCAACCGAGTTCCAGCAGGTAACTCTTGACGAATTCGCTCTATATGTCGGGCTATATCACTCATTCTTGCGGACGATCTTCTTCTTTTGTTTTTCTTTCGGGATCAAACGGATAAACGTCCATCAACGGAGTTTCTGTAATAGAAACAATCACCCAGTCGGCCATTGTTCCTTTCATGCCTTCCACCAAGTTTTTCAATGCCGTTTCAAAATCTGCGGCTTGCACAAGCATATACGATGCCGTACGCTTTTCCATACCGCTTTTCTCGTCGAGAGTGATAAAATTGAGTTTACATTTATACCACCGATCACCTGTTTCATCGAAAAAAAGCTCGCTGAAATTAGCTCGCTTCACCGCCGAAACAGAAAATTCCCCCGAGATAAACGGAGATACCTCCTCAATAATACGAGCTTCCGCTTCGGTAAACGATAAAGCATCCACCAAATAGGGCTCTGTCACTTTTTTTTGCATGCCGTTTTCCAGCATCTTATCGTACTTAACTCTGCACTCAAACCAATTAGCCATATTTTTGCATTCAAAAAAGAAGGTGCTCCTGCACCCTCGGTTGTTAATATTCTATTTTATCACTCTTGTTTTCCCATTTTTCAAAAGCCTTGATAGCTTCGCCGCGCATCATCGGGACTACATTCAAATGGCGTTTTTCCAAAGGTAAAGCCAATTCGTCGTAAATAAACGAGTCATCGAATCCTATCTCCTTGGCATCCGCCTTCGTATTTCCGTAATACACTTTGTCGAGATGCGCCCAATAAATGGCTCCCAAACACATGGGACAAGGCTCGCAAGAAGTATAGATCTCGCATCCGCTCAAATCGAATGTCCCCAATACCCGGGCTGCTTCACGAATCGCATTTACTTCTGCATGCGCCGTAGGATCGACCGATGCCGTCACACGATTTGCCCCCCGCGCTATGATTTTTCCATCTTTCACAATCACCGCACCGAACGGCCCCCCGTCGTGATCTATATTATCGAGAGACAACTTTATAGCCTCTCTCATAAATGATTCTTTTTCACACATACGTCAAGAACAATTCACATTAATTTATAAAGTCTTCAATGAGAGCAAATAAAAAGGGCTGCACATCTCCGCTTATAACTATGCCTATTTCTCACTTTCACTACAAAAAGACGACATGAATAAAACGAATTTATTCGATTGCACTGTATATTGTCTATTTTGCATTACTTGCAAAGTTACAAAACAGATTCAACGAAAAAAATATACTTAAAAAAGTATGTCCCTATTTTAAGCTTCTTTCAAACTTTTATTCACGCGATCGATATAATCGAGCAACTCTTCACGCCCCCGTTTTTTTTCCGACGATGTAGCGAAAATGGGAGGCAATTCTTCCCAAGATTCATGCAGCACCTGTTTGTAATACTCGATATGCTCTTTCAATACTACGGGGCCAATCTTATCCGTTTTTGTAAATACAATGGCAAAAGGCACGCTGTTTTCACCCAACCATTCCATGAATTCGAGGTCTATCTTTTGAGGTTTGTGCCGACAATCGAGCAGGACAAAAAGACAAGTCATTTCCTTGCGATAAAGCACATACCCCTCTATCATTTCCCGCAATGCCTCTCGGCTCTCTTTGCCTCGGCGGGCATATCCATAACCCGGCAAATCGACCAAGTACCAACTATCATCGACCAAAAAATGATTGATAAGCATCGTCTTTCCCGGTGTAGACGAGGTCATCGCCAACCCTTTCTTACAAGTCAACATATTTATCAACGACGACTTTCCCACATTGGAACGTCCGATAAAAGCATATTCGGGTAATCCGTGCGATGGGCAGTCTTTCACATGGCTGCTGCTAATCACAAACCGGGCGTTTTTTATTTCCATATATTATTTAACTTTGACAATCCATGCAAAAATACTCATTTTTCCCGATTTGACGACAACGCTGTTTTTTTCTCTGTCCCAAAATATGACATACAGGACAATAACCAACGGATATTTCCTATATTTGTAGATACGAATATAGGATGCGGTTCGACATAGTCAAGTCAGAAATAAGATTTCGGTTTGCCTCTGCACTCACCTTTTTGTATATTTGCAAACTCGTGAAAAGGAACAACCCTTATGGACCAACAATATTCTTCTATTCTTCTCGAAAATGCGGTAAACGAATTTGCCAAACTACCGGGTATCGGTAGGAAAACGGCTTTACGTTTGGTTCTGCATTTGTTAAGACAAGAAGAGGGCGAAGCCGAAAAATTCGGTAATACCATTATCAAGTTATGCAAAGAAATCAAACGTTGCCACATTTGCCATAACATATCCGACTCGGATACCTGTACCATTTGTGGCGACCCTTCGCGCGATGCCTCCACGTTGTGCGTTGTCGAGAATGTGAAAGAGGTGATGGTAGTCGAGAACACTCGCCAATTCCACGGGCTTTATCACGTATTGGGGGGGGTCATCTCCCCGATGGACGGCATAGGTCCGGCCGACCTCGAAATCGAAAGTTTGGTAGACCGAGTCGCCTCCGGTGGAATAAAAGAGGTAATACTCGCACTCAGCGCCACGATGGAAGGCGACACGACCAATTTCTACATATTCAGGAAGTTGGCTCCGTTCGATGTTAAAATCACCATCATCGCCAGAGGAGTATCCATAGGCGGAGAGCTGGAATACACCGACGAAATCACATTGGGGCGTTCCATTCTCAACCGCACGTTATTCAGCGAAAGTTTCAAAGGATAATATTATACTATTTTCATTAGACTGCCGTTATACATTATAATATTAGAGATTCTGTCTTGTGGTAAAAATCAGTGTCGTTATTGTCAATTACCGTGTAAAATACTTTTTGGAGCAATCGCTTCGGTCGGTACGGGCTGCATTAAAGACATACCCGATGGAAGTCGAGATCTTTGTCGTGGACAACCACTCGCAAGATGACTCGCTCGATTACCTCATACCCCGGTTTCCCGAAGTCCGATTCATCGCCAATACCGAAAACGTAGGATTCGCACGAGCCAATAACCAAGCCATCGAACAATCCACCGGGAAATATGTTCTGTTACTTAACCCCGACACTGTAATAGCCGAAAATACGTTATACGAAGTTTTCCAATTTATGGAAGCTCACCCCGAAGCCGGAGGAACCGGGGTAAAAATGCTCGATGGTGACGGACGGTTTCTACCGGAATCCAAAAGAGGATTCCCCACTCCGTGGGTATCGTTCTGCAAGATTTTCGGGCTCTCGGCATTATTCCCCCATTCCCGCATTTTCGGTCGTTATCACATGAAATACCTCTCTCCCGACGAATGCCACCCCATAGACATTCTTTCGGGTGCATTCATGTTCATAAGACGTGAAACACTGGACAAAAGCGGGCTACTCGACGAAAGTTTTTTCATGTACGGCGAAGACATCGATCTCTCCTATCGGCTCGTCCTTGCAGGATACACCAATTACTTCCTGCCGACTCCTATTATACATTACAAAGGAGAGAGCACGAAAAAAGGAAGCCTGCGATACGTCCGTGTCTTTTATGAAGCCATGCTCATTTTTTTCAAAAAGCATTACCCGCATTACAGCAAAGGGTATTACCTCGCCGTAAAATTCTCTATATTCTTCCGAGCCTCGTTAGCCGCTGCTTACCGAGTCGTCTCCTTTCCGTTTCATAAGCATGGAAAAACCGATAAGAAAGAGAAAGGAAAATGGTATATTCTCTCCCGCACCCCGCAAACCATAGCCCGATTGATTCCGGGTATAAAACACTACACGCCTATATGGTCAGCCGATGAAATTCCGTCGTCATCTGAACGACAAGACGACCGGCATATCATATTAGATTCGGGACTACTTTCCTATCGGGAAATCATAGAAACCATACAATCAAAAAGCGACGTCCGTAACCATTTCCTCATCTATACTCCCGACTCAGAAATCATCATTTCACCCCAACAAACCTATACGAAACCATGAACTACCTCACCGGCAAACAAATAGAACTGCGAGCGGTAGAACCCGAAGACCTCGATGCCCTTTACCGCTGGGAAAATGATTCGTCCCTGTGGATATACGGAAGTACCGTATCGCCCTTCTCGCGTTATCTGTTGAAACAATACATCGAAAACTATACGGCCGACATCGCTCGGGACAAACAATTAAGGCTCATAATCATGCGAAAAGAGAGCCGCCAAGTTATCGGTGCGATAGACTGTTTCGACTACGATACCACAAACCGTAAAGCAGCGATAGGTCTCCTCATCGATCCCGGTCACAAACGACAAGGATTCGGACGAGATGCCCTCGAAACATTCATTGAATATGCTTTCCGTTTTTTACACCTGCATCAATTATATGTACATATTCCCGTTTGTAACACAGCCAGCATAGCGCTTTTCAGGACATGCGGATTTCACGAAAGCACACGCTTAAAAGATTGGATACGGTTACCTCAGGGATATGCCGATGCTCTGATATTTCAAAAATTCAATCGGGAATAAGCGCCTAATTCATCAGAGGCATCTAATTGAGCGAAGGTTCCTGCGGGGAATTTAGCCACAACTTATATCCGTCACCCATACCCTTTACTATCTCTCTCCAAAAAGCATCACCTTCGGCCGCGAGACAATCGCCCGGCGAAGTCATAGTCGTCACAGCCCACGACTCCTGTTTTAATTCTCCGTCGAGCTGCCCGGCCGACCAACCGCTATACCCGATCAAAAACTTCACATGTTTTTGCACCGTAGAGTCGCTTCTCAAAAAATCGAGCAGCATATCGAAATCCCCATTAGCGAACAACCCCGTCGAAACCTCCACTGCACCGGGCAATGACGCTATATCGTGCAAGAAAAACAAATGATCCGTTCCTACCGGCCCTCCACAAAAAACCGGAATGGAAGGTATATCGTTCTCTCCCTCTAACAATTCACTCAGAACATATCTCGTAGGGCTATTCAACACAAACCCCACCGCACCCTTCTCCGAATATTCGGCCAAACAAATAACCGCTCGGCGGAAACACCCTTCGTCCAAAAATGGCTCCGCCACCAACAACGCGCCCCGGTGAGGCGGCATCACCCGCCTGCGTATATGAAACGATTCGACGTGCATACAGATACGATTAAATCTCTGTCAAATATAAAAATTCAATCCCGTAGTTCAAAACAAATCGTAAAGTTTCACCGACAAAAAAACGCTCTTGCAATCATTTCTTTTCGCATGGTCTCGAACTGTTACGACAGTAAACAGGCTAAGTAGAACCGTTATAAATTAAACGATGACACAGAGCAAACGATACGAAATAGCCCCGAAACGCCTTACATTTGTACAGCAACATTACACCATTATGGACGGAAAAGACGACATCTCGAATGTAATCCGGGAGAAAAAAGCCGCACGGGTCACTTGGGTGGGATTTTTTACCAATCTCATCTTGTCTGCCGCAAAAATCATAGCCGGCATATGGGGGCGAAGTAGTGCCATGGTTGCAGACGGCATACACTCCTTATCCGATTTTATCACAGATTTCATCGTTATCATCTTCATTAAAATCTCATCGAAAAACGAAGACAGCGACCACCCTTACGGACATGGTAAATTCGAAACCTTTGCCACCATGCTCATCAGCTTTGCTCTCTTCGTCGTCGCCATTGGAATATTTTATTCGGGAAGCATCAAAATATACGAAGTCCTCAACGGGGAAATTATCGAACGTCCCACCTATTTGGCTCTCGCTATGGCAGCTGTTTCCATCATCGTAAAAGAAGGCCTATATTGGTACACGATCACAATCGGGCGCAACATCGACAGTCCGGCTGTCATTGCCAACGGCTGGCATCACCGTTCCGACGCTTTCTCCTCGATAGGAACCCTCATAGGCATATCGGGAGCCATGTTTCTGGGTGAACGCTGGCGTGTGCTTGATCCCATAACCTCTCTCGTCGTAGGAATATTTATCTTTGGAGTCGCTTATAAGCTCGCCCGCCCCAGCATACAAGAACTTCTCGAAATGTCCCTCCCCGAAGAAGTGGAACAAAATATTGCCGAGAAAATACAGCAGACACCCGGAGTCATCGCATTCCACCACCTGCGCACGCGCAAAAACGGAAACACATTCATCATCGACATGCACATCAAAGTCGACCCCGATTCGTCTATCGTCAAAGCGCACGACATCGCCACACAAGTGGAAGAATCGCTCAAAACCACTTTCGGGAAAAGGACGCAGGTCAATATCCACATCGAACCGTATTTGCAAAAAAATTAAGCGATACAGATACTGTTTTATCATTTTTTCCTATTTTTGTATTTGAACAGTCGTTAATAAACTGTTTTTGAAATCATTCAATCGAGTATAAACCCTAAAAGAAGAAAGGAGAAAACAAATAAAAAAACACGAACGAAACAATGGGATTTGCGTACGACAGTATAGAATCCTCATAAATGCAATTAACCCGATGTATAAACACCCGGATAAGCGTTTCCCGTTCGGACACTTAAAATAAAATCGAGCTTTCAGCTCTTGTTCTCTTTCATCTTGAATACCGCCAAACATTCATTCCACGAGAACAAGCAGATCGAAAGTTCACGCTTCAAAGGCGTGAGCTGTTCTGTGCTTGTTGTGGAATATGGTCACTTGGCGGTAACCAAACGTAAAGCAAGCGAAGAATGGTTACACGCCTTTTCCATATTTAAACCAATCGAAAAAAATGAAAAGAATTATCCCAATATTGAGTACATTGTTAGCCCTCTTGATATGCTCGGCTTGTACCAATGCTGATGAACCCGATACACAAAAAGCCGACACAGAAACAAAAGATAACTATTACGTGAGATATGAAACATCAAATGGCAGTGCTTTTTCTGTTAGAGGAAACGTTGCAACCGAAAAAGGGAATTTAGATTTCTCTGGAAAATTCAACGAAACATTTGGTCCAGTTCCAAAAGGGTTCCGAGCATATGCATATGCACGTTTTTATCATGAAGGCCGTGGAGGAAGTACAAATTATAATATTCGCATATATGTAAGCAAGAACACAGAGCCTTTTGTTTTAAAAAGTCAAAAATCCGGTACATTCCCCAATGGAGGGAGCGACGAAGCCTCCTATACAATAGATTTCTAACCATTTAACTATATAATTATGAAAAAGACAACCCTTTTATTCATTTTGTTCTTAACAGGACTGATGGCTTGTTCTACACCCGAAGACAAGCCGAAACAACAAAACAATGCTGCCCCGGCATTCCAATTATTCCCCACCACCAATATGTGGACTTTTATCAAATTGGATACCCGAAACGGTCGCATGTGGCAAGTACAATACGACATTCAAGGCGACGACCGAATGGAAGTCGTGCTAAACGAAAATTACCTTGCCGGAAACGACAGTGCAGGAAACGGGCGATTCACCCTTTATTCCACAAAAAACATGTACACATTCATTCTCCTCGACCAACACGATGGCAGAATGTGGCAAGTGCAATGGGCTATCGATGCCGACCAACGGCTTGTTATTCCTATAAATCCAACTCAAAATTCTACTAATCTTTAAAACATACAGCCATGAGAAAAATAATTTTATTACTATGCTGCGCAATTATTTCATCAATAACTTTCGCACAAACAGAATCCGAACATCTTACATTCAAGGGTATTCCCATTGATGGCAGTTTAGATTCTTTTGTCCAAAAATTGAAAACACAAAATCTTACCTATATTGGTAAAGAAAATGGCGTCGCTATATTTATGGGAGAATTCGCCGCTTATAAAGATTGTACAATCGGCATTGTATCTTTAAAACAAAAAGATTTAGTTTGTAAGGCGGCAGTCACATTCCCTTCTTGCGAAACATGGTCTTCTTTATCAGACAATTACTTTACAATAAAAGACATGCTATCACAAAAATATGGAGAACCCGCTGTTTGTGTAGAAGAATTCCAATCTTACGAGCCCGATGATGATAGAACAAGAATGCATTTTGTTAAATTTGACCGGTGCAAATATCAAACCTCATTTGAAACCTCCAAAGGGAGCATTCAACTATCTATTTCCCACCAAGGTTATGAAAATTGTTTTGTCTTATTGGAATACTTCGACAAAATAAACGGAGAAGTCGTTTCCAATGAAGCTATGGACGATTTATAAACCCAATAAAAACAAGCGGAGCTTTTTCTCGAAGCTCCGCTTGCTGTATTTCATGCTATCTACCGTCTCTCGATACGGCCGGCAAAACCGCCACCGGGGAATAAAGTGACCTTCAACTGTCGGTCTTCGGGAACAGGCATTACTACCCGTTTATAATCGCAAGCGGCACGGTCGGCATTTATACCGTCCTTGAACAGCTCTATCTCATAAAAGCCCTCTCCCAAAAATGAGAGATCGACAGTTATATCCCGTTTATCCCAGTTTGTCAATCCTCCTACGTACCACTCATCGCCCGAGCGCCTCGCCATCGTAATATATTCGCCCACTTTCCCGTCAAGCCCCAAAGTTTCGTCCCACACAGTCGGGATGCGGGCTATGAAAGCCGTACACTCCGGTTCCTTTCTGTAATTCGAAGGATTGTCGCACAACATATTCAACGGAGAATCAAAAATAACATACGTAGCCAACTGACGACAGCGTGTGCCCTGACTCATCGGCTCACTATTCACCGGATTATAATTCTTCTTGATTGCATTGCGCATAGCTCCCTGCGTATAGTCCATAGGTCCGGCAAACTGACGAATAAAAGGAATCTGTACATCGTAAGTCACTTGGTCATATCCTTTCGGGCTCCATTTCAATTGTTCCAAACCATTCACGCCTTCATAGTTGATCACATTGGGCCATGTACGTTGCGCTCCCGTAGGTTTGTACATTCCATGAAAATCCACCAACATATTATAACGGGCGCACAATTCCGAAGCTTCATTGATAAACCGCACCATCTCTTGGTCGTCCCTATCCATAAAATCTACTTTGAACCCTTTTATCCCCATATCGGCATAATGCTTCACGACATTTTCCATATCCCGATGGAAAGCCCAATATCCGGCCCAAAGAATCAAACCGACATTTTTCCCGTCGGCATACGTTACCAATTCAGGCAAATCTATTTCAGGAACGACCTGCATTAAATCGGCCTTTTTATTCACAGCCCACCCCTCGTCGAGAATCACATATTCTATCCCGTTCTCCGCAGCAAAATCGATATAATATTTATACGTCTCGTTATTGATTCCGGCACGAAAATCTACCCCGTAGAGATTCCACGCATTCCACCAATCCCAAGCCACCTTACCCGGTTTTATCCACGAAGTATCGGCGATACGCAGAGGTTTCCCCAAACGGAACACGATATCACTGGCGGCCAACTCTGCATCATTACCGGCAACGGCAATCACCCGCCACGGAAGTTGGGCATTGGCATCACGAGCAATATATTCTTCTCGGGAAGTAACAAACTTTTGTAACATGTTATGTCCCCCTTGAACCGTCGTTTTCGGAACCGGCGCAAAGTGCGACGTAAGGACCGGAGTATCGCCTCCACCCACCAAATACATACCCGGATAATTATCCAAGTCGGCTTCGGTTATACACACTTTCATTCCATGAGGCAACTCTACCAACACAGGAAGAAATAAAAGGCGCGACGATTTAAATTTGGTAATAGATTCATGTTCATAAGTATTCTCGAACGAGTTGATATACTGCGACTCGAAATCACCATCGTCTCCACGTTTTACATAACTAGCGTACATCGGATAATCGGCGGAAAATGTAAAATCAACTTGTTCGTTATATACTGTATAAGGGATATTACTTTTATAGGTCAATCGATACGCTATTCCATCGTCATAAGCCCGCACAACCAACCCCTGTTTTCCCGATGTCAAAACCATCTGATTATAACGATCCTTCACTTGAAAACGTTTATAAACAGGAGCCGGAATCATCTCGTCTACAAAACTCCTGCGAACTTTGGGTTGTTTGGAATTCATGCCCCATAAAACTTTTGTTCGAGATTCGTTGTTTTCTTTTATCGTGATAGATATAGGAGACGGAGCCAAAACCTCTGTTTCTCCAGCAAACACGCTCAGAGTCGTCCCGGAATTCGTTACCGATACGACCACTCTTAAATCTCCCGAGGGCGAAGCTACTTCATAATTTTTAGCTTGAGCCGCAAATACCGTCATGACCGCAATGAAAAGGGAAATGCTCTTTTGGAAAATGTTCATAAGGTTAACTTTATTTTATTATTACTCTGTAAAATACAATGATAAACAAAAGCAAAAATAACAAAATAGTCACATATCGAAAAGAAAAGAAACTTTTATTTCTCATTTTTTATAAACAAGACATGTATTCCCCGCTTCCCGATACGAAATTTGCCGTCGAAATATTTGAATACAATTTTAAATTATGGACGAACGCAATCTCATCAACGGCTCGCTCGTGTCGTATCTCTCTTGGGCCGCCGATTTTATCTCACCCATACGTTGGTTTCTATTAGCTGCATTCGCATTGGTTTTGGCCGACTTGAAATTCGGAATCGAAGCAGCACGGCATCGGGGCGAAACCATACGCAAAAGCAGGGCGATACGCCGAAGCGCAAACAAAATCATCGACTATCTTTGCTGGATACTGGTCGCCACGAGTTTTGGCGAAGCGTTCGGCACACCGTTCGGGATTCCCATATTACCGGCTCTCGTGCTGTTAGTGGTGTATGGCTGTGAAATCAATTCGTGTTTCAACAATTACTTCGAAGCCCGGGGAAGCAAACTGCGAATCAATATCTTCAAATGGTTAAAAAACAAGTCCGATATTATGGTTCCCTCCGACGATGAAAACGATACCACGAAAACATAAACTTTACATCGGGATAACAGTCGCTCGATAACAATAATTTACGCCAAACATAGCCGGATTAGCTCAAAGTTTTGTATTTTTGCGAAAATTTACAAACATATACCTATGAATATTCTCGACCTAAGCGAACAAGAGATCATTCGTCGTAACAGTCTCGACGAAATGCGCAAATTGGGCATAGAACCCTACCCTGCTGCCGAATATCCTGTAAACGCCTATTCTCAGGAAATAAAAAATAATTTCGTCGATGGTGCGGAAACTCCTCGTCAGGTAGCCATAGCCGGACGTATTATGAGTCGGCGTATCATGGGTAAAGCCTCATTCATCGAGTTGAAAGACTCGGAGGGCCGAATCCAAGTTTATATTTCGCGTGACGACCTCTGCCCGGGAGAAGATAAAGAATTATACAATACCGTATTCAAAAAGCTGCTCGACATCGGCGATTTCATCGGTATTCGCGGATTTGTATTCCGTACCCAAATGGGAGAAATAACGGTTCATGCGCAAGAGCTGACAGTACTCGCCAAATCGATACGCCCCCTTCCCATCGTAAAGATGAAAGACGGGGTAGCCTACGACGCTTTCGAAGACCCCGAGCTCCGTTATCGCCAACGCTATGTAGACTTGGTGGTAAACGAAGGAGTAAAAGATATATTCATCAAACGGAACAAAGTGTACACCTCCATGCGGGAATATTTCAACTCTCGCGGATATCTGGAAGTCGAAACACCCATTCTGCAATCGATACCCGGAGGTGCGGCCGCCCGTCCGTTCATCACCCACCACAATGCGCTCGACATACCTCTATATTTGCGTATCGCCGATGAATTATATTTGAAACGGCTGATTGTCGGAGGCTTCGAAGGAGTGTACGAATTTTCCAAAAACTTCCGCAACGAAGGCATGGACAGAACGCACAATCCGGAATTTACCTGTATGGAAATCTATGTCTCTTACAAGGACTACAACTGGATGATGGATTTCACCGAAAAAATGTTAGAAAAAATCTGTCTCGACGTAAACGGTACTACCGAAGTCAAGGTCGGTGAAAACACGATCAATTTCAAAACTCCGTTCAAGCGTATCACTATGCTCGATGCCATCAAGGAACACACGGGTATCGACATCAGCGGCATGGACGAAGCACAATTGCGCGAAGTTTGCAAAAAAATCGGGGTCGAGGTCGACGAAACAATGGGCAAAGGAAAAATCATCGACGAAATATTCGGCGAGAAATGCGAAGGCCATTACATACAACCCACCTTCATCACCGATTATCCCATCGAAATGTCGCCGCTCACCAAACGTCATCGGAACAACCCCGAACTGACCGAACGTTTCGAACTAATGGTAAACGGGAAAGAACTCTGCAACGCCTACTCCGAGTTGAACGACCCCATCGACCAACGGTTGCGTTTCGAAGAACAACTCCGCCTCTCCGAAAAAGGAGACGACGAAGCCATGTTCATCGACAATGACTTTATCCGGGCTCTCGAATACGGCATGCCGCCCACATCGGGTATGGGAATAGGTATGGACCGGCTCGTCATGCTCATGACAGGTCAAACCACCATACAAGAAGTTCTCCTCTTCCCGCAAATGCGCCCCGAGAAAGTTCAAAAACGAGATAACGAAGCGGCCTATACCACCATAAACATTCCTGCCGAATGGGTCGCACCCATTCAAAAAGCAGGATACCTCACCGTAGCTGACGTAGCAGAAGCCAATCCGAACAAAATGCATCAAGAAATCTGTGGCATTAACAAAAAATACAAGCTCAAACTGGCTAACCCCACGATCGACGATGTAAAAGAATGGGTAGAAAACGCAAAACGATAATCGACCATGCCTATACCCGGTAAAATAGCGATCATGGGAGGTGGCAGTTGGGCAACAGCTTTGGCAAAGCTGGCGCTTAATAATGCCGATAATATCCTATGGTACATGCGTCGAGACGACCGTATCGCCGATTTCAAACAAACAGGCCACAATCCTGTATATTTGTCCGATGTCACATTCGACACATCTCGAATACATTTCAGTTCCGACATCAACGAAATCGCCGATGCGGCCGACACATTGCTCTTGGTGACTCCATCGCCCTACATGAAGTCCCATTTAAAGAAACTGTCGGCCGACATCAGTAAAAAATTTGTCGTGACAGCGATAAAAGGAATCGTTCCCGACGAAAATATGATCGTCACCGAATACCTGCAAAATTTCTATCACGTGCCGGAATCCCACTTGGCCGTAATCGGGGGGCCATGCCATGCCGAGGAAGTAGCGCTCGAACGGCTCTCCTATCTCACCATCGGGTGTAACGATCTGCAAAAAGCGAGAAGTTTCGCCGACATATTGGCGAGCCCCAAGCTGAAAACCATTATCTCCTCCGATGTAAAAGGCATTGAATATTCTGCCGTATTAAAAAATGTCTATGCCATAGCCGCCGGGATTTGTCATGGTATGAAGAGCGGAGATAATTTTCAAGCTATGCTCGTATCCAACGCCTTGAACGAAATGGATCGTTTTTTACAAGCAGTCTCCCCATGTCGGGACAGAAACATCAGCGACTCGGTATATTTAGGAGACCTTTTGGTTACCGCCTATTCCCGGTTCAGCCGCAATCACAATTTCGGATCCATGATAGGACGTGGTTACTCCGTCAGCGCCGCAAAAATGGAAATGGAGATGATTGCCGAAGGATATTTCGGCACGAAATGCATTTATGAAATAAACGAACGATACAAGGTGAACATGCCCATACTGCAATGTGTTTATGATATACTCTACAAAAAAGTATTGCCCCGGCACGCCATTGAAAGTATATATGATACATTTCTGTAATACAACTAATATAGTGAAACTATGAAATCAATCGAATTGAACATTGAAAAAGCATTAGGCACTGTATCCAAAAGCGATGTATTCGCATTGGAAGACAAAGCGAAAAGCGGCATGGAAATGCTGCACAAAGGTACGGGTAAAGGAAATGACTTTTTAGGGTGGCTGCATCTACCCTCCGAAATAACAGAAGCCCATTTAGCAGACCTCGAAGCTGCTGCAAAACAATTGAAAGACCGTTGCGAAATAGTAGTAGTCATTGGTATCGGAGGTAGCTACCTCGGAGCCAAAGCTGTTATCGAGGCTCTATCCGACTCATTCGAATTTCTTCGCTCGGAACATAAAAATCCGCTCGTACTGTTTGCCGGACACAACATCGGCGAAGACTATTTGTTTGAACTGCAAACCCTCCTGAAAAACAAATCTTTTGGTATCGTCGTCATTTCAAAATCGGGAACGACGACAGAACCCGCCATCGCTTTCCGATTGTTGAAAGAACAGCTCGAAGCACAAGTAGGAAAAGACAAAGCCAAACATCGTATCATCGCCATAACCGATGCAAAAAAAGGTGCATTGCGTAAACTGGCCGACACCGAAGGATACAAAACTTTTGTCATTGCCGACAACGTAGGAGGCCGTTTCTCGGTACTCACTCCCGTAGGACTATTGCCTATTGCCATAGCCGGATTCGACATCAGAACGCTGGTTTCCGGAGCGGTAGCTATGGAAAAAGCGTGTGGAGAAGATATTCCTTTCGAGAAAAACCCCGCAGCTATTTATGCTGCCACCCGAAATGCTTTATATCAAAGCGGGAAGAAAATAGAAATCCTCGTCAACTTCAATCCTAAATTACACTTCTTCGCAGAATGGTGGAAACAACTCTACGGAGAAAGCGAAGGAAAAGAAAACCTCGGAATCTATCCGGCATCAGTCGACTTCACGACCGATTTACATTCGATGGGACAATGGATTCAGGAAGGTGAAAGAACCATCTTCGAAACCGTTCTTTCGGTTGCCAAAATGAAACATACGGTAAATATCCCTTCCGACAAGGATAATCTGGACGGGCTGAATTTCCTGTCGGGAAAGAGAGTGGACGAAGTAAACAAAATGGCCGAACTTGGGACTCAAATAGCTCACGTAGACGGCGGAGTCCCCAACCTAAAAATAGAAATACCCGAATTATCGGA
Organism: Barnesiella sp. B2-R-119; assembly: GCF_023656675.1. Taxonomy (NCBI): domain Bacteria; kingdom Pseudomonadati; phylum Bacteroidota; class Bacteroidia; order Bacteroidales; family Barnesiellaceae; genus Barnesiella; species Barnesiella sp. B2-R-119. Next base: position 647,358 of record NZ_JAMOKL010000001.1, read on the forward strand.
ACTCTATTTGGGACAACTGATTTACTTCTTCGAAAAAGCCTGCGGCATTAGCGGTTATATTTTGGGCGTAAACCCGTTTAACCAACCGGGAGTTGAAGCATACAAACGCAATATGTTCGCTTTGCTCAATAAACCCGGTTACGAAGAAGAAAGTAAAGCCATACAAGCTCGTATCTAATTAAACATAACGTAAATGTAGGAACAGCCTGCCGAATTTTTCGGCAGGCTGTTCTTTTAAAATATCTTATCAAATAAATTTTTCTATATATTTTTAATATCTTTACTCCCTATAAAACATAACCCTTAGATCATGAGAAGATTAGCTACTCTTATTTTATCGTTATGGGGAATTGCACTCTCCCATGCCGCTCTTGAAGTCCCCAAAGCTCTACCCGCAACCGATATTACTGAAAATTCCTTTACCGCAAACTGGCAATCTGTATCTCAGGCTTCGGCTTACAATTTGAATGTTTTTGCCTATAAAATGGAAGATTGCGGGACAGAAACAGTAAAAGTCACAGAAAGTTTTGAGGGATTAGTGCCTCGTTCTTCCGGGTCAAAACAAAATAAATACATAGACTCTAACCTATCCGTATTCCCCGAAAATTGGAAAATCGACGTGAATACCGGCTCTATTCGCCAATTATATACGACCAATGTCGCCGGAGATACCACATCTGTTTATTCGGGGAAAATAGCTCTTGCATTCGATGCAACAGGCGATTCGATTGTTACCCCTGTATTACCGGCCCCCACCTCGAAATTTTCGTTTTGGATAAAAAACGCCAATGCCACCGGAACAGTCGCAGTTTACGGATTTGACGGCTTTCAATGGCACTCTCTTGGTGAAGCCTCAACAATCAGTTATCGAAGTGGAGGAATAGCCGATTTTTCCGCCAATATCCCGGTGGGGTGTATTCAGTTCAAAATGATTTATACCGATGAAAATCCAGATCTAAACAGTCCCACGGCTATTGACGAAATAAGTTATACTTATGGCGGTATCGTAAAAACACGGGATTATCTTGTCAAAAACAAACGAATCACAGAAACATCAGCTCCCGTAACCGGACTCAAAGACAATACCGATTATTTTTACACGGTAAAAAGCACCAACGACTCTGAAACTTCTTTGGAATCAAATATGATTGATGTATTCGGATATGCAGGTTCCCTTTCCAAACCTGTACTCAAAGAATTCACCGATATTCAAGGGGGGCAATACACAGCCAACTGGAACACAGTCATCGGGTCCAACGGATATGTCGTTTACAATGTTTATACCCACATTGCCCAAAGAGATGAAACAAAAACCATTCTCCACGAAAATTTCGATGCTTTTACGGGAGGCACAATCGATCTTCCGGCAGAAGACGACGGTACAACGAATTACGACGAATATACAACTGTCCCTGACTGGTCTGTTAATTTCGGCTGCTGGACAGGAGGCATGCTCAGTGGTATCAATATTCAGACCCCCGTCATCAGCACAACCAATACAAATGGTTGTACAGTCAACGTACGAGTATATGGAGCCAAAGGAGATAAAATCGACTTTAACAACTACTACTCACAAGGTACTCCCGAGAAAATAACCAAATTTCTCACACAAGAAGGCTATAATAATTTGACAATAGACTTTAAGCATAGCAGTGAACAAATGTATATCGAATTATATTTCAGGCAACTCGATCCTATCAAAGAAATCTATCTCGACGAATTCACAATGACTCAAACTCTTTCAAAGGGAGACCGGTTTAGCTATAACTACGATTATACCCTCGTCGAAGGCCGCAGGACGAACAGTTATACTTTTACAGATCTACCCAAAGCATGGGGTGACCAATTTGCATTTCGCATGAGCGCCTATGCGGTAGTGGGCGACGATCTTTACCAATCTCAATGGACAGAACTGACAGAAGTTCCCATTCCCTCGAATATAGACAATACCCGTCGAGAAAACCAAGAGATCAAGGTTATTTCCTATCCCGGCAACACAATTATACGACTTCTTGTACCCCAAGAAATTATCATCAGCGACCTACAAGGTCGAATCGTAGCCCAAGTTCAAGGCGTTGAGGGAGATAACTCCATCTCATTGAAGCAAGGGATTTATTTGTTGCGATGTGGTAACTATTGTCAAAAATTCATCTGTCGATAACGAAGAAACGAGCAAAACGAAAATCGGATTCAACATTTAGTCGATATAATTAAAATGTTCACATTTAAAATAATACGAGATTACCTCCAAAAGATAATCTCGTATTATTTGTATTTCAACAACCCGATTACTTTTAAAATCCCGATAGCGGAACACAGGCTCGTATCGATTAACTATTATAACAAATTCCAATCTAAGTCCAGATTCAATCAACAAAAACTTTGAACTCGGCAACTTGCGTACCATCTTCACGGTGAAGGACTACGATATAATAACCACGAGAGAGGCTAATGTCCGTACCACCTATAAAAACATCTTCCGAGACGAGACACCCATCAAGGGCAAATACACGAGCCTGCAACTGTAAATTGTTTTTACTTCGCAAGAAAAGCGTATTATCCGAACTGTAATAGATCAACTCGCCAGATGTTTTAATCGATTCAACGCCAATGCCTTCCGTTTCTTCATTATCCACCCTCAATTTCATTCGGTTAAGGTCGAGCGTCAGAATACAATGATTTGTCTTGGGAAGCATAAACTTATAGTCATTTCCCTCCTCAAACGAATTATACTCATAAATAACATCATGTTCCTCGCCAAAACGAATAGGTTCATCTTTTGTCCTAGCCACATAACAACGTTCCCAAGTTCCTCTTCTACGAAGGAATTTGAAATCGCCGGCCTCTACATCTCCTTCCCAACGATATACACCCTCTGCGATCGGGGTCATCACCATAGGATGGGCATTATCCCAACCACAAGGCATAGCCGCTCCAACAGCAAAAACCGAAAGAGGAAATGGATTCTCTACCAAATCCGGTTCAAACTTTTCGACGGTAAGTGTAAGATTGAGTAAATCGACTTTCAATTCATAATATCCATCTCCACTTCGGTCAGCCGGAATAGTCCACTTATTATCCTCTCCATTCAAACGCATTTTCAAAGGTTGTCTCACCTTTCCCGAAATAGAAAAATCTCCACTCGATGCAGGGTGATATTTATCGTCCCAGCTCAATCGTTTCAAAAACATGAAACTACCGCACTCGTCACCCTCATCGTTATAGCGCATGACACCCTTATAATAGAAAATATAAGGATATGTCCGATCCACTTCTAAGGCTTTGGCATCCTGAAACTTCCAAAATTGAATCTCTCGATTAAACGGGCCTCCTATGATATACAAGTTTTTAGGCAATTCGAGCCGTTCAGCCTTCAAACTTTTTGCATTACCATCGACTGTAAGGGTCAATCTATATACATCGGTCTCGCTCGCATACCGGATACACAACCCTCGCTCGTCTTCACCGGCCTCTCGCAAAGGTATAGAATCGCCCAAAGGATTATTACTACCACATTCATGGACATACTCCGTTATACCATCGGTCAATTTAAACAAAACTTCCGGCAAGCCACCCACGTAAACAAACTCCTTTCCATCGTCTCCCACCGGAGAAAGCACGACGGGAATCTTTAATTCAGCCGTATCTCCAACAAGCCGCCAATCTGCTCTCGCAGTTAGAACAAATCCAAACAAGAGAAATAAAACGGCCATATTCTTGCAAAATCTTTTCATATTTTTCTCTTTTTATTATTCAATGATTACGGTTATAGCTGAACTGCATGCTCTTTTCGGTACGGAAATCACGATCTTTTTACCCTCGGCATCATACTCATAGACAGCATGCGTTCCATCGGAAAAAGTGACCTTTGTCGGAGCCTCGTTCCGAGCCAAAAATTCAAGACGATAAGCCCGTTCTTCCGGCATATCGTCGAATGATCCAGTACGAGGATAAATAGTACAAGAGGTTCTTCCGTCCTCGGTATTTTGCGTAATTCTTGTAAATGTACAAGCTGTTTCATAATCAGCGTTGTTTCCGGCATCCTCATAATAATTAAATTCGCCTCTGGCTCCGGGTGTAAACTGCAAAGTGAGTGTTTCAGGCCGTTTTTTCAGGTGCATCATACGAGGATAAAGCGGAATGATAGCACCCTCGCGATAATAATAAGGAATCTGTTCACGAGTGAACGAACGAGTAACGACCGAACCACCGTCGATTAACTCACCCGTCATCACTTCATACCACTTGCCCTCAGGTAGCCAAATATCTTTTTCACTGACATTCGTTCCTTTATCCGACGAAGTGACGGGGGCTACGAGTATATCGTTTCCAAACATATACTGTCCCTCATAACGGTAAGCCTCATCTGCTTCGGGATAATCATAATACATAGGACGACACATGCCCACTCCCGTATCGTACGACCAGCGTGCCATCGTATAAATATAAGGTATCAAAGCATAACGCAAATAAATGGCATCACGCATCTGCTCAAAATTAGCATATTTCCAAATGCGACGTTCGATATGGCCGGCAGCCGTAGCATGTGTACGCAATATAGGAGAGAAGACCCCGTATTGAATCCACCGCAAATACAACTCGGCATCGTTGGCTCCCTCCTGATTATGACCTCCTATATCATGACTCCAATAACCATAACCGACATTAGATGCGGTAGCTGTAAAATAGGGCTGAAAAGCCAACGAAGAAAAAGTCGCTTCCGAGTCTCCCGAAAAACCGATAGGATAACGATGATTACCCAACCCACCCCAACGATGAAAGATAAACGGCCGATTTTTTGCCTGCAATTTTTTATCGTTGAAAAACACATGATTCAACCAAAAAGTATTACCTAAATTCGGTTCATTCTGCGCAATCATCCACTGTTGCCAATCGACCCACCAAAAATCGACACCGATATTTTCATGAGGCCGTAAAATATGTTCGAAAAAGGCCTTGTAGAAATCCTTGTTTTCGATATTCCAACGAATGGTACCGTCTTCGTTAGTCAGACTATCGGCCTTTATATCGGAATAACGTCCGGCCAAATCGGCATACAAAGCATCATAATTATCCTCTTTGGGGAAAACACCATCGGCCGGATGCAAATTAAGTGTCGTATTCAAATTTTGTTCATCGTGCAACCAAGAGATAAAACCGGCAGGATCGGGGAAAAGAGCTTTATTCCAACTCCAACCGGTCCACTCGGTTCCATCGGTAGAACCGGTCTTACCATTACGATGCCAATCCATATCTATAACGAGTACATCCATAGGAATATCACGCGAACGTATTTCATTTACAATATCGCGCATATCTTGCTCGGTATAACGTTGAAACTTAGAGTACCAATATCCAAATACATAAAGCGGAGGCAACGGAATCTTACCGGCTATCTTGGTGAAATCGCCAAGAGCCTTTTTATAATCATGCCCATAACCCATGAAATACATATCAAGAGCGGCGGTATCCTTACGTTGAGCGACCCAATCCATACCCCCATTCGTATCTCTCTCGAACATAAGACTCAGACTACCGTCTTTGCGAGGTTCTCGTTCATCGATCACAGCCCAACCAACACGAGAAAGTAACCCATTCTCCAACCATTCACGCACATCGCCCTCTGCTCTATCCAAAGTTCTAGTCGTTCCTTTCAGATTATACGGGTCTTGTTTCCCAGGATACCACACCTCTTCGACCCCGTTCACATCGAATGTAATTTGTAAATTAGGATTACAACGATCATTACTTACCGGATATGTACCCAGTTTATAACGCAGTTCCAGTTTATCGGTTGTAAGATAAAGATATCCGTCACGTTCCTCTTGGGTAAAATTCGGAACCGGAAGATGGCGATTAATGACTACAAAGGACGCGCGATCCTCAAACTGCAATTTCGCACTATATTCTATACGAATCATTTCGGGAGTCAACACCGTAAAGCGCATGTTACCCGACTTCACAATAGCCTTTTCATCGGCCATCGAATTATCCTGCGCCCCGACAGTACACGCAATGAAAAGTCCCAAAATACTTAGGAGTACATGTTTTTTAATCATAAATACATAAATTTTTAATAGAAAGATTAAAGTCGCTCTACCATTATGACACAAAAAATACACATACCCCCTACATACCTGAAAAATTTTTGCTTTTACATGTTTTGTTATACAATATCGATAATATTTTGAATCGAATAAAAAAGGAAAGGGCTACAAAATGTAGCCCTTTCCTTTTTTATTTTTAAACCATTCTATTTATTATTCCGCTTCATACTCTATGGTGTCGCTTTCTGTATCATCGTCTTCCAACGCCTGAGCATCCGTTAAGATTGTTTTCACAAAGGTTGGTTTCTCATTAAACAAAACGATAGCAGATTGATTCCCGTCCGGAGTAATAAACTCTACCTGAGCGGCAACTCCCAAAACCTCAGTCGTATCACGACCGACATAGCGAACGATTAAATCATACGATTGTATATAATCGTCTACATTCGTGGCGACAAATTGATCATAAGCCGATTTGGCGGTCTCATATTCTCGAATATACGAAAAGTCCCTATCCTTGTCAAATTTTACGTAAGCTTCATGATCTTTGGGCAAACGCTCCATAGCCTGTTTATATCCTTCTATTTTCGAAGCATAATTACGGTCATTCCCATGTGAACGCATAGCCTCTTTCAATTTTCGTTCATAATCGGCACGACGAGCAAACTGGCTGTTCTCATCGAGTTTATAATTGTGTTCTGCTACCTCCATCTCATATTTCAAACGTTGTTCGGTAGAAACGTAGCTATCGATAGCCTCTTGACGACCGGCTCGAATACTATCGGCAACGGTCACTTCATGGAGAATTTCTACTTGAATCGAATCGACTTTCTCTGCGGATAAGTTTTCATCGGCCGATAGGACCCACGTTCCAGACTTCAACTCCGATTTCACATATTCTTTAAATGCACCGACATAATCTCCATCGGCTACTCCACCCCCACAGGCACATAAAACAGCACCCATTGCACACACCGGAATCCACTTACATAATAGTCTCTTCATATCCCTATAACTTTATTTCATTTCAAAAAACAGAAAAAACAAAAACAAATCTTGATAATATCGAAATACAATCCATTTCCATATTTGCAACAAAAATAGTACAAGCCCAACGCAGAAACAAGTTCGATTAGTAATGCCGAAACTCGACCTATTCTCGTATCTATTGCAAAAATAATGGATTATCACAGAATACAAACATTTATGCCTTAATTTTACATCTTGTTAAATTTTTAACAAACCAGAAATAAACCCAATATCCAATCTCAAACAAAATAAAAGTCTTTCAACATCACTTCTTTGGCTAATTATCTCAAAAGCTCTATTTTTGTAGAATAAAACAAGTAACACGACATTTTGGAAAATATCGCTATTAAAAACTATCTTTTACAGCACAACGTGCCTTGCATTACTCCTAAGGCCGCGCTTATCGATATGGACGGAGTTCTCTACGACTCGATGAAAAATCATGTCGAAGCATGGTATCGTACACTCACCCCTATGGGATTCAAATGTTCCAAAGAAGAATTTTATCTATACGAAGGACGAACAGGAGCCAGTACAATTAAATACTTGTTCGACAAACATTTCGGGAAACAGGTGTCCGATGACGAGTGTGCCGAGATTTATAAAATCAAGGAAAAACATTTCAACGCGTTGGAAAAAATCGTCCCCATGCCGGGAGCCGACCTTATGCTACAACGAATCATCGATAACGGCATACGCCCTGTACTAGTCACAGGTTCGGGACAAGGTTCTCTCTTAGATCGGTTAGACCACGATTATCCCGGTGTATTCGAACAGCAATATAAGGTGACGGCATATGACGTAAAGATTGGGAAGCCGAGTCCCGAGCCCTATTTAATGGGACTTTCCAAAGCCGGAGTCAAAGCGAACGAAGCGATTGTCATCGAAAATGCACCCTTAGGGGTAGTCTCCGGTACGACAGCACAAATATTTACCATAGCAGTCAACACAGGCCCCATTCCGGCACAAGCGCTTATCGAAGCCGGAGCCGATATGGTTTTCCCGTCCATGCCCGATTTCGCCAATTATGTCGACGAACTTATACACACGCTAAAAATCACTCGATAATATCATCTGTATGGAGTCGCAAAAAATCATATTCACAGCCACACCCGGCGAAATCCTTAAAAATATGCTCGAAAACTTTTCTTTCGATACCCTTTTTATACTCTGCGACACACATACCCAAAAATTCGCCCTACCCGAAATATCGAAAAACATATCCACACAAGCCCAATATATTACGATCGAAGCCGGCGACACCCATAAAACACTCCAAACACTCGTTCACGTATGGAACGAACTGAGCCATAAAGGAGCCAGCAGAAAATCGCTTCTTATCAACTTGGGAGGAGGTATGGTCACCGACTTGGGAGGTTTCGCCGCAGCCTGTTTCAAAAGAGGAATCCGTTTCATCAATATCCCCACAACCCTATTAGGAGCAGTAGATGCCGCCGTAGGAGGAAAAACAGGAATAAATTTCAACGGATTGAAAAATGAAATAGGAGCCTTCCGCCCGGCCGATACGGTCATCGTCTCTACACAATTCTTTCAGACACTGCCACAGAACGAATTATTGTCGGGATACGCCGAAATGTTGAAACACGGACTTATCGACAATCCGGCCACCTACCGTTCATTGCTCGATTTCGACTTGTCCATGCCCGATTGGGAAAAACTTCTGCCACTGCTCAAAGAATCGATACAAGTCAAAGAACGTATCGTCGCCGAAGATCCCTTTGAAAAAGGAATACGCAAAGCCTTGAATTTAGGTCATACCATCGGCCATGCATTCGAGAGCCTTTCACACAAGCGGGAAACTCCCATACCTCACGGATTCGCCGTGGCTTGGGGACTCATATGCGAATTACTACTCTCCCACCGTTATCTGAAATTTCCGTCCGAAACAATCTCCGAATTGGCAGCATACATCTATCGCCATTACAGAGCATTTCCCATTACCTGTAAGGACTACGAAACACTCTACGAGTTGATGACCCACGACAAAAAAAACGAAGCCGGATACATCAACTTCACATTATTACAAACCATCGGCAAACCGGTCATCGACTGTCACGTCGATAAGGAAGAAATATTCGTAGCATTCGACCTATACCGCGACCTATTTAAATTATAACCCCTACCGACTCTCTTGCAAGCGATTAGGAAATTTCGAAGAAAAACAGGAGTAAAAAAGTTGTTCAAAATTTTGTCAGTATAGAAAATACCACTACTTTTGCACTACCAATTCAGCGGGGTGTAGCTCAGCCCGGTTTAGAGTACGCGTCTGGGGGGCGTGTGGTCGCAAGTTCGAATCTTGTCACCCCGACTGATTTATAAAAACACTGATAATTAATTATCAGTGTTTTTCTTTTTATATCCAATCTTAAAAATATGGACCTAATAGGCAAATGGTAGGCCGGTAATCGCATTAATAGACATTCATACAGGTTTTGATTCCGAAAAAAATAGACACTGCTAATCGTCAAGTCATTGATTTTGCCAATATAAAAGCAAAATAGAATTTCTATAAATTCACTTTGCATAATAGTATCTCATGGAGACTGAAACGGTCACAATATCATCATGAACCGTGTAGATAATACGATGTTCGGAATTGATGCGACGAGACCAATACCCGGTGAACTCATATCTCAGAAGTTCATCACTGTTTTTTAATTATTTATGTACATTTGCAAAAACTATTCAGAGATGGAACAAAAGAGTGAAATCGTATTATATCAACCAGAAGGTGCTGTAAGTCTGGAAGTCCGCTTAGAAAATGAGACCGTATGGTTAAACAGGCAACAAATTGCTGAACTATTCGACCGAGACATAAAAACAATTGGCAAACATATTAACAATGCTTTAAGAGAAGAATTAACCGATATTTCAGTTGTCGCAAAATTTGCGACAACTGCCACAGATGGTAAAGTCTATCAAATGGAATATTACAATTTAGATATGGTTCTTTCTATCGGATATCGGGTGAAATCAAAAAGAGGCGTTGAGTTCCGCCAGTGGGCGAACAAAGTCCTAAAAGAATACATGCTGAAAGGTTATTCCATCAATCAAAAGCTCGACAGTTTAGAGAAAAGAATTGATAACCGACTGAGAGAACACGACTCCGAAATACAAAGGCTCAGCAACCAAGTAGATTTTTTCGTCCGCCATTCCTTACCGCCGATAGAGGGAATATTTTTTGCCGGCCAGATATTCGATGCCTATAAATTCGTTTGTGATCTTGTCAAGTCAGCCCGAAAAAGTATCGTCCTTTTCGACAACTATATAGACGAATCTGTCTTGACTTTATTCGGGAAACGAGGAAAATCGGTGTCGGTGGTGATTTATACGGATAAGATCATTCCGCAATTGGAGCTCGACATCAAACGATTCAACGCTCAATATTCGCCTGTAAAGGTCAAGTTATACACAAAGGCGCACGATCGGTTCCTAATCATCGATGGGGAAATCTACCATATAGGCGCTTCGCTGAAAGACTTGGGAAAGAAACTTTTCGCCTTCTCGAAAATATCGGCTATTCCGCCCGAAATCATATATAAACAAATTGACTCGTGAACGTTATGCGACCTCGTACCGATAAAATAGGAATCTCCGGTAATCTGCTTACAGGGGTATTCCACATCTACATTTTCAAACAAGCTAATGCCTATATCGCCTATTGTCCCTCCATCGATTTAGCCGTATCCGGGAACAGCATACGAAATGCGGAAAAGTCCTTCCAAGAATCCGTGTCGATACATCTCGACTATCAGATAAAGAATAAAGAACTCTTGAAGGACTTGAAAAAGCACAAATGGAAAGTCCGATATCTTATTAAAAACAAGAAAAGCCGGTGATTGACCGGCTTTTTCATTTTTATACTTCGGTAGTTACATTAAATACATTCTTGTTACCCGACCGACTTCAATCCAATCAAAGTTAGAAATTCAATACAACAAGGGAAATTTATCACCAACAAAAAATAATCGCTAATAATTATTTCGATTATTCCCGATAATTAGTATTATAATAATAAAGCCAAACAAACATCTAATTATCAATATTTTACAAGAACTACAAATCTTATTTCCATTTATTTTTCATTGCAATTTTAAATATATTATATTTTAGAATCATTTTTTATATACTTAAATAATGAATATAAAATAAAAATATCTACATTTGAAAACCTGAAATAAACACAAAGACTCAAAATATACTCGAATTATCCTTAATAATCCATTATTTACCCATATAATTTTAATCATTATGAGAAAAACATTTCTAGGAGTACTCGTTTTTATGAGTCAATTGATTTTTGCCCAAGGAATCGAGGTAATCAGTACCAAAGCCCTTACACTCGACGGGCAAGGAGTATTTCTCCCGAAGATAAGTCCGAAGGGGGATTGCGTTCTAGTAACCAACGAAGACATGAGCGGTCTGAAAAAATTTGATCTTGCAACCGGGAAATTGACGACCATTACCAATGACCGAAGTGCTGGGTTTAATGCCCAATTTTCCGAAGACGGCTCTACCGTAATTTATAGAAAGAGCGAATATAAAGGGAAACTTCGCTACTCATCATTAAACAGTGTAAATCTACAAACCGGGAAAACAGAACAACTAGTAAAACCTACCCGAAATCTAGAAGGTGTGACTGTAAAAGGAGGTACGGTTCTCGCTGTAAATAATGGCAAACTTATTTCTAAACGGATTGCCGGTAAAAAGCTGAAAAACCTCCCGGCTATCCCAAGTATTAAGAACAGCCAGCTTTACATTACAATCGATGGAAAAACAAAGCAACTCTCTCCCAACGGAACGAATGTAGGATATTTATGGCCATCGGTTTCTCCCGATGGAGGAAAACTTCTCTATTATGTCATTGACGAAGCGAAAGCATACGTCTGCAATATAGATGGAACAAATCCGGTTTCTTTGGGGACATTGCGTGCGCCGGTCTGGTTAGGTAACGATTGGGTTGTAGGCATGGTAGATTATGATAACGGGGAAATCGTTACTTACTCCCAAATATTCGCCGTTACGTCACAAGGCACTCATCGCACGGCATTGACAGATCAATCAAAAATCTGCATGTACCCTTCTGCATCCGACGATGCTTCCAAAATCGTCTATACGACACAAAATGGAGAGATATTTTTAATGAATGTAGCAACCTCAAAATAATTAATCACCATGAAACTCAACAAACTTCTATCGATATGCTTAGGAATAACGTTAGCATTTTCGGTAAGTGCAAACGATCTAAGCGAGGCCAGAATATATATTAATCCGGGGCACGGCGGTTGGGGGCCTAACGACCGGCCGATGGCAACGATCAATTATGCTCAAATGGATACCCTCGGATTCTTCGAAACAAATACGAACTTGATAAAGGGAATGGCCCTAAGGGAAGAGCTCGTAAAAGCCGGAGCCGGATATGTGAGAATGTCGCGCACAGTAAACGGTGTTGTATCGGCCGATGATGAACACAAAACCGAAAACGACAAATACATCGAGACTCAGCCCGGAGAAAGTGGAACTCAACAGTTAGTTACCCTATCGGTGATTTGTCAAGATGTAGAGGCCAACAATATGGATTATTTCATTTCGATCCATAGTAACGCTGCAACGGAGGGGAGCAGTACGAATTATCCACTGATTCTCTATCGAGGGACCGATTCGGAATCGGGAAACGGATTGACAAACGCCCGCGATATGGCTCGTGCCGCATGGCCATATGTCAACAAGAATGAGGTTACCTATAAATCCTATTATACCGGCGAAAACGACAACAACAGCCGGGGCGACATATCTTTCTATGGTAGCTCGTCCTCAAACAGCATGGGATATACCGGTTATCTCGGTGTTTTGAAACACGGGTGTGACGGCTTCCTTTGTGAAGGCTGTTTCCACACCTATCAACCCGAACGCCAAAGACTTCTCAACAAAGACTACTGCAAACAAGAAGGTATGCGATATGCTCGGGCCATACGTGCATGGTTCAACGACGATAGCGAAACCACCGGCTGCATTATGGGAACTGTTAAAGATAAATATAACACTCTCGAACACGACCTCTATAAATACAAAATCAATTCGATCGATTCCTATGCTCCCTTGAACAACGTAACTATTATTCTTCAAAACGAGAACGGTGAAGAAGTAGGCCGATATACAACCGATAAAGAATATAATGGATTATTCGTATTTACCGATTTGACTCCCGGAAACTACAATCTGGTATTCGACATCGAGGGATTCTGGAAAGAAACCGAACCAATCGAAGTCATCGTCAATGAAACTGCATTCATTAATAAAAGGCTGACCGATTTGGAACACGAAGAACCCTCTGATGAAGAAATAGAAGAGGAAGTGCTTGATTATCCACACCCCGACCAAGACGGAGATATTGCAGCAGCGGCATATTACAATCTCACCAAAGAAACAGAAATTACCGACATCGAAGCCTTGAATGGACTTACCGTACGTCGGGCAATCCTGCGAGACAACAAATATTATGTATTGGCAGTAGATGAAAATAAAATTCCTAAACTCTTGGTTCTGAATCCAGCAACCGGAGAACTCATTAAAGAAATGAGTACCGAAGGTCTTGTAACCGAAGGTTATAACGGGAAAGAATTACCCTATATACTATCCGATATCGCCTTTACTATCGACGGCGTGCTTATTGGGACAAACTCGACGGTCATCGGCAAAGAAGGCAATGCGTATCAAACCGGAGACTTTTACGTATATGAATGGCAGGGAAGTGAAACGACCTCGTTAGAAGATTCAGCCCCGGTTGTCGTCGCTACATTACAAACGAATACAAGTGCCAGCCTCGCAGCCGCCGGAAATAACAACTCCAACTATATAGCCAACACCATCGCTGTAAGCGGCACGATCGACGATTTCCAACTGTATTTCGACTCCCATGCCGGAAACGCTTGGAATACGGCATACGGTATCAGATATGTATGTTGGAACATTAAAAACGGAGAAGTGGCCGGATTCCAGAAAAACGATACGGACTTCGACGAAAGTCAAATCGGAGAAAAAGCCCATATCACACTCTCGCCCTTAGCAAAAAGTAGATTGATCATAGACGGTACACTCACGGCCCCAAGAGAATTTTTAATGGACTGGATGAGCGATCAGGGAATCATGCTAGCCGATTTCTCGGATAACATTCCGGTAGAGTCATACGGAGCGAATTATTTCCGTTACGCCGATAAAATTTATATGAGCGCACCCATTTGTGAAAGTCAAGGAGATGGAAATTATTCTTATAAAGTTCGTTTATATGACATTACGAATGGAATAGATCAAGCCCAAAACATCGGAGATACCGAATCTTTCATCTCCACTACGGGACTTTCTCCAATGACAAGTATAGGAATCGTAGATAATTCCGATATAGATATATACCTGTTGGCTGGAAACAAAATCGTAAAATACACGACCAAAGGCATGGAGCAATCCGAATCTCCCGCCCGTATATTTGCATACGGTTTATCCTATGACGAAACAGAAGACGGATATACTATCAACTTCAACTTAAACGAGGATGCCACATCTGTAAACTTGATATTGAATAATCCAGAAACAGGCGAAGCTGTTCAAACGATTGCATTAGGAGCGCTACCAAAGGGAGCGAATCAGACTACTATATCCAGAGCCGATCTTCCTGCCGAAAAGCTGAATTGGAGTATTCAAGCCATCGCCGGAAACGTCACGAAATTTACGAAAATATCCGACGACAGTCCTCTATACCAGTACTATGCGCCATACGGTGTCGCCATCGATAAATCACCTGAAAGCGACTACTTCGGACGTATCTATATAACGAACACTGCTGCCGGAACAGTAAGTGCAGGAAATCCTTCACAAGCCCAAACCTCGACAGTGGGTGTGTATGTACTCGGTGCAGACATAAGCGATATTACTCAACAAGGCTCCACAGCTTATAGCGGAACCATATCTTGGAGCGGAGAAACCGGTATGGGTCCGAAAAAAGCAGCCGTAGCATCAGATGGACGAGTATTCCTATGCGACGCCAGCCCGAACAACGCAGGTATTTACCTGATGAACCCCGAAACCTTTGATATTTCTTCTATATTTACAGGAGCTACAAATTCGAATGGCAGCCTAATGATAGGAGGCAAATATGTATGCGGCCAAATAACAGCCGTAGGTATTCGAGGAGAAGGTGCTACAACTCAACTTTATGCCATAGATAAAACGGCTTCGGGTTCATCTTGGAAAAAATTTATCAACGTCTATAACATCGGCGAATCGAATACATGGACAACTGCGCCCAACGAATCGAAAGCCGCCAGTAGTTACGTGGGCAACGACAACAGCAGTATCGTTCCCGTTTCTACCGGATATTGGGCCGCACAATACAGAGGTGGCGGAAGCAACTCTCCCGCAAATCCATGTATGTTCTATTACAGCGATCAATACCAAGATGCCGTATTTAATACAGCCGAGCCCAACATCATCGGTGAGTCGTCCCAAAACGGAGCTCTCGCCGTCAATGAAAAAGAACAGCTTATAGCCCTTAGCGTAAATGGCGGAGTGGCCGTGTACTCCTACAAGATGAAAGAGGGAATACCTTCTGTCACGGAAAAATTCCGAAAAGAAATTGCCGAAATGGGCGGTTATGTTAATGATTTCGAATTCGACTATGCCGGGAACTTATATGCGGTATCCAATGCCGGTGAAAGATTAGCCGTATGGGCTATGCCTACCAGTGACAACAGTTGTGTGACACCCGCAAAGAAATCATTGGTATTGAACAATATATATACAGGCATAGAAAATGCAGTAAGCATTTCACGTATATCGCCCAACCCCACGACGGGAATCATTACGATATCTGCTCAAAATACAATCGAAACGGTCGAAATATATAATATAGCCGGTTCTCTGGTAATGAGACAAGCCCATGTAGGTACGACAACTATTTCTCTCGACCTTTCCGATCTTGCTGGCGGTATGTATTTTGTAAAAGTGAACGATGGTAAAGCCGTGAAAGTCATCAAAAAATAAAATGCTAAACTATCCCGACTCATCTCTTTGAATAATAAAGATATAGTCCTACACAAAATCCCCCGCCTTGAAAAAGAGCGGGGGATTTATACATTTCTGTTAATTACGATCACTACTTTTATTACCCATTTTTATTTCTCTCGCCTCAAAAAGACAAACCTAGTAACAGGCCCCATCTTACATTTGAAACTCCCCCATAAGTTCGTATGTGTCTGGTTCATAGCCAAAACGGAAAAACAAAGAGAACACACCGAGCAAACGAAAAATATCAGACCCGTAGTAGAAAGGATATCGCCCAATCCCACCAACAGAGAAACGATACCTCCAAAAGCAAAACCTGCTGCTCCGAACAACGCAGAGGCCGTTCCCGAATTGGCTCGCTCACAATCCATGGCCAAAGTCGTAGAAGCTGTAAAAGTCAATCCCATAGAAAAAAGCAACACAAACAGCACAGCCTCATATACAGCAAAATGATATTCATTACTAAGGATTACAAACTCTACCGCAATTTCAAACTCCCCGCACGAAAATCCTCTCTTCAAAAATGAAAACAATTTCTAATATCTTCTTAACAATAAGGACTATATCAAAAACATTTTTCACATTTAAAGCCATACTATCCTAAAAATAACTTCATCGACTACATATTAACAGAAAGATACCGTATATTTGTCCCTCAAACTTTTGGATATGAAAAAAATAATAGGACTTTTTATATTCATGGGGCTGCTTTCCGCCACCACCGTCCAAGCACAAAATTACAATACGAAGTGCTTAGGCATATCAGCCGGATACATGTTCGATACAGAAAACATACAAGCAGGAGTTTTCATGCATCTCCCCTTTGCAAAAAACTGGCGAGTAGTGCCGTCGGTCAACTACACATTCTCGCACCACGACCTCAACGAATGGGAAATCAACGGGAACATTCATTACCTCATTCCTTTCGCCGGTCGATTCTCGGTATATCCCTTAGCCGGTATCGCGTTTCAAAGTTGGAGGGGAAATGCGTTACAAAACGATAAAGAACTCTCCAATACCCGAAATAAATTCGGAATAAACGCCGGAGCCGGATTCGAAATGAGCATTTCCCGCCACCTAAACCTACATATAGAGGGAAAATATATTTTCATAAACGACTTCAATCAGGCTAATATCTCCATTGGTCTCGGATACAAATTCTAATTTCCCATGAGTTTGTCTCCCTCCCGACGTTTCCATGTCGTTTCTCTGCAAGTCCCTTTTCCACCGGACTATGGAGGGGTTATCGATATTTACTATAAGTTGAAAGCGTTAAAAAAAATGGGCTACGAGACATGGCTACACACATTCCAATACGACCGGAGTAGAGCCGAACAACTGAACGAAGTAGCCGCCAGAGTCTCTTACTATCCGCGCCACCGTTCTGTTATCCGCCAGTTTTCACATATCCCTTATATAGTTTCCAGTCGCCATTGTTCAAAACTTCTCGACGACCTGCTTTCCGACAATGCCCCCATACTGTTCGAAGGTCTGCATTGCTGCGCCTTTCTGTCCGACAAACGGCTGAAAGACCGTATCAAATTAGTCCGAATGCACAACATCGAGCACGAATATTACAAAGAATTATCCCGCAAGACATCAGGGTGGAAAAAACTCTACTACGAACTCGAAGCTGTCAAATTGGCAAAATACGAAAAGATACTCCTGCATGCCGATGCCATTTTAGCGATCTCCGAGAGCGACCGCTGTTATTTCTCGTCGAGATACCCGCAAATCCCGGTGTCGCTGCTTCCCGCCTTTCACGCATACGCCGAAGTAGCCCCTGCCGGCCCGAAGGAGAACTATATCCTTTATCACGGAAACCTTTCGGTCGAAGAGAACATAGAAGCTGCCGAATATCTGTTACGGCAAGTCGTCCCGCTCACACAAGGCACATCATGGATATTCGCCGGGAAAAATCCCCCGGAAACACTCGTTCGGCTGGTCGAACGGACACCCGGCGCACAACTTATCGCCAATCCATCGGAAGGGCAAATGAACCACCTCATCGAAAAAGCGGCGGCCAACCTACTCGTCACATTCCAACCCACGGGATTAAAACTGAAACTATTGAATGCCCTCTTTCACGGAGGACACTGTATCGTAAACAGCAAAATGCTATTCGGCACAGGCTTGGACAAAGCCTGCCTCATTGCCGATACACCTCAGGCTATGGCTCGCGCTGTCGAAACCGCCTTAAACGAACCTTTCGACCAAGCCAAACGCACCGAACGAATACAGCTACTGAAAGCGTACGATAACGAAAAGAATATTCATGTCCTCTCCGATCTTCTCGAAGAGAAACTCAGGTAAATACAAATAAACAATCATTCAACCCCTCTCCGCAGAACAAAGTTCTGTGGGTCTCCCCTATTGCTAACGCAACTTCCCGTAAGGCTACGGGACACGGCAGGGGAGAAGGGCTAATACCTTCGATAACGAGAACAGAGTGATGCATATCTCTCTCCCTCTGTGTTCCTGAAAGGAATATAGGGGGAGTGCCCGCAGGGCGAGGGGGTTGAAAAGAATATCAAAAATAACATTTCAATCCTCTCCCTGCCGATAGGGAAAGTACCCGTAGAAAAAAGAAGGAATGAAAATAAACAGTAAAGCCAAAATGTTGAACACCAACACCCTCTTCCCTTGCCGTGTTCCGCAGCATGGCGGGGTGTTTTTGCAACGCAAAATATAGGGGAGGTGTCCGAAGAACGGAGGGGTTAAAGAAAAAGACAAAAAAGTATGGCTATTCTACCTTTACCGGGAAATCCAAAGCCCTCATAAATCCTATATGATTTATGAGGGCTTTCTATGAGGAACACTTCGAATGAGCCTAAAAACAATTCGGCTATACTTTATTTATAATCTTTCAGCATCTCCTGCAAACGTTGACGGGCAAAAAAGATTCGGCTTTTTACCGTGCCCAAAGGCAAATCCATTTTTTCGGCAATCTCGTGATATTTATACCCTGCCACATGCATAGAAAACGGTATCCGATACTCCTCGCTGAAACTATTGATAGCCGTTGTAATCTCCTTCACCGTAAAAGAACCTTCCGGCGACGCGAATCCCGAGTCTTGGGGCAAATTCAAGTGATACAGATCTTCTGTCTGGTCTATAATAGTCTGGTTCCGTACAACCCTGCGATAATTATTGATAAAAATATTTCGCATGATGGTAAACACCCAACCTTTGAAATTGACATTGTCGATATATTTATCTTCGTTGTCGAGAGCTTTAAGAGTCGTATCTTGAAGCAAATCTTTCGCTTCTTCCCGGTTTGCGGTAAGCATATAAGCGAAGTTTAGCAAATTGTCTTGGAGACCTAACAATCTATCTTGAAATTTTAGAGAGTTCATAATTGAAAATTTTGATGATTTTGTAATTCTTGTTTACTACTTATACTACTACTTTGTATTACGAAAATGCATCGAAAATCTACTCATACTAACTACTACAATCTGAAATTTCTACATTCTCCTAAACGTCTTCGAAACATTCAGCTATTTCAAAGGGGCTCAAAAAAAATCTGTTTTCGCAAAATACAATCCC